>BAYV01000012.1 GCA_000710935.1 Iodidimonas nitroreducens | reverse complement strand
TGATCTCCCCCCCCTGACCCCCCGGGGCTTGATCTGGAACGCTTCATCGCCAGTTGGCGGCTGCAATTGATGGCCCTGCGTTCAGAATCCGAAGCCCAAAAAGAATGGGAGGCCATGCGCGCCGCCGCCCCCGATCTGCTGGCGGGGCTCGATCATCAGATCATACCCGCCGATATTGCGGATCGCGGCACCTTTTATCGCCTGCAGATCGGTCCTTTTGCCTCGCGCGGGGCGGCCAACAGCCGGTGCAATGCCCTCAAATCGGCAGGGTTCTCATGCTATTATCTGGCACCTGAGAAATAGATTGCTATTGTTGCAGTGCAAAAGATGCACTGTGCCAATGATGACAGAAAGGCCCGATCATGAGCTTTACCGAAATCACTGAAGCCCCGGCGCGGCTCAATCGATCCGAACTGGCGGTGCCCGGCTCGAACCGGCGGTTTTTGGAAAAGGCCGCACAATCGGCGGCGGATGTGGTGTTTCTCGATCTCGAGGATTCGGTCTCGCCCGCCCTGAAAGATGAAGCGCGCCGCAATGTGATCGAGGCGCTCAATGATCTCGATTGGGGGGAGAAAACCGTTTCCCTGCGGCTCAATGGGCTGGATACCGCCTGGACCTATCGCGATGTGGTGGATGTGCTGGAGAAAACCGGCGAACGCCTTGATCTGATGATGTTGCCAAAGGTGGGGGTGGCGGCGGATGTCTATGCCCTTGATGTTCTGGTGAGCCAGGTGGAACGGGCGCGGGGCCGCAAAAAACGCATCGGTTTTGAATTGATCATCGAATCGGCCATGGGGCTGGCCAATGCCTATGCCATTGCCGGGGCCAGCCCGCGCAATGAAAGCCTGCATTTCGGGGTGGCCGATTTTGCCGCTTCGGTGCATGCCGATACTACCCAGATCGGCGGCCCCAATCCGCGCTATGCGGTGCTCACCGATCCCTTGGATGATGGTGGCCGGCGCGATATCCATTGGGGCGATATGTGGCATTATCCGGTGTGGCAGATGGTGGTGGCCGCCCGCGCCCATGGCTTGCGCCCCATCGATGGGCCTTTTGGTGATTTTTCCGATGAAGCCGGATTTCGCGCCCATGCCGCCCGGGCCATGGTTTTGGGCTGTGAAGGCAAATGGGCGATCCACCCCAGTCAGGTGGCTTTGGCCAATGCGGTGTTCAGCCCGTCTGCCGATGAGCTTGCCAAAGCTCAAAAGATATTGGATGCCATGGAAAAGGCCGAAGCCAGTGGCCAGGGCGCGGTGGCTTTGGATGGCAAGCTGATCGATCTGGCCTCGATCCGGCAGGCAAAAGCCATGATCAAAAAGGCAAAAGCGATGGATGTGGCAAGCAGCTGATCACCATGGATGCTTGACTCATGGCATCGGCGGCACCACTTTGCCTCTGAAATCTGTGTGGATGGATGAATGATTACCTTTCTCGATTTTGAAAAACCCATTGCCGAGCTTGAAGGCCGCATTCGCGATCTGCGGAAATTATCCGGCCATGAAGGCAGTCTGGATCTCAGCGATGAGGTGGATCGGCTGCAATCCAAGCGCGACAGGATGTTGAGCGAAACCTATGCCGGGCTTTCGCCCTGGCAGAAAGCGCAGGTGGCCCGCCATCCCGAACGGCCGCATCTGAGCGATATTCTGGCGAGTTTGTTCACCGAATTTACGCCTTTGGCCGGGGATCGTTCCTTTGGCGAGGATAATGCCATCATTGGCGGTCTGGCCCGTTTCAATGGCCGGGCGGTGATGGTGATGGGCAATGAAAAGGGCGCGAATACCGAAAGCCGGATCCGGCATAATTTCGGCATGGCCCGGCCCGAAGGCTATCGCAAGGCCGTGCGCCTGATGGATCTGGCGGATCGCTTTCAATTGCCGATTTTAAGCTTTGTGGATACCCCCGGGGCTTATCCCGGTATCGGTGCCGAAGAACGCGGCCAATCCGAAGCCATAGCGCGGTCCACCGAACGCTGCCTGCGCCTGTCTGTGCCTCTTGTTTCCACCATTGTGGGCGAGGGCGGATCGGGCGGTGCCGTGGCTTTGGCGGCGGGCAATAAGGTTTTGATGATGGAACATGCCATTTATTCGGTGATCTCGCCCGAAGGCTGTGCCTCGATCCTATGGCGCACCGCCGACAAGGCCAAGGATGCGGCAACCGCCCTCAAGATTACGGCACAGGACCTGCTGAAACTGGGGGTTGCGGATGCCATCATCCCCGAGCCTTTGGGCGGGGCCCATCGCGAGCCGGGCCGGGCCATCCAATCTTTGGGTGAAGCGGTGCAGGATGCCTTGAATGAAATGGATGGCATCCCGGCGGATCGTTTGCGGCAATTGCGGCGCGAACGCTTTCTGGCTATCGGGCGGGCCTGAGGGGCGATGGATCGCGCCATGGCGTGCGGCTTTTATTAATCCTTTCCCGCGCGGATCAATATCTGGATCAGGCTCGCTGAGCCGAAGGCGGCGACTCGCTCATTTCAGGGGTTTTTGGCCATGACCCCTCATTTCACACACAAGATATGGTGTGCGGGAATATTTTTTCATCAGAATGTTGACCGGATGCCGCCTTTTCCATAGGATCATCCCCCTGACACAGAACTGTGAGATGGCCCTGCCTGCCCTGTCATATCTTTGGTTAAAGGGCCGAACAAAAAGCACTTTATTTTTTTGTTCGACATATGTTCCTGTGCTCATAAAATCAGTATCCTCATGCGGCCATACTGATCGACCCTGAAGTGAAGGCCCTTAAAAGAGCAAGGATGAGCAAGGTGTTTGAGGTCACCCATTTCGAACACCGTGCGGCGGTTTCAGTTGATCGTACGCGCGATGCATTGCTGACCGAATTCGGCAAGGCAACATTGGAAGACCGGTATCTGATGCCCGGCGAATCCTATCAGGATCTGTTTGCCCGCGTGGCGAGCTATTATGGCGATGACAGCGCCCACAGCGCCCGGCTTTATGATTATATTTCGCGCCTGTGGTTCATGCCCGCCACGCCGGTTTTATCGAATGGCGGCACCCATCGGGGCCTGCCCATTTCCTGTTTTCTGAACGAGGCCGAGGATAATCTCGGTTCCATCGTTTCTTTGTGGCAGGAAAATGTGTGGCTGGCCGCCAAGGGCGGGGGCATTGGCAGCTATTGGGGCAATCTGCGCTCGATTGGCGAAACGGTGGGCGGGGTTGGCAAAACCAGCGGCATCATTCCTTTTGTGCGGGTCATGGATTCGCTCACCTTGGCGATCAGCCAGGGATCATTGCGGCGCGGTTCGGCGGCGGTTTATCTGCCGGTCAGCCATCCTGAAATCGAAGAATTCATTGAATTGCGCCGGCCCACTGGCGGTGATCCCAATCGCAAGGCGCTTAATCTGCATCATGGGGTGCAGATCCCCGATGCCTTCATGCGGGCGGTGGAAGCCGATGAACACTGGGCGCTGACCAGCCCCAAAGATGGCCATGTGGTGCGCACAGTTTCGGCGCGATCCCTGTGGATCAGGCTGCTGACGGCGCGGGTGGAAACCGGCGAGCCTTATCTGGTGTTTTCCGATAGCGTCAACCGCGCCATTCCTGAACATCACAAGCTTGCGGGGCTGACCGTCAAAACATCCAATCTGTGCTCGGAAATCACTTTGCCCACCGGACGCGATCATCTGGGAGCCATGCGCACGGCGGTGTGCTGTTTGTCGTCGCTCAATCTGGAACGCTATCTGGAATGGCGCGATGTGCCTGATTTCATTCCCGATGTGATGCGCTTTCTCGATAATGTCTTGCAGGATTATATCGATAAAACCGTTGATGTGGATGGCCATGCCCATGCCCGCTATGCGGCGATGCGCGAACGCTCGGTGGGGCTTGGGGTGATGGGCTTTCACTCTTTTTTGCAAAGCCGGATGGTGCCCTTTGAATCGGCCATGGCCAAGGCCTGGAATTTCAAGATCTTCAATCACATCAAAAAAGATGTGGATGCCGCCTCGAAAGCTTTGGCCAAAGAACGCGGTGCCTGCCCTGATGCCGAAGATTATGGGATGCTTGAACGCTTTTCCAACAAGACCGCGATTGCCCCCACGGCCTCGATTTCCACCTTGTGCGGCGGTACCTCGCCGGGGATCGAGCCGATTGCCGGAAATTCCTATGTTCACAAAACCTTATCGGGGAGCTTTAATGTTAGAAACCGGCATCTGATCGCGCTTTTGGAAGAAAAAGGCCGCAATGATGAGGACATCTGGTCATCCATCACCACCCGCGAAGGATCGGTGCGGCATCTTGATTTTCTGAGCGATGATGAAAAGGCGGTGTTCAAAACCGCGTTCGAACTGGATCAGCGCTGGGTGGTTGATCTGGCGGCGGATCGCGCGCCGCTCGTTGATCAGGCGCAATCGGTGAATGTGTTCATCCCCGCCGATATTCATAAGCGCGATCTGCATCAAATTCATTTCAGCGCCTGGAAAAAGGGCCTGAAAAGCCTGTATTATTGCCGTTCGAAATCCTTGCAACGGGCCGATGTGGTGTCTGATCGCATGGCACCTGCGGCTGCGGCATCCGATGATCGCCCGCCCTCGCCCGATGGCATCGAAATCCCCCTTGTGGCGGCTATCGGCGATGATCAGAATAAGACCGATCCGGACATTACTGATTATGATGCCAGCAAAACAGATTATGATGAATGTCTTGCCTGCCAATGATCTTTTGAAATGCGTATTTTTTGGGATCATGAAAATGACAAGGCTCTGATCCGGGCCCTGATCAGGGCTTTGATGATTATCATGCTGGCTTTCGCAGCCTTTATGGCGGTGATCGTGGTGCCAATGGCCCGGGCCCAGATGCGCCTGGCGCCCACGCCGCAGATGGCCCCGGATCATTCGATTGCCGCTTTTGCCCGAAAGCTTGATGAAGCCGCCAAGGGAGAAGATTTTGTCGGTCTGGCGGTGGCGGTGGTCGATCAGGGCGAAATCGCGCTTTTGCGCACCTATGGGGTTCGCAATCGGGATAATGGCGCACCCATCGATGCTCATACCCGCTTTCGTATCGCGTCATTATCAAAAGGATTCGCCTCGGCCATGGCGGCTCAGCTCGTGGTGGCGGGCCAGCTTCAGCTTGATGATCCGATCCGGCCCTATGCCCCGACCTTTTCCTTGATCCGGCCCCAGGCCGCCACCCGGCTGACCATCGAGCATGTGCTCTCCCATCGGACCGGCCTGCCGCCTTATGCCTATGATAATCTTTTGGAAGCCCATATTCCGGTGCCGGATATTTTTGATCGTCTGGCCAAGGTGCGGCTGATCTGCGCCACGGGCGATTGCTACAGCTATCAAAATATTGCCTATAGCCTGATTGAACCGGTGGTTTTGCGCACCACGGGCCTTGATTTCGAGCGCGCCGTCAGCGAACGGCTGTTTGCACCTTTGAAGATGGCTGATGCCTCTTATGGCATGGCCGGGTTCACTCAGGATGATAATTGGGCGCGGCCTTATGTTTTCGGGCGCAATGGCTGGCAGCAGGCGCGGCTTGATGATGCCTATTATCAGGTTCCATCGGCAGGCGGGGTGAATGCCAGTATTCAGGATATGGCCTTGTGGCTGGCGGCGCAGATGGGGGCGGCCCCCGAAATCCTCAGCCCCGAAGCGCTTTCGATTTTGCATAGTCCGCGTGTGAAAACCCGGGCCGAATTGCGGCGAATCCGCTGGCTGAAGGATCGGGTGCGGGAAACCTATTATGGTCTGGGCTGGCGGATTTATGATTATGCCGGGCGTGATCTGGTGATGCATAATGGCGGCCTTGATGGCTATCGGGCCCAGATTGCCTTCATGCCCGAAAGCGGATTGGGCGTGGTTGCCTTGTGGAATTCCATGAGCGACCGTGGCTGGTCGATCATGCCAACCCTTTTTGATGCGCATCTGCGCCTTGAAGATAAAGATTGGCTGCGCTTGACCTGCCCCGATCCGTTCCTGCGCCGCAGTGCGTGCCCTTTAAACGGAGACTGACGAGACCCATGACCCCATCCCAGCACCCTGACAAAACCGGGGCCGATAGCCCCTTGATCGATAGCCGTGATCTGGAAGCACGCCTTTTGGCACGGCTGGAAGATCTGCGCTTGCGCCGCAAGGAAGATCCCGGTTTCAATCCGATCTGGCGTTTGGCCTGCGATTTATCTACACGAATCGAAAGCGGCCGTTTGGATCGCGAGGATCTGAGCCGTTTATGCGGGCATTTGCTGGATCGCTCCCTGAAGGATCGGGCGGGCTGGATGCAGGCCATGCTGGAGCCTTTGCAAAGCGAAGATAATGAGCAGCGCCTGCGGGCCATTTTTGAAGACGATGCCCAAAATCTGGAGTTCGATGAATTTGCCGAACGCTGGGGGCGGGCGGCCTTTGGCTGTGTTTTTACCGCCCATCCCACCTTTTTGCTGTCGCCATCCCAAAGCGAAAAGCTGATCCATGCCCTGACCGGCGTGCATCGGAAAGGCACCGATGAGGGGGATCACAAAGCTCCGACATTGAGCGACGAGCATCAGCAGGTGCTGGCCGCCATTGCCACCGCCCGCGCCGCCCACAGCACTTTTTGCCGCCTGCTTTATGAGGTGGCGAAAGCCCATTATGGCAAACGCTGGCTGGATTTGCGGCCCCGGCCTTTCGATCTGGCAAGCTGGGTGGGCTATGATATGGATGGCCGCACCGATATCGGCTGGGCCGATTGTGTGCGCCTGCGGCTGATGGAAAAAGAAAGCCAGCTTGGCTGGTATCTGGCGGATATCGATCAGATGCCCCTTGCGGCCTGTGGCGAGGCGATCACCACCGAGATGGATGCCATCAAGGCCGTTTTGGAAACTGCTTTGGGCCATAGTCGCCGGGCGATTGCCCTTTTTTCCGAACCCCTTGATCAGGCCCCGGCCTTTACCGCTGCTGCCAATTGGCTCACCGATCCGGGGCCGGGGCGGCTCATCAGCCTGCGCCCGGTGATCGAACGCCTGCATGCTTTGGCGGCAGCGCATCCTGATGATGCGATCAGCCTGCCATTGATGATTTTGGCGGCGCGTATGGAATGCTATGGCCTGGGGGCTGGCCGGGTGCATTTTCGGATGAATGCCACCCAATTGCATAATGCGGTGCGGCGGCGGTTGGATCGCGATAAGCCGGTGGATCTGGCCAGCCGTGGGGCGCTCATCGCCTTGAACGATCTTTATGAAAATGAAGCGCCGCTGGCGGTGAATTTTGCAGCCTTGTCGATGGAATCGACCACCGCCGTGCGCCAATTCCTGACCATTGCGCAGTTCATCAAGCATATCGATGCGGATTCTGATATCCGGCTTTTGATTGCCGAATGCGAACGCCCCTCAACCGTGCTGGCCGCGGTTTATCTGGCGCGTTTATTTGGGGTGGATCATCATGTGGATATTTCCCCCTTATTTGAAACCCCCCCGGCGCTTGAGGGCGGGGAACGCTTTTTGGATGTTCTGTTCAGCCAGCCCGCTTATCGCAAGGCGGTGAAGGCGCGGGGGCGGATCAGCATTCAAACCGGATTTTCCGATGCCGGGCGGTTCATCGGTCAAATTCCTGCGTCCCTGTCGATCGAGCGATTGCAGGCCAATATGGCGCGTTTGGTGGAAAGCCACGGCTTGGGCGATCTGGAATGTCTGATTTTTAATACCCATGGCGAATCGATGGGGCGCGGGGCGCATCCCGCTTCCTTCGCGGCCCGGCTCGATCATGTTTTATCTCCTTGGGCGCGCAAGCGTTTTGAAGAGCGCGGGCTCCGCCTCCGTCATGAAACCAGCTTTCAGGGCGGCGATGGCTATTTATGGTTCAAAAGCACCGATCTGGCGCTGGCGGTTTTCACCCGTATTTTTGAATATCGCAAAGGGCTGGACCAGCGAGTTTCCGAAGCCGATGAAGACAGCTTTTATAAAGCCCCCGATATCACCCTTGATTTCTTTCGCCGGGTGATGCGGTTTCAGGAATCGCTGATGGGCTCGGGTGCGTATCATCGCACTTTGTCGGCTTTCGGGCTGGCGCTTTTGAAAACCACCGGATCGCGCAAGGCCCGTCGGCAATTTGAAAGCGGCTCGGGCGAACGTCCCGATCTATCGAAAGTGCGGGCCATTCCCCATAATGCGGTTTTGCAGCAGCTTGGCTATCCGGTGAATGTGCTGGGGGGCATTGGGCAGGCCACCCGCAAGGGCCGCGAGCCTTTTTCTGAATGGCGGCGGGAAAGCCGGCGCTTTTCCGATCTGATGGATATGGTGGTGGCCAGCCGCACCCGCGCCAGCCTGCGCACGATGATGGCCTATGGCACGCTTTTCGATGGGGGCTATTGGGCGGCACGGCCCCATGGGGCGGATCAGGGCCATCTGACCGAAGCCTGCCTTTATATCGCCGACAGGCTGGAACGCGATGATCGCTTCGGGGCGATGCTGGAATTATCCACCCGGTTGCGGATCGATGAATTGCTGCTTCATCGATTGCTGCATGAAACCGGCGAGGATCAACAGGTTTTGGATGCGGGCGAACGGGATTTTCTCGCCCTTTTGCATGCCGTGCGGATTGCCCTTATCCAGCATCTGTTTTTGCTGGCCGCTAAAATCCCGCAATTTTCGGCGCGCAATGATATCAGCCGGGCCGATATCATGGAGCTGGTTTTTGAATTGCGGATTCCCGAAGCCGTTGCCCTGCTGCGAGAAGCCTATCCCGATACCGCGCCCAGTGCCGATGATTTCAATCTGCATGAAAAATCGGATTATCCCGATGAAACGGCGGCCAATTACAGCGATATCAATCACCGGCTGATCGATCCCATCGAAATTGTTTATGATGGCCTGCTCAGCATCTCGGTGGCGGTGGCCAATGCCTTTCATGCTCATGGATAGGCTGTGTGTTTTTGCCTTGAAGGAAGAAAAGCGCTTATGTCTTTGATCGAAGATCGCCTTGCCTATAAACCCTTTCGCTATCCTTGGGCCTATCAGGCATGGCTCACCCAGCAGCGCATCCATTGGCTGCCCGAAGAGGTGCCTTTGGCGGAAGATGTGAAGGATTGGCGTCAGAAGCTGAGCGATGGCGAGCGCAATCTTTTGACCCAGATTTTCCGGTTTTTCACCCAATCGGATATCGAGGTGAATAATTGCTATATGAAGCACTATGCCCAAGTGTTCAAACCCACCGAAATCCAGATGATGCTGGCGGCTTTTTCCAATATGGAAACGGTGCATATTGCCGCTTACAGCCATCTGCTCGATACCATCGGGATGCCGGAAGCCGAATATTCGGCCTTCATCCACTATAAGGAAATGAAGGACAAATATGATTATATGCAGCGCTTCAATACCGATAGCCCCCGCGATATAGCGATTACTCTGGCCGTTTTCGGGGCCTTTACCGAAGGGCTGCAGCTTTTTGCCAGCTTTGCCATGCTGCTCAATTTCCCGCGCTTCAATAAAATGAAGGGCATGGGCCAGATCGTGAGTTGGTCGGTCCGCGATGAAAGCCTGCATTGCGACAGCATCATCAAGCTGTTTCGCACATGGGTTTCGGAAAATCCGGATTTATGGACTGCCGATCTGCGTGATGAACTGGCCGATATCTGCCGCACCATCGTCAGCCATGAAGAGGCTTTTGTGGATCTCGCCTTTGAGCTTGGCCCGGTCGAGGGGCTGACGGCGGATGATGTGAAGCGCTATATCCGCTATATCGCCGATCGGCGGCTGGCACAGCTTGGCCTTGCCCCTTTATTTGCCACGGAAAAAAACCCGCTTTTGTGGCTCGATATCATGCTGAATGCGGTGGAACATACGAATTTCTTTGAAAATCGCTCAACCGAATATTCCAAGGCGGCAACCCAAGGCTCATGGGAGGAGGCTTTTTAAGCGCTCTGTGAGCCGCAAGGACGATCAGCGCGGATCGTCGCTTTTTTCATCATCCTTCTTGTCATCCGATGCTTTTCTGGAGGCATGGGATTGCGCCGCAGAAAGCGCCCGGGCCATCTCGGCGCGCTGATCTGCTGTCATCTTTTCAGCCGAATCAACGATGATCGATTGCAATGGCCTTTGCAGGGCGGCCAGATCCTGATTGAGGCGGGCAAAAGCCGCCGATAGCGCCGGGCTATCCAATTGCGGTGCGGCCAAAAGATCGCGGATATAACGGCGGGTAGCATGAATATCATCGATTTGCGCGCGCAGATCGGTGCGGGCCGCATCGAGGCTTTGGCGCAGGGCTTTGCGGGCTTCATCGGGCAGGGCGGAATCAAGCGCCCGCAATTCCATCCGCAGGGTATAGCGATCACTTTTGCTGCTGCGATCATGATGATGATCTTTGCCAAAGATCATCTGCCCCAGCATGATGCTGCCCAGAAAAATATTCAAAATCACCGAAATCGCCAAGGCCAGCTTAAAGCCCGCAGATCCGGTGAAAGCAAAGGGCGGCTTTGGGGTATTCATTCGCCCGGCTCCTCATAATAGGCGAGATCATTGCCCATCAGATAGGGGCTGAGATCAACATGATCGCTGGGGGTGTTATGAAGGCCCATCGCCCCAAGATATAATCCGCTGATGATCGCCGCCACAGTGAGGGCGGTTTGCCCGGCGATTTTCATGGGTGAGAACCATTGCCATCCCGAGCGCCAGAAAGCCGGGAGTGCTGCCCCGATGCGATCGGCGGCGGGCTTTGCAAGGCCTGGGCGATCTTTTGAATGTGCACTCTGGCCATGATGTGCACTCTGGCCATGATGAAGGGGTATGGCCTGAAGGCGCTGAAGAAAAGCATCATCAGCCGGGCCGGGCGAAGCGCTGCGATCCAGAAGATGATCAAGGCTTTGGGCGGCTTTGAGGCTTTCAAGGATGAGCGGATCAAAGGCGCCATCCTTTTCGCTGATCTGGGCAAGAAAAGATCGCCCATCGGCGCGCAAATCAATGGGCCAGCGGCCGATATCGGCGCCATAGCAGGCCAGTGCGTGCAAAAATTGATGCCGTTTCATGGTCATGCAGATTGATCCTCGGCCAAAATCTGGCGGAGCGCCACGCGCCCGCGCACCAGAAGGGATTCCAGCGCCTTGATGCTCGTTCCCATGATACGGGCGGCCTCATGATTGCTCAGTTCGTCAAAATAGCACAATGTGATCGCGATCCTCTGGCGTTGTGAAAGCCCCATCAAAGCCTGCCTTAGGGCTTCATTTTGCTCTGCCTGTTCTATTTTCTTGTCGGCCCGGAGCGCCCCATCTTCTGCATCCCATCCCTGTGCCAGCGGCACCGTTTTTTTCTTGCGCAAATGATCGGTGCAGGCATTGGTCACGATCTTGTAAAACCAGGTGGAAAATCGCGCCGTTTGCGGATTGAACTGCGCCGCATGAACCCAAAGCCGGGTGAAGGCGTGCTGAACCTGATCTTCTGCTTCCTGTCGATTGCCCAAGATACGTTCGGCCATCGCCAAAAAGCGGTTTGCGTGCCGTTTGACCAGAATGGCATAGGCCACCCGGTCTCCTTCCGCCACACGTTCCATCAGACCTTCGTCAGACGCCTCCACACCATTTGCCGCATCCTCGCTGGGCATATCGCCAGTCACATCATCTGTCGCATTAATCGAGCCATTTTTTGCCAATTCAGACTCTTTTCACAGTGATACGCCGCACCAAGGCAAAACCCTGCGCCAGAAAAGATCATTATTTATCAGTTTTGCTTTTATTGCACGCATCTATGAAAAACCCCCTGCCGGGCGCGGGCCAGGCAAGGGGCATATAATCGCGGGCTCGCCGGGGCAGAGTTTATTCCACGGTCCAGCTATAGCCACGGCGCAGATAGGCATTCATATCGGCGGCTCCGCGTTCGGCTTTCACGGCGTTCATCTGGCTGGTCATATCCCGATCAAAGCTGGAAGCCGGGCTGCAGAAAATAACCCCGATCACCATCGGAAAATCAGGCGGATGCAGGCCTGCCAGCATCGTTGCAAGGGTGGGATTGGTTTCATCATGGATCAGGATATCGCTTTCGTCGACGCCATCCTCGCCAATATTTGCCACGGCCAGACGGAAATTTTTAGCATCGAACATCAGGCCCTTATTGCGATCCTTGCCAAAAATCATCGGCTGGCCATGCACCACATCAAGGGTTTGATCGGCAAACACCGCTTTTTCGGTGAATTCATTGAACACGCCATCATTATAAACGATGCAATTCTGGAAAATCTCCACAAAGCTCGCCCCTTTATGGCCATGGGCGCGCTTGAAGATATCGGGCATGTGCTTTTGCGCCGTATCGATGGTGCGGGCCACAAAGCGCGCCCCCGATCCCAAGGCAAAGCCCGCCGGCGATATCGGCCGATCCAGCGAACCATAAGGCGTGGAGGGCGAGCGTGTTCCTTCGCGCGATGTGGGGGAATACTGCCCTTTGGTGAGGCCATAAATCTCATTGTTGAATAACAGGATATTGAGATCCACATTCCGCCGCAACACATGCATCAGATGATTGCCGCCAATCGACAGACCATCGCCATCGCCGGTGATCATCCACACATCCAGATCGGGATTGGCCAGCTTCACCCCCGTGGCCACCGCCGGGGCGCGGCCATGAATGGTGTGGAAGCCATAGGTGGCCATGTAATAGGGAAAGCGCGAAGAACAGCCGATGCCCGATACGAAAACCGTATTGGCGGGGGTTGCCCCCAATTCGGGCAAGGTGCGCTGCATGCATTTTAAAATCGCATAATCGCCACAGCCGGGGCACCAGCGCACTTCCTGATCCGTGGCGAAATCCTTGGCGGTCAGATCAACTAAGGGCTTGTTCATAATGGTTACTCCGCCGCTCTATGAGAGGAGATGGCCCCTTGTGCCGAACCGGGGTCGAGTTCTTCTTCAATGGCGGCCAGCAATTCGCGAATTTTGAAGGGCTGGCCCGATACCTTGGTGAAGGCGCGGGCATCGAGCAGGAAGCGATCGCGCAAAACGGTGATCAATTGCCCCATATTCATTTCCGCCACGATCACCCGATCATAGCTGGCCAAAAGATCCCCCAGATTTTTCGGGAAGGGATGAATATGGCGAATATGGATATGGCTGGCATCCAGCCCTTCGGCCCGGGCGCGGCGCACCGCCTGATCGATGGGGCCAAAGGTCGATCCCCAGCCAACCACTGCCAAACGCCCGCCTTCTTTGCCAAAGGCCACAGATTGCAGGGGAATATCATCGGCAATGCGGTTGATCTTTTCCGCCCGCAAGTTGCTCATTTTCTGATGATTGGCGGCATCATAGGAAATATGCCCGGTTTCGGTGGATTTTTCGATCCCGCCAATGCGATGTTCCAGCCCCGGCGTGCCCGGCACCGCCCAGGGGCGGGCAAGGGTTTTGGGATCGCGGGCATAGGGATTGAACGCCACGCCTTCATCAGGAAATTGCTTTTGCGCCACTTCGATCCCGGGCAGGCTGTTGAAATCAGGCAGCTTCCAGGGCTCGGCGGCATTGGCGATATAGCCATCGGTGAGCAGCATCACCGGGGTCATATATTTCAGCGCGAGGCGTGTGGCTTCGATGGCCACATCAAAACAATCGCCCGGCGTGGCGGTGGCGATCACCGGCAAAGGCGCATCGCCATTGCGGCCATAAACCGCCTGATAAAGATCGGATTGTTCGGTTTTGGTGGGGAGCCCGGTGGACGGGCCGCCGCGCTGGGAATTGACCACTAAAAGCGGCAATTCGGTGGAAATGGCGAGGCCCAAAGCCTCACCCTTCAGGGCGATACCCGGGCCCGAGCTTGATGTGACCCCGATCGATCCCGCAAAAGAAGCCCCGATGGCCGAGCATATGGCGGCAATTTCATCTTCCGCCTGAAAAGTCATCACGTTGAATTCTTTCATCCGTGATAATTCATGCAGCAAGGGTGATGCCGGGGTGATGGGATAAGACCCGAACATGATCGGCAATTTGGCAAGCTGGCCCGCAGCGGCAATGCCCCATGCCAAAGCCTGACTGCCGGTGACAGTGCGATATTCGCCCGGCTCGGCCTGGGCCCGATCCACGCGATAGCGCTTGATGGATGCGCCCAATTCGGCGGTGTCGCCAAAGGCATGTCCGGCATTGAGGGCGGCAATATTGGCATCGCGCAATAAGGGCTTTGCGGCGAATTTGCTGTTGAGCCAGGTGATCACCGCCTGCCTTGGGCGGGAAAACATCCACATCATCAGCCCCAGCGTCCACATATTCTTGCAGCGCAGAGCGTCTTTGTTCGAAAGGCCGAATTCCTTGACCGACTCAAGGGTCAGTTTCGAGATATCGAATTGCAAAACCCGGAAACGATCAAGCAAAGGCGTATCGAGGGGATTGCTTTCAAAGCCCGCCTTTTGCAGATTGCGGGCTGAAAAAGATCCGGTATCGATCACCACCATGCCGCCTTCGCGCAGGGTATGAAGATTGACCTTCAGCGCCGCCGGGTTCATTGCCACCAGAACATCGGGATCGTCGCCCGCGGTGAGCACCGTGGCCGATCCGAAATTGATCTGGAAGGCCGAGACGCCGAATGTGGTGCCGGCAGGGGCGCGGATTTCAGCGGGAAAATCGGGAAAGGTCGCCAGATCATTCCCGGCAAGCGCCGTGGATGATGTGAATTGGCTGCCGGTGAGCTGCATACCGTCGCCGGAATCACCGGCAAATCGCACGACAACGCTATCGAGCGCTTCCAAGCGGTCGGCTGTTTCGAATGGTTCCATGCCTGTTCGTTGTCCTTCATATCCGGCACAAAATCTGTTTATCCGTGCCGTTTAACGCAATCCTGATAAGGCCCTCAAGGCCGATCTGGAAGACGTGGACCTGTCACATCCGCCCTTCCGCACCAATTTGAGCATCAAAGCCCAGCCTGTGGGCTGCATTTAAGACAGCTTGGCCCCAAGTGCAAGCAAAGGCCCCTTATGCAGCAGAAAAGCCCATCTTTCTGGCAGCGGCCTCGATCACCATAAAATGCAGCCCGGCCAGCGCTTCCAGATCATTGGAATAGCCCCCGCCCACGACGGTGACAAGGGGGATATCCGCCCCCCGACAATGATCGATCACCGCGCAATCCCTGGCTTTTAAGCCCTCGCGGCTCAGATGAAAGCGGCCCAAACGGTCATCGATATGGGGATCGACACCGGCATTATAGAAAATCAGCTCAGGATGATGCGCGGCGATCAGTCGCGGAATATGGCTGTTCACAAGATCGAGATAGTCCTCATCCCCGGTGCCATCGGCCAGGGCGAGATCATAATCGCTGCGGGCTTTGCGCACGGGAAAATTTTTATCTCCGTGAATCGAGAAGGTGGTTATCTCGGGCACATCCCTAAAAATGGCCGCTGTGCCATCCCCTTGATGTACATCGAGATCGATGATCAAAATCCGCCGCACCCGGCCTTCCGCGCGCATTACCGCCGCCGC
Source organism: Iodidimonas nitroreducens (assembly GCA_000710935.1). GTDB lineage: Bacteria > Pseudomonadota > Alphaproteobacteria > Sphingomonadales > Rhodothalassiaceae > Iodidimonas > Iodidimonas nitroreducens. Next base: position 66,840 of record BAYV01000012.1, on the reverse strand, counting down.
CACCGCCACATCATTGAACACGCAATAGCCGGAACCGAAATCATGATGGGCATGGTGGCTGCCGCCTGCGGTTTGACAGGCGATGCCGTGGGCCAGTGCCAAACGCGCGGCCAAAATCGTGCCCCCCGATGCGAGGCGCGCCCGATCCACCACCGCTTTATTGACCGGCAGGCCGATGCGTTTTTCTTCAGCAGGGCTAAGGCTGCATGATAGCACCAGCCGCACATAATCGGGGTGATGGGCACGGCAAAGCTGGGCTTCATCGGCCATGGGGGGCTGATGAACATCTAAAGGCTGGCCGAAGCCCGAGGCCAGAATGCGGGCATATAATAGACCGTATTTGTTCATCGGAAAGCGATGGCCTGCGGGCAAAGGAACGCTATAACCGGGATGATGCACGATAGGCAGGCGATGCGCTGAAAGCGGTTGATCAGGGGGCATCACCATTGAAATTAAAACCAATTGGGATAAGGAAAGAGATCAATTTTACAAAGCCTCAGGATTGCAGGCAATGGGGTTTGGGGAGATCGGCTTATGGCCTGTTTTGCAGATTATAGAAAAAACATGATGGCGCCTTTGCCCGATCCCCATCGGCGGATCTGGCGGATTGCCGGTCCGGCGATTCTGGCCAGCATATCCGGTCCTTTGGTGGGGATTGTCGATAGCTGGGCGCTGGGGCATCTGCCCGATCCGGTTTTTCTGGCGGCGATTGCTTTGGGGGCCTTTGTTTTTCATTTCATCTATTGGAGCTTTGGCTTCCTGCGCATGGGAACCAGCGGGCTGGTGGCGCAGGCTTTTGGGCGGGATGATCCCCATCAGATTGCCGAGATCATGCTGCGGTCCCTCATTCTGGGCGGGCTGTTTGGTGTTCTGGTGATCCTTTTGCAAAAGCCCCTTCTGGATGGATTATTCGCGCTTTTGCAATCGGATCGGGCGGAAGCCGATCTGGCCATGCGCTATTGCCTCATTCGCATCTGGGGGGCGCCGTTCATTCTGGTGCGGCTGACCGTGATCGGCTTTCTGATCGGCCGGCAGCGCACGCGCCTCGCTTTGCTGATCGAATTATGGCTCAATCTGTCGAATGCGGTGCTCACCATCGCATTGGTTCAGGGCTTTGGCATGGCGATTGCGGGGGCGGCTTTTGCCAGCCTTGCCGCCGAATTATCCGCTGCCCTTGTGGCTTTGGTGATCGCCGCCCGGATGCTGCCGGTGGCGGCAATGCGTGAGGCGGTCCAAAGGGCGGATTTCTGGCAAATGCGGGCGTTTTTGCGCCTGTTATCGGTGAATGGCGCGCTTTTTGTGCGCACCTTGTTTCTGCTTTCGGCTTTTGCCCTTTTATGGCGCAGCAGTGCCAATCTGGGCACGCTTTATCTGGGGGTCAATCAGATCCTTATCCAGTTTTTGATGCTCACCTCCTTTGGGTTGGATGGCATGGCTTATGCCGCTGAAGCTTTGGTGGGCGAGGCGGTGGGGCGGCGCAATGGCGTGGTGTTTCGACAGATGGTACGGATCACCATGATCTGGGCGCTGGCCATGGCCTTGGTCTATAGCCTGATCTTCTGGCTTTTGGGGGCATCGATCATCCACTTTTTTACCGATCTCGATGCCCTGCGCAGTTTGGCTTATCCCTATCTGCCATGGGTGATTGTGATGCCGGTGATCGCCCTTTGGTCTTATCAGTTTGATGGGATTTTTATCGGCGCCACCCGCAGCTTTGCGATGATGTGGACGATGATCGGCGCGTTCGCCCTTTATGGGCTGGCCTTGCTGATCCTGCTGCCGCTTTATGGCAATCATGGTTTATGGGCATCCTTGATGATCTTTCTTGCTGCCCGGGGGCTATTGCTGGCAGCTTGCTATCCTGGAATGAAACAGCGGGTGATGGCCACGTGATGAAGGGGATGCACCGGGTCGGGCATCCTGAAGCATTGCTTTGCCGCCGCTCTCTGGTCATGATGATTTTACAGATATGGCATGGGGGATGGTTATGAGCAGACCGGTTCTGGTCACCGGCGGTGCGGGCTATATCGGCAGCCATGCGGTTCTGGCTTTGCGCGATGCCGGGCATCGGGTGGTGGTGATCGATAATCTGTCCAATGGCGTGGCCCGGGCGCTGCCCCCTGATGTTCCTTTGGAGGTGGCCAATATTGCCGATGCCGATGCGGTGAAGGCCGTGATTCGTCGCCATGATATTCGCGATGTGCTGCATTTTGCGGGCAGTGTGCGGGTCGAGGAATCGGTGGCCGATCCGCTCAAATATTATGATAATAATACCGCTGCCAGCCGCAGCTTCATTGCTGCTGCCATCGAAATGGGGGTTGAGCGGCTGGTATTTTCATCCACCGCCGCCACCTATGGCATCCCCGATCGCGTGGCCGTAACGGAAGACACCCCCACCCGGCCGATCAATCCTTATGGCTGGTCAAAGCTGATGACCGAACAGATGCTGCGCGATGTGGTGGCCGTCACACCGGGCTTTAGGGTGGCGATCCTGCGCTATTTCAATGTGGCGGGGGCCGATCCTTTGGGGCGCACCGGTCAGCGCACCCAAAATGCCACGCATCTGATCAAGGTGGCCAGCGAAGTGGCCACCGGCAAGCGCCCATCGATGCAGATTTTCGGCACGGATTATGAAACCGCCGATGGCACCTGCGTCCGTGATTATATTCATGTCTCGGATCTGGCGGAAGCCCATGTGCTGGTTTTGTCGTGGCTTTTGGATCATGGGCCCATCGGGCTGTTTAATTGCGGCTATGGCAAGGGCTATTCCGTGCGCGAGGTGCTGGCCGCCATGGGCCGGGTGGCGGGCAAAGCCGTTCGGGCTGAAGATGCGCCGCCGCGTCCGGGCGATCCGCCGGCGCTGATTTCCGATGCCTCCGCTTTGCGCCAGCAGCTTGGCTGGGTGCCTCGATATGATGATCTGGATCAGATCATCAAAACCGCTTTTGATTGGGAACAGCATCTGGCTCAGGAAAAACCCTGAAGTCTTTTTAGTTATCAGGCCTTTGCACATAAGCGTGCAAAAGCCTCACACCCTGCTCAAGGGCTGTGTCCAGCGCTTGGATCGCTTCATCAAGGGCTGCGTGATCCTGATGTGCGGCCTGTGCTTCAAGCCGGGCGGCCGCCGCCGAAAGGGCAAGCGCGCCAAAATTTGCGGCGGCGCTTTTCAGCGCATGGGCCTGCAATGAAATGCGCCCCGGATCATCGGATTTCCGGGCCTGTTTGATAGTTCTTCGGCGATTTTCCGCCTCATCGATGAAGGTTGTGATCAACGGATTGACCCGCGCCGGGCCGATGTCTGCGGCCAGGATTTTCAGTGTTTCAAGATCGAGCGCGGTGTTGTTCGGCATGTCTTCTTCGGCAGTGGCCGCATCATCGATGGGCTGATCGGATAGGAAGCGCTGATGATCCCCCAACAGCCGATGCACCATCTGAAGAAAAATCTCGCGGTGAAAGGGTTTGGATAAAAATCCATCAAAGCCCAGAGTTTCAAAATGCGCCCGGGCATCTGTGCCCGCCTGTGCAGTCAGGGCGATGATCGGTTTTTTGGGGCCATTCAGCTGCCGGATACGCTGCATGGTTTCGATGCCATCCATTTGCGGCATGGAAATATCCATGATGATCAGATCGATGGCGGTGGTTTTGATGATCTCGATGGCATCAGGGCCGCTTTCGGCCTCCATGACAACGGCACCCGCACGCCTTAAGGTTTCGGATGCTACCAGCCGATTGGTCTCGCTATCATCCACCACTAAAAGCCGGGCCCCCGCCAGCAGATCGGGCCCGGCGGTATCCAGCGTTCTGGCAAAAGGTGGAGGGGTGGCTTTGGGGCTGGTTTCATCGGATTGCGGCGCGGGATCGGGTGCCAGAAAGGGCAGATCGCACCAGAAATAGCTGCCCTTTCCGGGCGTGCTTTCATAATCCACCAGACCCCCCATCAAGGCCGCCAGATCGCGCACGATGGCCAATCCCAGCCCCGAGCCGCCATGAAGCCGCGCATTGGCCGGGTCCATCTGGCTGAAGCGGGAAAAGATATGCGCCCGAAAGGCATCGGGGATACCGATCCCGCTATCCTTTACCCCAAAGCGAATCACATGAAAATCCGCACTGCCCGCCCGTTTTTCCAGATGCATGTCGATGTGGCCATGGGTGGTGAATTTCAAAGCATTGCTCAAAAGGTTCATCAAAATCTGGCGCAGGCGGGCGCTATCGCCGCGCAGCACTGTTGGCACCCGCTCATCGATAGAAAGCGTGATGGGCACGCCCTGTGTTTCGCATTGCAAGGCATAAGCATCGCAACAGGATCGGGCGATGGCGATGGGGCAGAAATCGGCTGGCTTCAGATCGAGCTGCCCTTGTTCAAGGCGGGAATAATCGAGCAGATCATCAAGCAGGCCACGCAGGGATTCGCTGGCATCCCGGGCGATGCTGGCGAGCCTCGTCTGGGCGGGCGTCAGCGTTTCGCGATCTTTGATCAGGCGGGTATCGAGCAAAAGATCGAGCGCCCCTAAAACCCCATTCATCGGCGTGCGGATTTCATGGCTGATGGCGGCAAGAAAATCCGATTTCGCTCGATTGGCGGCTTCGGCTTCATCGCGGGCGGTGCGCAGGCGATCTTCGCTTTCCAGGCGATCGGAAATATCGCGGATAAAGCCGGTGAGAAGGGCGCCCCGGGCGGTTTTGACCGAAACAAGGCTCAATTCAGCGGGAAAGGGGGTGCCATCGTGGCGTTGGGCCGTCAATTCTATGCGCTGGCCGATATAGCGGCTGGGGGTGTGGTCGGTGATGCTGGCCAATTCCTGCGCGAAAGCGGCCCGGGCTTTTGGGGGCACCAGCTTTTCAAAAACCGGGCGACCAATGATCTCAAGAGGTTCCCAGCCAAAAATGGTCGATGCAGCATGATTATAATCGATCACCCGTCCGCCTTCATCGATGGTGATAATGCCATCAAGGGCGGCGTGCATGATCCCCGATCTGGCGGCTTCCTGATCGCGCAATTGGGCCTCGCGCATTTTCAGATCGGTGATATCGGTATGGGTTACCACCAGATGGCCGGTGTGGGTGCGCACTTCCAAAACCAGCAGCCACATGCCCGCCAAGGCGATTTCAAAAGGCTTGCCCAGTTGTTCATGGCGTTTCATGCGTTCGGCATACCAGCTGTTTTCATTGCCATAGGGATCATGGGTGGCATGGCGGCGGGCGGCGCGTTTGATGATACTGTGAAAGCTGAGGCCGGTTTCAAGCGGCCCGATTACGGGTTCCGCCCGGCTGGCAAAGCTTTGGTTCCAGATTATCAACCGATCATCGGGATCAAACATGATGAAATCATCATAGCCGGCATTGAGCGCCGCCTTCAGAATATCGCTGTTTTTTTGCAGGCGTTCCAAAAGATCGGTCTGATTGGCCTTGGCATGGAGCATCTGATCAATGGTCCGGGAAAAGGCTGTGCCTAAAAAGGCAATCACCGCCCAGAAGATGCCCAGCATCAGCCCCATGGTGCCCAGCATGGGTTGGCCGGATAACAGATAAAGCCCGATGAGGGGGGTCATGGCGGGCAGGAAAACGGCATAAAAGGATGGGATATAATAGCCTGAAATAACGAGCGATCCCATGGATATGCCGCCAATGGCAAAGCTGATCAGCACAAGCTGTTCAAGGCTTGCCACATCGAAAAACAAGATCGGCAAAGCCCCCCATGAAAGCCCCACCAAAAGCCCGGTGGCGATATGGAGCCGCCGCCCGATTTTAATGCCGGGCCTCGCCTTGATATACCAAAAACAGGCAGCAGCGCGCATCATGGCACAGCTGATGAGGGTGATGGTCCAGATGATGAGGGGAAAATGCGCCGAAGATGGCAGCCCCCAGCGATAAAAACAGATCGCAATGATCAGGGCCAAAGACGCATGAATGAAGCTGCCATAACGCAGCTTTTCTGCGGCAAGGTTTAATTTCTGCTCTAAAATGGGGCACGGCCCCATCGTTGATAAAGGATCGACCATGGCCCCGCGCCCATCCAGATGGCAGCAACACGCCTGTACAATAAGATGAAGCCGGGTTTCATACAATGCTTTAGGGTCTTGCCCGATTATCGTCTTAATGCCATGACATGGGCTGATAGAGCTGGTTTTTTGTGAATGAGGATGAAGTGATATGACAGGATTGTCCCGCCGCCACATGTTGCCGGGATTGGCGCTTCTGGCGGTTTTTTCTCTGGCTGCCTGCGGGCAAGGTGATGAAGAAAGTACCCAAAACGTGAATGAACAGACAACGGATGCCGCCGAAACCGATATGACTGGCGATCAGACGGCCCCCTCCCTTGAAACCCTGCAAAAAACCATGGCTGAATGGCGTCAAAGCCAGATCGCCTTTCTGGAAGATTATGCGAAGGGCGAAGCGGTCAGCCAAAGCCCCAGCGGCGTGCTTTATAAAGTTTTAGAGGATGGTGATGGCCCAAGCCCCGTATCGGGCGATATCGTCACGGTTCATTATGAAGGCAAGCTGATCGATGGCTCGGTGTTTGATAGCTCTTATCAGCGCGGTGCCCCGGCTACCTTCCCAAGCGACCGGTTGATCCGGGGTTGGGTTGAAATCCTGCCGATGATGGATGTGGGCGATAAATGGGAAATTGCCATTCCATCGGATCTGGCCTATGGCGCCAGCGGTGCGGGGGAACGGATTCCGCCGAATTCAACGCTGGTGTTCACCCTTGAATTGCTCGATGTCAAAGACAAAGGCTGATCCTGTTTCAGCTTTGGCCTGATAAGGTCTTTGGTCCGCCTTTTGATGATCGCCGCTTGGCCTTTGGGGGCCAGGCGGCGCATTTTCAGCTCTTGATCTCAGTCTTTGATTTTAGGCAGCCAGATGATCGGCCAGCCTGAAATCCGCCTCGGTTTGGGCGCGCACCTCATCGATGGTGACATCCGGGGCGAGTTCAGCCAGCACCAGCCCGTTTTCGGTAATATCGAAAACCCCAAGGCCGGTGATGATGCGATCAACACAGGCCACCCCGGTGAGGGGCAGATCGCATTGATCGAGGATTTTGGGGGTGCCATCCTTGGCGGTGTGATCCATGATCACCACCACCCGTTTCACCCCGGCCACCAGATCCATGGCCCCGCCCATGCCCTTGACCATTTTTCCGGGAATCATCCAATTGGCCAGATCGCCGGTTTTTGAAACCTGCATGGCCCCCAGAATCGAAAGATCGATATGCCCGCCCCGGATCATGGCAAAGCTGGTGGCGCTATCGAAATAGCTGGTGCGATCAAGCTCGGTGATGGTTTGCTTGCCGGCATTGATCAGATCGGCATCTTCTTCGCCCTCAAAAGGAAAAGGCCCCATGCCCAGCATGCCATTTTCCGATTGCAGGGTCACATCATAGCCTTCGGGGATATAATTGGCGACCAAAGTGGGGATTCCGATGCCCAGATTGACATAAAATCCATCTTCCAGTTCTTGGGCGGCCCGTTCGGCCATTTGTTCGCGGGTCCAGGGCATATCAGCTCTCCAAATATTTGAATAGTTTGGGCATCGTGGATGGCCGCCTGATCAGGCGGCGCGGGGGCGGGTGGTGCGCTGCTCGATCCGCTTTTCAAACTGGCCTTTGACCAGCCTTTGCACAAAAATGCCCGGCGTGTGAATCTGATCGGCGGAAAGCGCCCCGGGGGCCAGAATGTCTTCCACATCGGCAATGGTGGTTTTGCCGGCCATCGCCATCATCGGATTGAAATTGCGCGCTGTTTTTCGATAGATGAGATTGCCCTGTTCATCCGCCTTCCATGCCTTGATCAGCGAAAGATCGGCTACAAGCCCGGTTTCAAGGATATAGGTTTCGCCGTTGAAATCCTTGTGTTCCTTGCCTTCGGCCACAAGGGTGCCAAGCCCGGTTTTGGTATAGAAACCGGGGATGCCCGCGCCGCCCGCGCGGATGCGTTCGGCCAAAGTGCCTTGCGGGTTGAATTCCAGCTCCAGTTCCTTGTTCAGATATTGGCGCTCAAACTCCTTATTTTCCCCAACATAGGAACTGATCATTTTTTTGATCTGTCGAGTGGCGAGCAAGATGCCCAGACCAAAATCATCGATTCCGCAATTATTGGAAATGACGGTGAGATCTTTGGTGCCATGTTCGCGAATGGCGAGGATCAGATTTTCCGGAATGCCACAGAGGCCAAAGCCGCCCGCCATGATGGTCATGCCGTCAAATAACAGGCCATCAAGGGCCTCGGCGGCGCTTTCATATCGTTTCTGAGCCATGGCGGTGCCTTTCCCTTTTTACATGTTCGATCATTTATGCTCTATGCTGCGATGCATCGAAGGTCAAGGCATGGTCGCGGCACGGGGATTGGGTATGGACATGCGGGGCTATTTTGCGATTGGCATCGAACGCCCTTCCAAAGTCGGCAATATCGGCAATCTGATCCGCACTGCCCATGGCTTTGGGGCGGCTTATGTCTTTTCCATATTAGCGCGGCTCGAACCGGGTGAACTCGCCCATCAAAGCCATGCCGATACCGCCCGCAGCGCCCGATCCGTGCCATATTTTGAATATACAGCCCTTGATCAGCTTGCCTTGCCCAAGGGGTGCCAGCTTGTGGGGGTTGAAATCACCGATGAGGCCATTGATCTTCCATCCTTTCATCATCCCCTCAATGCCGCTTATATTATGGGGGGTGAACGGATGAGCCTGTCGGCGGAAACCTGCGCCCGATGCGATCATCTGATCAGGATTCCCACACGATTCTCCCTTAATGTGGCAACTGCGGGGGCAATCGTGATGTATGATCGGCTGCTGGCGCGCGGGCGCTATGCCCCCCGGCCTTTGCGTGCAGGGGGGCCGGTTGAGCCCGAACCCCCGCATGTGCATGGGGGGCCACGCCTGCGCAAGCCATTGAAACCGTGATGGCGGGCAAGCGGTGCCGGGCTATTTGAAGGACCGACGAGACAAGACCGGATTGGAGAGACTTTATATGCTGAAATCTTTGTTCTTTGCCGCCATTCTGTTGGTCGGGCTGGTTTTCATGAACCCGGCCAAAGCACAAGACAAGATCGATCTGATTGGCGGCTACAATGATTGGGATGCCTTCACCCTTAAAAAACCGGGGGGGGAATTGATGTGCTATATGGTATCGGTTCCTAAATCATGGAAAGCCAGCAAGGATGATGTGAGCCGGGGTGAGATTTATATCACGGTTACCCACCGGCCCAAGGCGGATGTGCGCGATCAGGTGAATGCGGTGGTGGGCTATCCCTTTAAAAACGGGTCCGAGGCGAAAGCCGTGGTCGATGGCAAATCCCGCTTTACCCTGTTCACCCAGGGGGATGGCGCCTGGCTTTATACATCAAAGGACGATCAATCCATGGTCGCAGCCATGCGCCGGGGCAATAGTCTGGTTGTTGAAGGCACCTCAGCACGGGGAACGGTGACCACGGATCGCTATTCCCTATCGGGTTTTACCGCCGCCCATAATGCCATCAGCCGCGCCTGCAATCAGTGAAGCCCTCGCCTTTTACCGCTGAAAGTGTTAGGGCACGGGCCAGTTTAGATGAGCCATTTTCAGGAATGGCAGATTTCAAGAGTTGATGAAGATGACGCAAATGCATTCCGATGGCGACCATATCGGCGCCCCCATGGCAAGCCTGGGGCCAATGGTGCCGGTGGTTTCCCCCCGTGCTGCCGATACCGATCCCCGTCAGGATATTCTGGGCCTCGCGCGCGAAGACCTGCGGATGGCCCTGCTGGCCATCGGGGTGCCGGATCGGCAGGCGAATATGCGCGCCAAGCAGATCTGGCAATGGGTTTATCATCGCGGCGTCACCGATTTCGAGGCCATGAGCAATGTGGCGAAAGATGTGCGTGCCCGTTTGACCGAGCATTTTCGCATTTCCCGGCCCGAGATTGTGGATGCCCAATATTCCAGCGACGGCACCCGCAAATATCTGCTGCGCTTTGGCGATGGCACAGAGGCGGAAGCGGTTTATATCCCCGATGAGGATCGCGGCACCCTGTGCATTTCAAGTCAGGTGGGCTGCACCCTTAATTGCCGCTTTTGCCATACCGGCACGATGAAGCTGGTGCGCAATCTCACCCCCGGTGAAATTGTGGCGCAAATGATGGTGGCCCGCGATGATCTGGGGGAATGGCCTGCCAGCACCGATAATCGCCGGGTCACCAATATCGTGATGATGGGCATGGGCGAGCCGCTTTATAATTTCGATCATGTGAAAAAAGCCCTGCAGATCGTGATGGATAAGGAAGGCATCCAGCTTTCCCGCCGCCGCATCACCTTGTCCACCGCCGGTGTGGTGCCGATGATGCTGCGCTGTGGTCAGGAAATCGGGGTCAATCTCGCGGTTTCGCTGCATGCTGTGAATAATGAAACGCGTGATGAAATCGTGCCGCTCAATCGCAAATACCGGCTTGAACAGTTGATGGAAGCCTGTGCCGCCTATCCCGGCACCCATAATGCCCGGCGCATTACCTTTGAATATGTGATGCTGAAGGGGGTCAATGATTCCGATGCCGATGCGCGGGATCTGGTGCGCCTGCTCACCCGCTATAAATTGCCCGCCAAGGTTAATCTGATCCCGTTCAATCCGTGGCCCGGCAGCCCTTATGAATGTTCGGATTGGGATCGGATCGAACGTTTTTCCGATCTGGTGTTCAAGGCAGGCATTTCCGCCCCTATCCGCACCCCCCGGGGCCGCGATATCATGGCCGCCTGCGGACAGCTTAAATCAACCAGCGAGAAAAAGCGCAAAAGCGAAACCTTACGTGAGCAGGCCGCTTTGGCCCAAATCTGATCGGAGAGAGCAATGGCAATGGAGTATCTTCACACCATGGTGCGGGTGGCTGATCTGGATGCCGCCCTCGATTTTTACTGCACCAAGCTGGGGCTGGTGGAGGTTGATCGGAAAGACAGCGAGAAGGGCCGCTTCACGCTGGTGTTTCTGGCGGCACCGGGCAATGTGGACGAGGCCCGCACCCGCCATGCGCCGCTTTTGGAACTGACCTGGAACTGGGACCCCGAAACCTATGAAGGCGGCCGCAATTTCGGCCATCTGGCCTTTTTGGTGGATGATATCTATGCCCTGTGCCAGCATTTGCATGATCATGGGGTGATCATCAATCGCCCCCCACGCGATGGCCATATGGCTTTCGTCCGTTCCCCCGATGGCATTTCCATCGAATTATTGCAGCGCGGCGATCCCTTGCCGGCGCGGCAGCCCTGGTCCTCGATGGAAAACACGGGTGTCTGGTAGGCGGGGAGTCTGGTAGGGGGGGTCTGGTAGGCAAAGCCCCTTTTCATAGGCGCTCGGATGGCTTAGGACAGCTTCAATCTGTCTCAGTTCCCAGCCGAAGGTCGTTGATCATGTCGCATTCCGCTCCCAAAAAAGTCGTTCTCGCCTATTCCGGTGGTCTTGATACCTCGGTCATTTTGAAATGGCTTGAGGTGACCTATGGCTGCGAAGTGGTTACCTTTACCGCTGATCTGGGGCAGGGGGCCGAGCTTGATGAAGCCCGCAAAAAAGCGGAAATGCTCGGCATCAAGGATATCTATATCGAAGATTTGCGCGAAGAATTCGTGCGCGATTATGTTTATCCCATGATGCGCGCCAATGCCCTTTATGAAGGGCTGTATCTTTTGGGCACATCCATCGCCCGCCCCCTGATCGCCAAACGCCAGATTGAAATTGCCCGGGAAACCGGGGCCGATGCGGTGTGCCATGGCGCCACCGGAAAGGGCAATGATCAGGTGCGGTTCGAGCTGTCTTATTATGCGCTGGAACCCGATATCAAGGTGATCGCACCATGGCGGGAATGGGATCTCAATTCCCGCACCAAGCTCATCGAATTTGCCGAACGCCATCAGATCCCGGTGGCAAAAGACAAGCGCGGCGAAGCGCCTTTTTCGGTGGATGCCAATCTGTTGCACACCTCATCCGAGGGGAAGGCACTGGAAGATCCGGCTGTGGCCGCGGAAGAATTCGTTTATTCCCGCACCCAATCCCCGGAAATGGCCCCTGATGAAGCTCAGATCATCGACATCGGCTTTGAACGGGGCGATGCCACCTCCCTTGATGGCGAGGCTTTGTCGCCTGCCGCATTGCTCACGGCCCTCAATGAATTGGGCCGTATTCATGGCATTGGCCGCCTTGATCTGGTGGAAAATCGCTTTGTGGGGATGAAATCGCGGGGCATTTATGAAACACCGGGTGGCACCATTCTATTGGCTGCACATCGGGGGATCGAACAGATCACCCTTGATCGCGGGGCGGCGCATCTGAAAGATGAACTGATGCCGCGCTATGCCGAATTGATTTATAACGGCCTGTGGTTCACGCCCGAGCGCGAGATGCTGCAAGCCGCCATTGATCACAGCCAGCGCCATGTGGAAGGCCATGTGACCTTGAAGCTTTATAAGGGCGGGGTGCATATCATTGGGCGCAGCTCACCCAAATCGCTCTACAGCCTAGAGCATGTGACCTTCGAGGAAGATGCGGTTTATGATCAGCGCGATGCTGAAGGCTTCATCAAGCTGAATGCCCTGCGCCTGCGCCTTCTGGCCCGCCGCGGGGGTTGAGAGGGGTTTGAGAGGAGCTTGAGAGGGTCGCGAACATCGAGGGGGGTTGTGCCCCCCTCATGCCTGATCATCTTTGTTAGAATTTGAAGCGCACACCGGCATTCAGATGCCATGCATCGAATTCCGAGCGAAAACGGCTGAGAATGGCGCCATTGTCTTCGACCCGCAACCAATCGGGGCGACCGGTGGAATAATAGCGGCCATCAACAAAAAGATCGAACATCTTATTGAGGGGCATGGTCACGCCGATGATGGCCTGCCAGGCAAATTCGGTATCCGTGGGGCCGCCAAATTGGGTGCGCTGAAAATTGGGGCTGGCTTCCGGGGTGAAATAGACATCGGATTCGACCCCGGCTAAACCGGCCCCCGCCCCGATATAGGGGATGAAGCGGCGGGAAATATTGGTGAAATCATATAAAACCACGGCCATCCCGGCCAAAGAGCTGTTATCGCCGCTGAAATTCAAGCCCGGTTCATCGGTGATGATGCCATCATCAATGCTGTTTTCCCGATAGGACAAATCGAGCTCCAGCCGAAATTGCCCCCAGGGCGTGCCAGCAAGGCGATAGCCGATGCTGCCGCCCATCACGAAGCCGGGATCAAAGGTCATTCTGGCCGCTTTGAAATCCGCTTGATCAAGGCGCACACTGGATTGATCCTGCTGGATGCTTAAACCCCCATAGGCCGAGACATAAAAGCCGGATGGGTTTTCGCGTTGCTGGGCCTGGGCAGAAGATGACAGACCCGAAAACAGGGCAGTTGTGGCAAAAAAGGATGTGGCAATCAATGATGGATAGAAAGATTTAGAAATATTCATAATTGCTCTCCGAATATGCCACGAATAATGGGATGCCGCCTGACAAATCCCTGATGGATTCACCATAACCTGTTGGCGAGCATAAAGATATGGCCCATCAAGATCACATTTCCTTGACAGATGCGAAGGCATGCCGATGGCTTCAGGCAGCAAAAAACAGCCGGATGCCATCCATGATGAACTGGGTGGCAAAAGCCGCCAGAATGATCCCCAAAACCCGTGAAACCACAGCCGATACCGTGGCCCCCAGCACCGCCATTAATTTCGATGCCGCCAGAAAGGCCAGAAGTGTGAGCAGCAAGGTCAGCCCCAAAGCCCCCAAAATGCTGCCCTGCGCCAGAAGATTGCCCTCATGGCTCGCCATCAGCAGGATGATCGAGGCAATCGCCCCCGGCCCCGCAAGCAGGGGAATGGCAATGGGAAAGACGGAAATATCTTCCAGATGTTCCTGATGGGTGCGCTCGGCGGTTTCTTCGCGCCGTTCGGTGCGCTTTTCAAAGACCATCTCAAGGGCGATGAGAAACAGCATGATGCCCCCTGCCACCTTCAGGGCATCGAGGCTGATGCCCAAAGCCGTCAGGAAAGGCTCGCCCACGGCGGCAAAAAAGGCGAGGATGATCACCGCAATCACCGTGCCCTTGATCGCCATCAGCTTTTTGTGCCGGGCATCCGATCCCCGGGTGAGGCTGGCAAAAACCGGGGCGATGCCGATGGGATCAATCACCACGAAAAAGGTGACGAAGGCACTGATGAACAAATCCAGCATCGCTATTCTCCGCTTTCTCGGGCGCTTTGTCGTTCGGCGGCGGTGATGCTATTGGCCAGCAGCACGGCAATGGTCATTGGTCCCACACCTCCGGGCACCGGGGTGATGGCAGCGGCTTTAAGGCTTGCGGCCTCGAAATCCACATCCCCCACCAGCCGGGTTTTATCTTGGCCTTTTTCCGGGGCGGGCAGCCGGTTGATGCCCACATCAATCACCGTTGCCCCGGGCTTGATCCAATCGCCCTTCACCATCTGCGGACGCCCCACAGCCGCCACCAGAATATCGGCGCGGCGGCACAGATCGGGCAGATTGCGGCTGCGGGAATGGGCGATGGTCACCGTGCAATTTTCAGCCAAAAGCAGATGCGCCATGGGTTTCCCCACGATATTCGAGCGGCCCAGCACCAGCGCATCCAATCCGCTGAGATCGCCCAATTCTTCTTTTAAAAGCATCAGGCAGCCAAGGGGGGTGCAGGGCACCAGCCCCCGGCCCCCGGTGGCCAGCAATCCGGCATTCTGGATATGAAAGCCATCCACATCCTTTGCCGGATCGATGGCCGCGATCACCGCCGCGCTTTCGATATGGGGGGGCAGGGGTAATTGCACCAGAATGCCATGCACAGCCGGATCGGCATTGAGCCGGGCCACCAGATCGAGCAGGGCCTGTTGGGATGTTTCGGCGCCCAAACGATGCTCGAAGGATTGCATCCCCACTTCAAGGGTTTGGCGGCCTTTATTGCGAACATAAATCTCGCTGGCGGGATCATCCCCCACCAGCACCACTGCAAGCCCGGGGACGATGCCATGGCTGGCTTTCAGGGCGGCCACCCGATTGGCCACCTGTTGGCGCAGGCCGGCGGCAAATCCCTTGCCATCGATGAGTTTTGCCCTATGGCCGGTTTCTGTGGTCATGGTTTTGCTTTCATCAGATCCATATCCCCTGTTGGTGCAGGGCTTTCGTGATGCGTTCGGCAAGATCGGGGGGATCGCCGGTGATATCGATGGTCTTGATCTGTGTTGTGGTGCCCGCGCTGATGGTGATCTGGGATCGCACCAGCCCTAAATTGCGGGCCAAAAGGGCGATCATGGCCTTATTGGCCTTACCCTTTTCAGCCACGGCGGTCACGCTTAAACGCAGGCGCGCCGCCCCCGTTTCATCCAATTCGATCCTGTCGATTCGATTGGCCGATGCCTTGGGGCTGAGCTTTACCCGCAGCCGCACCCCGAAAGGCTGGCGGCTCAGCAGATCAATAGCCGTAAAGCAGGGGGACGATGCTGTCATTGAACAAAATCTGCAAGGCCTGCACCAGCAAAAGCAGGATCAGAGGAGAAATATCGATCCCCCCCAGATCGGGAACGATCCTGCGAATGGGGCGAAGCGCCGGTTCGGTGATACGATAGAGAAAATTCATCACCGTGCCAACGAACTGATTATGGGTATTGATGACATTGAAAGACACCAGCCAACTCATGATCACCCAAATGATCAGCAGCCATTTATAGATATCGATCACCGAATTTATCAGATATATGAGGGCGCTCATCATCATCCTTTGCAGTGTTCATTCCCATTTGGCCCTAGATGTAGCCGCGCCCGGCATCAGACGCAAGACCGCGCAGGGTTTTGTGCGGGGCTTTAATCCCCTGCCATGAGGCCGGATTTTCGGGCCTGATATCCGGGCTTTCGGGGCTGTGAAGTTAACGGGATCTTAAGGCCAGGGCGGCTATTGTGCAGGATGGAATTGTTGTATCCGGCAGCGCGCCATGGGTTTATCATGTCCGCTCCTTATAGATTGATGTGCCCCGATTTTTTTTGAAAGGTAACGACCCCGGGCGATGGCATTTTTTGGTTTGGGCACAGGGGGGGCGTCTCCATTTCAATCGCAGATCACGGCGATTGATCTGTCGGTGCTGCGTTTTCGCCCGCCTCTTGATGTTGCTCAACTGCAAAACAGCAATCGCGGCCCGGCGGTTATCCCGCCCTGGCAGATTCCACAGGCCAGCCAAACCCTTGTTTCACAATTCAATGATGTGCGCAATCTACGCAGCTTCATCGATGAAAATGCGCCGGGTGTGGAATCAGTGGGGGTAGGGCCTGATCAGCGGGCGACCTTCGTGGCGTTCGATGCGCTGACAAAGCTTGAAACCCTCGCCCGCTTTGCCGCTGAAAATTCCACGCCCGCCAGTTCGCTTTCCCGGCTCGATGCTCAGTTCCAGCAAAATCTGGCGGAGATTTCCGCTTATATCGCCTCGGCTGAAACCGATAAGCTTACCTTGCTTTCGGGCGCCCGCGCATCAAGCCTCACCTCGCCCTTTGAGATGAAATCCAATAGCGAAAGCTTTATCGGCCGCACCATTGCCACCGAAGGCCGCGATCAGCCGATCCCCGGCATTGTGGGCGATGAGGTGTTTACGCTGGCGATCACCCGTTTGGGCGAGCGTACTGATCTCACGATCGATCTGGCGCAGATCGATGGCCCGATCACCGTCGATTCATTGGTCAGTTTCATCAATGAACAGATCACATCGGTGCAGGGCACGGATCAGAATGGCGATCCCATCTTCACAGCTTCGGGCGATCCGGCCCCGAAATTCACCTCGCGTTTTGCGGTCAGCACCGATGCCAATTTCGATCATAGCCTGCGCATCAATACCACCCTGTTTGAAGAGGTGCGGCTGATCCCTGCGGTCGCCGAGCCCAGCCTGTTCATTGCCAGCAATAAATCGGCGCTGATCGGTGATGATGTTGTGCGCACCGGCATCACTCGTTTCGATCAATCGGATGGCACATTGGTGCAAAAAAGCACCGCAGATATGGCCGGCGTGGATCGTTTGGCGACCGAGATTGCCAGTGCCGAAGACGATGGGGCGACGGTCGCGGCTTCAACCAGCAGCACGGCGGTGGCAGTGGATGGGGATGGCTTCATCTATACCCTGGGCAGCAGCACCGGTGATTTTGGCAATCAGCGCAATCTGGCGGGTGCGGCATCGGATGTGGTGCTCACCAAGATGGATAGCCTTGGCAATGTGGTGTTTTCCCGGCTTTTGGGCAGTTCCACCGGGGCTGAGGCCTTTTCCCTTGCCATCGACAGCCAGAATAATGTGGTGATCGCAGGCAGCACGGCAGACAATATCGGCGAGAATGCAGTGATTTCGGGGGTTGATAGCTTCGTCACCAAATTCAGCTCCAGAGGTGATGAGCTTTTTACCTTTCAGGTAAATAGCGCCTCGGAAGATCGTGTGCAGGCGATCACCATCGATCAGGATGATAATATCATCGTCAGCGGCTTCAGCCGTGGGGCTTTGGATGTGAATAACCCTTCGGCGGGTGGCCGGGATGCCATGCTGTTGAAGATCGATGGCAGCAGCGGCCAGCGCCTTGATGCCACCCTGATCGGGGATCAAAATGATCAGCAGGGCAATGCCGTGGCGATTGCCGGGGATGGCAATATCCTCCTTGCTTCCAATGAAGGGGGGCGTGTCATCCTGCGCAAGGTGGATGCCAATGATTTCTCTTCGGTTTTGTTCGAGCAGGATTTGGGGGCCATCGACCGCAGCGGCGAGATCAGCGGCCTGAAGGTTTCTGGCAATGATATTTTTCTGGTTGGCAGCACCGATAATGGCAATTTCACCGGCACGGCGGCCACGGTTGCCAATGCTTCATCGGGGGGACGCGAAGGCTTTGTGTTGAAGCTCGCCGATCAGGGCGCATCGGCGACAGCAGATTTCATCAGCTTTGTCGGCACGGTGGCTTTCGATGAAATCAACGATGTGGCGCTGGGGGGCAGTGAGGTTTTTGTCACCGGCACCACGCGGGGCGATCTGGAAGCCAATGGCCGGGTGGGCCCGCGCGATGGCTTTGTGGCGCGGATCGATATGGCCAGCGGGGCCATCAGCGAAGTGCAGCAATTTGGTGAGATGCTCACCAATGTGGATGCCAGCGGCATTGCCTTTGTCAATAATGGTCCATCGGTGCTTGATCGTTTGGGATTGCCGATGGGGATGGTGGATCGCTTTGTGACCCGCACCATAGAAGATCAGACCACGGCGCGGGCGGGCGATTTTTTTGAAATTTCGATCAATGGCGGCCGACGCCAGCGGGTCACGCTATCGGAAGGCGATAATCTTCTGGATCTGGCGCGGAAGATCAATCGCCTGTCTTTTCGTGATGAAGTGCAGGCCGAGGGCAGCAATAACAAGCTGCTGATCCGGGCGACCGGCAGCAATCAGGTGGATGTGTTTGCCGGATCGGCTGAACGCGATCTTCTGGGCAAGATGGGGATCGAACCGCAACGGCTTTTAGGCACCACAGCCTTGTTCAATCTTGATGATGAAACCTCCGCCGATGCGCGATTGGGCGGGGTTTTCGCCTTCAATCTGGGGGGGGCTTTGGGGCTATCAAACAAGCAGCAGGCGGCCTTCACCCTGACCCGGATTCAGGAATCGATTGAAACCGCCAAGCGGGCTTTCCGGTCTTTATCCCCCAGCCCGCTTGATGATCTGCTCAATCGGCCCGGCGGTGGCACTGTGCCCACCCGGCTGCAAAACCAGATTGGCAATTATAGCGCCGCCCTGCAGCGTTTGCAGGGGGGGGGCATCGGCGGCACCGGCTTTACTATTTGAACTGTTCAGCCCCGGTTCAGGGCATCATCCCCATGATCACAGCCCTTAATGATCAAGGGATTTAGGAGCGGCTTTGTTGTGGCACGGGGTTTCATATTGGCGGGGATGATAGCCTTGATCATGGCTATCATGATGTTGCACGGAGCGGCCAAAACCCATGCAGGGCAAGAAGACCGGGCACCGCAGGAAGATATGGAAACGGATCAGGAGGCGGGTGCGCTGTGTGTTTCCATCGATCAGATCAGCCGGAGCGACATCATCGATGATCAGACCATCCTTCTGAAGATGCTCTCGGGGGGTGATCTTTTGATGCATCTGAAATACAGCTGCCCGCAGTTGGCCTTTCATGATTTTTTCAGCTATGAGCCGACCATGGGCCAGCTCTGTGCGGAGATTGATCATATCATGACCCGTGCTGGCTTTTCCTGCGAAATCGGCAACTTCAGCGCGGCGGCCGGCGATCAGATCAAGGGTTCAGATCAGGGCTTCAAATGAGGGGGGCAATGGTCCTGCCTTATCCCGATAGCGGCGGTTCATCCGAGTCGTTTTTTTGCGCGTTCAGCAGATTGTCCCGGACCCGCTGGATATGGAATTTCAAGGCATGAAGATCGGCCTGATAGGTGGCGGGCACGCGCAAATTTTCAACGCTTTTATCCAGTGCAGATAGGCGTTTCAAGGCATCGTCTCGATCCATGGCTGGCGTCTTGCCCGGGCTTTGTTTGAGGGTGGGATCAGAACAGGCGTGCTCGATCTCATGCAAAAGGCGATAGGGACGGCTGATTTTTGCCCGAATGCGCCAGCCATAAAGGGGCGGGAAAATGCGCAATAAAGGGATCAGCAGGGTTAAAAGCGGCAGGGCCATCACCAGCCAGCGATCAAGCAGGGTCGCTGCCCAGAAAGGCAGCACTCTTTGCAAAAAAGATGGTCCGCGCCGGTGAAAGCGGGCGGCGTCCTCATTCAGGGGCAAAGACAGCTTATGGGCCGATGGGAATTGCCCGGCGTCTTCAAAAAGCCCGGCCTGATCATGTAAGGATTGGGCGGTCATCAGCAGCAGATCGATCAACGCCGGGTGTAGATCGGCGGTGGTGACCAGCATGGCTGTGGTGGCGATCAGGGCGGTATCCTGTTGGGGGATATTGCGGGCCAGATCCAGCGTGCCCTGGGGTAATTCCAGCGCATCGATATAGGGCAGTCTTCGGGCATAAGCATGGCTGCGCGGCAGGCTGAAAAGCGATAATCCGGGCTGGGCCACCAAAGCCTTGATGCTGGGGCTATGGGCGCTGCCAACCGTGAACACCCCATCGATCTGCCCCAGAACAAGGGCGGCCAGGGCATCATCGCCGCTGAGTTGATCGGGGGCCTTTTGCTCGGCTCCCGTCTCGAAAGGCAGATCATTCAAGGCATAAAGGGTTTCGGCCAAAGCCCGGCTGCCCGAGCCCAAGGGGCCTTTGGCAATGCGCAAGGCGGCCAGATCGCGAAAATCGGTGATCTGCACATCATCGCGCAAAAACAGCCAGGCCGGTTCATAATAAAGGCTGGCCAGCGCTTCGATGGCAGCGGGGCTATCGCCATCCCCATCGCTGTTCCTATTGCTGGCGGCCACAAGCATTTGCGGGGAAATCCCGGCTTGGGCAAAGGCGATCATCGCTTCCCTTTCATTCAGCCGAAGACGATTGAGATTGTCCACCGATCCTGATGTTTTGATGATCTCGGCTGCGATTCCATGGGCGGCCAAAGCGGTTTGATAGCGCTGGGCGATCTGGAAATATGTGCCGCTTTGCGGCCCGGCCAGAATGATCAGCCGATCGGGTGGCGCGGGTTTGACAAACTGATGGGCGGCGATAAAGGCGATGATCACCATGATCAGGGCAGGCACAGCAAGCTTCAGCCCCTCTCCCTCGGGCCAAAGGGCGGTGAGGCGCCGGGGCCATCCTCCTTGTTTCTCTGCCTTCGGGCTGTCTTTATCGGCCTGCTTCATGATAGGACCTGTTTGCGGTCGCGCTGATGGGGTCAGGGTCAGGATATAGGAAGATGAAAGGCTTTGCCTCCCTTGTCACGGGCTCTTTCTCATTTTAAAAGCGGCCTTTGGGGCGCGCCTTAAAAAAACCGGAAAATTTGGAAAAAACCTAAAAGCCCAAAGACGTTTGTAAAAGACGCCTGAATGAGAGGATGAGCCGGATGGCAATCATGTCGGATCGCTGGATCAGAGAAAAAAGCCTGAACGAAGCGATGATCGAACCCTTTGAAGATCGTCAGAAGCGGGCCGGAACAATTTCTTATGGGCTCAGTTCCTATGGCTATGATGCGCGTGTGGCCAATGAATTCAAGATTTTCACCAATGTCGATAATGCCCTTGTGGACCCCAAGGAATTTTCCCCGAAAAGCTTTGTGGATCGCACTGTGGATGTGTGCATCATTCCGCCCAATTCCTTTGCTTTGGCGCGGACGGTGGAATATTTCCGGGTGCCCAAAGATGTTCTGGTGATCTGTTTGGGTAAATCGACCTATGCGCGCTGCGGGATCATTGTCAATGTCACCCCGCTGGAACCGGGCTGGGAAGGCCATGTGACTTTGGAATTTTCCAATACAACGCCCCTGCCCGCCAAGATCTATGCCAATGAAGGGGCCTGCCAGTTCCTGTTTTTACAAGGCAATGAACCGTGCGAAATCAGCTATGCCGATCGGGCGGGAAAATATATGGGCCAGCGCGGCGTGACGCTGCCAAAGCTTTAGAGCCGCCCCAATCTGGTGAACGAGCCTCAAAAAGGATGATGATCATTTCATGGATAAGCTGATAATCCGGGGCGGGCGGGCCCTTTCGGGAACGGTTCGGGTCTCGGGTGCCAAAAATGCCGCCTTGCCCCTGATGGCCGCCTGTTTGCTGATCGATGAACCCTTGCGTTTATCCAATCTGCCGCGTTTGGCCGATATTGCCACCATGGGCGATCTGCTCAATCATCATGGCGCGTCTATCACCCTTGAAGGCGCGGTGGGGGCTGAAGCGCTGGATGGTCAGCCATCCGGGCGGAGCCTGTTACTGACCGCCCGGCGGATCGCCGATAGCACAGCACCTTATGATATCGTGCGCAAGATGCGCGCCTCGATTCTGGTGCTTGGCCCCATTCTCGCTCGCGAAGGCCAGGCCCGGGTCTCATTGCCCGGGGGCTGTGCCATTGGCACCCGGCCCATCGATCTGCATCTGAAGGGGCTGAAGGCTTTGGGGGCGGATGTCGATCTCAGCGCGGGGTACGTCACCGCCCGGGCGCCGAAGGGCGGCCTTATCGGCAATCGCGTGGTGTTTCCCAAAGTTTCGGTGGGAGCCACGGAGAATCTGATGATGGCGGCGTGTTTGGCGCGCGGGGAAACGCTTTTGGAAAATGCCGCGCGCGAGCCCGAAGTGGTGGATCTGGGCCGGTGCCTGCAGGCCATGGGGGCACGGATCGAGGGTTTGGGAACGGACCGCATCGAAATTGCGGGGCAAACCACCCTCAATGGCGCGGATCATCTGTGTATGGCGGATCGGATCGAAGCCGGTTCCTATGCCGTGGCGGCGGCGATCACCGGGGGTGATGTGATGCTCGCCGGGGCTGATCCTGCGGCGATGGAAGCGGTGATCACCATGCTTCGTGAAGCCGGGGTGGGGATCGAGGTCAAAGCCGATGGCCTGCGGGTGTTCCGTGATGGGCCTTTGCAGCCGATCACCCTTGTTACCCAGCCTTATCCCGGCTTTCCTACCGATATGCAGGCGCAGATGATGGCCTTGATGTGTGTGGCATCGGGGGCTTCGGTGATTACCGAGGCGATTTTTGAAAATCGCTTCATGCATGTGCAGGAACTGGCGCGGATGGGGGCTGATATTACCGCCAATGGTGCCACGGCCACCGTGCGCGGCGTTGAACGGCTGACCGGTGCGCCGGTGATGGCCACCGATCTGCGGGCCAGCATGGGTCTGGCGCTGGCCGGTCTGGCGGCCAAAGGGGTGACCGAAGTGCATCGGCTTTATCATCTTGATCGCGGCTATGAGCGTATAGAAGAAAAACTTCTGGCTCTGGGCGCGGATGTGGAGCGCGTAGCGGCTTGAGATTTGTGAATTTATTGCCCAAAGTTGTGACATGACTGAAAAATTGAAATTGATGGCGCATAGCCCCGAAGATCTCGGCATCATCTCGGCGGCTTTACAAGATAGCGTGCTGCGGGTGGGGGATATGGCCTGGCTGCCGGGCCAGCATCGCTTTGCCGCAGTGGCGAATCGCTATCGCTGGGAAAAAATCGCCGGGCGGGGACAAAAGGCCCGCAAATCCGGTCGTGGCCAGCGGGTGCGGGCGGGTTTGCATTTCGATGGCATTTTGAAGGTGCAGGTGAAAAACATTGCGCTCGATCAGCCCGATCAGGTGATTGCGCTTTTGGCCATCGAGCTTGAGCCCGGTGCCGATGGTTCGGCGGTGATCAATCTGATTTTCGCGGGCGGTGCCCATATTCGGTTGGAAGCGGAATGTGTGGATGCTGTTTTGAGCGACCTGTCCGATGATTGGCCGGCGCTCAGGGTGCCCGATCATAATCTATCATGAGCGTGGCTTTGGCGCGGCGTTTCATTCACAATTTAGAACCGACCAATCTCAATCGATGTGGAGACTGCAATGGCCCATATTGGCCTCGATCAACCGGCTAGCCCGAAGCCCGGCCTTGTGATGGCCCTGCCGAAAGGCCGCATCCTGAAGGAAGTGATGCCGCTGGTGCGGGCGGCCGGGATCGAGCCGGAAGCAGCCTTTGATGATGATGATAGCCGCAAGCTGCAATTTGACACCAATATCGAAGGGCTGAGCATCATTCGCGTCCGCGCGTTCGATGTGGCGACATTCGTGGCATTTGGGGCGGCGCATCTGGGGGTGGCGGGCAATGATGTTTTGATGGAATTTGATTATCCCGAAATCTATGCCCCCCTTGATCTCGATATCGGCCATTGTCGCCTGTCTTTGGCCGAGCCGGACGATATGGCTCGTGATGATGATATGGCCGGTTGGTCGCATATCCGGGTGGCGACCAAATATCCCGGCATCACCCGGCGCTATTTTGCCGCCCGTGGGGTGCAGGCGGAATGTGTGAAGCTGAATGGTGCGATGGAACTGGCCCCGGTTCTGGGCCTGTGTCCCCGGATCGTCGATCTGGTGTCTACTGGCTCCACCCTGCGCGCCAATGGCCTGCGCGAAGTGGCGGTGCTGACCGAGATCACATCGCGATTGATCGTTAATCGGGCGGCTTTCAAAACCCGGCCCGATGTGATGAGCGGCTGGATCACCCGCTTCCGTCAAAGTCTGGAGGGTCGTGATGCCGCTTGAACTCGATCTGCAGCAAGCGGATTTCGCCACCGCCTTTGAAGCCTTTCTGGCCCATGGCCGCGATCAGGAACACTCCGTGCGGGGGGTGGTCGAGGCGATTCTGGCGGATGTGGCGGCCCATGGCGATGCCGCTGTGATCGACTATACCCAGCGCTTTGATCGCATGACTCTTACGCCGGAAACCATGCGCTTTGGGGCCGATGAAATCGCCGCCGCACGGGCGGCTTGTGATAGAGAAACCTTAGCCGCTTTAGAAATGGCGGCAGCGCGCATCCGGGCCTTTCATGAAATCCAAAAGCCCAAAGATCATCATCATCGCGATGCCGAGGGGGTGGAGCTTGGCTATCGCTGGACGGCGATCGAGGCGGCGGGGCTTTATGTGCCCGGCGGGCGGGCCAGCTATCCTTCATCGGTTTTGATGAATGCGATCCCCGCCAAGGTGGCCGGGGTGGATCGGCTGGTGATGGTGGTGCCCAGCCCCGATGGGCTGATCAATCCATTGGTTCTGGCGGCGGCGGCTTTGGCCGGGGTGGATGAAATCTATCGCATCGGCGGGGCGCAGGCGGTGGCGGCTCTGGCCTATGGCACGGCGGTGATTGCCCCTGTCGATAAGATCGTCGGCCCCGGCAATGCCTATGTTGCTGAAGCCAAGCGGCAGGTTTTTGGCCGGGTGGGGATCGATACCATCGCCGGGCCATCGGAAATTCTGGTGGTGGCCGATGGGGCGAATGATCCCGCCTTTATCGCTGCTGATCTTTTGAGCCAGGCCGAACATGACAGTGCCGCCCAATCCATTCTGATCACCGATGACAAAGCCTTTGCCGATGCGGTGAAGGCGGCCATCGCGGGGCATCTGGAAACCCTGCCCCGGGCAGCCATCGCCAGCCAAAGCTGGGCCGATCATGGGGCGGTGATCGTGGTGGGCGATCTGATGGCGGATGCCCCCGCTTTGGTCAATCGTCTCGCACCTGAGCATCTGGAACTGGCGGTGGACGATCCCCATGGGATGGCCGGTAAAATCCGCCATGCCGGGGCGATTTTTCTGGGCCGCTATACCCCCGAAGCCATTGGCGATTATGTGGCTGGCCCCAATCATGTTTTGCCCACTTCGCGGGCGGCGCGTTTTTCCAGCGGCTTGTCGGTGCTTGATTTCATGAAGCGCACCACTCTTGTGGGCTGCGATCCCCAAAGCCTTGCCCGGATCGGCCCGGCGGCGGCGCTTTTGGCCCGGGCCGAAGGGCTGGGTGCCCATGAACGATCAGTGCTTATCCGCTTGGAAACCAAGGCGGAAAACCCGGCATGAAGAATGAGGATGGCATGGGCTTTGAGGATGGCGATCCCTTATGCAGGCTGATCGATGTGGCTTTGGATGAAGCCAGCATCGTGCGCTGGAATGCCGATATCGATCATGAACGCCGGGTGGCGATCTTTGATCTTTTGCAGCAAAATTATTTCGATCCGGTTCTGCCCATGCCCGGCGGCTATGAAGGGCCCTACAGGCTTTTGCTGCGTTTGGAGGAAGGCCGGCTTTTATTCGAACTTTCCGATCAGGATGATCATTTTCTGGAAGCCTTTCGCTTGCCGCTCACCCCTTTCCGCCGGGTGATCAAGGACTATTTCGCCGTTTGCGATTCCTATTTTCAGGCCATCAAAACAGCCAGCCCCGGCCAGATCGAAGCCATTGATATGGGGCGGCGGGGGCTGCACAATGATGGCTCGGCCCTTTTGGCCGAACGCCTGAAGGATAAAGTGCTGGTGGACCAAAACACGGCCCGGCGTCTGTTTACGCTCATCTGTGT
Source organism: Iodidimonas nitroreducens (assembly GCA_000710935.1). Classification (GTDB taxonomy): domain Bacteria; phylum Pseudomonadota; class Alphaproteobacteria; order Sphingomonadales; family Rhodothalassiaceae; genus Iodidimonas; species Iodidimonas nitroreducens. The sequence continues at coordinate 40,919 of BAYV01000012.1, read as the reverse complement.
TCTGCATATCCGAGGATGACAGATGATCGCATCCCCCGCTGATCCGGCACCGCCCCCGCGCCATATCCTGTTCATCTGCAATCGCAATGCCGTGCGCTCGCCCATGGCGCAGGCTTTGGCCGAACGCCATGGCCGCCATCGGATCAGGGTGTCTTCGGCGGGGCTGGATGCGGGCACGCTCGATCCTTTTGCGGTGGCGGTGATGGATGAGGCGGGCTTTGACATCAGCGGCCATCAGCCCCACAGCCTGTTGCCATCGGGCCATCTGGAAAGTTTGGGGGAACATGATGTTCCCGATCTGATCATCAGCCTCACCCCGGAAGCCCATCACCGCACCCTGGGGATGATTGGCAATCGCGCCTGCCTGACCGAATATTGGCCGACCATCGATCCCACTTTGTGCGAAGGCAATCGGGAACAAAGGCTGGATGCCTATCGCGCGGTGCGGGATAAATTGGCGGCCCGGATCAAGGCGCGCTTTGAAATATCCGGCCCCGGGCATCTATAAAAGACCCCTAAAGGCGATCTGGAACCCATCAGCGCAGGTGTTTTCGGGCTGCGGATGTTCGAGACGCTTGCATTTAGCGTCAGTCTCAATCATTTATGGCACGCAATCCCTTATTTTAATGAAAAGAAGTTCGAGCAGTTCATGGTGAAAGAAGAAACACTTGAAATGCGCGGCACGGTCATGGAGCTCCTTCCCAATGCCATGTTCCGCGTAAAACTTGAAAACGGGCATGAAGTGCTCGGTCATACCGCTGGTAAAATGCGCAAAAACCGCATCCGTGTGCTGGCGGGTGATGATGTTCTGGTTGAATTGACGCCTTATGATCTGACCAAGGGTCGTATTACCTATCGTTTTAAATAGGGCGATTGGTTTGGCCGACCAGCAAAAAACGGTTGGATCGCCCGGCTCCCATGGGGGTGAGGGGCGCCCGCGTCTGGTGCTGGCCTCGGCCTCTCCGCGGCGGCTTCAATTGCTGGCCCAGATCGGGGTGATCCCGGATCTGGTGGTGCCCGCCGATCTTGATGAAACCCCCCATCCCGCTGAAAAGCCCCGCCTTTATGCCCGGCGGATGGCTTATGAAAAAGCGTTGAAGATCGCATCGCTCCATCCCGATGATTGGGTTCTGGGGGCCGATAGCGTGGTATCGGTTGGCCGCCGGATCCTGCCAAAAGCCCTTGATGCGGCCACGGCAGCGCAGTGCCTTGCCCTTCTTTCGGGCCGCCGCCACCGGGTGAGAACCGGTGTGGCGCTGTTGGGCCCCGATGGGAAAGTGCGCATTCGGGTGGTTGAAACGGTGGTGGCTTTTAAGTCATTATCCCGTGAAGAATGCCAGGCCTATCTCGCCAGCAAAGATTGGCATGGCAAAGCCGGTGGCTATGGCATTCAGGGGCTGGCGGCGGCTTTTGTGCGGCATCTTTCGGGTTCCTACAGCAATGTGGTGGGCCTGCCGCTCTATGAGCTGGCCCAGATGCTGCAAGGCCAAGGGGTGAAGGTGATGAAAGGCTGGACATCCGATCATGGCTGATCTGCTCATCGAAGCCAGTGCGGGTGAGATTCGCACAGCGCTGGTGGATGAAACCGGCCCCCTTGAGATCGGCTTTCATCGTGGCCGTGATCTTCATCGTGAAGCGATTGTTCTGGCCCGGGTCAGCGCCCTTGCCCCTGATATCAATAGTGCCTTTGTGGAATTGGAAGGCGGCGTCGAGGGGGGGGCATCCTGCCCGCTTTCGGGGCTTTTACCCTGCCATTATGCCCCTTTCGAGCCGGGCAGCGCGCGGCCTAAACGCATTGGCGATGCCGTGCATGTGGGGCAGAAATTCTGTGTTGAATTGGTGATGGCCCCCAACGAAGAGAGCAAAAGCTGGGTGGTGCGGGCCGATTATGCGCGCAAGGGCCGTTATTTGACCCTCACCCCGTTCAGGCCCGGTCTGCGTTTTGATGATGGTTTTGATCTTGAGGGCAAAAACCGTCTGGGGGATGCCCTGACGCCGATTTTGAAGGAAAGCGGAGTTGCGGTCCATGCTCCGGCGCGGGGCATTGGTGATGATGTGCTGATGGCCGAAGCCGCGCGCCTTTTAGGGCAGATTCGGGCGATCCGAACAGCCGGGGGCGGGGCGCGGCAGATTCTGGCCGCCGCTTCAGCCTTGAAAAACAGCCTGCGCGATGCGCCCCCCGATCTTGGCAGGATATATCTTTCGGATCGCGATCTGTTGGCGCAGGCCCAATCCTGTCTGAAGCAGTGGCCGGATCTTTTGCCTTTGCTCGATGTGCCGAAAACGGAGATGGGATTATTTGCCGATCATGGGGTGGAGGAAGCCCTCGATGCCCTGATCGATGGCCATATCACCTTGCCATCGGGGGGGATGATCAGCATCGATGAAACGCGGGCGGCCACAGTGATCGATGTGGATTCGGCCAAAGCCACGGTGGGTCAATCGGGGGGCCAATCGGGAGCAGGGAGTGGCCGGGCCTGGGGCCGGGCGGCTTTCGATGTGAATTGCGAAGCGGCGCGGGCTATTGCCCGGCTCTTGCGCTTTGGCAGAATCGGCGGGCTTGTGGTGATCGATTTCATCGATATGCAGAAAAAAGATCATAAGGATGCGCTGATCGCGGCTTTCGATGCCGCTTTGGCCGATGATCCTTTGCCCGTGCGCTTATCGGGGATCAACGCGCATGGGATTCTCACCCTCACCCGCAAGCGCCTGGGCCCTTCGGTGCGCGAAATGCTGCTTCAGGCGCCCGGGCCGCGCTTAAGCCTTTATAGCCTTGCCCATGATCTGTTGCGCCGGGCGGAGCGCACGGCGATCATGGATCCGCGTCCGGGGACTTTGGTCCTGTCTCTGTCTCCGGCCCTGGGCCAATTGTTCGAGGGGCCCGATTGGCTGGCCCGGCTGTCTGAAAGAACCGGCCGGGTGATTGATCTGCGGATGGATGAAAGCGTTCCATCCGATCAGCCCCTTTGTCATATAGGCTAGAGTGACCGCAAGCGAGAGGACAGAACGGATCATGACCGCATCAAAGGCCCCCAAAAAGGGGCGCTGCCCCATCTGCAAGACGATTTGTTCGGGCGAACACAAGCCCTTTTGTTCGGATCGCTGCGCCAAAATCGATTTGTCGCGCTGGTTTGGCGAACATTATGTTGTGGCGGGCGTTACCCCCATAAACGGCTTTGATGACGAGGATGGACTTTTTCCATCAACAGCCTCTGGACAGGGGCGATCCGATTGCCTATAAGCGGCCACCAGAAACGCTTTTCGGCTGTGTTTGCGGGGGCTTTGCCTTCATCAACGGTTCGGCGGTTTTTCTCGAGGTTTGTGCCCAGGTAGCTCAGTTGGTAGAGCATGCGACTGAAAATCGCAGTGTCGGTGGTTCGATTCCGCCCCTGGGCACCACTTCTTTTTTGATCCCTTATATTTCAATGTCTTAGGCGGTGGTTTTGTCCCACCGGGTGCCATCACCACGGAAAGTGGGACAGTTTTGTCCTAGTTCCGTTCTCCCGTAATTCGTTTTAATGCGCTTTCGGCCCGGGTTTTCTGGCTGGCGGCACGGGTGTATCTGGTGACCTCTTTCGATGTGCGGTGCCCGGTGATCGCCATGATTTCGAACTCGGTGCAGCCCTGTTCCGCCAGACGTGCGGCGGCGGCTTTGCGCAGGCCGTGGACAGAGCATTGGGGAAGTTCGGCCTCGTTACACCATTTTCGGAATCGATTGCCAAAACCGTTCGATGTGAAGGGGCGATTGAACGCCGTGACCATGAACGTCAGATCGCCCGTGCCATGGGTGCGATCAATGATTCTTTGCAACTCGGGGACAATCGGGATTTCCTGTCGGACCGGATGGCGGTTCCGGTTTTTGTGCTGGGTGAAGATCAGCCAACCGTCGCGGACATGCTGTTTGCCCATTTGCACGAGATCTGACCGCCGTTGCCCCGTGTAAAGCGCGAGGGCGAGCGCTAGCCGCGCCATAGTCCCCACTGGGTGCTTCTCTTCATATTTCTCGATTTCGTCCAAGCTCCAAGAATGGAAGCCGTCGGGGTTTTTGCTGGCGAGATATTCAACGTCCGACGCTGGATTTCGGTCATGCAGATCATAACGGACTGCAAATGTATAAAGCTGGCGGAGGGCTTTCACCATCCCATTGGCCGCTGCGGCGCGGTCCATCATCTCGTCACGGAGCTTGCGAATATGTTTGGGCTGCAGGAGGGCGAAAGGTTTCTCACCGTCGCTTTTGTGTTCGCAAAACCTTTCGAGGATGCTGCGTCGGACTTTCTGGGTACGTGGATCCAACTCCCGAAACATGGCGGACTTGAAATACTCGATGCAAAGCGCCCGCACCGACCCTGGCACGATATGCCCCAGCTTCTTGGATGGTTGGAGATTGGGCCGTGATTCCCCAGCGAGGGCTGTCTGGTAAGCGGCGAGAAAATCCTGCGAGCCAACAGGTCCCGGCAACCGGATTTTCTTACCATTGCGCCTGAAATAGAGGCGTACATTGCCGTGGCGGTCTATATCTTCCACCACATATTTTAATCGGATTTTCATGGGAGCCCCGGGCATGATTACTCGTCCCAGGGATTGTTCTCTAAATCGCCATCGGAAGGCAAGGCTTCGAAAAATTGATCGAGGGCACGCACATCCCATACTTTCCGGCCATCGATCCGTTTTGCCTTTGGCATGCGACCATCCGTGACCATCTGGTCGAATTTGTTCGGCGATACGCCGACATATCCCGCCGACAGGATGCGCGAGAGCCCCCGCCGGGTGGGTGGCGAGACTGCTGGAATCTGGACTTTGTGCGATGAAATAGCCATGTCACGATCCCTCATCGTGCGTGCTTGATGGTCGAGAAGCTTGGCTTCGAACTTAAGGCGGCTTGATCCGGTGCACTGGTGAACAATGTTGCCATTAGATCAGTCCCTCTTGTTTGGCTAGCCAGTCGGGTACGATCAACGGCACAGGGCGTGGCCAGTGGACTGCATCAGGGATGTGACCAATTTGCGAGGTCGGGAGCCAATGTTTTGTGCCTGCCTCCATCTCAATCTCAATGGCGGATCCAGATGGGTCTTCTGATAGAAGGCGGCACCAAATGGTTACGCTATCGTCTTTCATGCCGTGCCGCCGGATAGGATCAACCACAGACGCTCTGCGATGCCCAGCCACCAAGGGCTGCTAAGGGCGACAACGGTGCCGCCCAGGCAGGCTGCCTCAAACTGGCTTAACGGCCTGGACTTGGTTAGAGGAGGGCGTTGAACGGGAATAATGACCCGTGGACGGGAATAGATGCGGCTGACATTAGACATATGCGTTTGCTCCTATCCTTAAATGAGTGCTGGCGGGCCTCGGGGGAGAGGGGGATGAGGCCCGCCAGACGATGTGCACAAGGATGGTTCTGACTGTGGGGTTGCCCACAAAACCGCCAAACGAGAAAAGCGGAGATCCGTCACGCCGGGGGATGCCTATGGGACCGGCTTCATTGTGCGACGGGCCATCAATGGAGCTAAAATCGCACATTGTCAAGAATAATTGTGCGAAAATAGATCATTCGAGGTTGAAGTATGTCGAGAGCATCATCTGGCCCGAAGTCCCAGCGCTTGCCGAGTGTTGCGGGGTGGTGGGCAGTGTTTATTACCTTACAGGCGTCCGCACCAGGTCGGGCGAGAAGAGCATTACCTGCTAGGCGGTCCATGCCATGTGATTGTGAAATCAGAGGCGGCAAACAATCCGGACCATCGCCTTGTCGTTCGGGTTATACTTCGGTCGCGCTCTCTCGAACACTTCTGGCGTTATGACCAGTCCGGATATTTTGGTAACCTGAAACAGGCGCCAGTCTTTTCCGCTTCCTCCGGATCGTTACCTATGACAATGTCGATACCATCGGGCATCTGTATCGTTCACGCCGTCAGTTTGAGTTCGATATCAATTATTCAGTTGAAACCAAACGGAAAGGCACCGAACTACTGATCGCCTCGAAAGGCTTGCGTCTACCCTCCCAAGTTCGGGAAAGGCAAGTCAATCAGCCACAGTATCGGGCTGCCTGACTTAGTTATACCGTTTCACCAGCCCTTTCGTACGTCAGGCGCTTGCCCGCGAAACCGAAAAGGGTGCGCTTCGCCCGTTCGGCATCGTCAACACCGGTTGCAATCCGATTTTTATAACGGAATTCAAACCCCGCTGCATAGCGGTGCAGATCGAATGGCATATGAACCATTTGGATATCGAAATCGATATTCTTGCCCCCTATAGGGTGATTGCTACCCGCTATGACCATCTGACCGGCGAAGACGAAGAAGTGGAGCTTGGGAGTGATTTCACTCAATTAGCGATTTGGGTGGCTGACCTTGGAAGAGATCGCTCAGCATTGCGGGCTGCAGTGAACTGATGCCGTCGGCTGTAGAGCCGCATGATGCGGAAGAAATTCGGGCAGATCAGCGGATCATTCGCCGTATCAATCCAAAACAGCATGTAGTTTGGGATAAAAATAAGGACTGCTCGAGGGTATCTTCCAAGGCATTCAAACCATCCTCTGGCCCGAAGGGAGGAATGTCGGTTGATATTGAGGCGCAGATCATCGAGGACGGGCACAATCCCCAAAAATATGTGACAACCCCTGTGTTCACGGGTTCAGTTGCTTTTTGCGCTGGCGAAGCGCGGGCATTGGGATTGTGGGTTGGGTATGACCCACTTCCCGACAATCCTTATCATGGAGAGGTGTGGAACAGTGATCGTGATCGCCCCAACCGGTTCAGGCGTGGCCAAGAGAGAGGGCTGCATAATGCTGCGACCTGGTACGTGCGGCTTGAAGGCATTGAGATTAGATAATTTCATTATCTTCGTTGGCTTGCAGCCTTAGAGCAGGGATGCGCGCCAGATCACCCGCCCGATGATGCGGAAGTCTTCACTGCCGATGCGGATCGGCTTGTGCCGAGGGTTGGAACTGAGCGGTTCCAAGCGCGCAGGGTCCTCCCGGTATTTTTTGAAGGTGGTTTCTGAACTGCCATTCATAACGGCGTAGATGCGACCAGTGATCAGGTCGGTGTCATCGGGGTCCACGGCAATGTAGCCGCCATCTTCCACCACCATGTCCATGCTATCGCCTGCGACGCGCAGGCCAAAAGTGTTGGGCCCACCTACATCACAATACATGTGTCCTTGCGGATCCTCCAGCGCCTCACGCCAGTTCCCTGCCGCGATGGCACCTGCGATGGGGATGCGCCGTATTGGCGATGGGTCCGAGGCCTGACCCTGGCTTATCAGCCCGAGTTTCTTTACGAATTCATCGGCTTCTTCCGCCAGTACCCTGCGCCGCCCGTTCAGGATCTTGGTGATGGTGTAGCGAGGCAGGCCCACCATATCGCCAATCTGTTGATCGGTCAGATTCTGGTCCCGCTTTGCTGCGCGTATCTGCTTGATAATATCCATACCCTAATGTGCGAAATTCGCTGTTTTTGATCGAGAACTAAAATCGCACATTTTTGCTTGCGTTGAATGGTCTAAAATGGCACATATTGGAGCCATGGCAGATATTGAGCACATAATCATGACCTTGGGCGGGGTGCGCAAAACCGCACGCGCCTGCGATGTGGCCCCGTCTACCGTGCAACACTGGAAGACGTCCCGGCGGGTTCCCCGTTGGCACCGCGAGCGGCTTTTGACGGCCTATGAAGCGCGGCTGGCCTTGGATGAGCAAAGTGCATCAGATGGTGCTGCTCCGTCATCTTCTAAAAATAATCCGATTATGAGGAGGGTGGGGGAATGACCGATTTGAGTGTGACAGCCCGTGCCCTGAAGCTTGCCACTCGTGATCTTTATCGTGCGTTGGGTGGACAGGAAGTGGCCGCAGACTTTGCCGGCCGCTCGCAAAGCCGATTGTCCCATTATTGCAATACCACCAATCCCGCCATGGCCGCGGAATTCATCCCCGCCGACATTCTGGTTCGGCTGGAGCCCCTTACGGGCATCCCATATGTGACGCGGCTGTTGGCCCATGCTTCGGGCTATGCGCTGGTGCCGCTGGGTGTGGCATCGAAAGAGGACAGGCCCTGGGCCGGGCGGCTTGCGGATCTGATTCGTGAAGCCGGCGACGTGGCGGCGCATTTGGCAGATTCGCTGGCCGAAGATGGACGTGTCTCTGCTGCCGATGTTGTGCGCCGGGACCTGCACGGGGAGGTGCGTGAAGCCATTCAGGTGCTGGTGGATCTGAACGCGGCCTTGGGGCGTCTCGACAGCGGCTGAGCGCCGCACCGATTTCTTTTTGGATGATCATTGTTTGCGGGATGCCGTTTCCCGCCACGGAGGAATTATGACCGGACACCATGGAAATGAGGATATGTACCGCGAATCCCAACCTGCGTTGAGGCAGGTCCAGTATTCCGCTCTATGCTCGATAACCAGTTTTGAGGATTGGGTCCGATCTGCCGACCCCGGCGATCGCATTGTTTATTGCGTGGGCCCATGGCTGCCGTCCGGTGCTGAGGCAGCATTGGCGCGCAAGCTTTTGCGCGGCGGTGTGGTTGAACTGGCGCAAAGGCGCAATCGCTTTGGTGGCTTTGACTATCTGGCCATCAAGCGCCGCCACATCACGAGGAAAGCATCATGACACGATCATTTCTGCTGCCGCGCGCGCGGATGCGCAAGCGCAATGCGGCGCTGCTGATTTTTGGCGTGAACCTGTGGCTTTGGGCGGTGATCGGGCTTTGCCTGTGAGCCAGAGAAAGGAGACGGTGATGAAAATACCTGAACGCCTGCGGACTTTCTGCTTGAGACGCATTAATCGCTTTTTGGTGGGCCGCCCACGTCCGGATTTAGTGATTGGGCAGGGCGTGATCGGGCAGGGTGAGACTTATCTGGAGCGCTGGTACATGATCCCGCGCAACCCTTTGTTCAATATTTATTTGCACAGATTTCACCGGTCTGATGATGATCGCGCATTGCACGATCACCCTTGGATATCGTGTTCGTTGATCGTTTTGGGCAGCTATATCGAACACCGGATCGCGGCCGGGGGCGTTCATCATCGCGACAGGATATGTGCAGGCGATCTGGTATTTCGCCGCGCCAAATTGGCGCACCGGATCGAGATTCCCAAAAATGAAGGACCAGTGTGGACGGTGTTTTTCACCGGCCCTCATGTTCGTGCATGGGGATTTCACTGCCCGCAGGGCTGGCGGCATTGGCGAGATTTCACAGACCCCAAGAATCCGGGTTCGACAGGCCCCGGCTGCGGTGATTCATAGAGTGCGCATGGTGCATGGATCGGGTGTTTTGTTGCCTGATGGGCCCTTTGGGTGCATTTATGCTGACCCACCCTGGTCGTTTAGAACCTATAGCGGTGGGGAGAGCACGCCTCACCGGTCCGCCCATGACCATTATCGGACCATGGATGCGCCCAGTCTTGCAGCGATCCCGGTGGAGCGTAGCGCAGCCAAGGACTGCGCGCTTTTCATGTGGATCGTATCGTCACATCTGGATCAGGCGATCACTTTGGGGAGAGTCTGGGGCTTTGATTTCAAGACGATTGCTTTTTGCTGGGTTAAAACGCGCGCGGCAGCGGAGGCGCAGGGGTTTCTCTCTCTTGACGCGATGATGCCACCGGTTACCCGCATGGGAATGGGGTATTGGACCCGGCAGGAGATGGAGCTGTGCCTGCTGTTTACGCGAGGGGCTCCCCGGCGAAAATCAGGGGGCGTCCGTCAGGTTATTTTTGAGCCGCGGCGGCAGCACAGCCGCAAGCCGGACGGGGTGCGTGATCGCATTCAGACGCTGGTGGATGGTCCTTATCTGGAGATGTTCGCACGTCAGTCCGCACCGGGCTGGCAAGTCTGGGGAAATGAAACCGACAAATTTTCAGTCTCTGGCGTGATGCCGGGGGTGGTTTTATGAGCAGGCCCCAGAGAAGCGATCATCGTCGCCATGATCTATTCGATCGGGCCAGGCAAGTGTCGGTGATGGATGTGGATGGGGTGGCGGGCCTGCGCCGGTCCGGTGCAGGGCGTATGGCCGGGCCGTGCCCATTATGTGGTGGGTCCGCTCGATCGGGTCGGTTTACGGTGCACTTGTCGCGTAATGTCTGGGCTTGTTTTGCCTGCCCACCGCCACCGGGAAAGCGCGTGGCAGGCGGCGGTCCGGTGGATCTGGAAATGGCCCTGCGGGGAGGATCACCGCGAGATGCCGCGCAGCGATTGGTCGGGGATTTAGAGGCGCAGGCGATCCCGCGTGCGCCTGCGCGAAATTCCGTTCATCGCCTGCCACCGGCACCGCGTTCCCGTTCTACTTTTCCCATTGCCGCCATGATCTGGCGCGATGCCCGGCCAGCGCGCAACAGCTTGGTAGAGCGTTGGTTGAAATCGCGCGATCTCGACCCTGCAGCTCTGCCCGGCGGATTGGATGCTTTGCGATATCACCCTGCCTGCCCGGCCCTTTGGGCGGGCGGGCAGGTGCGTCTGATCGCCCCTGCCATGGTGGTAGGCATGGCAAAGATGGTGGCTCTGGGCCATGGCCAAATTGCATGGCGGCTGGCAGCCATTCATGTGACCTATTTGGCCGCCGATGGTGCGGATAAGGCTGATTTGCGCGATCCCGACACCGGGGATCCTTTGCCATCGCGCCGAATCTACGGGCACCCCATAGGGGCAGTTGCGCCGCTCGGGCCTCCGGCACTTTTGTCCGATGCTCGGATGGGGCCATTGCTGGTGGGTGAGGGGCTTGAGAGCACATGGGCGGTGGCACAGATGCTGATGGAACAGCACGGCCCTATGCGGGTCGCGGCGGTTTTATCCCTGGCCAATTTTCAAGGGGGTTGGTTGCGGGATCGAGACGGTTGCTTTGACCCCCATGCGCCGATTTCCGACCCGGCCTCGCCGCCCTGGCTTTTGCCCGATCCCGGCGATGTGATTGTGGCAATTGATGCCGATATGGCCCCTGTGCGGATTTTTGCGCGTGGGCCGATGCGCCGGCGCACAGAGACGATGCTGGATGCGGGTGGGCGGGCCGCTTTGTGTGCCAGCCTTGCCCGTCAGGCATGGCGCCGGGTGGGGGCAAGATCGGTGCGTGTGGTACGCCCTAGAATGGGCGCGGATTTCAATGATCAGATCAGGGAGAAGGCATGATGGGTGCGGACAATGCAAAGGCACCGGACCTGATTCGACGTTATCTGGAGCGGTTGGAAAATATTGCTAAGGCCCGCGAGGCTATCAATGCGGATGCCAGAGAACTGGACGCGGAGATAAAGGCCATGGGCTTTGATCCGAAGGTATTGAGGGCAGTTTTGAAACGCATGCTGGCTGATCCGCAAGTGTTGGAAGAGTCGGAAGCGCTGCTTGCGGTTTATGCCGCAGCCGCGGGGCAGGCTCCGCCCCCGGATGCCGAAACGGCGGCGGATCGTGTGTCTGCGTTGGCGGCCGCGGCGCTGGATTTGCACAGCAGGGCACAAAGGGAGGGAGCGATGCTGGCCTTGAAGAAAAGCCGGGCATGGCGGGAACAGGCGCTTGCCCAAGCCGCCGCTGATGCCGGGGCGGGGTCACCAGATATCCTTAGGCGGAGTGTGCATTGATGAGCGAGCCGTCACAAGACATGATGATTGAGGCAGAGGGCGTGGACCCCTTGCAATTGGCCTATTGTGATATGAGTGACCTGGGCAATTCCCAGCGCTTGGTTGCACGCGGTCAGGGTAGGCTGATGTTTAGCCCATCGATCGGCTGGCTGGCTTTCAACGGGCATTGCTGGTCGGCAGAGGAAGGCGAGATGCTGGCACATCGGCTAGCCCATGAAACAGCACAAGGGATACGTATTGAAGCGCAGGCTTTGGTAGAGCACGCCAAGCGGCTGGCGTCAGATGGAAAAGCTGAAGCCTCGGCCATGGCACGGGAGAGGGCGGATGATCTGTTTGGTTGGGCCGTCCAAGCGGGTAATGCCGGACGCACGGTGGCGATGCTGGCCCAAGGCAAGCATTATATGCGGGTTGCGCCTGATCAACTGGATCGGGACCGCATGGCGATCACCTTATCGAATGGAACGCTGAAGATACGGGACTGTGCATCGCGCGGTGTGGACTTTCATTTGAAAAACCACGATCCCGCCGATGCCATAACCCGCGAGGCCGCAGTGGCCTATGATCCATCAGCCCAATGCCCCGGTTGGCGGGCGCATATTGCCCGATGCCTGCCGAACTTGGAGATGTCAGACTTTTTCCAAAAGATGATCGGCTATGCTTTTTCCGGCCATGTTTCAGAGCAGTGTTTTTTCATGCTGCAAGGCCCTGGGCAAGACGGGAAATCGACGACTATGAACATCATCAGACGGGTCATGGGCGGCTATGCGGCGGTGGCGGACGTGAAAACGTTTCTTGATCTGGGGCAGCGCTCTGGAGCCGATGCCTCGCCCGATCTGGCGCGGCTATCGGGCGATGTACGGCTGGTGAGCTGTTCGGAGCCACCACGAGGCGCAAAGCTTAACGAGGCTTTGTTGAAAGGCATTACGGGTGGAGCACCGATCACCGCACGGCATTTGAACCGAGATCCCTTTGAATATTCGCCGCGCTTCAAGATTGTGATGGAGGTAAATGACCGTCCCCGCGTGATGGGCGGTGACGACGGGGTATGGCGGCGCATCGTGCCCATCCCTTTCACCCGCAAGATCCCGGACAATGAGATTGACCGCACACTGGAAGATCGGCTCGTGGAAACCGAGGGACCGGGCATTTTGAACTGGGCGCTTGAGGGGCTGGCTATGTGGATGGCCGAGGGGTTGGTCCGCCCTGAACCGGTGCGGGAGGCGGTGGCCGATTACCGAGCGGCCAGCAACCCTTTTTCCGAATGGTTTTACGACAGGTGCGAGCGCGATGAACGGGCCGAGGAAAGCGCTGCTGACCTCTATCGAGATTATCAGACATGGTGCGAGGCAGGTAATTATGAGCCCATCTCCAACACTGCATTTGGTCGGGCGCTGGGTGACCGACAGGTGATCCGACGCAAGGGCGCTGGGGGACGTATTTTTCGCCGGGGCGTAAGGTTGAAGTCCCATGATTACGATCCTACGGCAGGCTCGTCTGCGCCGTCACCAGATAAACCGCCAATGCAGGGAAGCATGCTGGGAGACGACTATGACCCTTATGCTATGTGATGATTTGGCATGTGCACCTAGAGCGTGTCGGACAGTTGCGGACAGTTCGGACAGTTGGGCGCATTGCAGATCGAGAAAGACGCGGGGGCGGGGGTGGATATTCCTGTTTTTCTCTCCTTTAACTGTCCGAACCATCCGAAACCGTCCGTAGCAAACAACATTCCAAAACAAAAACATAAGGACAGTTCGGACAGTTCGGACAGTTTTTTCACGGTGGTGCTTGTGTGCGTGCGCGCATGTGCGTGACAGGATAACTATCCAACTATCCTATGATGAATTTACCCGAAATATTGAAACAAATGGGAGTTGCATAATGGCACGGCGCAAGACGGGAAGGACCAAGGAGTTGACGGGTCTGGGTGCGACGCCAGAACGGGTGGCACGGGGCGGCATCGTTGATACCGTGATGATTGAGGATGGGTGGCGCAAGCCGGTGCGGGTGCATCGAAACCTGATGGCTTGGCCAGTGGATCGGCTGCGGAACCGAAAAATGCTGACTGAACGCCAGCATGAGGCCGCGACTTGGTATCGCGAACAATATGAACGGGCGGGTCTTACACAGCGGGTGGTGGCCTCTATGAATGTCCCGGTGGACGGCGGTAGGCGCGGCACTGAACCGACCGAGGCGCAATGGGCGGCGCGGCGGAAATGGTTGGCGGCTCGGGAGGTTTTGCCTCGGCCGATCCGTGCTCCCTTTGAAGCCATGGTGATTGATGCCGATGACGCGTCTAGCGTTGGTGCCAATGAGGGGTATATGGGCGCGAGGGCCGCAACGGCGGCGCTCGTATTGCTCCGCGCCGGGTGCGATATCGTTGCGGACTATCTGAGGATTTCGAAAAACGTCAGCCAATGAAAGTCTTGTAAGTGATTGATATTTATGTAGGTATTTCGGAAACGTTCATAACCCCGCTTGACTTATGAGAGCGGTCGATATTACAAATGAACTATTCCAAGGAAATGTGCCCGCACCGGAGACGGTGGCGGGCCTTTTTGTGGGTTTCACGAAAAATGAAGGTATTTTGGTCCTCGTGCCAGAGAAATATCCCCTGCCGGGTCCTTCCGCGCTCAAAAAAGCTATACGGTGGCCTGAGGCCCGGCTTATGAGAGGATTTTGTTTTTTCATATAACCTTTTGTTTTTGTTTTGTTTTTGCTAAGTCCGGGGGCAGGCATATGGGTGCGGAAACAGTTGTCACCTTAGGAGAACTGGTTTCGATCCCAGGGATGCCATCCGAACCGACGATGCGAAAGATCATCGATCAACATTCAGATTTTCCGCTAATCGCACGGGGGAAAAACGGGCAGGGTTATGAAATCCCCTTGGAGCGGGCAGTGGCATGGTGGAAGGGCCACCGGGCCCGAGAAGAAGACGAGGCCCGGCGCCGGGGCAACGATATTCGCCAGATGGGTTTGGCGCTGTTGGGTGAGGATGCCGCAGTAGCGCAAGGTCTGAACGGATTAACTCCTGCAGAGCAAAAGGCAGCGCTTGAAGCGGAAATTGCGGCGATCAAGTTGGGCCAGCTGCGTGGAGATTTCGTTCGCGCTGCCGACATCGAATCCGAAGTGGGGCAAATCTTCGTGTGGTTTCAGCAATCGATGGTTGGGCTTCCTGACCGGCTTTCAAAGCAGATGGATATGAGCCGGGAACAGCGCGACGTTCTGTCATCTGCCTGCAGCGATCTGTTGAATGACTTGGCAGACCGGTTGGAGGATTTGAGGCATGAGGGATCTGCGCCAAATTCAACAGATCCGTCCATTCAGAAAAGCACGCACAATCTTATCGGAAGCGGCCCATCTCCTGCGTCCGGTCAAGCCTCTATCGGTGCCGAAATGGGCGGAGCGCTATCGCAAGCTTAAAAACCCAAAGGGCGGGTATTCTGGTCCTTGGCGGCATGATATCGCTCCGCATCTGATCGAACCTATGAATGCGTTGTCGGACCCATCGGTGTCACTCGTCGGCCTTCAGGGCCCAGCGCAGTCCGGAAAATCCGATATCGGCTTGAACTGGTGGGGTGCGACCATTCACCAGCAGCCGACCGATTTTATGATTTGTCAGCCTGATAAGGCGATGATGCAGGATTTTGTTGTGCGGCGATTGGAGCCGTTGATTGATCAGCATAGGGTGCTCAAGGAAAAGATGCTGCCGGGTGGGTCCAGTGATAATATTTTTCTGAAGCGCTTCAGAGGTATGCTCAGTACTCATATTTGGCCAGTTGGAGCACAATTCCGCGCTCGACCGGTTCCATGGGGATGGCTGGACGATTACGATGATTTCCCTGAAGACATTGATGGTCAGGGTTCCGCGCTATCACTTTTAGAAGGACGCCAGACAACCTTCGAAGGGGCCGAAAAGACCTATGTGTCCTCGTCACCGTCGCGTGACGGCGGCGGCGGGATTGAGGCAATCTGCGAGGCGGGATCTAATGAGCGCTTCTATTGGCGCTGCCCTCAATGCAACGAATATTTTTCGCCAGAGTTCGATAAGCATCTCCGGTTTGACACTAAAGGAAGCGCGGATGACGCCGAACGTACGGCGCATCTGACCTGCCCGCACAATGGCTGTATTATTGATCCCGTGCACAAAAGACAGATGCTCTTATCGGCCCTTGATCTGCCTCATAATGGCTGGCTGCAGCCTCATCAAAAACCTTTTGATGACAGCAGGGTAGAGGGCGACTGGATTTCAGTGCGTTGGCGAACCTTTCGTGTTGATGGTCTTATGGGGTTCACCAGCTGGCCGAAACTGGCGCGGGCTTGGCGCTTGGCTCAGATTACATTGGAGATGCGGCAGGACGAAAGTGAATTGCGTGCCTTTTGGAACGTGAAGGGTGGCAAGAATTACAGGTCGATGCTGACGGCTGAAAAGCCTGTGGATATTAATGTTCTGATGGCACGTCGCGAAAGCTGGCAGATGCAGACCGTGCCTGCTGGTGTTCGGGTTTTGACGGCGGCGGTGGATATCCAGGCTAATCGCTTTGAAGTCATGGTGGTTGGCTGGGGCGACGGGCTGGAATGCTGGCCTATTGATCGGTTCGATATACATCTGTTGGAAGACAGATCGACATTGGTGGAACCAGCCAGATATCCTGAACATTGGCTGACTTTGATCAACCAGGTGGTCATGCGACGCTATCCAAGCGCGGTTGATCCATCGCAGTCCGTGCCCATCCTTACTACCGCAATTGATACAGGTGGTGAGGATGGAGTGAAGGACAATGCTGTGAAATTCTGGCATGCAGCGAGACTGGCAGGTGTGCATGCCCATCGCATCACCCTCGTGAAGGGTGGGAGCAATCCGAAAGGAAAGCTGCTTCCAGCTCCCAGCTTTCTGGACGTAAAGTCCCGTGGCGGACCGGAAAAAGCAGGGCCTCGATTGTGGGTTCCGAATGTGAACGCCATGAAATCGATCGTCGACGCTCGTCTGAGGCGTGAAAAACCCGGCCCAGGCTATATCCATTGGCCCGCCAACTGGCGTGAGGAATGGTTTGATGAATTGACGGCGGAAGAATTGCGCCGAGGAAAATGGATCAAAATCCGCTCTCGAAACGAAACGCTCGATTTGATGGTTTACAATTATACTGCCCTTATGCGCGCACCCTTTGCCGGAACGCGCGCTAATATGGGGTGGGTGCCAGCCGCCTTTAGAGCGCCGATCGAAGTGACGGATAATCCGCCCAATGCGTCAGCAGCGGCACTCAAGCTTGAAGACTATCAATCCATGCCAGCCAAGGCTAACGGCGAGCGAGAACAGGTGAACCCCGAGCCATCAGCGACGGGTGAGTCTGTTGTCCGTGAATCGCGGCACACCCAAGCGGGAAGTGGCGGATGGATTGGAACAACCGGCCAGTGGCTTTAGGAGTAAATCATGGCATTTTCGCAAACTGATATTGATCGGATTGATGAGGCCATAGCGAGTGGCACCATTGAGGTGCGCTATCCTGATGGCAGCGTGATCCGCTATCGATCCTTGTCGGAGATGCGAGCGATCCGTGCGGATATGGAAGAGAGTCTCGCCGGGCGGCCTAAATCCCGCGTTACAGTTGCGGGGTTCTGACGGATGCAGTGGATGGATCGCCTTATCGCCAGTATAGATCCCGTGCGCGGCGCGCGGCGCTTGGCGGCAAGGCGGGCTGTGGAACTGCACAGCCGGGCCTATGATGCAGCGCGGCGCGATCACCGCACGATGAGCTGGCGCACCACGGGGGCATCGGCAGATTCCGAGATCGCCATGAGTGGGGATATCGTCCGGGATCGGGCGCGGGATCTCGTGCGCAATAACGGCTATGCCCGCAAGGCTTTGGCTACCCTGTCTGATCATATTATTGGTACAGGAATTATGGTGTCTGCGCGCGGGTCATCCGCAGCGCACCGATTGCGCATTGCGCGTGCCTTCCAGGATTGGTCGAGTGAAGCAGATTGGGATGGTGATCTGGATTTTTATGGAATCCAGAAATTGGCTTTGCGGTTCATGCTTGAAAGCGGTGAAGTGCTGATCCGGCTGCGCCGTCAGGAATTTGATTCCAGGACACATGTGGTGCCCTTGAAACTGCAGGTGCTTGAGGCGGATTTTATTGATAGCACCCTTAACCGCACTTTGGCTGGTGGTGGGGAAATCGACCGTGGCATCGAATATGATGGGCTAGGTCGGAAAGTGGCATATTGGATTTTGCCGGTCCATCCCGGTGAAATGACCCGCTTTGTTCGCAAAAGAGAAGGCCCAAGCCGGGTGCCAGCCGATGAAATCATTCATCTGTATGAAAAGCATCGGCCCGGGCAGGCACGGGGAATATCGATTTTTGCACCGGTGATTATGGCAGCACGAGATCTGGATCAATATTTTGAGGCGGAGCTTGTTCGTAAAAAAATTGAAGCCTGTCTCGCGGGTTTCATCGTGTCACCCAATCAGGATTTCCCCATCGATGCGGATGCCGGTAAAAACCCGCAGTCCGGCGCGGGACGGCTGGCAGAGAAATTTGAACCGGGCATGTTGATGCGCCTGCGCGAAGGTGAGGATATACGTATCGCCGCACCGGCGGGAACATCAGGTATTGCGCAGTTCGCAGAAGTCTATTTGCGGGAAATGGCTTGCGGCGTGGGCATCATGTATGAGCAGCTCACCGGTGATTTCAGCCATGTCAATTACAGCAGCTTTCGCGCCGGGCATCATGGGTTTCGCCGCAATGTAGAGAGCATTCAGGATCTGAATATCAAGCCACGGCTTCTGCTGCGCATCATGCGCCGGTGGCATGAAGCCGCCCTTGCTGCCGGGCTGATTAGCAACGCAGATTTTGTTTGGCATTTCACGCCACCACCATTTCTGTCGGTTGATCCCGAAAAAGATGCGAAAGCCGATTTGGCGGATCTGCGGATGGGTAAAAAGACCCTGTCTCAGATCGTGGAAGGTCGTGGTGTCGATTATCTGGATCATCTGCAACAGGTATCCGACGACATGGCAGCTGCGGACGCAGTTTTGCCATCCGGCTCCCTGTTCGATGGTGACCCCCGCAAACAACTGAGAGGGCAGAGAAATGCTGCAAAAGACGACGACGCGTCCGCCGAAAGCTGAGGATGAGAGGCGGCTTACGACCCCTGTGATCCAGCGCATGGCCGATGTTGCTCCGGCAACATTTAACGATGAGGATCTAAGCTTTGATGTGGTGTGGACCACAGGGGCCACGGTCCGCCGTTTCGATTGGTATCACGACGAATATGTGGATGAAACGCTGTCAACGGATCCGGCACATGTTCGGCTGGGTCGCTTAAACGGTGGCGCGCCGCTTTTGAACACTCATGCTCATTATGACCTAGCCAATGTGATTGGCTCGATCGTGCCGGGAAGTGTGGAACTTGGGGATGCGGGGGGGACCGCACGGGTGCGGCTTGCTGATACTGAAGATGTCGCCATCATCGCAGCCAAGGTTAAAGCCGGGCATATTCGCAATATCTCTGTGGGCTATGTGGTGCACAGATTTCAGGAAATCGTCGTTCCGGGAGAGCGGCGCTCCCTACTGGCTGTCGATTGGGAGCCATGGGAGATTTCCCTTGTACCAATACCCGCTGACCCGGGTGCACAGATTCGCGATAATAGCGCGAACTCGCAGGCGGTGCCCTGCACCATAATCAGTCGATCCACTGAACAATCTCAGACACATAAGGATGATATCGCCATGCCGAATAATTATGGGCACACCGGCCCCGAATCCGACCAGATGCGCGCTACCGATGCGCCAGCTTCTGTCTCTACATCCATTCCGGATATGGGGCGGCGATCGCAGGAAAACCAACTGACAGAGCAGACAGAAATGGCTGCATCTTGCGTCACAGTCGCGGCGATCCGCGCTGCTTGCCGTAATGCCGGTTTGACTGCCGACAATGCCATGGACATCATCGAACGCCACGAAAATACGGCGCTGGACCACACTGCTCTGATGGCGGAAATCGGGCGTCGGTTTGCTGAGCGGGATACACCGGCGCAGACCGTCAGTCGTGTCTCAGTGACTCGCGATGAAGCGGTAACCCGGCGGTCGGCTATGACCGATGCCATCCTGTGTCGGATGGCGCCAGCATCGAATACGATCACCGATGCGGCGCGGGATTATCGCGGTATGAGTCTGATGCGGTTGGCCGAGGAAACGCTTTTGCGAGAGAATGTCCGGGTGCGCGGAATGTCACCGGTGGAATTGGCCGAGCGCGCATTGCACAGCTCTAGCGACTTTCCCAATATTCTCTCGAATGTTTTGAACAAGCGGTTGCGTCAGGCTTATGAAGAAAGCCAGCCCAGCTATCGCCTATGGGCGCGGCGTGCCCCCAATGCGCCGGATTTCAAGCCCATCGACGTTGTCCAGATGTCGGCCATGCCCGATCTTCTACGCACAAATGAGGCGGGAGAATTCAAATATGGAACGGCATCGGATGGGAAGATCAGCTACTCGGTATTGACCTATGGACGTATTCTCGGCGTGACGCGCCAGACATTGGTCAATGATGATTTGCGGGCCCTTGATCGCCTGACCACCGGCTATGCTGCCGCTGCCGCACGGCTTGAAAATCGCACAGTCTACGCGCAGTTGGCGGGAAGCGGCACCTATGGCGGTGGTGACCTGTTTACCACCCAGAATGGCAATCTGGCTGAATCCGGAACCACGATCAATGCCACAACACTGGGCGCGGGCCGCGCTGCTTTGCGAAAACAAAAGGGTCTTCAAAAAGAAGAGCTCAATATCGCACCGCGCTATCTTATTGTGCCAACGGATCTGGAACAATTGTCCTACCAGTTTACCAGTACACAGTTCGTTCCGGCCAAAGCTACGGATGTTAACGAATTTCGCGCTGGTGGGCGTACGGCACTGGAACCGATCGTTGAAGCAGTGCTGGATGGTCATTCGGATAAAGCCTGGTATTTGGCAGCCGATTCAGCGCAGGTGGATACGATCGAATATGCCTATCTGGATGGCGCTGAAGGGGTGCAATTGTCCAGCCGTATTGGGTTCAATGTGGATGGCGTGGAGTTCAAGGCATCGCTTGATTTTGCTGCCGCTGCCATTGATCACCGAGGGTTCTGGAAAAATCCCGGAGCCTGATGAGGGCATCTCTTTCACCGTGACGGGCAGCCAATGGCTGCTTTTTTTATATCCAAATTTGGAGAGGCTTAATGAAAAATTTTGTGCAGCATGGCGCCACTGTGACGGTGACCGCGCCGGAGGATGTTCTGTCGGGAGATGGGGTCTTGGTGGGGAGCCTGTTCGGCGTTTCCGCGAGCGACGCCACGGCGGGTGCCGAGGTTGAGGTGGTAACGCAAGGGGTTTTCGATATCACCAAATCCACCAGTGCGTTTACGCAAGGGCAGAAGGTTTATTGGGCGGCGGCCAGCAAGAACGTCACTGGCACTGCTAGCGGAAATATCCTGATCGGGGTCGCGGTTGCGGCTGCGGCGAGCGGCGATGCCACAGCCCGCGTGCGGCTCAACGGGTCGTTCTGAATAATGGGGTACGGGCTTGACAGGCTTCGGTCAGTGCTCTTCCGCTCGCCCAGATCGGAGCCTGTCACCCATGAGCGAGAAGGTGAAGCGATCCGAGCCTTCCGCGCCGTCCGCATTTTTCGGGATCTGCCCGATCTGGGCCATAGCGGCATTAGTCGGTCTGTTATCTTCATGGTGCGGTCCGATGATCTACCCTTGGCCTTTGAGGGGGACATTCTAACGGATGAAGCTGGTGATGCCTGGTATGTAAAATCCGTGGACCGGCGCACCGATCTTAATGAAGTGCATCTGCTGGTGGAGGTGTCTGGTGACTGAACTGGCTGTTCGTGAACGGTTGCTTGTTTCAGTAACAGACCTTCTATCGGCGCTGCCTCTCGTGGCTTTAGTAGAGCGGGCAAGAGATTCCGATGTGTCGGATAGCCTGCTGCCTGCTTTGCTGATCGACGATCAGGGGCAGGCGGTGCTATCGGAAACTGCGGCGTTTGTGCGTTACCAGATGCGGATGACGGTCACCATCATCGCAAAAGCATCATCGGGCGCTGCCTTATCCAGTTTATTGAACGAGCTTTACGCTCAGACACTTACCGCGATCCACAGTGATCCGGTTCTGCAGCAAATGGCGCTGATCAATGAGGGCGATCTTTCGGAACAGCGGGTCGTGCGTGATGCTTCCAGACGGATCGGAGAAATGAGCTTCGATCTTCTCATCACCTATGAGACTGCACCGGGAAACCCTCGCGTCGCTATCTGATCACATTTCAGAACAGAATCATTTAAGGAGAGACGCTATGGGCAAGCAGGTGCGCGTGCGCAACAGGCTGTTCTTGTTCAAACATCAGTCGGTGATCGGCGTTGATGCGGCACCCGCTGCCAGCACCGATGCCATTCCCATTGAGCAGGATGGCTTTTCCAAGACATCGGGCTTTCGTGTTGAAGACGTCACCGAAGTGACCGGGTCGCTTGATGCCGGGGAACCGCTGGTGGTGGGTGAGCCCGCAACGATCAGCTTCCGCACGCGTGTGCGTGGAGCAGGGACAACTTATACGGATATGATCAAGCCTGTTCTGGGCAGGCTTTTAGAGGTTTGCGGGTGGAAGGAAAAGTTCACCGAGGCCATTGCCAATGAAGCGCTGGTTTCAGGAACGGCCATCGATGCCACTTTGGGCGCGTCTTTTTCCGCGACGGCGCAGGCGTATCGCGGCATGCCGCTGATTTTATCTGGCACGGGGGTGGCAGGTCGAACCCCGATCATTCTTGATTACAGTGACGCAAAGGTTGCAACTCTATCGGAAAGCTTTTCACCGGCCCTTGGCACGTCGAACGGATCGAGCATCCCGGCCAATTATCGCTATAGCCCTTTTACCGACGACGATGCTGACCCTATGAAGATTGGGACGGCTTATGTATACGAGGATGGGCATCTATACAAATATCTGGATTGTCGCGGAGATTTCACGCTTGAAGTGACCAGCGGCGGTGTTGGCTTTTTCACCTTCACTTTGACTGGTGTTTTTGCAGGACGGTCAGAACCGGGTATGCCCAGTGATGCAGTGTTTGGCGGGGCACCTACGCCGTTTTTCCGTCAAGGCATCAACCCCAGCCCGGCGTTCCTGATCGATCGCGGACTTGCCGCTGTCAGTCGTGTCACGCTCACCGGCGGCAATACGGTGGCCAGCCCACCCGATCCAAACAGCCTTCAGGGTTTTGGCGCGGCCATCGTAAATGGCCGTGATGTGCGTCTGACCATCGATCCTCAGACCACCGATCTTGCGACCCGCGACACTCTGGCTGATCTGGAGTCCCAGCGTAAACAGCCGGTAGCGATCCAATGGGGTCTGATGGCGGGCAGTCGGATTTATCTGTCTATCCCTCAAGGGAAAATTGTCGGACGTGATGAATCTGAAAGCGATGGACTTCAGGCTGAACAACTGACCGTGGATGCCACGGGGACAGCCGGAGCAGCTGTCAATTTGACATTCGCCTGAAACTCTTACGGTTTTGATCCGGCTTTGATCGTTTTTAATTGAAGGAGCTATGATGATCCCCTCTCTATCAACCCATCTGGTGCGCTACACGCCGCCGCACCGGCAAGGCGGTGGTGGCGAAAAGCCTGCGACCGTGTATCTTTTGAAGCCCGCCGATGTGTTCGAGCGAGCGTTATATGAAAGTGATATGGATCGATTCGGGTGCCGGTTCCACTCTGATACGGAGCTGTTCGATGAGGCCCGTGCGGCTTTGAAGGCATCGGGCGGTGATGTGGCGCTATTGTTTGATCTTGTCGATCAAGTACAGATGGTCCCAGACTCGCTTGACGATAACCAGCGCCAGCGTTGGGATCGCCTTGAGCGGTCGTTGGTAGAGGACTGGCCAGCTTACCGTGAAATGGTGGCGATGCGCTCTCGCTATGTGCGATTGATGCCTTTATGCGCTGCGCGACGTTTTTTGAAGGGGTGGGAGAACGGCCCTTGTGAATTCCGCATGGGCGCGGATGGTATGGTGCCCAATGAAATGCTTAATCTGATCCCGCCAGCCGACCTTTTGGCTATCGGGACAGAACTGCGGCGCATGATGTATCTGAGGCCGGAAGAGGAAAAAAACTCATCCGCGCCGTCTTCGTCCGAACCCGACCGGCGCATTTTGTCGGAGGACGGAAAAGCGCAGGCGGCAAAGGCTGGGTCCTCGACACAGGGGCAGGTCAGGAAATCTTCGAAGAAAACCCGCGATTGACATTGCCTTTATGGACATGGCGGGTGATCGACTTGTGGTCGATGTGCCAATGTCATCAAATGTCTGCGCGCCTGCCCGCAGCCGGGGGGGTGGGCGATCAACCCGCCTGGTTGATGGATGCCTTTGTTTCTATCGGGCGCGCTTTCAAGGCTTTGTCATCAGCCAATGGCCGTCCATAAAATCTTGACGGGCGGCGGCGGCGTTTCTATCTATGGGAAGCAGACTGAAAGGATTTTTCGATGCTTCATCGTCGTCGTCGGCGCAGGCGGACTTTTCTGGAATCCTTGCTTCTTATTGCTACAGGGGCTGGTGCTGGGTCTTTTGCGGCCTATCTTCTGCTCATTTCCTGATCCGGTTGCGGGCCGGTCTGCCTGCTAAATCACATATTTGATTATCATCGGGACCAGCGGTGGGGAAACCCTCCGGGGATTTGCCTATGCGTGCAGCCCTGACAGTGCGCGCCGATCAAGCGCGCATTGATAGCCGATTGCGCCAAGAGCGTAGGCGTGTGCTTCGGTCCGTGCGCTTTGGACTCGATAGCGCCAGTCGGCGGTTGGAACAGGATCTGGAGCAGGCGACCAAGCGAGCCGTGCGGGGTAAATTGTGGCGGGCGTGGAGCCGTAAGCTGTTCCCCGAGCGCGGGCTTTCAAGCAATCCGGCAGCGCTGGTTTTTCCAAGGGGCGGTGAGCGTACACGATCCGCCATGCGCGCTTTTGCATTTGGAGCCACCATCCGATCTGCACGCGGTGGCTGGTTGGCTATTCCACTGCCCGCTGCGGGCCGATCCGGGCGAAAGCGTCCGACACCGGAAGAGTTTGAAAAGCGTATCGGTGCGCGGTTGGTTTTCGTGCCGTTAAAGAGTGGTTTGGCTTTGCTTGTGCGGCCAACCCTTCCCGGCCTGCGGCGCACGATCAACGGTCGCCCCGTGGCGTCGGATCCAGTTTTCGTTTTGGTTAGAAAAACAAGAATTCGGGCCGGATTTTCGATACCGGCGGCACTGTCGAAGGTGAACCGCCGTTTCTTACAGGCCTATAGCGACAGATACAGGACGTTGAAGGGAGGCGATGATGCAGCGCAATGATGTTGATATCCGTATCGCTGCCAGCGCTGATCTGAAAGCGTTTGATGATGCGATCGGGCAGATGAGGGGGGGGCTGCAAAGTCTCTCAAACCAAATTCCAGTGGTCGGCGGACTGCTGGGGGGTTTTTCCAGCACAGCTTTGGTGTCTGGAGCGGCCTTAGGGGGGCTGGCCCTATCCCTGCGCGGTGCCAGCCGCGCCGCGGAAGATGAGGCCGTCGCTTTCCGAGCGTTGGATGCGACATTGCGATCAACGGGAAATACCACGGGCCTGACACGAAAAGAGATGGATGGGCTGGCCACCAGCATCGAGCAAAATTCCCTGCAGACCCGCGAGCAGGCTTTGGGCGCCATATCGGTTCTATCCAGTTTCCGAGGTGTCGCGAGCGATACGTT
Source organism: Iodidimonas nitroreducens (assembly GCA_000710935.1). Taxonomy (GTDB): domain Bacteria; phylum Pseudomonadota; class Alphaproteobacteria; order Sphingomonadales; family Rhodothalassiaceae; genus Iodidimonas; species Iodidimonas nitroreducens. The sequence continues at coordinate 15,620 of BAYV01000012.1, read as the reverse complement.
TCGAGAGGTCATTACATTATCGGCAGATTTGAGCGCCTCATTTGGAGGCGATCTTCAAACCAATGCCAGGCGCGTTGGGCGGGCGCTTCAGGATATTGCGTCCGGTACCGTGACCGATCTACGTGACGGCATGGAATTTCTGGGCACAGCCACCATTCGCACGGTGACTGAACTGGCAAATGCAGGGGAAACGGCTGAAGCCACCCGCGTTTTGATGGATGATCTCAGGCGCGCGGTGGGGGGATCTGCAGGCGCTCAACAGCAGGGGCTGACCGGCGCTGTCAATGCGCTTGCAGATGAATGGGATCGGCTTTTAACGATCTTGGGGAATAAAATTCCGCAAGAAGCCGTGGCTGATCTTTCCTTGCTGGAACAAGCAGTATTGGTGTTTTCAGGCGGGGGCCTTCAGCGTGCGGCTGGCCTGTTTTTGGGCCGACTCAACGACGAAGCGGAACGTTCGGCCAGCCTTTTGGGGCAGGCGCAGGATGCTGCCAAAAAGATTTTTGAGCTTGAGCGGGAGAATGCCTCTCTTCGTGGGCCGGTTGGTGACGATGGTAATGCGAGAGTGCCGGATTTTAATCAGCGGATTATCTTGAGGAACAATCGAGAAATCGAGCTCGAAAAGCAGAAGATTCAAAGAATCCAGCAATTGCGGGGCGAGCAACTTCAATTTGATGAGGCTGATCGTTTTGAAGCTGAAAAAGCGGCGGCGTTGGATGCGCGCAAACTGGAGGTGGAGCGGACGTCGGCGGATGTGCGGTCAGCCATCGCCCAAGCCCGTAAAGAGGAAGCCGATGCAGCCTTGAAATCGGCTCAGCTGGAGCGGCGCATTAGCGATGATCTTGAATCTCAACTCACTATTATCAAGCTCAAACTCGCGGGTCGGGATGATGAAGCCGAGGTTATTAAGGCGCTGAACGATCTACGCGCGCGCGGTAAGGATATTGATGGCGAAGCGCTGTTTTTTCTGGAGGCGCAAACCCGTGAGGTGGTTCGCCAGCAGCAGCTTTTGACTGCTCGAAATAAAGAACAGGTCGCCGCACAACGCGCCCAGGAACAAGCCGCGCGGGCGGCTCAGACAGCCTCTAAGGAATTGGCGCGGCAACGCGAACAGGATTTTCGCGACCTGTCGCGCAATTTCTTCAATCTGTTTTCGGATCAGGGCACAAGCTTTTGGCAGGCATTCAAAGCGGCAGGATTGTCGGCTTTATCTGATCTGGCGGCCGCCGCCGTTCTTGGGGATGCGGTTGCAGGGCAGTCCGCTGCGCGGAGAAGCGGTCCGCTGGGCGGCGTGCTATCAGGTTTGCTGGGTGGGCGAGCACCAGCGGGTGCGCAGGCTTCAGCATCGCCTGTGCCTGCGGGCGTTTTTGCGCGGGGGGTACCAAATCTTCTGGCCGGGACGGTTCCCGGTGCTCTTCCAAATGTGTTCGATCCGGATGGAGCTGCAAAGGGGGTGTCGAAGGCCCTGACCGATGACGATTTTCTCGGCACGTTGGGCCGGTCTTTCAGCGATACCTTTAAAGGATCGTTTAAGGAATTTGGAACCCTTGCCACTGATGTCTTCGGAAGCCTGGGCCTTGATTTTGGCGATGCCACCAAGGGTATTTCGGAAACATTGGGGCAGGTTGGTGGTGGTGCGGCCACGGGTTTTGCGGCGGCGTCCGTTTTAAAGGGGCTTGGCATTGAAGGTAGCCAGACCGGTGGGGCCATTGGGGGGGGCATTGGCTCTTTCGTGCCGATCCCGGGTGCAGAGATTTTTGGTGGGCTGCTGGGCAGTGTGCTTGGCGGCTTGCTGAAATCAACACCGTTTGGCGTGGCGACAGTCAACTCTGAACAATTTGGGCGCTTTGGGATTGATAGTTTCGGGCGCGGCAGTGGGCGCGAGAATCAGGCCATCACCTTTGCCAATCAGACAATATCCACCATTGAGCAAATTGTTTCCGGGATTGGCGGCCAGATTGCATCCGGGATTAATCTTGGAACGATTGGCACGCGGGGCAAGAAATTCACGTTCGATCCGGCAGGGCAGGGGCGAACCAAGGGGGATGGTGTTTTCCAATTTGGCACGCAGGAAGAGGCTTTGGCCGCACAGCTGTCCACAGCACTCAGCCGCGGCATTGTTGATGGCGTGGGCGCGACAGCAGGCCGGATTTTGCGCTCGGCCACAGCGACGACGATTGAGCAAGTGATTGAGGATGCGGCAAAGCTGGAAAGTGTGCCGCGCCGTCTGAAGGCGCTGACCGATCCTTTGGGAGCGGCGCTGGATGATCTGAACCGAGAATTTACGGATCTGCAAAACACGTTTCTGGCGGTGGGTGCAAGCACGTCGGAATTGGCGGCGCTTGAAGAGTTGTTTGTTTTGGAACGTGAGCGAATCTTGAAAGATCAGGCCGACGCTCAAAGCCGGGTTCTACGGGATTTTCTCGAAACACTTCAAATCGGTGAAAGTTCACCGCTTTCCTTGCGGGATCAGCGGGCCTTGATTGCCCCGCAATTCGAGGCGTTTGAAGCCCAGATTGCCTCAGGCCAACAAGTTGATCAGGCTGAATTTACCCGCGTGGCCTCGCAGCTTCTTGATATCGAGCGGCAATTGTCAGGCTCAACGGCGGGGTTTTTCGCCCTCTTTGATGACGTGCGGGAATTGACGGAGATGGCCATTCAAAACAGCGAGCGGGGAGGGTCCGGGGTCGAGGATGTCGCTAATCCGTTCCCAGATATGGGGTTGGTTGAAGACGCTACCAGTGCCACGGCACGCGAAACTTCGGCTATGCGGGATTTGCTTGAGCGGGCCAATGATACTTTAGCCTCCATTAATCGGACGCTTGGCGGCGGTGCTTTGGCAAACACCATCGGTGTCGCCTTTCCGGACCGGGCGTTTGCACGATGACGGTGATCTGGGCTGAAGTTTTACCTATCGACCGGCTGACCGGCCTTGCGCGGACATTGCGGATCACCAGCCATAATGATCGCAGGATAACCAGCGCCGGGGGGGTGGTCTGGCGGCCTGCAGTGACCAGGCGCCCCGGTCTGACGCTGGATCTATTTGATGGCGCTTTTTCGGGCCAGATCAGCTCAGGCGCGGGGGAGATGGAACTATCACTTTCGGCCTTGGGGGATCTGCCGCCGTTGGCATGGGGTCGGCGGGCTTGCCGCATTTGGGCGGGCGAACCCGGCGATGACCCGACAGGACTGGATCCATGGTTTGTGGGGCTTGTCGATAGCGCGACCTTACGCGATGGCCGCCTGATTTTACGGTTGACGGTGGATGATGCTTGGATGGACAGACCGATCCTGCCTGATGATTATGCGGGCACTGGCGGTGCGGAGGGGGGCGCAGATCTGAGGGGAATAGCAAAGCCCTTGTCCATTGGCGCACCGCGCGGCGTGGAGCCGGTGGCTGTAGATATTGCCCGGTCTATTTTTCAGTATGATGCGTATGGCATGACCGGTGGCGTGGCGGCGGCATTCGAGCGGGCGGTAGCCTTTCCTGCGCCGGCGGCGACGTTTGGCAGTTACGACAGTTTGGCTCAGGCACTGGATAGCGGTGATATTCCTCCGGGATTCTACGCCGTGGTCCCTGCACAGGGCTTCATCGGCTTCGGCGCGCCGCCCTCTGGTGTTTTGACTTTGGACGTGGTGCCGCGTGTTGATCTGCGGACACCAGGCGAGGTTATGGCCGCGCTGGCCGGGCTTGCCGGTGCGTCAGACCGCGTTGATCTACCCTCCCTTGCGGCGCTGGATGCAGGCTTGGCGGCGCTCGATCCGCAGGCATCAATTGCTGTGTCGCTTTATCAACGTGACAAAATCCCGGCACGACAGCTTTTGCAGGAGATTGCTCAGAGCTGCAATGCCGCTGCGGGCGTGGATTGGCGCGGGAAGTTTATCGCTCCGCGCATTATTGGAGATTTATCACCCGACCTGATTTTACGGTCGGACGGTCGTGCCCGTCCTGCGGTTTTGGACATTGAAGAGCTGGATGTGGGTCCGCCTTTTTGGCGGCTGCAGATGGGGGCCGAGCGAAACTGGCGCGTTCATAGCTTTGATGAGGTGGCCTTTGCCACGCCGCTTGTTGATCGCGGCGATTTCAACATGGGTGAGACTTACCGTGAAGGCAATATCATCCGCGCTGGCGATGGTGCCCGTTATCTGTATATCAGTCCCACGCCGACGGCGGGAAACGCCCCGCCCGATGTCGCTTTCTGGGCAGTGTTTGAAGCTGCACCTGCATCCACAGGTACCATCGGGGCACCGCCCGGCACGCCCGTTGGCTCGACCCCTGCCGAAGATGTGGAGGCGCAGGCATCCACCGCCTTTATTAGCCTGGCCATTGATAATCCTGATTTTCGGCTGGGCCAGCGGGGGTGGGATGGGGCGACAGTCACCACAGGGGATGTTGCAAACAGCTTATCGGCGGCGGCGCATATCACCATCACCGATCCGGGGGAAACGCATAATAGCCGCATCAGCCCCGTGCAGCCGGGCAATCGGACCATTTTGGAGTGCTGGGCAAATAAAACCAATCTTCTAGGCGGCACCGCCCGGATCGGCATCCGCTATCGCGATGCTTTGGGCCAAATCATCGATACCATCACACAAGAGGTTTGATCATGTCTTTTCTGCACCCCGATATCCGGGATAACGGCCTTGCCAGCGTTGCTGGCTTGACGGGACTAGAACTGCACATCTTAGAGATCGCGCCAGCGGATCGAGATGAGACGATTGCAGGAAGCCTCGGAGAAAAAATCGGCCCGTCAGTGAGCGCCCCTGCAGATGGAACAGACGAAACTTCGAACGAGGATCGTTTGATCACCATCGGTCCCATCATGGATGGAGCCGTGACAGCAGATGGGACCGCTGCATTCTGGGCGCTGATTGATGATACAAAGCTGGTGGCATCAAATGCCCTATCGGCAGCACAGACCGTGACTGCGGGCAATGTATGGACATTATCAGCCTTGACCATTGAGGCCTTGCCGTCCGTTAGCGCGTAAAGGGATTTAACATGGCTTTAAAAACACTCACTTTTTCGGAAAGCACCGCAATCCCCAGACCCACTTCATGGGAAGATGGCAAGGCTATTCATGTCACCGGCTATGCGCCTGGGGGTAGCGGGGGCTGTGCTGGCGGGAAGCTGGCTCCTGCCGGTGGCGGTGGCGCAGGGGAATATTTTGAGGGTGTGCTGATCGTCGATGGCAGTCAACCCGATCTGACGATCACAATTCCAGAACCGGGCGCGGGCGTGACGGTAGAGGGACCGGGGGAGAAAGGTGGCGATCTTGTGATGTCCGGGGCGCTCTCCCTCACTCTCAAAGGTGGCGGGCGGGGAGCAGGTCCCGGCTCTCCTGACGGCGGAGAGGGTGGCAATGGGGGTGGCTCTGCGGATGATCCTCAACCCGCTCAACACGCTCTCATACTTGATACAGCCGATCCTGATCATTTGACGGTGATGCGCGCATTGCGCCTTGAAAGTCCGCAGGATTTTTCAACGGCAACCGAAGTTGCTTATTCGGGAATATTGGGCGGCGTTTTGACAAGCATCATCCATGTTCGCGCTGCGGGACCTTATTTGTTTGTGATGGGTATGCGACCAAACGGCGCGGGTGTGAGCCGCGCACATCTGCTGCGCTTCCCGCTCGCGGGAGTTAGTGACTTATCGGAGCTTGGCGCCCTCGATCAAGTTGCGGATGTGAGCGCGAAATTCACCGCTAACACAAACCCAGTCACTGGTTTCGATCTCTCACCTGATGGAACGCGCCTTTGGGTTGTTTACGATGGGGCGAGTTCAAACAATAATACCGTTCGTCAGTTTGATCTATCCGCGCCATGGGACATCGCGGGTGCGTGGAGCAATTTAGGCGGCGTGACGATTTTTGATAGCGTTTCGCTTCAACCGTCAAAAGTCATGATCTCAGACGACGGCCTGATCCTTTATCTGATGCAAAGCAGTACCCTTTGGGCACTATGGGATTTGCCGACGGCGTGGAACATCATAGGCATGACTCTGCGTCGAGATGTTAACACGGTGATCACTTCGTCCGTCGTGGGTGGAAATACTGTCGTCCACCCACAATTCACCCGCGACGGCACACACATCATCGGATGGCAAAGTGATGCGACCGCGAACACATGGATCGCTGAAGTCTACGCCCTTTCAACGCCTTGGGATGAGACAACACGAACCTTCGTGAACACCTTCACGCTGGACGCAAATATTTCTAACCAGTGGCCGGGTTTTCTTGGTTCGCCTGATCTCTCTGGGGATTTTTACTTCGGGTCGGCCGGGAATGTTGCAGGAGGTGTAGGCGCGGACTCTCTAGTCACAGACCTCAAGGTTTTCCGTATCCCTGCGCTTGATTTCCTTACCGAAACCGGGCCGATTACCAGTGCCGAAGAAGCGACTCTGGGCACCCCCTTTACTAACCTCGTCGCGGCAAAATACACAAAAGATGGCCGCCATATCTGGCTTTATGATGATACAAGCGATCGTCTGATTATTCTTGATCTAACAGTCCCTTTTAGACCCGATATGGTCAATAAAGTGACGGTTTCTGATTTTGAAGATTTTACGGGGACGGTTTTAAATCTGCGAGAAATCATCATCGGTGATGACGAAACAAGCGCTTTTCTGATCGCGGGGACAACCACACTTACAATTCACAAAATCATTTTGCTCAACGGGCCGAATGACGCGCGTCGCGTCAGCTTTTCAGCGACATCAACTCTGTCGGGATTTTCCAGCCTTATATCAGCGGGCATTCAAGTCAGCGATGAACGCTTCTTCATTGCGGATTGGAGCGCAACAGCTTTCTCGCGCATTCGTGAAGTCAATGGTCCTGTTGGTGGAACACTGGTTGTGAATGGCAGCACCGGCCAAAGAATTGATCTTGATCCAACATTTACAAGTGCATTCGAGTCAACAGGTCTCGCCCTATCGGAAGATGGCACATTTCTCCATGTGTTAATCAGCACCACGAACAGCATCAGAACCTATCGCCTCAATACGCCGAACACGCTTGTTGGTGGGGCTGTGCTCGTCCGCGACGACCCTCTTCCAGACCTTCTTTTAGGCGCGACCTCGCTCGATCTCTCGGATGTGATCTTATCATCCGGGATTGCCGCTGGTGGCGGTGCGGGTGCCGGTTCAAAGGGTGGCGACGGCGTGAGCAGTCCTACCGGCTTCAGTCGTGCTGGGGGTCCGGGCACGCAACATGCAGGGGGTGATGCTCGTGGTCCCAACAGTCTTCAAGCAGGACATGGCGGCATCGGCAAAAACGGCTGTGCGGGCGGGGGTGGTGCCATCACAGCCAATGGCACAAAAGGGCGAGGACAAGACGGTGGCACAGACGGGAGCACATCCGGCATCAGTGCAGACGCCGTTCGTGGCAGTGGCTCTGGCGCAGGGTTCTTAGGGTCCGGCAAGGGTGGATCGGGTAAACTCACACTCTTGTTTGACGAGTGATCCTATTGTGCTGACGCAAGCCCAATTTTTTCTATTCGGATTGGCTGGTGGGAAGGTCGCCCTTTCTCCTGAGGGGATTGTCTTTGCACCACGGCTCTCGCGCCCCGCATCCGGGCAGGTCCATGTTCTTAATGGCCATCCCCTTGTTTTAGCCACGCAGATCGGCACAGGATCACTGGCAGGTCGCCATGATCTGGCCGCCAACAGGATGACTGCGGGGTGGCAGTTGGCGCGGCCGTTTTTAGGCCAGACCATCGTCAACGCGCTTGCCCCTGATGCCCTTGCTTATCCTGTGGTCATCAGCGAACCCGCACTTGCGCAAATACATGATCTAGCCGGTGCGGGTGTTACCGCTCCTTATCGTATAGCTCAGCCTGATTTTGTGCAGGTGCAGGCACTGGCCCCGATGGGTCTCGTTTATGGATATAGCCTGGGCGGGGCGCTTGCGGATGCCTTTTTCCCGGCTGAGCGCTATGAGCCTGTGCGCTTGCTGGCCACAGCCCCTGCGGGCGCTGCCACGGCTCAGGTTGTCATTATCGCGGAGGAGGGTATTGAAGGTGCTTTAAGGCTCGATAGCTTTCGGTCAGATGTTGCTATTCGCAATGAAGATGTAGACATTCTGGGAACGACGAACGTCGAACTTATCTTCGATGATATTGCTCTCGTTGCGGATGGCATCGTACAGTTGTCTAATGCCGTATCGATCCAGAATGGCCAAATTACAGCCCTGTCTAACGCGAACATCGGCATAAATTCCCAAATCAACGATCTCCAGAATAACGTTTCTGGGCTCTCGACAGGGCAGATTAATCTTCAATCTCAGGTCACGTCCCAAGGGGGTCAAATTACAGCGCTATCGGAGGCTGATATCATAACATCAGCCCAGATTAACAATCTCCAAAACAGTGTTTCTGGGCTTGGTAATGCCCAACTAAGCCTTCAGTCTCAGGTGAGCGCACAGGGTGACGATTTAGATATTTTATCTGACGCCCAATTAAGCACCGCTGCTCAACTCACCACTCTAAGCGGAACGGTCGTTGCGCAGGGGTCGTCACAGATTATGCAACAAACGGCTATTACGGTGATCGATGGTCGCGTTACGAAGGTCGAAACGGGTATCGGACTCCGTATAAACCAAGACGGCAGAGTTATCGGACGCATCGACCTAACCGGAACCAACGGGACGGCTAATCTCGACTTTGAAGCCACTACAATTCGCTTTTTCGACGGCACAAGTGCCAAACCCATTATGCAGGTGGAGAATGGCAAACTGGAGGTTTGCGGCGAGCTTGTCGTTACAAACAGCATTCGATCCGGCGCTGTGACAATCACCGCAGAACGAGACAGCACTTCAGCCATTAGCCTCGTTTCCGGTGGGTTCGGGACGTGGACGAGCGTTCCGGGGCTTTCCGCCAGTGTGCAGAGCGATTCAGGAGATGTGGTCGAGATCAGCACGACCCTTACCCCTTGGGCCAATAATGCCGGTGGCAGCGCCTGGCTGATCGCGGCACGGCTTTTGCGCGATGGCGTGCCGATCGCAAACAGCGGTGTGCTGATGGAATGGGATAGCATCGCGAGCGGCACCATCAGTATCGCGACCCCTTTTCAAGCCCGCTATGGAGGCACAGGCGGCAATAATGTGTTGAGCGTGCAGGTGCGCGTATCAGCGGCAAGCTCCGGCAACGCATCGATGCCACCAGCGCTGGAGATCAGAAGAGGACGTATGGAAGTGAGGAGATTAAGGAGATGATCATGAAAGATGCACATTTACACCGACTTGGAACCGCCTTCATTGGCGGTTTTTTTGTGGCCGGATCGGCGCTTTTGCTTCTGGCCTCGGCTCCGTTCGCGGTCTTGGGCGTTGTCCTTATTGGCTTGGGGGCAGCCTCGCTTGGGATTTTGCGAGAACTGACAGAAGAGCAGGCGAAACAGGGCGGGCGCGGGGTCAGCAAAGAAATGATCCGACGTTTCAATTGGCGGGGTGATATCCGCGAATGGCTGGAAGGCGGCTTTGTTCTGGTTTTGGCGTTGGTAATTTTACGCGGGCTGATCATCTGATGCCCGCCAGTCCGGATCGGGCCGCTTTTGCAACCCGCGACATGCGGCTCGTCACACAGCAAATACCGGAAATCCGCGCCATACATCCAGATGCCCGCGATACTGCTGACCGCCCGCGGGTGAGCTTTTTTGATGATCTGGCTCAGGCGCAGGCGGTGAATGCCGAGCGGGCCGCATTGTTGATGGCGCTGCCTCAGAGGTTGTCTGTGTCAGTTTCCGGTGCCCTGATCGATCTGCCTAAACCAACTAAAGCGCCTGGCGCCCGCCTGAGTGATGCTGAGCTGCATCTGGTGGATGTGGATTTCATTGTTTCCAGAATGGCCGTTGATCTCGAAGCGGGAACAACGGCGCTGGAATTGTTTCGAGGGCAGGTTTGATGGCGCATGCTTTTCTCGTTGAACCCTATCCGATTGTTGCAGCTTTTGCTGATGGATCGGCAGCGGGGACGGAGCCGCAGGCAATCAATGACGATATGATCGGTGTTGTCCATCGCGGCGTTACGGCCCCTCTTGGTTGGGTTGAAGTGGATCTGGGGGATGTGCGTTCTGTGGATTTTGCATCTTTTCTCAGCACAGAGGGACAGGCAGCAAGCCAAAGGGTGCGGGGCGCGTCTTCCCGCGCAGGCCTGACCGTTTCCCCTGGTTTTGACTCCGGCCTGGTAAATTTTTCTGCAGGCAGATCGGGGGCTTTTGGGGCGGTCCATAGCTGGTGGCGTGCTGATGACACTCAGCCTTACCGTTGGTGGCGGTTTGATTTTTCTGGCCTATCTCAGCCTTTTGCAGCTGGCCGTTTGGTGATCGGGCGCAGGCTCGCCTTCAAACGCAATTTCAATTTTGGGATGGCACCCGGGATCCGGGACCTTGGCCGGGCCAGCATCACGACATTCGGCACGCTCGACCGGCGCATCGGCGCGCGGCTGCGGACCTTGGAGATTGCCTGGTCAAATATTTCGCAAATGGATGTGCAGGAATCCCTGATGCCTGTTTTGGAAAGACTTGGTCAAACGGGGAGCGTGCTGGTGGTGACGGACCCGCTGGAGGACCAGAACCTTGCTCGGCGCATGTTCTGGGGATTTTTGGATGAAGATATCGAAATCCCGCAGCGGCATTACGACCGGTGGGAATGGCGCACACGTCTTTTGAGCATGATCTGAAATATTTGGGGATCAGTGATGACCGATATCCATGAGACAGGCGTGCCGCATGGCCGCGTGACCAAGATTGAATCGACCGTGGCCAGTCTCGTGACAGACATCAAGCATGTGACCGACGCTGTGTCCTCCCTCGCTGAAACGGTGGGGCGCTCCAGTTTGTCTACGAAAGAGTCGATCGATCGTATCGCCGCCGAAAACCGCAGCGATATGGAAAGGCTGCGTGATCGGGTGGCGGCCCGCGAGAGGCCGCAATGGCAGGTTTTGATTGCTGCTGTCGGCCTGATGATGGCCATGGGATCCGCAGCATTGTGGCCGGTCTGGCAGGCCGGGGTGCGTGCCGAGAAGCGACTGGACGATATCGATAAATGGCGGCTGGAAGATAGTTACGCCAATGGCAGGCGGGATGAGCGCCTTGATGCAATGAACAGGGAGAAGACGTTATGAGCCTTGACGAAATTATTGATCGGATCATCGATCGGGAAGGCGGCTTCGTGAATGACCCGCTTGATCATGGTGGGGCGACCAATATGGGCATAACCATGCGCACTTTGGCACATGCGCGCGGCGTGGATGCCGTAACGGAAAGTGATGTGCGTGCGCTGAAGCGCGAGGAAGCGCGGGCGATCTACCAAAAAAACTACATTGAAAGTCCCGGCTTTGACCGCTTGCCCCCCGGGCTGCAGGAGCCGGTGGTGGATATGGGGGTGTTGTTTGGCCCGCATCGTGCCGCCAAAGCGCTGCAAGCCGCTCTGGGTCTGGCGGGCTATAGGCTGGCTGGTGATGGAATCATCGGCCCGCAAACCGTGGCGGCGGTGAGGGACGCGAATGTTCATACCATAAAAGATTTTTTGATGATCGAGCGCCTGGCGCTGCATGTGGAGCGCATTCGTCAAAAGCCTGATCAGGTGCGGTTCGCCTATGGCTGGGTAAAACGGACTTTGGCTATGGGCGGGTACGGTGAGCGGTGATGGTGTGATTCATTTTCAGGACGGAGAGAGGCGATGGGATTTCCATTGATCGGAGATATTGCCGGTGCCATCGATGGCATTCTGGACAAGTTCATTGTGGACAAAGATCAGAAACTGAAGGCGAAAACGCAGGTTCTTGATCATCTGCTGGCTCTTAATGTGGGCCAGATCGATGTCAATAAAGCCGAAGCCGCGCATAAGTCGATTTTCGTAGCCGGATGGCGCCCCTTTATCGGCTGGGTGTGTGGCGTGGCATTGGCATGGGAATTCATCGGGCAGCCGGTTGGCAACTGGGCATTGATCCTTTGGGGCCTTGAACTGACCTATAGCCTCCCGGATATCGCAAGCAATCGGCTGATGGAGCTGGTGCTTGCCATGCTGGGGATGGCAGGGCTGAGGACATACGAAAAACGCGCCGGCGTGTGCAGGGATAAATAAACAAACCCCCTTGATTCCAGCCTTTTAAGAAACAGAATTTCCCTTGCGACCGAGCGGGGGGACGTGGCGCGCCAACGCCACGAACCGGGCGTGGTGTCGCCCATGGCCATAATCGGCCGTCTTACGGCCATCCCCGCGCCAGGGCCACTGGCGGGGTGTGTGTATCAATGGATTGAATATGGAGTCCAGTTATTCTCATGTGCGGCCAATCTCGCCCCTTGCCGGTTATGTCGGTGGCAAGCGTGCGTTGGCATCTACTCTGGTGGATATGATCGATTCAATCGATCATAAAACTTATGCTGAACCATTTGTTGGCATGGGTGGCGTATTTCTGCGTCGCACCCTCCGACCGCGAGTAGAAATAATCAACGATCTCAGTGGCGATATTGCGACCCTGTTTCGGGTGTTGCAAAGGCACTATGCGGCTTTTCTTGATATGATGCGTTTTTATCTGACGACGCGAGCCGAGTTTGATCGCCTGTGCAAAGTTGACCCGGAGACACTGACAGATTTGGAACGGGCTGCACGGTTTTTATATCTGCAACGGACAAGCTATGGTGGAAAGGTGACTGGCCGTACTTTTGGTGTTGATGCATCTTCGCCAAGTGCTTTCAACATGTACAGACTCGGACCTATCATGGAAGCTTTGCACGAAAGGCTATCGGGTGTTGTGATTGAGCGATTGCCATATGATCAGCTTCTATCCCGATATGATGCGGATGAGACGCTCTTTTTCCTCGACCCACCCTATTACGGGTCCGAAGATTATTACGGGAAGGATTTGTTCTTGAAGGCTGACTTTTTACTCCTTGCAGATTGCTTGAAAAATCTGAAGGGAGGGTTTCTACTGACCATCAATGATTGTGTGGAAACGCGGGCGGCCTTTGCAGGATGGCCGGTGAAGGAGGTTAGTTTGAATTATAGCCTTGGCCGATCATCCGGATGTTCCGCACGAGAAATCATTATTGCCAGCGATCAACACTTTCTGTCTGGCAAACAAAACAGGCTGATTTGAGAGCAAGAAGTGGGACACTCCCTTGTGAAAACCAAAGGAAACTGGTGGGGCAAGAAGTTGTCCCACCAGCATCTAACATAATGAAATATAATAATAAGTTCGTCCCGCCCCTGGGCACCACTTCTTTTTTGATCCCTTATATTTCAATGTCTTAGGCGGTGGTTTTGTCCCACCTGATGATCATTATGATCTGAATCCAATGCAGTTTATCTGCACAGGAAGGATCAGCCTTCCAATTTTCTCATTTACATTATTGCGTTGAAAAAGAGTCGGTTTCTTCGCACTGTCAAGCAATTCTCCATAAAATTCAGACAGGCTTTGCAGAAAAATATGGAAACGCGATTCCAGTTTCGCTACATGTAGCTTAGTGAGGTGTTATGACGCGACCGGATCATCTTCCTGAGTTTACGAACCCGCCTTTGAACGAGGTGGTATTGGGGGTGCAGTTTGCACCCGTGCCCGGTTATAAACCCGTTCATGCGGCAAAGATTTGGGGTCTGTTTGAAAGAGAGTTTCCTGAAGTGCAGGAAAAGTCTTTGCTTGACTCACAATATGAAACTTTTGGCGGTGCCAATGTTCAATCTGGACCAAAGATATCCTTTGGTGAACCGCCTTTGGGGAGCAGGCTGTGGTTCTTGTCCAAAGATGGCAATAACCTGCTCCAATTTCAGCCTAACAGGTTCATTGCAAACTGGCGCAAGCAGGCAGAAAATTCCCCGCCCTATCCTCGCTTCGAAGGAATCGCTGAAGGCTTTGAGAACAATCTGGCAAAGCTTGCCAGCCATTTTGCGGCGGATTTTGGCTATGATCTGGATATTGATCAGGCCAAAATTACCTATGTGAATATCATTCCTGTCGATCATTTCTCGGAAATTGGTGAATGGCTGCGTATCTTGAACGGTTGTTTGTTTGACATCGAGGGCGTGAATGCCGGTTTTAGTGAGGTGATCAAGGATGGTGCGGATACGCCCTTCGCGCGGTTAAGGCATGAGATAGACTCCATCTATTCGGCAGATGGCAAACATAAAGCATTCAGATTGAATTTAGCTTTTATGGGAAAACCGGCGGGAAATAATATTGCGTCTGCCATGGCATTTCTTGCCGCCGGACGGCAGGCCATCGTGACCCGCTTTTGCGACATAACGACGGAAAAAGCGCATAAATTCTGGGAGAAGCAAAAATGAATGCCTTGGCGCAATTCAGCACAGCCTTTCAGACGGATTTTTCAAATTACGCGTCTCATGCTGATAATATTTCGTCTCTTCCTTCCAGTGGAACTCAACTGCGTGTCCCCTCCCACAATTCTTTATGGGTAAGGGAACTGGGGAGCCGTTTGAATGAGCTGACCTCCCTGCCTAGAGGATGGGATGGCTATGAGGGACTCCCGGTTTCGTTCCGTTGTGCAGATTTTGCTGCTAATTTGATTGAGCGCCTTTATGTGGATGGTGTTGACGCGCCTCAGCTTGTTCCCGGTGCCGATGGAACGGTGCAGATCGAGTGGCACATGAATCATCTGGATATCGAAATCGATATTCTTGCCCCCTATAAGGTGATGGCCACCCGTTATGATCATCTGACTGGCGCAGAAGAAGAATTGGAGCTTGGGACTGATTTCACCCGATTGGCAATTTGGGTGGCGATGCTTGGAGATGATCGCTCAGCATTGCGGGCTGCAGCGAACTGATGTCGTCGGTCGTGGCGCCGCATGATGCGATAGAAATTCAAGCAGATCATAAGATCATTCGTCGTATCAATCCAAAACAGCACATAGTTTTCGATAAAAATCGGGGCTATAACCGCATATCATCGAAGGCATTCAAACCATCCTCTGGTCCGAATGGGGGCATGTCGGTCGATTTAGAGGCGCGGATACGTGCAGAAGGCCACGATCCCAAAATATATGTGACGACACCCGTTTTCACGGGTTCAGTCTTTTTCAAAGCTTGTGACGTGCGGGCTTTGGCATTGTGGATTGGATATGATCCGCTTCCCGACAATCCTTCTCATGGCGAGGTGTGGGGGAGTCCTCGCCCCAACCGCTTTAGACGCGACCAAGTCAGTGGCCTGCAGCAGACTGCAAAATGGTATGTGTCCCTTCAGGATGTAGAAATCAGATAGCTTTTTGGTAGCCCACGTCTTTTCTTAATAAAGGGAAAGGGATATCTGAGATTTTAAATTTGATGATCCCACCCTGAACCCCGGAGCATGAAGGCCCAAGGTTCAAGGCTTTGGGGCGATAGCTTTAAACTCAGGCCCTTAGCTTCAGGCGTCCTGTGCTTTGCTGCGCTTTTTGGCTTCCTGCCGCCGGGCATGAAGAACAGGCTCGGTATAGCCAGCGGGTTGGGCGCGGCCCTTGAAAATCAGATCACAGGCGGCTTGAAAGGCAATGGAGCCCTCAAAATCCGGGGCCATGGGTTGATAAGCCGGATCGCTCGCATTCTGGCGATCCACAAGGGCGGCTACCCGCTCCAGTGTTTTGCGTAATTGCGCCGCATCGCAGACCCCATGATGCAGCCAATTGGCCAGATG
>BAYV01000013.1 GCA_000710935.1 Iodidimonas nitroreducens | reverse complement strand
ACGATCTCCCGCCCGCACCCATCATATCACAGCCCCAACACACAGGGATCCATTCTTTTTTGCTGACCTCTGCCCGGCGCGGCGCATGATCTGACAAACAAAACTTTATCCCAATCTTGCATAAAAATCGCAAATAACAATCTATGATTGATTGTGCGAAAGCGAAAAATATTTACTAATAGGCAAATGATGAGGCATATCTGCACACGATAAAAGCATCAGGCGCCATAGGATGCTTTAACGGGATGGAACAGGGAGGCCGCGTTAGGGATAGATGGTTCATTTTGCCATTGTTCAAAATTTCATTGAAACGGTTCAAAGATGCCACAGCCTTGATGAAGCTGGGTCTGTTTTTGAAACGACCATTGCCGAACTGGGCTGTGAACATTTTGCCTGCCTGTCTCATAGCATTCCGGGGCAAGCGGATCACACCGCTTTTGCCCTTCATAATTATCCCGAAGAATGGATTGCGACCTTCATCAAAAACCGCTTTGATCTTGATGATCCGGTTTTATCTTCCAGCGAAACACGCACTTTGCCATGGCGCTGGGATGATCCGGCCTGGAAACATTCGCTCAATGCAAAACAGCATCAAATTCTTAATTGTGCAGGTGAATTTGGCCTCGATGTGGGGTTCAGCATCCCCATCCATTCCCATGGAACTGTAACCGCCTCCTGCTCGGTGATCCACAAAGAACAGATTGATCCTGATGTGATCAGCGCCATCCATCTGATGGCTTTTTATCTTTATGAAACCGGCCGCCGATTCTGTGCCGCCAGCCGGTTCCCAAAAAAATCCCCGCTTTTAACCGCCCAGCAAAAACGTTGCCTTGAACTTGTGGCGCAGGGAAAAAGCGATTGGACCATTGGCACGATTTTATCGATCAGCCGCCATACCGCTACCTCCCATGTCACGGCCGCAATGCGTCGTTTGGGCGTCGCCACCCGGGTCCAAGCCGTGGTGCAGGCGCTTTTCATGAATGAAATCGCCTTTCTCGATGTCACAGGGCCTGATCTTGTCACACCACCCTTGACCATGGCGCACCGGCCCTCAAAAAGCCAATCTCCCTCCCTTTAAACATGTAAATTCTCACGCTTAGGATGAATTTTTACAAACGCAATGACCTGCCTTTGGGGATCAGGCGTTCATGTGTTTTTGGTCCTGTCAGCATCCATCTTTTAAATAATTACAGGTTTATTGTACAATAGATTACTGTTTATTTAAAAATTCCCCCTTGGAAGAAAGCTGAAAAAATTCCACTTGTGTTTTTCTACTCATTAGAGAATAATCAAAGCACATAGTACTACAGATTTGTAAATTAACTCTATAAACAGGCTTTTCAGGCCGTCAACCTATAAACCTATGGGAAGAACAGCCACCGTCCATCCCTGATACAGTTATCCCTCTTCACCGCTATTATGAGGGAGCACTATCATGGTGATCTGTATTCCGCCCGAGCAACATGCGGAATTTTCCGCTTTGATCAATCAGACATTGCAACACAGAAAAACTGTGTTCATCGATGAACTGGGATGGTCGATCCCGGCTCAAGGCCTGATCGAACGCGATGAATTTGATGATCACGCCACCTATTTCATTTCGATCCGCAACCAAAGGGTGCTGTCATCAACCCGCCTGCTGCCCACAGATCAGCCGCATCTGATGTCGGAATATTTTGACGATCTGTGCCATGGGGGGGCGCCCCGTGCGCCCGATATCCTTGAAATCAGCCGCATGTGCGTTTCACCCCAGATGCGCTCCCCCGCCCGGCGATCCTATGAAATTTCAAAGCTGGTCACCGCCTGCCTTGAATATAGCCTGCTGCGCGATGTGCGGGCTTTAAGCTTTGTCACAAGCACCGGCTTTATCCCTTCGATGCTGCGTGTGGGGCTGACTTTGCTGCCCCTGGGCCTGCCGCGCCCAACTGAAACCGACATCATCAGCGCCTGGCAATTGCAGGTCAGCCCCCATGGCCTTGATGCTTTGAGCAGCCATTTCAAAATGACCCTGCCCCTGATGCGCATGGCTGATCAGATCAGAATTGCCGCTTAAATCACAATGAAAAACCTTCGCCCATTAAAGGGAGATCATCAATGGCAGCATTGCCAAATAGCCTGATGAGCAAAGCGCAAGACAACAGCGCGCTGATCGAAAAATTATGCAAGGATGGCTATGTCATCTGCAACAATCTGATGGCCCAAACCACCTTAAAGCGCCTGCGGACCGAACTGGAGCCATGGTTTTTGCAAACACCGCGTTGTGAGGGCTATTTTTATGGCTATCAAACCACGCGCTTTGGCCGTCTGCTCACCAAAACACCCGCCATCCAGCCCCTGATCACCCATCCTTTCATCAAGGATCTGAACGAACAGATTCTGGGGCCACATTGCGATTATTATCAGCTCAATCTGACACAGGCGGTGCGCATCCACGCGAATGCCCCGCAACAACCGCCCCATCGTGATGAAGATATGTGGCCAACGCCTCATAAGGCCCATGAATTTCTGATCAATGTGCTCTGGGCGATCGATGATTTCACCGCCGAGAATGGGGCCACGCGGCTTTGGCCGGGTAGCCATCGGCAGGATGGAAAGCTGCACGATCCCGATGCCAGCCAAATGCCCGAAATCATGGAAATGCCTGCGGGATCGGCACTGATCTTTTTAGGCTCAACCCTTCATGCCGGCGGCGCCAATATCGCCCGCACCCACCGCACCGGGATCATCGTGAGCTATAGCCTTGGCTGGCTTAAAAGCTATGAAAATCAATTCCTTGCCTATCCCCCCGATGAAGCACGCCACTTGCCGAAAGAGCTTCAGGATCTGATCGGCTATCGGCTGCATCGGCCCAATCTGGGCGGCTATGAAAATCACTGCCCATCCGTTTTGCTGCAATCATCCGGGCGCCCCGCATCCTTGCCAGCGCGCGATGCCCTGCCCCCTGAAATCGAAGCCCTGTTGAAAGAGGCCTATGAAAATGTATAATGATATCATAAAGATACCGGAATTATCCCGCGATACATTGCTTGATTTCCACAAAAAAATCAGCGAATTGGCCAATGAGGCCAAAAGCATGGATATCGAGCTGGTTGCGCTTTTGCTGAATAGCGCAGCCCTCAATCTGGAAGAACTGGTGGGATCGCAACATCCGTGCGATGACAGCAAGATGCACTGACCCCGCCTCTCTATCCTACAAAAAAACCAGCCCCGCCGCGCCTTGCCGTGTCGGGGCTTTTGGGCTTGGTGATCGATTGCAACCAAAAGCGCGATAAATCGACAAAAAATGCGGTGCCGCTGATCCATCTTCTTTATGGCCGCGTAAAGATAAGTACGAGAGTTGCATCACCATTTGCCTGGCATCCCATCACCCCAGCCCCAAGCCCATGCCAGGCAAAACTGGACGGTCCCCACAAAGGACCGTCCCTTTTTTTGCGGATGCCTTCAGATGAAATCGCCCATGCCAAAATGCGCCAAAAGCTTTTCGGCGGCGAGGGTTGCGGTGATGCGATCGTCTTTCACATCAGCCATCAGATCGGGCAAGGCCGCTTTCACCTCAGGGTTAGCGCGAAACCGGCTGAGCAAACGATCTTCCACCATTGCCCACATCCATTTGATTGTCTGTTCTTGCCGCCGCTCATGAAATAAACCGCTTTTAATCATGATTTTATGATGCTGCTGCATCTGCGCCCACAGATCATCAAGGCCCTGGTTCAAAAGGCCGGAAATCGAAAGCACCGGCGGCTTCCACGGGGCATCGGCAGCGGTCATGATCTGCAGGGCCGATGCATAATCGCGGGCCGCCCGCCGCCCCTGATCGGGGGCCTGATCGGCTTTATTCACCGCGATGATATCGGCAAGTTCAAGAACGCCTTTTTTGATCCCCTGCAGCATATCCCCAGCCCCCGGCAGCATCAGCACCAAAAACAGATCAACCATATCGGCAACCACATATTCCGATTGCCCGGCCCCCACCGTTTCCACCAGAACAACATCATATCCAGCGGCTTCGCACAGCAGGATCGTTTCCCGGGTGGCACGGGCCACCCCCCCCAAAACCCCCGATGATGGCGATGGCCGGATGAAGGCACAGGGATCAACAGCCAGCTTTTCCATGCGGGTTTTATCCCCCAAGATCGAACCGCCACTGCGCCCCGATGAGGGATCAACTGCCAGCACCGCCAGCTTTTTGCCCATCGCTGTGAGATTGCTGCCAAAAGCATCGATAAAAGTTGATTTCCCAACGCCGGGCACCCCGGTAATGCCGATGCGATGGGCTTTTCCGGTTTCGGGTAGCAGGCGGGTCAAAAGCGATTGGGCGGCTGCCAGATGATCACTGCGGCGGCTTTCCACCAATGTGATGGCCCGCGCCAAAGACGCCCGATCCCCAGCCCGCACGGCGGCGGCCAGATCGTTCAGGCCTTGTTCGTCCCATGTCTTGGATTTTGCGTTTTCCATGCCGTGCCCAGCCCCCAATGGCTTTAAAATGCGCCCCAATAAATGGGCCTGAGCCGGAAAAACACCTGCCGCCCCACCTCTGCCTGTTTATCCAGCACATCCTCACGCCTGCGCAATTGCTCAAAGCGCGCCTGCAGGGTCTGGAAAAAAGGCGCATGAAGCGCGGAAAGATCGGGCTTTACCAAAGCCAGCAAAGCATCTTCGCGGGTTTGCTCCCGATCCAAACGATCAATGAGATGCGCCGCCGCCCGATCCAGATCATCAAGGCATAAAAGGGCGATCTGCGTTGCCCGAGGATTAAGCATCGGCTGTTCCAGCAAAGGCCCAAGGGCGGCCAAAGCCTGATCAGGCTCGCCCATTGCTTCATAGGCACAAACGGCAATCTGGCGGATGAAAAACTGGCCATAGCGGGAAATCGAGCCAAATTCCGCCCGTGGTGCCGCATCAAGGGCCGATTGATAGCGCCCCTCCCCCAAAAGAATGGCAGCATAATTGATCTGCTGGTTCACAAGGCCCGGAATGCGCGCCGGATCAAGGGCTGCGATCTGGCCCAAAAGGCTGATGGCTGCTTCGGTTTCCTCGATATCCAAAAGCGCATAAGCCAGTTCATTGGCCACCCATAAAATCTGCGCGCCAAGGGGGCCGGAAAGCTGGCGCATATCCACCGCCTGCATCACCGCCCCCCCCAATTGCACGGCCCGATCCGATAAGCCGTGGCGGCGATAATCTTTCATATGCTGACGAATGAGGACAAGGGAATTGCTGTTGCCCTGCCGCACCTGCGCGATGAATTCAAGCTCCCGCGCGGTGATCGCCGCCGCCGTGCCATAAAGGGTATCAAGACTGCGCCAAAGGGAGGAAAAACGGCGATCCACCATCATGCCAACGACCAGATCCGTTTCATAAATTGCTTTCAGCAGGGCTTCGGCTTCAAACAAGCGCCCCCGCACCCCCAGCATTTGCACAAGATCGCGATAAAGGGCATCGGGCCGGGCATCGGCAGGCGCTCCGCTATAATTCGCATCCCTTAAAGCCAGCAACAGATCAAAGGCCAGATCTTCGCGGCCCAAACCGATCACGCCATTTTTGATGGCCATCACCGCTGCTGTGTGCACGGGGCGGGCAAGATCGGGGCGAACCCCGGCCAAAGCCTTCAAATCCTGGGCGGCGGGTATCCAATCGCGTTGGGTATAGGCGAGCAAAAACCGCTCATAATGGGCTTCCGCCGGGGCATCAAGAAACGCCAAAGCCTTATCAAGGGCTTCGCGCGCCGCCTCATGGCGATTGGCCAGCACATGCGCCTTGGCCACCGCCAGCCATGCCCGGCCCCGGCGATCCCGCTCCAGATTACCCTGATCCAAAGCGGCCTGCGCCAAAAGCGCCGCCTGCTCATAATTGCCCGCCTCATATACCCTAACGAAATCAAGGGGTTCATTTTCGCTTGCTTCAGTCTCAGGGGCTTGAGGGTCTGTTGCTTCGGGGGTCGATGCTTCAGGGTCATTGGCTTCAGGTGCTTCGGGGGTCGATGCTTCAGGGTCATTGGCTTCAGGTGCTTCGGGGGTCGATGCTTCAGGGTCATTGGCTTCAGGGTCAGTGGCTTCGGGGGTCGATGCTTCAGGGGTTGGCGGCGCATCTTGCGTGCTCGCCAAAGACACATCAGCGGGCCCCACTAAAGCCAGCCCAAAAACCACCGCAAAAAAAACGCCTCTCAACACCCATCTCACAATCCGAACACCTTTCTGCCAATTCATTGAGGCGATCATAAACAGCTTCAAGGGATGCGTCGATCATTCGCAGGCAGTTTCAGCAAGCTGTGATGGCCGAAATGCGTTTCAGATGATAGACAGAGCCCCTTATGACGCATGAAAAAAGATCAATCATGACAAAGCTCCCCATGCCTGGCGAAACCAGAAGCCCGCGATTGCCCCTTCATCCCGATATTGATGAGGCGATGATCCGCCGGCTTGTGCACGCCTTTTATGGAAAAGTGCGCGAAGACCCGCGCCTTGGCCCGTTATTTGCGCAATCGATCAGCCAGCCCTGGCCCGAGCATCTGGATAAAATGTGCGATTTCTGGTCATCGATCATGCTGAAAACCGCCCGCTTCAAGGGCCGCCCCATGGCCACCCATGCCAAAATCACGAATTTGGCGGAAAGCGATTTTGCCATCTGGCTACAGCTTTTCGAGGAAACGGCTTATGCGGAGTGCCCGCCCGCCTGTGCAGCGATTTTTGTGGAAAAGGCCAGCATGATCGCCGAAAGCTTTCGCCTTGGACTTTTTTATCGCCCCAATGCCATCCATTAAATTGAGGGTTAATGGCCCCGATCATGGGCGGCTGCGGGCCGCAAGATTTTCCTTCAAATCATCGAGCAAGGTAGAAGCCGCATCGGCAATCACCGTGCCGGGCCCGAAAATGGCTTTGGCCCCGGCCTGATGAAGCGCTTCATAATCCTGAGGCGGGATCACCCCCCCCACCACGATCATAATATCTTCGCGGCCCAATTCAGCCAAGGCTTTGCGCAGCGCGGGCACCAGACTCAGATGCCCCGCCGCCAAGGAACTGGCCCCCACAATATGGGCATCATTTTCCACCGCCTGCCGCGCCGCTTCCATTGGTGTTTGAAACAGCGGGCCGATATCCACATCAAAACCGAGATCGGCAAAAGCGGTGGCAATCACCTTCTGCCCGCGATCATGGCCATCCTGTCCCATTTTGGCGATCAGGATGCGGGGTCTGCGGCCCTCCTGCTCCAGAAAATCCTCAACCTTTGCAAGAACCGCTTCTATCTTTCCATTATCCTTGCCCATGGCGTTTTTATAAACCCCCTCGATCGCCCTGATCTGCGCTTTGTGTCGGCCATAAATCTTTTCCAAGGCCAAGGACATCTCCCCCACTGTGGCCTTGGCCCGGGCGGCCTCCACGGCCAAAGCCAAAAGATTGCCCGCACCGCTTTGGGCCGCTTGGCTCATGGCATCAAGGGCTATGCGCACCGCATCCTGATCACGCTCCGCCTTCAGCGCCTGCAATTTTTCCAATTGGCCTTTGCGCACAGCCGCATTATCAACCTTTAGAACATCGATATCCTCGTTTTCATCAAGGGGATATTTATTCACCCCCACAACGGTCTGGCGGCCGGAATCGATCCGCGCCTGCGTGCGGGCGGCGGCTTCCTCGATCCGCATTTTGGGGATGCCCGCCTCGATGGCCTTGGCCATGCCGCCTTCGGCCTCCACCTCATTGATATGGGCCATGGCCCTGATCGCCAGATCATGGGTCAGCCGCTCCACATAATAGCTGCCGCCCCAGGGATCGATGCTGCGGGTGGTGCCGCTTTCCTGCGCAATCAAAAGCTGGGTATTGCGCGCGATCCGGGCAGAAAAATCGGTGGGCAGGGCCAGCGCTTCATCAAAGCTGTTGGTGTGCAGGGATTGGGTATGGCCATGGGTGGCAGCCAGCGCTTCGATACAGGTGCGGGTTACATTATTATACACATCATGGGCGGTGAGCGACCAACCCGATGTTTGGCAATGGGTGCGCAAAGACAGGGATTTGGGATTTTTCGGCTGGAAATTTTTCTGGATCAGGCTGGCCCATAAAAGCCGGGCCGCCCGCATCTTGGCCACTTCCATGAAAAAATTCATGCCAATCGCCCAGAAAAACGACAAGCGCGGCGCAAAACGATCAATATCCAGCCCGGCAGCGATCCCGGCGCGGGCATAATCTATGCCATCCGCCAAGGTATAGGCCAATTCAAGATCGGCGCTGGCCCCGGCTTCCTGCATATGATAGCCGCTGATCGAGATTGAATTGAAGCGCGGCATCTGTTGGGATGTATAAGAGAAAATATCGGAAATGATCCGCATCGAAGGCGCGGGCGGATAGATATAGGTATTGCGCACCATAAATTCTTTCAAAATATCATTTTGAATGGTGCCCGAAAGCGCACGCGGTGAAACTCCCTGCTCCTCGCCCGCCACGATAAAAAGCGCCAGAATGGGCAGCACGGCGCCATTCATGGTCATGGAAACGCTCATCTGATCAAGGGGAATACCGGCGAATAATTGCCGCATATCATAAATAGAATCGATCGCCACCCCGGCCATGCCCACATCGGCAGCCACCCGCTCGTCATCACTGTCATAGCCCCGATGGGTGGGCAGATCGAAAGCGACCGACAGGCCCTTTTGCCCCGCCGCCAGATTGCGGCGGTAAAAGGCGTTTGAGTCTTCGGCCGTGGAAAAGCCCGCATATTGCCGGATGGTCCAGGGCCGCTCCACATACATGCTAGGATATGGCCCGCGCAAAAAGGGCGCAAAGCCGGGCATCCCATCAATGAAATCAAGGCCAGCGCGATCCTGTTCATCATAAAGGGGTTTGAGCTCGATCCCTTCCGGGGTGAGAAAAGCCGGCTCATCCCGTGCATCCTTATCTGGATGGGCAGGCTGATGCGCAGCGCTTTGGCCCGCAAACAGATCAAGGGCGGCAAAATCGGGGATGGCGCTCATGATCTGTCTCCTTCATCCTGATCTTTTTGATCCTTTTGATCCCAGCGATCATGGGCCGCGCCCAATAGCTTCACCAGATCGATCCCCTGATGGATAAAGGCATCAACCCCTGCGGCGCGCAGTTCCGCCTCATCAGAACCGGCTCTGCCCGCCAGATACACAAAGCCCGCCCCCGCCTTTTTCAAAGCCCGGGCCAAAGCCGCCCCATGCTCGGCATAATGGGCATCGGTGCCACAGATCACCGCTTCTGGGGCATCCGATCCGGCAAAAGCTTGGGCGATGGCCTCGGGCTCCATCCCCCCCGCACCGGCAATGGCAGCAATGCCGCCGGTTGCAAAAGCATTGCGCACCCAGTTGAGCCGGGCTCCATGATCGGCCAGCGCCCCCAAAGCCGCCAGATATATGCGTGGCCGCCCGCCACTATCAGCAGCTTTGGCAGCAGCTTTGGCATCGGCTCTGGCGCGCAGATGCTCATAATCCTGCGCCAAAGGGCGGAAGGGTAAAGGATCAAGCCTTGCCGCATCATCGCGCGCCGAAAGCCCCCCCATTTGCCCCCCGGTTTGCCCCCCCATTTGGCTGGCCAAAGCTTCTTGATCGACAGGATCAAGGGGCACCGGCGGTTCATCAAGGTTTGGGAATTCCGAAACACCGGTGATCGGCTGTTTGCGGCTTGCCAGATTTTTGGCCAATGCCGACCAGCTTTCATCCAGAAGCTGCGCGATCATCCCCGAACACAAGGCCTTTTCCATCCCACCCTGTTGTTCGATTTTGCGGAAAATCTGCGAGGCCGCCTGCGCCAGATCATGGGTTTGCGCCTCGATGGTAAAGGAGCCGCCCGCCGGATCGATGACCTTGTCCAGATGGCTTTCTTCCGCAAGAATGATCTGCACATTGCGCGCAATGCGCCGGGAAAAATCATCCGGCACCCCTGAAGCATGGCGATGCGCCGCACTATGGGGCAGCACGGTGATCGCCCCGGCCCCGCCAATGGCCGCAGAAAAACAGGCGATGGTGGCCCGCAGCACATTCACCATGGGATCATAGCGGCTGATCATCCGTGGCGCGGTTTCAGCCGCCAGATCAATCGCCTGCTCATCCACCCCGCAGGCGGCCAGAAGCTGCGACCATAAAAGCCGCATGGCCCGGAATTTGGCTATCGTTAAGGTGACATCACAATCCGCCATCAGGCTGAAGCTGATCTGCCGGGCGGCATCCACAAGCGAAAGACCCGCTTTTTCAGCGCATCGAAGATAAGAAAGCCCGCAGGCCAAAGCGATGGCCAATTCCTGTGCCGGGCTTGCCCCCGCCCCGTGATAAGCCCGGCTGCTCACGGAAAGCGCCCGGATATGGGGGGTGCGATCATGGCATTGGGCGGCAATCGCCCCGGCTTCCTTCATCGCATCGGGCAAGGACGATAAAAGGCTGCCACCTTCGGCCAGCGCGCCTAAAGGATCGATCCCAAATCCACCCGCCATGTGGGCACCTGTTAGCCCGCGCCGATCCCACAAGGCCAGCAAAAGCGCAGCAGCAGCAGGCCCAAACCGCCCGGCATCCAGATAAACCGGGGCAAGATTTAAATCCACATCCAAAAGAAGCCGATCCAGATCATCCAGATCCCCCACCGCAACCCCTTTTTCCGCCATGGGATCAAGGCTGAGCAGGCAATGGGTGGCACCGCGCTCCAGATCCTTTAAAAGCTGGGCATTGGCGCGCACCGGATCGGGATGATCGATCCGCTGGCGGATCTGCCAGCCCCGGGCATCGCCCAAGCGGCATCTGATCGGGGCATAAAGATGGGCGGGATCAAGATCAGGCTTTGGATGATCGCGGCAATAAAGGGGGGCGATAACAAAGCCATCCGGGCTGGTGCTTTCCATCACCTTGGAAAAAGATCGCGCATCAAGGCCCTGCTCGATCAGCGCCTTCCAATCCTGATAGCCCACCCGATCAAAGGCTACGAAGGCATCTTTTTCACCATATGGCATAGCTGATCCCCAAAACGGCATGTCATCGAGACATCGGTTTAGGCCCGAACACCCTCGAAAGGCAAGACCAGCCACGCCATCGGATCAGCCAAAAAATGATAAAAAGCCCCTCACAGCGGGCTATAAAGCGCCCAGACCCGCGCAATAGGCAGGCCGAATTTGGTGATTTTGGTATCACTGGCCATCAGGCCATCCCCCAGCAACACCATATGATCGCGCAAACCAACCCGGATCGTTCCCGATTTTCCCGCATGATCAAGCCGATAGCGCCAGATGGCGGCCATGCTGCCCGCCCGGATGATGCGCGCCTTGCCCACCACATCTTCGGCCCTGGCCGACCAGCCCCCATCGGCCTTGATCATCTGCCAGCAGCGTTCAAAACGCTCGCCATCTTCATAGATCATCTGCTCATCGATCAACAAAGCGTCATCTTTTGCCTGTGCCTTGAATTCAGCAGTGAACCGCCGCATCTGCCCGCGCATATCTTCAACAAATCCCCGGCAAAAGCGCGGCGCGGAAAAATAAGCCATCAGATCGATGATCCCGTCTGAACCCATTGGTGCAGATGGATTTTGGGCCGCCTTGGCGGCAGGATGGGTGGGCGCTGGCATGGGGGCAAAACTCCTGTCACATCGTCATATCCATCTTACGCCCTATGAAATCTTTCAGATCATGTCACCACAAAGTGGATAGCAGGCGGATCGATGTGAGCATCAGAAAACAGCCAAAAAGGATCGAAAGGGTCCGCCTTTGCAGCCGATGGGCCAGCCGCGCGCCATAGGGTGCCGCCAGCACCGCCAAAGGCACCATCAGCAAAACCGATGGCAGATGAACAAAGCCGAGCATAGTGCGCATCCCTGTCGCCACCGACCAGCCGCTGATGATAAAACCCACCGCCCCCACGATGCTTACCAAAGAGCCAACCAGCGCCGCCGTGCCCAGGGCCCGATGCACCGGCACCCCGAATAAAGTGAGATAAGGCACGGTAAAGGTGGAACCGCCAATGCCCATCATGCTGGCAAGGCTGCCAATCACAAACGGGGCCACTGTTCCTGCCGGGCCTTTGGGCATTTCGGCCTTGAGGCGCATCCCATCCAAAGGCAAAAGCATCTTGATCGCCATAAAGAAAGCAAAGCCGGAAAAGAGCAGAACCAGGACATCACCCGGCATGAAACGGGCGGATAAGGCCCCCACCGCCGCCCCCATGGATACGGCAGGCACCCAAAGCCGGGCAAGCTGATGATCCACCGATCCATGGCGGGCATGGGCGCGGGCCGAGGCAAATGTTGTGGGGGCGATGATCGCCAAAGAACTGGCCACTGCCATATGCATCCGCCAATCCGCCGCCGCCCCTTGGAGCAAAAAAACCTGAAACAGGATCGGGGTCATGATAATGCCGCCACCGATCCCCAAAAGCCCGGCCAAAAGCCCGGCCACAATCGCCGCCACTGAAAGCAGGGCAGCCATGCTTAAAAGATCGATCATGAATTCTGGCACTTTATCGGGACTTTCAGGCCATGTTGGAGCAAAAGAACAAAAGCATCATGCGAGGTTCAGGCTAGCTATCACATCTTTTGCGCATCAAGGCGCAGGGATTTGATTTCATCGCGGATCAAGGTCAGATGCGGGGCTTCGGCATCCAAAATCGATAAAAACAGGCGCTTTTTCATTTCCATGATATTGAAATTGCCCGATTGCACGGCTTCAGGGGCGGCAGTGGCCAGAATATCAATCAAACGCTCTGCCCCCGTGAGCCGACCCCATAAATAATCATTTTCACGGAATTTTCGCGAGAAGAAGGCCCCGAAATTCCCCAGTTCCACGCCCTTCAAAAGCTCGCGCGAGCTGCCTTTGCGCAGGCTGTTGGCATCATTCACCGAAATCCGATCAACCTTGATATCATCAAGCTCATCCAAAGATTTCCAGTGCGACATGGGAAAGGTCAGCACATCATAATAAGCAAAGCCAAGATAGGCGATCACCAATTCCCGCCAAAGATAGGCATCAGGGCAATGCGTGCCTGCCTGCGCCAAAAGCTGATCGAGATCGATATCTGCTGCCGGTAAATTCATCTGCGCCGCCATCTGCTCCATCAGCGCATCAATCGCAGCCTGATTGGTTGCCGGGCCATTGGTGGCAGCATCGCAGCGCGGCCATTGATCGCGATTTCGGATCTCATCCACATGACGATAAAGGCTGGCCTTCAGGCTATTGAGCCAGGCCCGGGCCAGGCGGGGGTCGCAGGCCCCATCATCGCGCAGCAATTCGCGATAAAGCTCATTCACCCGGCGGATCATGAAACGCATCCGGCGAATGCGATAGCGCACATCAAAGCGCCGCAAAAACCGGATCCAGATCACGCCATCGCTATTCTGGCTTTGCTGCGAGGCATTGCCAACCGGGCGCACACCGGTGCGCCAAGCCCATTCATCGATCATCGCCTCAGATAGCATGCGATCCCGTAAGCGCGCGCAATATTGCACCTTTTCCGCCACATCCGATAAAACCGACAAAACCTTAACCCGAGCATAGCCATCATAAGCATAAGAGGCATCGCGCGCGGCGGATTCATTGGCGGTGCCGCGCCAGGTGATCAGCCGTCCCGCATCGGGCGCGGCATCAAGGCGTTCACCCATCAATGCGGTGATCATCCGCATGACATTGGGGCGCACCGCCTCCACCACCTGCCTTTGCAGGCGCACATGGCGATTGAATTCAGCCAGCCATTCCAGATCATCGCGGATCGGCTGATTGCGCGGAATATCCGACATCGCCGCCTTGATGGTTTTGAAAAAGCCCGGAATTTCACGGGCAAAGCTGCGCCGCACTTCGGGATTGGGCTCGATATAAACCAGCCGACGATCCACTTCCCGATGCGCGGCCCGGCTCTGCACGGCTTCAATCGCCAAAGAAATCGGCTTGTTCATCAAAACGCTGCCATCGATGAAAGCGGCATCTTCGGGGTCTTCACCGGCATCGATCAGATCGGAAAAATTCTGTTCCAAAAATGCCGCGCGCCCGATCCATGATATTTTTCGGTCTTTGGCCACTGCATCCATTTCCGCCAAACGCGCCGGCGGAAAGGCCCCGGGAAAGCAGCTTGTGGCCCGCGCGGCAAACGCCAATGATGCCCGATCATCCATCCCCATATCGCTGATGACCGTGCCATCGGCCTGCCGCACATAGGAAAACCGCAAAGTATGGCGATGCTCGCGTTCCTCGATCAAAGGCGGATCATGCAAAGTGATGGCTTCGCGATGGCCCCAGAAATCGGTGGTGGTGACAAAAAGATCAAGCGCCTGCCCCCGAGGTAATAACGATTGCGGGCCACCATCCGACCCCCCCATGGCCACCACCGCATCCAGCATCATCTGGCTCATTCTGACCCCGGAAAAGGGTGGCTCGAACCAGCGCGAACGGGTGAACAGCGAAATTTTCTCCGTCACTTCAGGGTCCTGCCCCAAAGCCCCCAATTCTTCGGCGCGTTTTTTGCGCCACTGCCCCAAGGTCCATAAAAAAGGCCGCATATAGGGCTTTGACCACAGGCCCGCCCGGCCCATGGGATCAAGCAATTCCGTGACATCGGCCAGATTGAGCCATAAATCGCGATGGGGATCGAGGGAGAGATCATAAGCAAGCGCCCGGGCCAGCATCACCGCATTGATGCCCCCGGCTGAGGCCCCGGCGAGCACATCCACCACCACCCGCAGATCAACATCGAGGCTGATGCCACACAGACATTCATAATAAATCCGCTCGCTATCGGTTTCATCCCGAATACCCGGCGTTGCATCCTCATAGCTGCATTCGCCCCCCACCGAAAGGGTACGCGCATCATGGCTTGCCCGCGAGGCCCGCACCAGTTTCAAGATTTCCTTGGTGATCCCGTGCATATAAACAGCGAGCGAAACCCCGCCATAACACACCAGCGCCAAGCGCAATTCCCGCTCATGAGGGGCGCCGGTCGCGCTTTCTTCTTTAGCCGCTGGCTGCCGATCCTGTGGATCGCTGGTTTTTGACATGATATCCGCACTCGATGATGAAGCGCCCATGTTTTCATGCTAACCCGTTCATCATAAGGGTGGAAGCAATCATCCATCACATTCAAACTATTCTGATCAGAAACAGGTGAGATATGCAGCATGTGGTCATCAAGGGTGGCGGTCAGGCCGGGGCGCAAACCGCCATCAGCCTTGCCAATGCCAAAAGCTTTGGCGGCGCCATCACCCTCATAGGCGATGAAGCCATGCCGCCTTATGAACGTCCGCCGCTGTCAAAAGCCTTTTTGAAGGATGAGGTCGAGCCGGAGGCGCTTTTCCTGCGCCCGCCCTCTTTTTACGAGGACAAGGGCATCCACCTCCTCACCGGCTTTCGGGCCTGCGCCATCGATGCGGCTGGCAAGAAAATCCGCGATGCGGCGGGCCGCGTTCTGGCCTATGATCGGCTCGTTCTGGCCACCGGGGCCCGGGCCAAAACCCTACCCCCGGCTATGACAAAGGGCCTGCCCGTGCATTATCTGCGCAGCCTTGATGATGCTCTGGCGCTCAGGGCAAGGCTGAAGCCCGGGATCAGGCTGGCGATCATGGGGGCCGGCTATATCGGGCTTGAAGTGGCGTCTGTAGCGGTATCCATGGGGGCTGGGGTCAATGTGATCGACATCGCTCCGCGCCTGTTATCGCGCACGGCTTCGCCCTTCATTGCCGATTTTTTGCAAAGAAAACACGAGGCCATGGGCGTGCATTTTCATCTGGGGGCTTATCTTGTGGGGATCGAGCAGCAGATGAGCGGCTATCATTTGCGGATTTCATCGGATCAGCAGATAGCCGCCGATCTGATTCTTGCCGGGATTGGCAGCAGCCCGGAAACAGCGCTGGCCGAAAGCGCCGGGATCAAAACCGATGATGGCATTCTGGTGAATGAATATGGCGAAACATCGGTCCCCGATATTTATGCCTGTGGCGATTGCACCCGTTTTCCTTATCCCGATGCAGGGCTTATTCGTTTGGAATCGGTGCAAAATGCCGTGGATCAGGCCAAAGTTGTGGCCCAAAACATTCTGGGCATCCCCACCCGCTATCGGCCCACGCCCTGGTTCTGGTCGGATCAATATCATTATAAGCTGCAAAGCGCAGGATTGATCCCCACAGATGTGAACGCGCCATCCCATCAGATGATCGCTCGCCATTCCACAGATGGGGACTGCATCAGCCTTGTGCATCTGGTCGATGATCATATCCGGGCGGTTGAGGCGATCAACCAAACGAAGGATTTTATTCAGGGAAAATCCCTGATCGCCAAAGCCAGCCGCCTTGATCCGGCCCGGATCGCCGATCCTTTGATCCCGTTGAAAGACTGCGCGGTAGATTGAAAGGGGGCGGATGGAAAGGGGGCGGATGGAAACATGGGATGGGTCGTCTGATCAGCGATCTGGTGCGTAAGGGGATTATGGGCAAACAAAATGGAACGCTTCAATCATGACAGACACTCTGAACATCACGCCGCAATCAAGGGATCAGCCGCCCCCCATCGTCAATTCCGGGCTTTTTTTCGGCCGCTTTCTCTTTTCTTTCACCAAGCTGGGCTATCAGGCCCATGGCGGTTCCCAAAGCTTCAGCTACCCGCAGCTTTTGGGTAAAAACATCATGATCACCGGGGCTACCGGCGGCATCGGGGCGGCTATCGCCGATCTGTGCACCCGCAATGGGGCCCGGGTTTATGGGATTGGCCGCAATGCAGAAAAGCTCGATGCCATCGCCCGCAGGCTCAGCCCGCAGCCGGGGGATTTCATCCCCCTCAAAGCCGATTTTTCCAAAGCCGATGAGATTAAAAATCTGATTCAGCAGATGACGCAAAACGGCATAAAAATCGATGCCCTGATCAATAATGTGGGAATTTTGAACCATCGCTATCAGCAAACGGCAGATGGCCATGATCTGATGTATGCGGTCAATCTGCTCAATCCCTATCGGTTGACCGAAGGGCTGATCAATAACAAGCTTTTGGGCGATGGCGGGGCGATCGTGAATATGGCATCCGGCGGGCTTTATACCCTGCCCCAGAATCTCTATTTTCTGGAACAATCAAAGGATCATTTCAATGGGGCTGCGGGCTATGCCAGCCATAAACGTGCGATGATCACCCTATCGGATCAGTGGAGCCAGATAAACGGCATCCGCGCCTATAGCATGCATCCCGGCTGGGTGGATACCGATGGCGTGCAAAAAAGCCTGCCGCTCTTTCGCAAATTTCTGGCCGCGATCCTGCGCAGCCCCGAACAAGGCGCCGATACCGCCCTTTGGCTGATCGCCCACAGACCAGCAATCGTCGCCGGGGCCTTGTGGTTCGATCACAAGGCACGCCCGGCGCATGTTTTCAAGCTAACGAAAAAGCCATATGCCCGGGCTGCCGACATTCTGGCAAAGCTGGCGCAGGATGCGGCCTGAACCCATGAGTTCAGAGCCGCTTGTTCTTCATAATTGCGTGTCGCGCATTTTTTGGTAAATTGCGGCACCATTGCGGGCCTGATCCGATGCCCCTGAAATATCACCCTCCAGATCCTTGATACCGATGGATGCCTGCTCCACAGCCGTGGCCGCCGATTGCATATTCTGGGAAATATCCTCGGTCACGGCGCTTTGTTCCTCGATAGAGGCGGAAATTTCATTGATATTTGATTCCATATTCCGCACCGCATCGCCAATGGCACCAAGCTTGCTCACCACATCCTTTGAAACGGTTTGCATCCGGGTGATTTCACTGCCGATCTGGCCGGTGGCACTGGCCACCTGATTGGCCAGGGATTTCACCTCACTGGCGACCACGGCAAAGCCCCGGCCCGCCTCACCCGCACGCGCCGCCTCGATCGTGGCATTCAAGGCCAGCAGATTGATCTGCGAGGCAATATCATCGATCAGGCCCACGATCTTGTTCATCGCTTCGGCAGCCGTGCTCAAATCCGTCGTCGCCTTATCGGCATCCGCGGCATCGCGCGCCGTAACGCTGACCACGGTTCCCGCTTGCATCACATGCTGGGCAAGCTGCACGAAGCTTGCATGCAGTTCCTCGGCCGCTGCCGCCACCGCCTGCACCGTGCCGTCGGTTTGCCCCACAGCACTTGCCACCGAAGTGCCCTTGGCCAAAGCCTTACCGATGGCCTGCTGAATATGGGTCAGCGCGCCATCCAATTCATCGGCAACTTTGCTTTGCTGTTCGCGCTTTTCAACCATGGTGCTGATATCCGTGGCAAATTTCACCACCTTGATCGGGCGGCCATCCGGCCCCAAAACCGGATTATAGGTCGCCTGCAGCCACACGATCTGTCCGTTTTTACCCAAGCGCTTATATTCGCCGCTTTGATATTTGCCCAAAGCCAGATCGCGCCAGAAATCCTTGTAGCTTTGCGATGATTGATGCGCCGGATCCACAAACAGGCTGTGATGTTTGCCTTTGATTTCATCAAGCCGATAGCCGATGGCGGCCAGAAAATTATCATTCGCCGTAATGATCGTGCCATCGAGATCAAATTCGATCACCGCCTGCGCTTTATCAAGGGCCTGAAGCTTGCTATCACTTTCCGCGCTGGCCAGTTTGCCTGCGGTGATATCGCTGGCGAATTTGACGATCTTCACGATATGGCCATCCCGATCAGCAATCGGATTATAGGTGGCCTGCAACCAAACCATGCCGCCATCTTTGGTGCGCCGGGGAAATTCCCCGCTTTCATGGCGGCCCTCGGCCAGATTGGCCCAGAAATCAGCATAGTCGCGCGATTGCGCATAGGCTTCATCCACAAACAAGCGGTGATGCTGGCCTTTGATTTCATCAAGCTGATAGCCCACCACATCCAGAAAATTCTGATTGGCATCCAGAATAAGGCCTGTGGGATCAAATTCGATCAGCGCCTGAGAGTGATCCAACGCCATCAGTTTCCCAGCCGCATCGATATTGCGTTCTTCGATCTCGCTGATATCGGTGGCCAGCTTCACCACCTTTGTCACCCGGCCCTGCTGATCGGGTACCGGCGCATAGCTGGCCTGCAACCATAGCTTGCTGCCATCCTTACGCCGCCTTTGGAAAATGGCGGATTGCGCCTGGCCTTTCGCCAGCGATGCCCAGAAAGTGGCATAGTCCGGGCTTTTGGCCAAATCGGGATCAACGAAAATGCGGTGATGCTTGCCTTTGATTTCATCGAGCCGATAGCCGATGGCCTTCAGGAAAATTTCATTGGCCGTGATGATGGTTCCATCGATTTTGAACTCAATCACGGCAAAGCTTTGATCCAAAGCACGCAGTACAGAGTTTTGATGACCCCTGTGGCCGCCACCATTGCCGCCTAAAAAATTTGACACAAAATTCACACGCATAAATTGTAAACGTCCCTTTCACACATACTGTTCCTAACATAGTCTATGCTGCATTGCAACACAGACGACATATATAGAAACAATCTGTAGAAGAAGGCCGTTAATAAACTGTAAATTAAAAATGACAATCGAGTGTCAGCCCGACAATGCCGCTTTCACATCCGCCGCACGCATAGGTAGATCGCGCAAGCGCACGCCGGTGGCAGCAAAAATGGCATTGGCAATGGCCGGAGCCACAACGATCACCCCCGGTTCGCCCAGGCCCGATGGCATATGATCATTGTCCATGAATTCGATATCAAGGTCAGGCACCTGATCCATGCGCAGGGGGGTATAGCGATCAAGATTGCGATCCGCCATCATCCCATCTTTGAACGCCGTGCCTTCATAAAGCGCCATGGAAAGCCCCCAAAGGCTTGATCCTTCCATCTGCGCCAGCGCCCCATCGGGATGCACGATGGTGCCCGCATCCACCACGGACAGAAGTCGCTTCACCCGCACAGCGCCGGACTTTTTATCCACCGCCACATGGGCAATGCAGGCAACCCAAGTGGGCATGGCCCGTTCCTGCCCAAAACAGGTGGCAACCCCCATCCCCTCGCCCTCGGGCAAAGACCCGCGATCCGCCCATCCGGCCTTTTCGGCAGCGCGTTCCAATACCGCTTTCAAGCGCAGGGCTCCGCCCCTATTCGCCGGACTATCGCCCGCATTGCGGCCCTTGCCATCGAGCAGAGACAGGCGAAATGCCACGGGATCGACGCCTGCCGCATGGGCCACTTCATCCATATGCTGCTCAACGGCCCACCCTGTCCATCCCGGCCCCACGGATCGCAGCCAGCCGGGCAGAAAGCTTTCCTGCACCAGATCATTGCGGATCGCCCGCACCCGCTGGTTTTCGATGCTGTACCAATGATCGGCCCCGCTGATCGAAAAACTATCGACCTTGCCGCCGCCTTCGATCTTTTCGGCCAGAAAGCCCGGGGCCATGGAATAAGTCGGCCAGCCAGCGGCCGCCGCATGATCATAGGCAATCGGCGTGCCTTGATCATCAAGGGCGGTTCGCACCTTTTGCACCGAAGGCGAACGGGCGCAATCAAAGCCCGTATCATCGGCACGGGTGAAAATCATCTTCACCGGCTTTCCCACCGCCTTCGCGGTCAGGGCTGCGGGGATGATATAATCGCCATAAAGCCTGCGCCCGAAACCACCCCCCAGATAATATTGGTGCAAGGTGATCTGATCTTCCGTCACCGCCAAGGCTTTGGCCACCACGGGCAGGATCAGGGATTGCCATTGATTGCCGGTGTGGATATGCCAATGCCCATCCTTTTCAAAGGCCAGCGCATTGACCGGCTCAAGCTGGAAATGCAGCACGCTATGGGTGCGATAGGTGGTATCAACCACCGATGCCGCCCTCGCGAAAGCCTGATCCACCTCGCCTTCCCGCACCCATAAAGCTCCGCTTTCGGGATCATTCACAAGTCGGTCGCCTTCATCGAGCAGAGCCTGTTCATCCACTTTGGCATTCGGGCCGGGCTGCCATGTCACCTTCAGGGCATCCACCGCCTTATTCGCGGCGTGGATGCTGGTGGCAATCACCGCCAACCAGCCCTGGCAGGTGCCCGATGGATCATCAATGCGGATGGTTTCCAGATAGCCGGGGATTTTCCTGGCCGCGCCGTCATCCACGGATTGGATCACCGAGCCATAGCGGGTGGGCGGCAAAACCGGCCGCGCATAAACCATCCCATCCACCGCCGCATCAATGCCATAGCGCGCCGCCCCGGTGGTTTTCTCCGGAATATCGAGCGCCGTGCCGGGGCTGCCCAAAATCCGCCTTTCGCTGGCGGGCTTCAGGCTAAGGGCAGCCAGTTCCTCATCGGAAAAGCTGCGATCCACCGCGCCTGCGGCCACGATTTTGGCATAGCTGATCTTTTGATCCTTGCATATCACCGTGCTTTGGCGGGCGATGCACTGATCGGGCGATACATCAAGCAAGCGCGCCCCGGCCTCGATCATGGCAATGCGGCCCGCCGCCCCGGCGCGGGACAGCTGATCGAATGTGGTGTGCACCGACCAGGAACCGCCCGTGACCATATAGCCCCATTTGGGATCGCTATCCACATGCACGATCTCAACATCCGCCCAATCGGCTTCCAGTTCTTCGGCAACCACGCGGGCCAGCGCCGTGCCCACATGCTGGCCCATTTCCGCCTTGGCGATATTCACCAGAATGCGGCCATCCGGCCCCAATTGAACCCAGATGCTGGGGGCATAAGCCCCTTCGCCCAATGTTTTGGCTGCACCCAAAACCGAGGTGCGGGCGGCAAAAGCCATCATCAGCCCACCGGCAACAGACCCCACCAGAAACTGGCGCCGCGTTGCCCCGCTCTGCTCGATGCGCGTGCTCAAATCAGCCATTCGTCGTCTCCGCATTCATTGGGGTCATTTCGGCTGCCTTTTTAATGGCCCGCCGGATGCGCGCATAGGCCATGCACCGGCACAGATTGCCGCTCATCGCCTGATTGATATCGTCATCCGTGGGATTTTTCACATCGGCCAAAAGCTGGGCCGCCTGCATGATCTGGCCCGATTGGCAATAGCCGCATTGGGGCACCTGCTCATCCACCCATGCCTGTTGCAAGGGATGGTCGCCCGCAGCCGACAAGCCTTCGATGGTGGTAACATCCAGATCCTGTGCCATGGAAAGCGGCGTGATGCACGAACGGGTGGCTGTGCCATCAAGATGCACGGTGCAGGCCCCGCATTGGCCGATGCCGCAGCCGAATTTGGTGCCCATAAGGCCCAGTTCATCGCGGATGATCCACAAAAGCGGGGTCTCATCGGGGGCATCCACCGATACTGCTTTTCCGTTCAGTCTGAATTCCGCCACGGCTCTCTCCCTGCTCTGAAATCATCGGATCGTCACAATCTGCACGCTTTATAAAGGCGATCCGGTCGTAGGCGCAATCGCATCGCACCACCAGAATCGGCTGCCGCATCCTATCATATGACAAATCAGGATCACATTTAAGGGCGCATAGTGCAAATGCCTATGACCTCACCTATTTAAAGGCATCACTCACGCAGGATTTTTTATGGCTCAGATGAATTCGAAAACCAAAGCGTCCGCTTATGACAAGAAAACCGCCCTCGTTCTGCAAGGGGGTGGCGCGCTCGGCAGCTATCAGGCCGGTGTGTATGAAGCGATGGACGGCACGGATTATCAGCCTGATTGGGTAGCGGGGATTTCCATCGGGGCCATCAATGCCGCGATCATCGCCGGCAATGAGCCTAAGGATCGGGTGGCCCGCTTGCGTGATTTCTGGAGCCTGATCACCGCCCCCACCGCCCTTTGGCCCGCAGCACCATCCGGCCCTTTGCGCGTTTTGCAAAAATCCCTTGGCGCCAATATGGCTTTGATGTTTGGCCAGCCGGGATTTTTCAAGCCCCTCAGCCTTAGCGATTGGCTGGCCCCGGAAAAGCCCAGCAGCTATTATTCCACCGATGCCTTAAAGCAAACCCTGCTTGATCTCGTGGATTTCGAGCGTATCAATCATCCCGATGAAATGCGCCTCAGCGTGGGGGCGGTGAATGTAGAAACCGGTCGTTTTGCCTATTTCGATAATCGCGATATCACCATTCGGCCCGAACATATCATGGCCAGCGGTGCCCTGCCGCCCGGCTTTCCGCCGGTTGAAATCGATGGCCAAT
The DNA here is from genome assembly GCA_000710935.1 of Iodidimonas nitroreducens. Taxonomy (GTDB): domain Bacteria; phylum Pseudomonadota; class Alphaproteobacteria; order Sphingomonadales; family Rhodothalassiaceae; genus Iodidimonas; species Iodidimonas nitroreducens. Next base: position 125,251 of record BAYV01000013.1, on the reverse strand, counting down.
ATTATTGGGATGGCGGGCTGGTTTCCAACACGCCCTTGCAATATGTGCTTGATTACTATCCCCGCCGCAGCCGATTGACCTTTCAGGTCGATGTATTTCAAGCCTTTGGCCCCCTGCCCCAGGATCTGAATATGGTATCGGAACGGGAAAAGGATATCCGCTATAGCAGCCGCACCCGGGTGAATACCGATGCCTTTGCGCAAAAACATGATGTGCGCCACGCCATCAATGAATTGCATAAGCTTCTGCCCAAGGAACTGGCCGATAGCCCCGAGGCCAAACGCCTTTATGCCCATGGCTGCGTAACCGAAATGGATATCGTGCAAATCATTTATCGGCCCACAGAGCCACAAGGCGCATCGAAGGATTATGATTTCAGCCGCACAACCATGGACAGGCGCTGGCAACAGGGCTTATCCGATGCCCGCATCACCATGGAAGCCCAGCCCTGGCTTGCGCCCAATCATGAAAACAAGGGCGTGCGGCTTTTCGATGTGATCCATGATCGCCTGATAGCCGAGATAAAAAAGAAGCAGTCCGCACCCCTGAAAGCTTCCTGAAAACAATGCAACCATGGCATCGGTGGCTTTGCCCCCTGCCCCCAATCATTCGATTTCAAAAGGATAGTTTATGACCCGCTTTAAAGATCAGATCGCCATCATCACCGGTTCAGCCAGCGGCATTGGCAAGGAAATCGCCCTTGCCTTTGTAAAGGAAGGGGCAACGGTGGTGATCGCCGATCTGAAAATGGATGCCGCCCAAAAAACCGCCGATGAGATCATCGCTCAGGGCGGCAGGGCTTTGGCCATCGAAATGGATGTCACCAAAGAAGATCAGGTGAATGCGGGCATCGACAAAGTGCATCAAACCTATGGGCGGATCGATTGTCTGGTCAGCAATGCCGGGGTGCAGATCGTCCATCCCATCGAAGAGTTTCCCTTCGATCAATGGAAATTGATGCTGGCCGTGCATCTTGATGGTGCCTTTCTCACCACCAAAGCCTGTTTGAAATATATGTATCCGGCGAAATCCGGCTCGATCATTTATATGGGCTCGGTTCATTCCAAAGAAGCCTCACCCCTGAAATCGGCTTATGTTACGGCAAAGCATGGGCTTTTGGGATTGGCGCGGGTGCTGGCAAAGGAAGGGGCCAAGCATAATGTGCGGGCCAATGTGGTGTGCCCCGGCTTTGTACGCACGCCTTTGGTGGATAAGCAGATCCCCGAACAGGCCAAGGCCCTGGGCATCAGCGAGGATGATGTCGTCAAAAATGTGATGCTGAAAAATACCGTGGATGGGGAATTCACCACCGTGGAAGATGTGGCACAGGCGGTGTTGTTTTTCGCAGGCAGCCAATCAAAGGCACTGACCGGGCAATCCCTGATCGTCAGCCATGGCTGGGTGATGGAATGATCCAAAGCCGCCCTATCCGGGTTTAAAATCAAGCCGTCTTTCGGTTTATCCTGAACCCGATTCGGAACATAGACGCTCAAACCCTTTCTCAATGATCCCGGTCTGTTTCACCACAGGCCGGGGTTTTTATTTTAATTGTCCCGATATGATACAAAAATTTGATCCCCTGCTAAAAATATTAACAAAGTGTTAAAAATGGTCTTGTTGCTGTCATAAACAGACGATAGCTTTCATGCGGGTCATTCAATCAAGGGGGAAACCATGAAGTATCTTCGTCGTTCCAGATTTTTATCGGCGCTTTCCGCAGCCGCTATTCTAACGGGCAGTGCCGCGCCCGCCTTAGCCACGCCGTTTTTCAATGAAGTGCACTATGATAATGATGGCAGGGATCAGGGTGAATTCATCGAAATCGCGGGTCTTGCCGGTACCGATCTCAGCGGCTGGTCGGTTGAATTGATCAATGGCAATGGTGGTGCCGTTTATAACACCATCAATCTCGGCGGCATCTTGGGCAATGATCTCAATGGTTTTGGCTTTGAAACCCTGAATTTCGACACCAATGGCATCCAGAATGGCGGACCCGATGGCATGGCGCTGGTGGATAATACCGGCCGGGTCGTGCAGTTTTTAAGCTATGAGGGCACATTCACCGCCACCTCTGGCGCGGCTTTGGGTCTTAGCAGCACCGATATCGGTGTCAGGGAAACCAGCAGCACGCCGATCGGCTTTTCTGTGCAGGTGAGCGGCAATATCAGTGGTGGCGACCTCACGACCGATGCATCGGGCCGTTTGACCACCGCCTTTCAATGGGACGCCCCGGCGGCCAATACCGCAGGCGCTGTGAACAGCAATCAAACACTGGATGGCGAAGGCAGTGAACCCCCGCCCCCACCGCCCCCACCTGTTGCCGAAGCGGTGAGCATTCCCACCATTCAGGGCGCCGGGCATCTTTCATCCTTTGTTGATCAGCAGGTGGAAACCAGCGGGATCGTGACCGTTCTGGCCAATAATGGCTTTTATGTTCAGGATCCAATTGGTGATGGCGATGATGCCACATCAGATGCCCTGTTCGTTTTCACCGGCACGGCCCCCGATGTTGCGCTGGGGGATAGTGTTTCGATCAATGGAACGGTGGGTGAATTCACCCCGGGTGGCGCATCGAGCAATAATCTGTCTGGCACCCAGATCACCGGCCCCCTCATCACGGTGGAAAGCCAGGGCAATGCCCTGCCCACAGCCACCATCATTGGCAATGGCGGACGCCAGGCCCCCACCCAAAGCATCGACAGTGATAATTTCGCCACTTTCAATCCTGAAACCGATGGCATCGATTTCTTTGAAAGCCTTGAAGGCATGCGGGTGACTTTATCGGATGCCCAGGCGGTGGCGACCACCAATCAATTTGGTGAAATTTTCGCGGTCGCCGATCAGGGCGCCAATGCCACCGGCATGAATGCACAAGGCGGCATCACCATATCCGAAGGCGATTTCAATCCTGAACGCCTGCAGATCGATGACAGCCTGCTGGCGGGCAATAACCCATCCGTTCAGATGGGCGACACGCTTGGCGATGTCACGGGTGTCATTGCCTTCAATTTCGGCAATTTTGAATTACTGGCAACCGAAGCCCCTGTGGCGACTGCTGGTTCCATCGCCCCGGAAACTGCCAGCATTGCGGTGGGCGGTGATCGCTTGAGCGTTGCCACCTATAATGTGCTTAATCTCGATCCATCCGATGGCCCCGAAAAATTTGCCGGGCTGGCGCGGCAGATCGTGGATGGCCTGCTCAGCCCCGATATCATTGGCCTGCAGGAAATCCAGGATGGCAGCGGCCCCACCAATGATGGCACCACATCAGCAGCCCTGACTTTGCAGTTGCTGATCGATGCCATTGTCGAGGCCGGGGGGCCCCGCCTTGAATTTGCTGAAATCGCCCCGGTGAATAACACCAGCGGTGGCGAGCCGGGGGCGAATATCCGCACGGCATTCCTTTATAATCCTGATCGTGTGGATCTGGTTCCCGGATCTTTGATGACCCTGCCCGGTTCCGATAGCGATCCCGCTTTCGACAATGCCCGCAAGCCACTGGTGGGCACCTTTGTGTTCAATGGCCATGAAGTGACCATCGTCAATAATCACTTCACCTCGAAAGGTGGATCATCGCCTTTGTTTGGAACCGTGCAGCCATCAATCAATGGCGGTGAAGACAAGCGTGTGGCTCAGGCAACCTTGGTCAACAGCTTCATCGAAGGTCTGCTGTCAGACAACCCCACGGCCAATATCATTGCTTTGGGCGATCTGAACGAGTTTCAGTTCATGGCACCCCTTTTGGCCCTGACCGGACTGACGACCAATCAGATCCTGACCAATCTGGCACAATTGCAGCTGACGCCCGAAGATCTCTTTTCCTTCATTTTTGAAGGCAATGCGCAGCTTCTCGATCATATCTTGATCTCGTCACAGCTTTTGCAGCAAAATCCACTGATCGATATCGTTCATCTCAATAGCGGCCTTTTGGAATTCTTTGCTGATCATGATCCGGTCCTTGCCAGCTTCTTGCTGCCACAGCTTGTTGATATTCCTACGGTCTCAAGCCTGCTGCTGTTTCTGGTCGGATTCTTCCTTCTGGTCGCCTTGTCCCGCAAACGGTCTTTAGCCTTAAGGTCATGAGTATTTTATGATTAATACCCCTTCCAAAAAACTGCCGCTGAGCCTCGTGCTCAGCGGTTTCCTGTTTGCCGCCACCGCTTTTGGTGGGGGTGCCGCACAGGCCGCCGATAAAGACGGCAATCTGGCGATCAAGGGCATGGGGCTTGCGAAATGCAGCGCTTTTGTCGAATCCCTCGATGCCCGCGATGATCGGATCGATGCCTATTTCGGCTGGGCTTCGGGCTATCTCACCGCGGTCAATCAATATGAAACCGGCATTTATGATATCGTTGATTGGCAATCGGATGGCTATATCGCGATTTCCTTGAAAAACTGGTGTAGCGCCAATGCCGATGAGCCTTTTTTCGCGGCAGTTTATGCCATGACCAAAAGCTTAAAGCCCGATGCGGTGAAAACTGAAAGCCCCCTTGTCGAGATTGCGGGGGCCAGCAATTCCATGCGGCTTTATCGCAGCACCCTTGATCGCATCCGCGAACGCTTGGCCGAACTGGGCTTTCACAATCCATCGGCGCAAGGCGAGGATGATTTGAAATCGGCGATCACCCGCTTTCAGGCTGCGCGTGGGCTTCCCGCGACCGGGGCCCCTGATGATCCCACGCTGTTCATGCTGTTCAAAGAATAGATGAGCCAAAAACAACCGCGTGCCCCTCTCATCCCTTTGATGATCCGGGCACGCGGCTGATTGACAAGCCTGCGCGGTTATCTAGAAACGCCCGCGCACCTCAAGGCCGAACATCCGGGGCGGCCCGGCAATCTGGGTCGGCAAGCCAAATCCACCACCTGTATTTCCGCTATCAATCAGGAAATTCTTATCGAAGGCATTTTCCACAAAGCCCCCGATGGAAAGCTGGCCATCCCGCACCTGAAAGCCCCCGCGCAAATCTGCAAGCCCAAAAGAAGGCTGCTGATTAACGCCGCCGCTTTGCTGATTATCATCAGTGAAAAAGATACGGCTGGTATAGGTATAGCTGGGATTGAGGTAAAAGCTCACCCCTTTGCCGATGGGCACCAATAGATCGGCCCCGATGGCAAAAGAATGTTTGGGGCTGATCCGAAAGCGATCCCCCGCAACGAAACCAACCGTATCTTTCGGCCCGAATTTGGCTTCATCTCCTGATATTTTGGAATCAAGAAAGCCATAATTGGCAAAGAAGAACAATTCCGGGATCACCTGCCAGCGCAGATCCGCCTCAAAACCAATAGTGCTGGCTTCTCCATCATCGGATGTGATGGCATCCAAAGTCGTGGTCTCCGGATTGTCGATAGTTGTCAGGAAATTATTGAAATCATAGTAGAAAACAGCCGCATCAAGGGTCATCCGGCCGCCAAGGAAGCTGGATTTCAGCCCGGCTTCATAGCTATTGAGGGTTTCTTCCTTGAAAATCTCGATCAGATTGGTGGCCCCTTGCTCTTCCAAAGTTTCGGGCCGCCGACCGCGCGCATAGCTGATATAGGCATTGAGCGTATCGGTGAGCGCATAGCGGGCCGCGATGCGACCGGTGATACCGGTAAAGGTTTCATCCCTTTCATCGATCCCGCTGCCCGCCGCGCCGATGCGGAACAAGGGCAAAACAAAATTATTGGGGAAGCTGGGCGCGCGGTTAGGTGAGAAATCCGGCACAATCAGCGCACTTTCCACATCCGAAAATGAAAAGCGCACACCACCGGTCAATTCCAGCCGATCGGTTACCGCCCAAGAGGCATCGCCGAACAGATCATAGCTGTAATTTTCACCCCGATTGGTTTGTTCTTCGATGAAGGGATCATCGGGAAAGCCGGGCACAAGATTAACCTGGCCATCCGCCCCCACAAAAGGGGTTCCAAGTATCAGATTGGCAAACACCCGCTCATCGGTGACCGAAACAACGCGCTGGGTGCCCTTTTCATAAAAGAAATTGGCCCCGATAAAACCGGCAAAACCATTGCCCGCATCATAATCGAGCCGCATTTCATGGCTCAACTGATCGCTTGATGCATCTTCGATAAATTCCAAAAAGCGCGCCTGAAACCCATCGGCATCAAAGAGTTCAACGGCATCGAACGTCCGCCAACTGGTGATCGCACTGAAGCCTAAAACATCGGAAATCTCATAGCGGCTATTGAGGGTTGCGCTCCAAAGTTCACGCTCGATACCAAGATCGGCACCCTGATCGAATTCGGCAAAGCTGAAAGGGCTGGTATCGCCGCCCGTAGGCGCCACCACCGTGCTTTTAAAGGATGTGCCGGGCTGATCATCATTTTGATAATTAATGATCAGGGTCGTGGAAAACGGGCTTTCCGGGGTATAAGCAAGGGATCCCCGCAGGGCAAAGGTGCCGATGCCCTGCAAATCGCTGCCCCTAAGCCTTGCATTGGGATTTTGCGATTGCGCTTCACCGGTGATGTTTTTGATATGGCCATCCCGCTCGCGATATTGCCCGGCGATGCGGAATAACAACAGATCATCAATGATCGGGGTGTTGAAATGCCCCTCGATCTTGCGCCGGTCGAAATCCCCCACTTCAGCCGCAAATGAGCCATTGGTGGTATTCTCAGGCCGGGCTGAAATGAAATTGATCGCCCCCACCATCGCGCCCCGGCCCAAAAGCGTGCTTTGCGGCCCTTTCAAAACCTCGACCCGCTCCAGATCGAACAAGGCAATCGATGATCCACGCGGACGGCTGATATCCACCCCATCCTGGAACACCGAAACCCGGGGCTGGGTGGTGGCGGCGCCATTATCGGTCGTGATCCCGCGCACATTGATCGCAGGATTATTGACGCTTTGCTCATCAATCCGCACGCCCGGGATGAAATCCGACAGGCGGTCCATTTCATCGATCCCCTGGCGGGCCAGAAATTCCGGGCTGAAGGTCGTCATGGTGATTGGCACATCGATGGCCGCCTGCTCGCGCTTTTGCGCAGTGACGATGATTTCCTCCAGCATGCCTCGATCCGCCGCATCCGTCTCGACAGACTGCTGCGCCCAAGCGCTGTTTGATACCCCATTGATAATAGAAATCAGGGCAATCCCTGATAATAAGGCCGACCGTCTATGAGCCTTCGATAACATGACCGTTTCCCCTTTGTGCTATTGTTCGTGCGGTGAAACACCACCAAGGCACAGCTAGAGACGGTTAATGTCATTCCTGTATCGCTATTATGACCTTCCAATGACGGTGAGATTTATACGTCTTGCGCTCAGATATCCGCTCGTCAACTGCAATCAAAAGCTGCAGGGCATTGGGTTATGCGGGATTGGGGAACATTTCATAATGAAAATCGTTTTTGCGAAAGGGGTGACCCTTGTAATTCGATAAAAGTGCTAACAGGAACAGGATAATCACATGTCATACATCAATGGAATCATTGCGGCATTTATTGCCACTGTGGTGCTTTCAGCAATCATGCTGATGAAAGGTGCTATGGGAATCATGCCGGAACTGAATGTGATCAAGATGCTTTCGGGCATGAGTGCAAATATGCTTCAAATGCCTGCCAATCCAATGATTGGCTGGGTGATGCATTTTGTCATCGGATCGATCATCTGGGGGGCTTTGTTCGTGGCCGGCCTGAAGCTATGGCCGGGCAGCAGCTCTATGATGAAAGGCATTTCTTTTTCGATTGCGGCATGGCTTTTGATGATGATCCTACCCATGCCCATGGCCGGAGCCGGGGTTTTTGGCCTGAATATGGGGATCATGGCACCGATCATGACCTTTGTTCTGCATGTTATCTATGGGTTGGTGATGGGCGCAATTTTTACCAAGCTGGAAGAGCGCCAACACGCATCATCGCAAACAGCCCATTGATCCAAATGCCTTTTTGAACATGCAAAAGGCTTCGCTTCCTGGGGCCTTTTGCTGATAGATTCCAAGGCTGATCCGGCATCAACACGAGCAGGGCGCAATGGGCTTAAAAGCTGACGAGATGATCAACATAAACGAACCGCCCCGCCTGCATATCCGGATTGTTTTCGGGCCCAAGGCCATGATTGGCCCGGGCAAGGCCGCCCTGCTCGATCAGATTGCGCAAAAAGGCTCGATTTCCGCTGCCGGGCGGGCCATGGGCATGAGCTATAAACGGGCATGGATGTTGATCGAAGACCTGAATGCCATGTTCCGCGATCCCCTTGTGGAAAGCAGCCGGGGCGGACCGGGGGGTGGCGGTGCCCTGCTCACCCCGAATGGCAAAGCGGTTTTGAACCTTTATCGCCAAGTACAAAATGATGCTGCCTTCAGCAGTGTGGCCAGCCTTATGGCTCTCTCCTCCCTGCTCAAAGATCAGGCCATCGAGGAATAAGGGTTGCAGCAAGCAGCCATCCGATGTGTTATGTTTGACGAAACATAACCGGAGATATTGACCCGATGCCGAATTTTTGCTGCCTTAGCCATTATCACCCCCTGCCCGCTTTCAGGGCGGCTGTGCTTCGGTTGATGGTGGTGGCGGTATTATCTTTGGCTTTTTATGGCCTTGCAGCCGCGCAGGATCGATCTCCGGTCATTGCCGCCGCTTCTGATCTGCGCTTTGCCCTGTCTGATATCATCACGACTTTTGAAAAGGATACCGGCCATAAGGTCCGGGTTTCTTATGGCTCCACCGGACAATTCGCGCAGCAGATCCGCCAGGGCGCGCCCTATCAGATCTTCATGGCCGCCGATGAAGCCTATATCGCCGATCTTCACCGATTGGGCCTTACCATGGATGAAGGCGATCTTTATGCCGAAGGGCGCATCGTTTTGATGGTCCCCCATGGTTCAAAGCTGAAAACCGATGCCCATCTCGATCATCTGGCAAGTCTGCTTGATGAAAAGGCCATCGCCCATTTTGCCATCGCCAATCCCGATCATGCCCCTTATGGCGCGCGGGCAAAGGAAGCCCTGATCCATAAAGGCATCTGGCCAGCCATCGAGCCCTTTTTAGTGCTGGGTGAAAATGTGAGCCAAGCGGCGCAATTTGCCCTTTCCGGCAATAGCGAAGGCGGCATCATCGCTTATTCTTTGGCACTCTCGCCTCAGCTTAAAACACGCGGCCGCTATGCCCTGATCCCGGCCGATTGGCATCAGCCTTTGCGCCAGCGCATGGTGCGTCTGAAGGGTGCCGGGGCCATCGCCGAAGATTTTTACGCCTATATGAACACCGAGAAAGCCCGCGCGATCATGCGTGATTATGGCTTCAGTCTGCCGGAGTCCTGAGCCATGGATTGGACGGCGCTTTGGCTGTCTCTGCGCTTGGCGGGATGGACGGTCGCCATCCTGCTCCCTATCACCTTGCTGATCAGCAGGCTGCTGGCTTATCGCAATTTTCGGGGAAAAGCGCTGGCCGAAGCCCTGATCATGCTGCCTTTGGTTTTGCCGCCCACAGTGTTTGGATTTTATCTGCTGGTTGGATTTGGCAAGGCATCCTGGATCGGCGCCTTCTGGCAAAACACATTCGGTCATTCTTTGGTCTTCAGCTTTGAAGGATTGGTGGTGGCGTCCGTTCTGTTCAATCTGCCCTTTGCGATCCAGCCCGCACAAAGGGGATTTGAAGCCATCCCCAAAGATCTGCGTGAAGCGGCTCAAACATGCGGCCTCTCGCCCTGGCGCAGTCTTTGGCTGATCGAGCTTCCCATTGCCTGGCCGGGGATTCTCACCGCCATGGTGCTGACATTTGCCCATACATTGGGCGAATTTGGCATTGTTTTAATGGTGGGCGGGGCCATTCCCGGCGAAACAAAAACCATCGCCATTGCCATTTATGATCGGGTGCAAAGCTTCGATCAACGGGGCGCGGCTTTAATGTCGGGCTTTTTGGTGACCCTTTCACTCTTTACCATCGCCCTCACCACATGGCTGTCGGGGCGCTTGGGGTGGAGGATGTCGCGATGACTTTGAAGCTGAGCATCAAGGCCGAAAGCCCCATCCCCCTCGCCATTGATTTGCAACTCGAACCAGGGGCAATGCTGGCTTTAGTGGGCCATTCAGGGGCGGGGAAAACCACCATCCTGCGCACGATCGCCGGACTTTACACCCCGGCCATGGCGCGCCTATCGGTTTCTGACGACCTGTGGCTCGATACGGATCGTGCTATCAATCTGCCCCCGCGCCAAAGGCGGGTGGGAATGGTGTTTCAATCCTATGCCCTTTTTCCGCATATGTCGGCGATCCAGAATGTGGCCTGCGCCATCGATGATCTGGGCTCGGGCGAAAAAATGGCCGAGGCGGAAAGGCTGCTCGCTTTGGTGAATTTAAAAGGGCTGGAAAAGCGCAAGCCCGCAGCCCTTTCCAACGGCCAGCAACAGCGTGTGGCTCTGGCTCGAGCGCTGGCCCGACGCCCCAAGGCGCTTTTGCTCGATGAACCTTTTGCCGCCCTCGATCGCCGCACCCGCGAAGGCCTTTATGGCGAAATCATCGCCTTGCGCCATCAACTGCGGCAGAGCCACCATGCTCCCGATCAGATCATGCCGATCATCCTCGTCACCCATGATATGCACGAGGCCGAACGCCTTGCCGACCAGATCATGGTGATCGAAGACGGGCAGATGATCGCCCATGGCCCGGTTCCGGATGTGCTTTCGCAGCCTGAAGCGCTGAGGGCGATGGGCATTCCGCAGCCATCATGATCAAGGCTTCAGCTTTCGATCAAAGAAATCCAGTGCCCCAGACCATAGATGCGCCCGGGTCGCCTCACCGCTGATGCGATGCTTTTTACCGGGATAGGTCATCAATTCAAAGCCGATGCCCTCATTTTGCAGAACCGACATCAGCTTCACCGCATGATCGAAAAACACATTATCATCGGCCATCCCATGCACCAGCCGCAGGCTGTTGGGCTTCATATCGCCAAGATGGCCAAAAACCGATGCCTCGGCATAAACATCGCGCCCAGCTTTTGATGCCTCATCCTTTGCATCAGGCTGGCCAAGATAGCGTTCGGTATAATGGGTATCATATAGGCGCCAATCAGAAACCGGTGCCACAGACATCCCGGCCTTGAAAACATCGGGGGCCTGCGCCAGCAGATGGATCGTCATATAGCCGCCATAAGACCAGCCATAAACGCCGATGCGTGCGCCATCGATATAATCCTGTGCCGCCAGATATTTCGCCCCCGCCACCTGATCGATCACTTCGCTATGGCCCATCTTGCGGTACAGCACATCCTCAAAAGCCTTGCCCCTATTGGCGGAACCGCGATTATCCAGCTTTAAAACGATATAGCCATTGCGGGTGAGGATCTGATCGAAATCGATGGACCAGCTTTTCCGCACCCTTTGCACCCCCGGTCCGCCATAAACATTGATGATCGCGGGATAGGTTTTCGCTTCGTCGAAATCCGCCGGTTTCATCAGTTCATAATAAAGATCCGTACCATCTTCAGCCTTGATGGTGCCAAAGCTGCTTGTGGCATGATGATCAAGAAAGGGCGCATAAGGATGATCGGCATCCAATTCATTCTTCTCGATCCAGGTGACCAGATCACCCTTGATGGTTTTAAGGGCCACCCGCGGCGGCGTGCGCGGTGCTGAATAGCTATCCACAAACACAGACGCATCATCCGAGAGGCTGATATCATGCCAGCCTTCTTCCTTGGTGAGACGGGTGATGGATTGGGGATCGGGCTCAAGCGTTGCCTGATAAAGATGCCGCTCGGTGGGGCCATCCTTGAAGCCCGAAAAATAAACGGCGCCTGCCTCTCCATCCACGCGCTCCAGCTTGGCCGCCACCCAGTCCCCGGCGGTCAGCGCGCCGATTTCGCGGCCTTCCAGATCATGGAGATACAGATGCCGAAACCCGCTTTTTTCCGATGACCAGATGAACCGATCACTGTTTTCGAGAAATTTCAGATCATGATGCAGATTGATCCAGCTTTCCGCCCTTTCGGTGATGGCCACCCATTGCTTGCCCGAACTGATATGGGAAAAAACCAGATCGAGGCGCTTTTGATCGCGGCTTTCCCTTTGAAAGGCCAGATGGCGGCTATCGGGCAGCCAATTCACCCGCGCCAGATAAATATCCTTTTCCTCGCCCAGATTGATCCAGTCGATTTCTCCGCTTTCGAGGCTGACCACGCCCAGTTCGATGAGCACATTGGCGGTTCCGGCAAAAGGATAGCGCTGGGCAATGGTCGTGACCCCGCCATTTTCCGAAAGTTCATAACGATCAACGACCTGCACCGGGCTTTCATCAACCCGGGTGAAGGCGATATGGCTTTCATCGGGGGCCCACCAATAGCCGGTATCGCGATCCATTTCTTCCTGTGCCACAAATTCCGCCATACCCATCAGAACAGGGCCGCTGCCCTCATGAGTGAGCTGCTTTTCAACGCCGTTTTTGACATTCACGACAAACAGATTCTGATCGCGGATGAACGACACATAGGCGCCTTTGGGCGAGAATTTGGCATCCGTTTCAAAGCCCTCGGTTTCCGTCAGCCTTTTCGCTTTGCCTGCCTTGATATCATAGACATGAAGATCCCCGCCCAAGGGAAAGAGAAGGCTTTGTCCATCTTTGGAAAATTGATACTGAACAATGCCGCTGGCGGAAATGCGCTGGCGTTCCCGGCGGGCTTTTTCCACCTCGCTCAGGTCTTCGGCCACACCCCCCAAAATATCATCGCTATCCACTAAAAGCCGGGTTTCACCCGTTTCGATATGATATTCCCACAGGTCCTGAATGCGGAAATCCCGCTCCTTGCCCTTTAAAAAGGTGACCCGGCTGCCATCGGGCGCAAGCTTCAGGCCATTCACCTTTGGCCCATCAAGCGCGGGGCTGCCAACCATCCGGGCGATGGTCAGATCTTCGGCATACGAAAATGCGGGCATCATCATCCCCATCAAAAAAACAAAACCGACAAGGGCTTTAAAAAACGCGACCATCGAAACCATATGCAATTCCCATATCCTGAAAGCCATCAAGGCCGGGCTGACCCAAAGATCGACCGGCTGTGGCCTTTTCTAATCTGCCAAAACAGTCCCCAAAGCACAGTGCTGCGTTCATCGCCCGAAGGCAAGACCTCCCGCGCGCAATCCCGCGCTCACCATTTGGCAGGATGAAAGGCCCGATCAAAAACCCATCAGGGATAAAACCTCGCGCCGGGCCTTATCATCTTCACGAAAAACGCCGGTCATCCGGCTTGTGGTCATGATCACCTCGGGAGTTTCCACGCCCCGGCAGGTCATGCAGCCATGGGTGGCCTCGATAACCACAGCCACGCCCTCGGGTTCAAGCACTTTTGTGATACAATCGCCAATCTGGGCGGTCAGGCGTTCCTGCACCTGCATCCGCCGGGCATAGGCATGAACCACCCGTGCCAATTTGGAAATCCCCACCACCTTATCATGAGGCAGATAGGCCACATGCGCCTTACCGATGATGGGCGCCAGATGATGTTCGCAATGCGAAACGAAAGGAATGTTGCGCAGCAAAACCACTTCATCATAGCCCGAGACTTCTTCAAAAGTCCGCGACAGATAAATCACCGGATCTTCTTCATAACCCCGGAAATATTCCAGAAAGGCACGGACCACCCGTTCGGGCGTATCGCGCAGCCCTTCGCGATCAGGGTCTTCCCCCGACCAGCGGATCAGGGTTCGCACCGCATCGCGCGCCGCCGCTTCTTCTTTCGAGATTTGCACGCCCGCGGACTTTGTCATGTCATCATTCCTTTATATATTCATCTTGATGGGCGCGGCCTGCCAGCCCTGATCAACGCCCCCAGCTTTATCCCCAGATGGGCTGTGGGGCAAGATCGCGCCTGTTTCAAAAATCCAAACTTATCATTATGATTGACACCAAAGATTTACCTGTTCTTGTGTTTTTCCCTTATAGTTTGCACAAGAAACTCTGCCAATGAGGATGATTTCATGAGCGCGACGACACGACAGACCAGAAAAAAACAATCCGGCTTCACCTTGATGGAATTGCTGGTAGTGCTGGCGATTCTTGGGTTGCTGGCCTCTTTTGCCGTTCCCCGCGTTTTGAAATATCTGTCGGGGGCGAAAACCGATGGGGCCAATATCCAGATCAATAATCTTTCAGGCGCGCTCGATCTTTACCGACTGGAAACCGGGCGCTATCCCACCACAGCAGAAGGATTGCAGGCCCTGATCAAAGAACCAACCGGGGCACGGGGCTGGAATGGCCCCTATATCGATAAGCCCGAAGGCCTGATCGATCCCTGGGGCCGCCCCTATCATTATCGCTTCCCCAGCCAGATGGGCATGGATGTGGATATCTATTCGCTGGGAGCCGATGATGCGCCGGGGGGCGAGGGTGAAAATGCGGATGTCAATAACTGGAGCAGCAGTTGATCATCGATCCATCCGCCGATCTTTCGTCGGCATCAGGCTTTTCCTCCGCCGATCAAGGCGCTCGTCATGGTGGCTTTGCCCTCATTCTCGTCTTGTGGGTTTTAACATTGATCTCTTTGATCATTGCCGGGTTTCTTAGCACCACCCGCAGCGAAACCCGCACGCTGATTGCCCGCAGCGATCAGGCCGAGGCCGAAGCTTTGGCCGATGGGGCCGTTTTCTGGGCCATCGGGCAATTGCTCACCATCAATTATGAAGCCGAAGGCCCGCAATCGGCCATTGCGGTGAATGGCACGCCCCGCCGCGTGCAGATCGATGATGCCGAAATCAGCATCGCGGTGCAGGATGCAGGGGGGCTGGTCGATCTCAATGCCGCCGATGAAATTTTGATGCGCAGCCTGCTCATCAGCATGGGTGAAAGCCCGGATCGAGCGGATATTCTGGCTGCACGCATTGCCGATTTCCGTGATAGCGATGATCGGCCACGCCCTTTCGGTGCCGAAGATGCCGATTATCGGGCTGCGGGCCTTGCATATGAGTCCCGCGATGCGCCAATGATTCAATTTGAAGAATTATTGCAAATCCCGGGCATGACCCATGATCTGGTTCTGCGCCTGTCACAGGTCGCCACGGTGCAATCGGGGGGGCGCGCCGTTGATCCCACATCGGCCCCACCCGATGTTCTGGCGGCTATTCCGGGGTTAAGCGAGGGCGAACGGGCTGCCTATGCCTCGGGCACGATCATCAGCCTGGCGGATCGTGCTGCATCAGCCCCCAATCCTTATCTTACCGGCCCGGCGCGCAGCATTTTTCATATCACCAGCACCGCGCGCACCCCCGGCAATGGCCTGTTTCAAAGACGCGCCGTGGTCCAGCTTTCCGGAGGCACCGAACGCTATCGCATAAGATCATGGCAGCAGGGCATGATCCTTGAAAGCGAGAGCACAAGCGGTTTTTAATTTGATCCTATGCCCGGGCCCCGGTCTCGGCTTGGCGCCATCATCGGGGCGATGATCAGATCGGGGGCCACCGCAGCCCCCCCCGCATCGAGAAAACGCATTTCAACCAATTGCGGCAGGCGAAAACTGCCCTGCCAGCGATCATACCAGCGCGGGGAAAGCCCGGCATTGAGATCATCATCGCTCAGCCCGAAATAGCGAAATTCCACATAGGGGTTATCCGTAAAAAGAAGGCGCGGTCTTTCCCGGCCATCCTCGATGGCAATGAGCCGATCCGGTCTGATCAGCGCCCAATCGATGGTGAAAGAAGCACCAGCGGGCCCGCTTTCCAATTGAAACAGATAAAGCCCACCAATCCCCACCCCCATCGGCATGGTGCTGGCAAAGCTGAGACTGGTGCGATCACCGACAAAGGATGGCGCCTGATCTTTGCCATTATGGGAAATGCTGATCGCCTGCGCCCGGCTCAGGCTATGGCGGATGAACGAGCGCACAGCATCGGCATCGATGCTTTGGCTGATCCGGGCTTCCCCGGCAAACCACGCCTTGCTGGTAAAGCGCAGGGCCGTAAAAAGGCCCGCCGATAACAGGCCCACAAGGGTGAGGGCAACAATCAGTTCCACAAGGGTAAAGCCCGCCTGTGTTGATCGAGCCTGGCGCATCATGGCACCTCGCTTTCAACCAAACGCATGGTTTGCAGATGAAATTCAGCCCCCGATCCATCGCTCACGCTAATCTCGATCATCAGCAGGCGAAGCTGCCCACCGGCAATCTGATCCGATGCCAGATCAGGGGGCGGATCAGATATCGACACCCGCCAGCGATAGCCATCGCCCTCCCCGCTTTCTATGCCCGGGCGCAGTTCAATCTGGCGGCCCAGGCGGGCCATCTGGTTTTGCGCGGCATTCACCAATATTTGCCGATCATCGGCCCGATCAATGCTGCGCAATCCCCGCCCCATGCCCTGAAGCAAAGCCACAAGCATGATCGAGGCTATGGTAAAGGCTACCAACACCTCGATCAGGGTGAAGCCCTTAGAGGATGTGTGCATTCTGCTTCTGGCCGCAAAAAGCTGCATTCAGTTGGGCCCGGCTTGCTCGCTTTTCATGTCGTCAGGCTCGCTTTTGGGCAGGCCAAAATTCTCTTTCAGCCGTTCCAGCCCCTTCATCCGCCTGCGCAGTTCCTGGGTCACCTCACGAGCTTCGGCCTGATCGCGCACCACCCGCGGGGTCAGCATCACCAGCAATTCCGTGCGTTCATTGCCCAAGGTTTTACTTTTGAACAAATTACCAAAAAACGGAATATTCATCAGGATCGGCACACCGGTATCATTGCTGGTGGAACGATCCCGGATCAGGCCACCCAATGCAATGGTTTCCCCGGTTTGCACCGCCACCGATGAACTGATCGTGCGTTGCTGAATGGTGGGGGCATCGATCCCCGAAGATGTTGTGGGCACCACATCCGATACCTCTTGCAAAACATCCAGAACCACCAGCCCGCTGGCATTCACATGGGGGGTGACCTCAAGAATGACACCCGTATCCTGAAACTGAATGGAATTGACGATAGGGGCATCGGGATCCTGGGTCGAAACCGATTGCTGCACCGGCACGGGCACCTGATCCCCCACCTGCAACCGGGCCGTTTTATTATCCAGAACCATCAATTGCGGCGATGATACCACGGTCACATCGGTGATTTCGCTTAAGGCATTGAGCGCCGCTCGGGCGCTATTGCTTTCAAAGAAATAGGAAAATCCGGGAAATGTAGGGGCCACCGCGCCGTTTGATACATCTGAAAAACTCACATTCTGGGTATTTTCATTCCCGGCATCGAAAAACCAGCGTACGCCAAAATTCAAAGCATCGTTCAGGGTAACCTCGGCAATCGTTGCCTCGATCAAAACCTGCAAGGGAGAGACATCCAAACGCTTGATCGTGGATTCGATCATGCGAAATTCCTGCGCCGTTGCCAAAATCAGCATGGCATCATTGCGATCATCAGCGATCAGGCGTGGGCCATCGCCATTTTCCGAAGAAAAGGCTGAACCGCTATTGCCACCCGCGCCGGATGCGCGACCCCCACCGCCCGTGGATGTCCGGGCTGCTGCCGATAAAGCCCCACCATTATTGCCAGACACCCCACCCCGGCCAGAGCCAGCAGCCCCCGACCCATCATCTGATGAGGCCGTATTGCCCGAACCGCTGGTACCCGAAAGGCCGCCAGACTGCCGACCCGGAGCCAGGCCGCCGCCGCTTTGGCCCGCCCCCTCGCCCACGGTGCGGACATCGAATAATTCGCCCAGAACCTCGCCAATTTCAGATGCCCGAGCGTTTTTCAAATGATACACATAAAGCATCCGCTGGCCATCCGTGCCGCCACCACGATCAAGGCGTTCCGCCCATTGCTTGGCGCTGACCAGATATTGCGCCTGACGGCTGATCGCCAGAACGGCATTCATCCGTTCAATCGGCAAGAGACGGATCACCCCATCGGTTGGTCCGGGCTGTTCTTCGCTACCCTTGGCAAAGATCGCCTCCATCTCGCTGATCACATCCCCCACATCGGCATGTTGCAAAGGCAGGATGGCAAAAGACATGCCCTGAAGCCAGTTCACATCAAAGGTTTCAACCAGGGCGACAATATCATTGGCTTCAACCGAAGGCCCGCGAAACAACAACAGATTGCGGGCATTATCGGCCTGCAAGCCTCGCCCCGGAGCCAAAAAGGGCTCAAGACTCACCTGCATTTCATCGGCAGAGACATATTGCAAAGGAATGATATGAATACCAAAACCATCGCGCACGCTTTCGCGTCCGCTCAGAAGGGGGGCATTGCCGGTGGTCGCCTCGATGGGCACCACATGATAAACCCCCGAACGTTCCACCAGCGCCACGCGATTGATGGCCAGAATATCTTCCAAAGCCGGGATCACCTGTTCAGCGGGCAAGGCGCGGGCGCTGCGGGCGGTGATCGTGCCTGAAACGGCACTATCAATCATATAGGGCAAAGACAAGGCTTCCCCCAGAACGGCATCCACAACCTTGCGAATGTCGGCATTGGCAAAATTGAGGCTATAGGTGCCTTCGCGCTCCCGCACCTCGGCAAAGCCCGCGTCTTTGGCGGGCTGCCCTCTGTCGTTTTGAGCATCATTGGTAAATTGGCCACTGCCGCGATAGATTTCGGCCTCGGTTGGGGGCAATGAATTCGGGTCTCTTTGAGGATCGCTGCTATCAATCCGGGTGGTTTCATAGGCCTCCCGCGTGCTGCGCTGCTGCTCGCTTTCCTCAAACAAACCCGGCGGCGGAGAGGCCCGATCATTGCTATGCGAACCCCGCACCAGATCCTGTCCGCAGGCCGCCAACAAAATCAGCAGACAAAAAGGCACAAGCCGATGAAAGGCCCGTGCGGGGCTGCGATAGGATCGTTCAATGCTTGCTGTACACACGATGTTATGTCTCATTTTTGTTGTGGGCTCATCCGCCTGAACCGCGGCGATCAAGGCGATCGGGATCTTTGTTTTGACGCGAAGCCGGAACGGGATTGCCATTCGCATCCCCCCGGCGCGGGGTAATCACCGAGCGGGGCTTTACCAGATGCGCGGGCATCCCCAATTGATAGGGATCAGACCCCACCCCCTCCGCACCCGGGGCAAATTGCAGGCTCAAGGAGAGACGCTCGCCATTGCGGATAAAGCTTGCCCCCCATTGGCTGACCGCCAGCAATTCCCATCCCCTATAGCTTTCGCCCTGCCCGATGATCGACATATCCTTTGATTTTTTATCTTCAACGATGGCCGATCCGCCCGCATCCCCCATGATGACACCGACAAGCGCAAGCTCGGTACTTGCCGCCGCCGGGCCCGAGCTTGCCACGGTCCGCACCAAAGGCGGCTTGCGATCGATGGCAAACAGATTGCGTTCTATGATCGCGGCAAAAGTGCTTTGGCCCGGGGCTGCAGGTGGCACCGGTTCGGCAGTTTTGTTATCTGCCCCCATGAAAGCCGATGCATCCTCATCAACCGGCATGTTTTGGGTGAAATCAGGCGGCGTGCGCAGGGCCAAAGCTGCCAAAATGATCAGCATCAGGGCCACCAGACCCAAAGGCACCAATTGAGGCCACAAACGCCGGGTCATTCTTCACCCCGCAGGCGATAGGACGAGACCACCAGTTCAATCAGGAAATTCTGCCCCACCTCAAGATCATCGCCCCTGACCGATGTGCGCTCCAGCCGCGTTCTGATCTGCAATTGATCCACAAAAATCATCGGCTGGCTGCTTTCGATGCGATACAAAAGATCGGATAATCCGCGAATATCCGACATGAATTGCAGCCGCATGGGAATGCGCGACAAGCCATCCCGCACCACGACCGGCAGGCCCTGCAGGGATCGCACATCGCCACCCGCTGCGGTCACTATTTGCCCAAGCAGAGTTTGCAAGCGGGCGGCGGCCAGCGAATCCGTACTTTCGGATAAAAAGACCCCGCTTAGGGCCTGACCTTTTCGCACCTCGCGGCTCAGCGCTTCCACCTCATCAACAGACAGCGCCACTTTTTGATAGCGCCGGAGAAGGGCGGCATCTTTTTCAAGCTGGGCCACACCGGCCCGATAATCAAACACGATGGGGGCGATCACCAGTTCATAGGAAACCGCAATGGCCAGAAAAACCAGCCCAACAGCCGAAATCCTGCGCACAAATAAGGAAGGAGTTTTGATCATCGCCCGCCCCTCACACGCGCTGCGCTGTCGTTTTTGATGGCCGCATTTTGCGGCGTTCCTGCCTTGGGCATGAAAATATCCGCAGCCAGGCTGAACCGCTCGCGGCCAATGCGCTGATCCTGGGTGACCGGGGCCACAAAACGCGCCTGATGAAAAAGATCGATATCTTCCACCGCCGATAAAACAGTGGAGGCCCGATCCGCAAATCCGGTGAGAGAGACCACCCCATTTTCATATGAAAATTCGATCAGAAAAACATCCATGGGCAGGGCTTTGCTCAAGCTGTTCATTAAGGTCAGGGCCATCGGCTCTGCCGCTCTGCGCTCAAAAAGAAGGGTCTGGCGATTTTGCAAAGCCTCAAGA
This sequence comes from Iodidimonas nitroreducens, assembly GCA_000710935.1. Taxonomy (GTDB): domain Bacteria; phylum Pseudomonadota; class Alphaproteobacteria; order Sphingomonadales; family Rhodothalassiaceae; genus Iodidimonas; species Iodidimonas nitroreducens. Next base: position 104,850 of record BAYV01000013.1, on the reverse strand, counting down.
TCACGCATCAGATCATCGACCGCCAAAGCTTTCTTACGGGTTTCCAAAAGCTCTTGGGATAAATTCGCGCGGGCCTCGTCCAGCCGATTTTGGGGTAGCCAATAAGCCAGCAGCAAAAGACCCGCCAGCAGCAGGATCGATACCGTTTTAAGACGCGAAAAACCGGGCTTTTCAAGGCGATGATGATCCGGCAAAAGATCCGCCCCCAAAACCGAGGCCCGCAAAGCATCCGGCTTGACCCCGGCCTGCTTCAAAGCATCAAGAAGAGGATTTAAATCTTCCCGGCGCATGAGATCGATGCTCAGATTAATGCGCCCGGCGGCTTGATCGATCAGCGGATTTTTCAACCCGATATAAACCTGCTCCGGCTGGAAAGGCGTTTGGCGATCCAGATCGAATAAAACAGCCTGCGCCAGGCTATCGCGGGCCGCCAAGGGCAGATGGATGGCGCGGCTCAAAACCCGATCCTTGGGGATCAGCACATGCACCTGATCCACTTCGGGCAAAGCCTGAAGGCTCGGGTGATTAAGGGCATCAGCCAAAGCGGCAGGTCGGTCGCGATCATAAGGAGCCTCGAAAATCACGCTGCCTTCGTCTTTATGGTCCGTTGGCCCACGGTCTTGACCCGATAGGGCACAAGGGCCATTGCCCTTATAAAGGCGAGCCGTAACCTGATCCTGACCGATCTCGAACACAAGGGTCCGCCGCCATTGACCGGCGCGTGCCAGCCAAGCCACCGGCAACAGGCCTGCCAGTTCCCTCATCCACCATGAGAAGAGCTGTTTCGCCGTGCGGCCAAGCTGATTGATATCAAAACGCATGGACGAGAACCCTGATCATGCCCCAAATCCGAAATGCATCTTTAGCAAGTGCGAAATTAAAGGAACACTCTTTTTTGAATAGGTCGTGCCTTTAAAAACCATCGGCGTCATCCTTGATCTCGATGCGTCCGGTCAACCAATCGATCGCAAGGATTGACAGCCGATCCCCTTGAGCCAAAGCAATCCGCCCCCCCGCCGACGACCCATCGGGATAAAAATCAAAGCGTGCCCGTTGATCGACACGGGACAACCCTTCGCGCCCGGCCACAAGATCGATATCGATCCCGGCCGGAATGTCGGCTTTGGGAACGCCCGGATAGCGATAGACGGCATCATCGATATCCAGTTCCAGACTGCGCATTTGCCCCGAAGAAATAGCCGCTGCACGGGTTTGCCGCAGGGCGGAGGCCAGATTATGCACGGCATGGGTGTAATCCAGGCCCGGCAGGGCATGATGAAAACGCGGCATGGCCAAAGCCGCCACAATCCCCATCACCGCCATCACCACCAGCATTTCCATCAGGGTGAAGCCGCTCTCAACCGCCTGCCGACAGGAAGACCGCTGCGCGCCTTGGGTGATGAACAGGGGTTTCATGCCCATCTCCTAAAAAGGCAAATCATAAGAGGTGAGAATCGCCGATAGGATGGACCCGATGATCCCCGCCACAAGAATACCCAGAAACAAAGTCACCATCGGCACCAGCAGCGAAACGAGTTTGCGGGTTTCGCGGCCGATTTCCCCTTCATAGATGCGCGCCGTGGTCAAAAGCATAACATCAAGGCGACCGCTTTGCTCCCCCACCCGAATGAGGCGCGCCGCAAGGGGGGGCAGCACCCCGGCTTCAACCAGCGGTTCGGCCAAACCCTCACCCCGGCGCAAGCGCGGTACCACCTGCTCCACAGCCCGCACCAAACGGGCATTGGATAAGGTTTTTCCACTCATCTGCAAGGCCGGCACCACATCCACACCATTCTCGATCAAGGTTCCCAAAGTGCCACAAAAACGCGCCGCCTCGATTTTCCGCATCAAAGGGCCGATCAAGGGCAAATCCAGCCATAGCCCCTGAATCCGCGCCCGCAAGGATGCATCCGCCGAAATAAACCGCATAATAATGTAAAAAATGATAATCGCCAGCGGCAAAGCCCACCAGAATTTCTGCAAAAGCCGCGAAGCCCCCATCACGATCCGCGCCGACATCGGCAAGGCATTGCCCGCGCTGCTGAACAGCGGCTCGAATTCCGGGATCACCCCCAAAAGCAGGACCAGAACCGCCCCTCCCGAAGCCACCAGAATCAGGATCGGATAATTGAGGGCCGAGCGGATATCCTGCGCCAGGGCATGGCTCCGCTCCAAACTATCGGCCAGCTTGAGCAGAACCCGATCAAGGGTGCCGCCCGCCTCGCCCGCGCGCACAAGTCCGATGAAATGGCCGGGGAAATTCTCACTTTGATCTTGCAAGGCATCGGCAAAAGACGCGCCGGACCGAACCTTTTCCAGCAAGCCACCCGCAACCTTTGCTGCCACTGTGCGCCCGCCATCCTGCTGTGCCAGCATCTGCAGACCCTGCTCCAATGGCAATCCGGCATCGAGAAGGGTGGCCAATTCACGGCTCATCATCGCCAAACCGCCAGATGTCAGCTTTTTAGCCTTTGCCTGATCCAGCGAAAAGCCCAGGCGCCCGGCGCGAGAGAAAAGACCACCCGAAAAAATCCCGGCATCTTTTCGGCTGAGATCGGTCATCTGCACCGGCTGCAAGCCCTGCCCCCGCAAATGCGCGATCAGGGCCGCCTGATCCGCCCCATGAAAGGTGCCTTCCACAAGCCGACCCGATTGATCCACGGCGCGATAGCTGAAAACAGCCATAAAATCACCCATCCCGCGCCGTGCGGAGCACTTCTTCGACCGACGTTTCTCCGGCCAGGGCTTTCTTCATACCATCCTCATAAAGGGTCACCATCCCGGCTTCCAGCGCCGCCCGCTGCACTTCTGATGCATCCCCATCTTTCAGGATAATCCGGCGCAGATGATCATCGATCACCAGAATTTCCACAAGGCTGGTGCGGCCGCGATAGCCGCTTTGATGGCAGTGATCACAACCCATGGGCTGATAAAGGGTGGCAGATAAAAGCGCCCCCAGTTTCTTCAAGCCCAGCTTATCATAAAGCTCCGGGCTGATGGCATAAGGCGTTTTGCACGCATCACACAGGCGGCGCACCAATCTTTGGGCCACAACGCCATTCAGCGTGGCGGTGACCAGATAGCTTTCAAGCCCCATATCCATCAAGCGGGTAACCGAAGCCGCAGCGCTATTGGTGTGCAAAGTGGACAACACCAGATGCCCGGTCAGCGCCGCCTGGGCAGCAATCCGCGCTGTTTCCAGATCGCGAATTTCACCGATCAGGATGATATCGGGATCCTGGCGCAAAATGGCGCGTAAGGCATTGGCAAAGGTCAAACCAATAGCGGGCTTCACCTGTATCTGATTGACCCCATCAAGCTGATATTCAACCGGATCTTCCACGGTCACGATCTTGGTGCCTGCTTCATTCAAGCGGGAAAGCGCCGCATAAAGGGTGGTGGTTTTTCCCGAACCCGTGGGCCCGGTGACCAGAAAAATACCATTGGGGCGCTGCAGGCCTTCCAGCAACCGCTCAAGGGTTTTGCCGCCAATGCCCAAGGCCCCGAACTCAAGGCTCAACTGATCCTGATTGAGCACCCGCAAAACCACGCCTTCACCAAAAAGAGACGGCAAGGTGGAGACACGCAGATCAATGGCAGAGCCGCGAACCGCCAGCTTGATCCGCCCATCCTGCGGCAGGCGACGCTCGGCGATATTGAGCTTGGCCATGATCTTCAGACGCGAAACGATGGCCGATTTCAGGCGTAAGGGTGGCGCTTCACCGTCTTGCAAAACGCCATCGACCCGATAGCGAAGGCGCAAACGCTGCTCATAAGGCTCCAGATGAATATCCGAGGCGCGCAAATCGATCGCATCCTCGATCATCCGGCTGACCAACCGCACCACCGGCGCTTCGCTGGCCAGATCGCGCAAGCGTTCGATATCGGTTTCAAACCCCTCGTCTTCAGCAGCATTATGAGTGCGATCCATTTGATCTTCGGTCGCCTGCACCGAGCCATAGAGTCGATCAATCGCCTGCTCGATTTCTGTAGGCAGCCCCACATGCAACACCACCGGCACATCGGCAATCATCGCTAATGACTGCCGAACAAAATCATCCCCGGGATCAGCCATCGCCAGATCAAGGCGATCATCAGTGAGGGCAAGGGGCAAAACACGCTCTTCGCGCAAGAAGCGGGTGCTCAGCGATAAGCCCGGGATCGCCTGTGCGGGGAAAGCATCTTGTTCCACAAGCTTCAGCCCATGGCAGCGGGCCAAAGCCATCGCCAGATCCCGCTCCGCCATCATGCCGAGTTTCAGCAAGACAAGAGGGAGAGAATCCCCCGTAGTCTGAGCAATGAGGCGCGCACGCTCGATCGTTGAATGCTCGATCCGGCCAGCATCCATCAGCAAGGCCGCCAAGCGTTCATCGCGATCAGCCAAAGGCGTTTCCATGGTCTTCATCTATCGCACATTCCGGCCAGAGTGTTAACAATACTTTAAGGATTTATTCTAAACACATCCTATCATCATGAGTGTTAAAAAACTTGTTAATTTTTTTAACTATAGATCGTCAGACACAAATTCGTGAAATGCAGTTGATTCTACCGAAAAGCGCAGACATCCCACAACCTTCAGAACATCTATATGGTGTATTTCTAAATGTTTCAACGCAATAACATAAATGCAATGTGAATATAAATTATTGTTTCTTATGTATAAAATACATACAACAGCATTGATTTGTCTATTTTTAAGAATGTGGCGAAATATGGGCTTGCATTAATTCACAATAAGGCGAAAAATGACAACAGTGAGTGCGGCCCTTTTTGGTTGAGTGAATATGAGTCTTAATGCGGGTAGTTCATAGATAATGATCGCTTTAAAAGTGTTTCGTAGATAATGACGATAAAATCTCGTTATACACGGCCAAACACATCTTTAAAGCTGTTTCCCCACCGCATTCAAATCGCTTGATCAGATCATGCTTCGCGTGAATTTCGCGCCATGCATGCAAAGCTTTCTCACAACCCTGATGGCATCCGTCTTCAGGGAATCGCGGATCGACACGTCAACCTGGAGAAATCCTTATGTTCAAAAGGCGAGATGCTTTGAAGCTGGGTGCCGCTGCCGCTGGTGCGGGCCTCGCGTCGAAGTATGCAATGAGTGCGCCGAAACAGCATGTTATCGAGCGCACACCCGGTAATTTCCCACAAACCGGGCTTATTTTCCCTCAAACATTCAGGCCATCATGGGTGTCCCGACCAAGCCCTAAAGTCACCCCTTTTACGGCCCCCCTGTTTCGGATGCCTGTTGCGCAATCCGTGCCACAATCTGATCTGCTTGATCCCATATTGGGCGGCATGGCGCCTGATCCCGAACGGCATCAGTTGTTCGATAAATTTGCGCCGCAAAAGTTCTATTATGAACGTTTGCAGGAATCGCGCTGGGTGTATCATCCACAGCCCCCCTATAATCAGGGATCGTGGCATTATACCTTCACCGGTCCGAACTTTACCAATATCGCACCGGGGCCGACCTATAAGGCCAAATATGGCGAGCCTGTTTTCGTTCGTCGCATCAATGAACATCCGGAAATCGGCACGGGTAACGTGAATTTCGCGGTTCCCAGCTTTTCAATCCATCTGCATAACGGCCATACGGCGTCGGAATCGGATGGTATCCCCCAGGATTATTTCAATCCCGGCGAATTCTGGGATCATCATTACGCAAACTTCCCGGCGGGCGATCAATCCGGTAAGAATGACGATGAGCGCATGACCACCTTGTGGTATCATGATCATCGCCTCGATTTCACGGCCACCAATGTGTATGCGGGTCATGCCGGTTTCTATCTCCTGTTCGACGAGAAAGATTCCGACAACGAAAATGATCCCAATCCCGATGCCTTCCGGCTGCCCAGCGGGGAATACGACATCCCCCTCATCATCCATGACGTTCAGTTCGATGAAAATGGTCAGGTGGTCTGGGATTTCTTCTCCCCCGATATTCAGAATATCGAAGGCGAATATCTGCCAAGCTTCCAGCACACAACCTTTGGGATGCTGGGCGATACCATGACGGTGAACCGCACCATCCAGCCTTATCTGGATGTGAAACGCCGCAAATATCGCTTCCGTATTCTGAATGGCGGCCCAAGCCGACTCTATGAACTGCATCTGGCCACAGACAGTGCCGATCCCAATGCCCAAAGGGCAACCAACTGGATCATCCTGTCGAACGACGGCAATCTGCGTGAAACACCGATCGAATCGGAAACCCTCAAGCTTTGGGTGGCCAATCGCTCGGACGTGATCATCGATTTCTCGAATTTCAATGCCGGTGACAATGTCTACATCGTCAACCGTTTGGGCATGCGCGAAGATGGCGCCGGTCAAAGCGGCCGTCAGCTCGATGAAGGCGATATGATCATGCAGTTCCGCGTGCAGGCGGGTGATGTCGAAGATCCATCGCGGATCCCCGATTTCATGCGTCGTCAGCCAGCCATCGATTTCAGCGAAGTGCGTCGCGAACGCATCTGGACCTTCGACTATGACAGTGGCCTCTTCACCGTCAATGGCGAGTTGATGGATCCAAACCGTGCTGATGCCAAGATCGAGCAAGGCAGTGCGGAAATCTGGACCTGGCGCAATACCGGCGATAGCTGGGCGCATCCTGTGCATACGCATATGGAAGAATTCCAGATTTTTGAAGTCAATGGCAAGCCGGTGGAGCCCTTCAGCTTCCTCGACACCAAGAAAGACGTGGTGGAACTCGGACCGGGCGATGAAGTGAAATTCTTCGGTCGCTGGCGCGATTTCCTCGGTCCTTACATCATGCATTGCCACAATGTGGTGCATGAGGATCACGCCATGATGGTGCGTTGGGATCTTGTGGAGCCGGGTCAGGGCGACTGATCCCCTCACCGAAACTTTTCGAAAAGGATGACAATTCGATGTCTACAACAAGACGACAGTTGTTAAGCGGCGCCGCACAATGCGGCCCGAACGAGAGCCTGACACCCACCTCGGTGCACCAGCTTGATCTCAATGTCCGCTGTGGCTTCCCTGATGTGCGTGCGGTGTCTCATACCGGCGAACCGGTGCGGTTCTATGAAGATCGCATGCAAAACAAGATTTTCATGGTCAATTTCTTCTCGATCGATGATGACAAGATGCACAGCCAAACGGCGCATATTGCCAAGATCGTGGAAGGATTGGGCGACAAGGTCGGGCGTGATGTTTTCATCACCTCGATCACCGTGGACCCCATCAATGATACGGTCGAGCGTTTGGCCGAACATGCCCGGGAATTCAATGCCCCGGATGGCTGGATGTTCATGCGCGCTGCCGGAGAAGAACCAGCGATGCTTGCGCAACGCATGTACCACTTCAATCGTGGTGCCAGCGTCGGCATGGGCCGTCTGGTTTTCTATGGCAATGCTACCGGCAATGCACGGATCTGGGGCACTTTCCCCGCCAAGATCACCACGCAGGATGCCGTTCACCGCATCTCATGGATGCTGCCCAGCAAAAAGCCTGCTGCTCCACAATTGGCCGGTCCTTCCCTTCCGGGAAAGAGCGCCTATGCGTGGAATCACCGCGCAACGCTTTGAAGCAGCGCTTTTGAGGCTCAAACGGAATCAATGGAGTGACGTAATGAGAACGAAACTCGACAGGCGGATGGCCAAGGTTCTTTTGCCGGCAGTTATGCTGGCGGGAACCGGCGCGGCATTCGCTCAGGATGGGGCGCCTTTCCAGCCCCTGCCGGCTGATCGCACAATGGAAGTGGTCAATGACGGCACAAAAACGATCTATAAAACCGGATCGGCCGAAGCGCTTTCGGGCGCGGGTCATCCTTTCCCGCCTTCAGAAACACTGGGAGCGGATAGCACCAATCCATCGAACCTGTTGCCGACGATCTTTGGCAATGCGCTCGATTCAGCAGGGAATGAAATTCCCAATACGCTGAACTCAACGCCGGAAAACCCTTATAATCTTCATCCCGATCCCGTTGTCAGCGTTCTGGCTGATGATCGTGGTCCGGAAGAAGATCTGGCGCGGGTGATCAAACGCCTGAAGGAAGCCACTAATTGGCGCGAATTATGGGCCACAACCCAAACCCGCTTCCATGGTGGTTTGCGCGTTCCCACTGATCCGCGTCGCGGTGATAGTGAAGTTCCGCGCGGCGATGATGCAGCGGGCCAGATTGGCGAGCGTGTCGCCACCCGTGTTGATCAGGAAGATATCCAGTTTGCGCTCGATATTCTGGAAGGAAACCCGATCAATCGCGTCTATAGCGGCATGCCTTTGCTCAATTACAAAGGCCCGGAACAGATCAAATCTGTTGATCCCGAAACCAATTCGGTCACGGTTCATCAGGTTTGGGGGCGGCATTTCATCCTTTCGGATACTTTCTCCATCGATCCCAGCAATGTGCTCGATGAAGAATGGACCATCAATTATGTCGTCGATGTCGTGAAAAGAGGTCATGAAGATTGGGCCCCCTTCGTGATGTATTTCGATGATCCCAATCTGCGCGGTGGCGTAGGTGTGCCCTCAGTGGCACTGGATGGCTCCTTCTTTCCGATGAATGAAGGCGAACGCTATGAGTTTGATTTCAAGATGGCCCCCGGGCGCTTTTGGAATCTGACCTATCATTGGGGATGGCGCGTCCATCCATCCCGCATTCAGGCCATTGAAAATGCCCTGAAGGCACCGGGTGGAAAATCCATTCCGCAATGGGAAATCGATGTCTTTGGCGAAGCGCCTTCGTCCAGCGAAGCCGCCAAGCTGGCTGCCATCGGGATGATTGGCGATCTGGCACCTGCCAAGCGCATGTGGCTGGCCTTGAAAGCCCTGCGGGAATACAACTTCAATGGCCGCACGGAAACCAGCACGGCGGCTCTGCTTGTGAAGGAAATCGAAGAAGCGTTCTTTGATTGGAAAAACCGCAATAAACTGCCACGTGGGGTCACGCCTGATCTCACCGCCGACAGCACCTTGTTCTATGTCAACAACACCATCTATGGGATGTTGACCGGGCATGACGGCACCACCGGCTCACAAGGTCGCTTCGACGAATGGACAACCCGCGGGACGACACTCAATGTCACCCTTTATAATGGTGATTATTTCCCGCATGGGTATTTCAGCGTCGATTTCGGAGGTCTTCGGGGTTGGGAAAATACCTTCCATAACACCCTGCCTTTGAATGGCCAGGGCCCATGGTTCACCTTTGGGCGCACCAACTGGATGCCCAATACGGTCAATCCTGCGGTTGTTCCCCCGGCTGTGCGTCCTGAAGGGGGCTTCACACAGGCTGGTATTCTGGGTGACGCCGCCACGATGGCCGGTTTGGGTGGTCTTGCTTCCAATGTTGCCGAAGCACAGGCCATGACAGCCGGACAAAAAGGCGTGATCATCCAGCAGGAACTGCAAACCGATTTCACCCAGTTTGCCAATCAGGTCACCGAAGATGGCTTGGGCAAGCATGAAGTGGAAGTCGAATTCCGCTACGATCCTGCACAGCGTCTGCGCTATTATCAGTTCGATCCTTTCCATCATGGCGTTGCCATCTGGTCGGTTCACTGAGGCGGTTATGCTGCTGACGTTAAAGGGTTTTAATTGGTAACCACACTGCCGGGCTCAGGCCCGGCAGCTTTTGCGTTTTATACGGATGTCATTCTGCATTGAAGGGATTAAACGATGGAACAGACCCCGGCAAAAACACTTTCGAAGATCATGGCGCTTGGCTGCATGGCCCTTGGTTTTACTGCTATGTCTGTTCCGGCGCGCGCCCAAGCTGATCATAGCACGATGGATCATAGCCAGCATGGCCAGAATGAGCATGTGATGGGCCATGGTGAACAGAAATTCCACATGTATAACGGCCCCACAAAGCCCGGTCGGAATTATAAGGCGAGCATCGGCGCTTATGATGTTTCATCCGTACAGCTTGTGGATCAGCATGGTAAAGCCCATGATCTGGCCCAGATACTGGCCCAGCCCGGCCCGGTGGCTTTGCAGTTCATCTTCACCAGCTGCGCCACGGTGTGCCCGGTTTTATCGGCCAGTTTTGCGCAATCCATCGCCCCGATGACGGACCTCGATCCCGAAACACGCCTCATTTCCATCTCGATCGATCCCGAATATGATACGCCAGAGCGGCTTTTGAGCTATGCAAAGCGCTATAATGCGCCGGAAAACTGGATTTTCCTCACCGGCTCTTTGGCCGAGGTGCGTTTGGCGATCAAGGCGTTTGATGCCCTTTATGAAAGCGGCAATAAAATGTATCACCGGCCCTATACCTATCTGCGGGCCGAACCGGGGAAAGATTGGGTGCGGCTGGATGGGCTTTTGAGCAAGGCTGCCCTGATGAACGAATTTGAAAGCGTTTTGCAGCACAAAGCTGCCGCCCATCAGTGATCCCCTTAGTCAGAGTAGTGTTGATGTTTGGTCTCCCAATTCGTTTATCTCGGCTCCGCTTTCCCAAAATCCGCTTTCATTTTTTTGTTCTTGCCCTTGTTTTCAGTGGCGTCACCGCTTCGGGCGTCCATGCCCAAGGCCCCGCCTCCGCACCGAAAGGCGACCCCGCCCTTGGCAAGCGCCTTTATTATGACGGGATCAGTGCTGATGGCTCCGTGATTTCCGGCATCACAGGCGGAGATATCCAGATCAGTGGTGCGCAAATGACCTGTGTCAGTTGTCATCGCCCCAGCGGGATGGGATCGAGCGAGGGCGGCGTTTATGTGCCCCCGATCAATGCTAGCTATCTGTTTACCGAACGCAAAGCCGATCGTGCTTTGCGCAATGAACGCTTCAAAGAATATTACAAGGAACCCCAAGGCCCGCTTTTTGTTCATGATGCGCGCCGTGGCCGCTTGCGCCCGGCTTATGAGCTTGATCATCTGGGGGCCGCCATTCGCGAAGGGGTTGATCCCGTGGGCCGGGCTTTGAACCCCGCCATGCCGCGCTATGAATTAAGCGATACCGATGTCGCCAATCTTTATGCTTTTTTGAAAGAAACCTACCCCAGCTATGACAAGGGCGTAGAGCCTGAGAAATTGCATTTGGCCACCATCGTCGCCGGCCCGGTGGACCCGGAACGCGCTGAAGCCTTTACCGGCGTGATCACCGCCTATGCCGACTGGAAATCAAAATCCTATCATACCGATAAAGCCCGCCCCGGCTATTCACCCTATTATCGATCCGAATTCCAGGATTCCTATCGCGATTGGGATATTGCTGTCTGGCGGCTGACCGGTGATCCGAAAAGCTGGCCCGAACAACTGGAGCGCTATTATCAAAAACAGCCTGCATTTCTGGTTGCCAGTGCTTTGGTTGAAGGGGATTACGCCCCCATCGCCGCATTTTGTGATGCCAAAAGAATGCCCTGCATCCTGCCCATCACCCAATTACCATCGGAAAATACCGGGCCGGATAGCTTCACAATTTATTTCTCACGTGCCTTGCTGCTGGAAGCCGATGCGCTTGCAGACCATTTAGGCCAGAATCTGGAGAACGCCCCAGAAAAAGGCACGATCCGGCAGATTTATCATCAGGATGCCGAAGGCCGGAAACCGGCTGAGCGGTTTGCCAGCGCCATGGAAAAGCGGGCTCCCGAGCAGAAAATCAAAAGCCAGAAGGTGAAATCGGGAAAAGCCCCAGAAAAATCCCTAGAAAAGGCATGGAGAAAGGCCATCAAGGCGGCTGTGGCGGGCAAAAATCCCTCCTCAACCCTTATCCTGTGGCCCGGCACTGCGCCTGAAGCTGCGGCTAAAGCTTTGGCTGAAACATCGCTCCCCGGCGATCTCATGATCTATGTGCCCTCGGCCTCGATCGCGGCGATGCAAGCCCAACTTCCCGAAGGCCAATGGGGCCATGTGCGAGCCATCTATCCCTATGATAAACCCGATGCCTATCATGCCGATGCCTATCGGATTCGCGCCTGGCTGCGGGCCCGAAAATTGCCGATCCCTGATTGGACCATGCAATTACAGGCTTATTATGCGGTGAAAACCATCTCTTTTGCCATGGGCCATTTGCTCAGCGATTATTATGGCAGCTATCTCATCGAATTAATCGAACATGATATCGGCGTGGGTTTTGATCCCGGTCCCCATCCGCGCCTATCCTTGGGTTCTGGCCAGCGCTTTGGATCAAAAGGGGCCTATATCGTCAAGTTCGATGCAACAAATCGCAAAGGCGTCGAACCTGTATCGGATTGGATTGTACCGTGAGCCTGTTTCGGAAACAAACCCTGCTGCCTTTGGTGGTGGCAGGGATTTCATTTCTGGCTGTTTTTATTGTTTATAAAACCATGCCAGATCTATTTTCCGCCAATCCAAGCGCAACAGATCAAAAGGCCCAAGGCGATGCCTTGAAAACAAAAGACCCGACCAATCCTGAAGGCGAGGTCGATCTTGATGCGCCGGTGGGGGGGGCTTTTTCCCTCATCGGGGTGGATGGTGCCCCCGTCACGGCGCAGGATTTTCGCGGCCGCTATATGCTGATCGTATTTGGCTACAGCTTTTGCCCCGATGTGTGTCCGATGTCATTATTGGCGGTTTCCAATAGCCTTTATGCGCTGGAACAGGATGACCCTGAATTGGCGGCGCAAATCGCGCCTATCTTTGTCACCCTTGATCCCGAGCGCGATACCCCGGAAAAGCTGGGCCAATATCTTGAAAGCTTTCACCCCGCCTTCACCGGCATCACCGGCACGGTGCCGGATATCAAGCGGATGGCCACCGCCTATGCCGTGCGTTTTTCCAAAACCACCGATGAAGCCTATAGCAGCTATCTCATTGATCATACGACCAATATCATGCTGATGGGCCGCGAGGGGGCATATCTGACGCATTTCTCCCCCCAAACACCGCCCTCTTTGATGGCCGCCGCCCTGAAAAGCCGCATCCGCCGCTGAACCGCCCTATCCGCTGAGATCAGGAGAGATCAGCCAGAAAGCGGGTCAAAAGCCGCTTCATGTCTTCATAGGCTTTATTGGCTTCGGAAATCGTTTCCTCATGGCTTAAGGCATGGCTGGCAATCCCGGCGGCCAGATTGGTGATCACCGAAATCCCCACCACCTTCATCCCCGCATGATGGGCCACCAAACATTCCGGCACCGTTGACATACCAATCGCATCCGCCCCAAAGGCCGCAAACATCCGTACTTCCGCAGGGGTTTCAAAATTGGGCCCGGCTACCTGCAGATAAACCCCGCTGTGAAGATCGATCCCCTCTGCCTTGGCTACCGCGGCAAGGGCTGCGCGCAATTCGCTGTTCCAAGCATCCGACATATCGAAAAAGCGATCCCCAAAGCGATCATCATTCGCCCCGATCAAGGGATTTTGCGCGGAAAAATTGATATGATCGGCGATCATCATCAAAGACCCCGGCCCCATTTCAGGGCGCGTGCTGCCTGCGGCATTGGTGATGATGATCCGTTCCACGCCTAAGGTTTTCAGAGTGCGAACAGGAATGGCCAAGCGTTGCGCCGGATAGCCCTCATAAAGATGCATCCGGCCCTGCATGCAAACGAGCGGGGTTGTGCCCACCGTGCCGATCAAAAGCCTGCCGCTATGGCCGGCAACGGTTGAAACCGGAAAATCTGGAATATCGGCATAATCGATCACTGCTTCCAATTCCATATTTTCACCAAATTTTCCCAGCCCGCTGCCTAAGATCAGGGCGGTTTTGGGAAATGCTTTAGAATAATGCGCCTTGATGGCTTTGGCACTGGCATCGATATCGAATGAGGTCATGAACAGTCTCTGTTTGCAAAATGTTGAACTTATAAAAAGCTTATCACCGCTTGCCCGAAACAGGAAAGATCGCCCGCAGATCGGTGGCATGGCCTTTTTCTTCAAAGGATAATCCGGCCTCGCAGGCGGCCAGATGGGCACGCATCAGGCTGATGGCATGATCGGCATCGGCGCGGGCGATGGCCGCAACGATCTCGCTATGATCATTATCCTCACAAGCCACCCGCTCGGCTCCGCCATAAAGGCTGATGATCAGCGATGTTTGTGCGATCAGATCTTCAAGATAACGCTGGATGCGGCTATTGCCCGTAGCGGCGGCCAATTCAAGATGAAACTGCCCCGAAAGCCTGATCCAGCGCACACGATCATCGGATAAACGCGCCTCCTGCTCGATGGCCACATGCTGTGTCAGGGATTGGAGGGCATTTGGATCGATCCGTTCTGCACAGATGCGCACCACCCAATCTTCCAAAGCCCTTCGCGCTTCGAAAATCTGCCGGGCATCAAGGGGCGTGGGGCTGGCCACAAACGCCCCGCGATGGGGCCGGATTTCGACCAGAGTTTCATAGGAAAGCCGCATCAGGGCCCGACGGATGACCGGCCTGTTTACATTAAATATCTCGCACAGCAATTGTTCCCCCAGCTTGGTTCCCGGCTGCAGGCGCTGTTCCAATACCGCTTTGGCGATATCGCGATACACCCGCTCTGATGGATCTTCGGCTTCCTTGATATTGGGCTTTGTGCCTGCCATATTAACGGGGTTTTGAGGCACCGACTTGCGCGCAGCACGCCCCAATGATTTTGTTGCCTTTGGGTCCCCATTCATGGTCGATCCGTCCCCGCTGGTTTTTTATGATGATGGTCCGATCATAGCCATTTTTTTTGATAGCAATATCTGTTTATATTGTTAACAAAATTCTGGCGTTTGGAACAAGCCTTGTCTTTTTCATCCACATCTGTTGCTATGATGGGGCTATATGCGCCTTGTTATCGCAATTTGTTTTTTGACTTTTCGGTCAATTTTTGCCACAGTCATTGAACAGTGGCTTTGTAAAAGGCCATGGCCATTTTTATCCCTGATCATAGCTGCTCATGATCTTGCAAATGGCTAAAATCGAATGACGATTAAAAGAGTGACAAATCTGGGGAAAGCCCGTGCGTGCGATCATTGCCGTTCTCGACTCCTTTGGTATCGGTGAAGCCCCCGATGCCGCCGTTTTCGGCGATCAGGGGTCCAATACCTTTTGCCATATCGCCCAGGCCTGTGCCGATGGCGCCGCCGATCAGCCCGGCCTGCGCCAAGGCCCGCTCAACATTCCCAATTTATTGGCTTTGGGCCTGGGCCATGCAGCGCGCACGGCTGGCGGCACCCTGCCCGCCCATATGATTTTGCCAAGCACCACCACCGGGCTTCACGGCGCAGCGGCAGAGCGCAGCAAAGGCAAGGATACCCCCAGCGGCCATTGGGAAATGATGGGTTTGCCCGTTCTGTTCGATTGGGGCTATTTCCCCAAAGAAACCCCCTGCTTTCCTGATCAATTAATCAATGATCTGATCAGCCGGGCCAACATCCCCGGTGTTCTAGGGAATTGCCATGCATCGGGCACCAGCATCATCGCCGAACTGGGTGAAGAGCATATCAAAACCGGCAAGCCCATTGTTTACACATCGGCGGATAGTGTGTTCCAGATTGCCGCCCATGAAACCCATTTTGGTCTGGATCGTCTTTATGAGCTGTGCGCCATCGCCCGGGAACTGGTGGATGATTATCATATCGGCCGGGTGATCGCCCGCCCCTTTCTGGGTGAACACCCCGACACTTTCGAGCGAACGGGCAATCGCCGCGATCTGGCAACCCCGCCCCATGCGCCCACCTTGCTCGATATCAGCAAGGATCATGGCCGCGAGGTCATCTCGATTGGCAAGATCAGCGATATTTTTGCAGGATCGGGGATCAGCCGCTCCATCAAGGCGCATGGCAATCAGGCGGTTTTTGAACGCCTTATCGAGCAAATCGAAACCGCCTCCGATGGGTCCATTGTTTTTGCCAATTTTGTGGATTTCGATATGCTCTATGGCCATCGCCGCAATGTGCCGGGCTATGCTGCAGCTTTGGAAGCCTTTGATCGGCAATTGCCCGCATTGCGCGCTGCCTTGAAACCGGGGGATGTGATGGTGCTATCCGCCGATCATGGCTGCGATCCCACCGCCGAGGGTTCGGATCATACAAGGGAATATATTCCCGTTCTGGCTTTTGGGCCGGATCTGGGGGCTAAGGATATAGGCATACGCCAAAGCTTTGCCGATATCGGCCAAAGCCTTGCCCATCATCTGGGATTGCCGCCCCTTGATGCCGGTGAGCGCTTTTTTTGAAAGCTGTTTATAGTTGAAGAATGAATGCGAAAGGTTCGATCTGGTGAGTGAACAAAAGGTCACGGCATTAACCCCCTTTGATCAAAATCTGCCCCATGGGGCGGGTCATAATGCATCCATGATGCGCAATACGGCTATTCCCTTCGATGCAGGCATGATCGAGCATATCAGGGTCAATCTATCGGCAGTGGAACGCCGGATCGATACGCTGAAAGCCCGCCGTTCGGTGAAAAAGAAATGGCAGGCCGCCTGGCTTTTGAAAGCCATCAGTTGCATCGATCTCACCACCTTGTCGGGTGATGATACACCGGGCCGGGTGCGCCGCCTGTGTGCCAAGGCGCGCCAACCCGTGCGCCCCGATCTGATGGCCGCTTTGGGCATGGCCGATCGGCCGATCACCGTGGGCGCTGTGTGTGTGTATCATGAAATGGTCTCCACCGCGGTCGAGGCACTGAAGGGCAGCCATATTCCCGTGGCGGCGGTTTCCACCGGCTTTCCGGCGGGTTTATCGCCCTTTCATTTGCGCCTGGCGGAAATTCATGAATCCGTGGCCGCCGGAGCATCGGAAATCGACATCGTGATTTCCCGTCGTCATGTGCTCACCAGCAACTGGCAGGCTTTATATGAAGAAGTGAAAGCCTTTCGCGAGGCCTGTGGGGATGCCCATCTGAAAGCCATTCTGGCCACCGGCGAACTGGGTTCGGCCACCAAGATCGCCAAGGCATCGATGGTGGCGATGATGGCCGGTGCCGATTTCATCAAAACATCGACCGGCATGGAAAAAATCAATGCCACCCAGCCCACCAGCCTGATCATGATGCGCGCCATCCGCGATTATTACGAACGCACGGGCTATAAGATCGGCTATAAACCGGCGGGCGGGATTTCCACGGCGAAAGATGCCGTGCAATATCTGGTTCTGGTCAAGGAAGAACTGGGTCGCGACTGGCTGGAGCCAACCCTGTTCAGATTTGGCGCCTCGCGCCTCCTCACCGATATCGAGCGCCAGCTCGAACATTTCGTCACCGGCCGTTATTCGGCTGCACATCGCCACCCGATGGGATAAGGGCTCCTCATGTCAACCAAAATAGCCGAGATTTTCGATAGCATGTCCTATGGCCCCGCGCCCGAACAATCCGATTATGTCACAGATTGGCTGGCCCGGCACGAGGGCGGCTTTGATCTGTTCATCGATGGCCAGTGGCAGGCCCCCGAAGGCACCCGCAATTCGTTGGAAAGCCGCAATCCGGCTACCGGCGATCTGCTCGCCTCGATCGCCATTGCCGGGCCCGCCGATATCGACAAGGCCGTGGCTGCCGCCAAAAAAGCCTATCCCAAATGGTCGGGCCTGAGCGGCCATGAACGCGCCCGCCATCTTTATGCCCTCGCCCGTTTGATCCAGAAAAACAGCCGGTTTTTAGCGGTTCTGGAAAGCATGGATAATGGCAAGCCGATCCGCGAAAGCCGCGATATCGATATCCCCCTCGTGGCCCGGCATTTTTATCATCATGCGGGCTGGGCCCAACTCATGGAACAGGATCTGCCCGATTATGAGCCTTTGGGCGTGGTGGGGCAGATCATTCCGTGGAATTTCCCTTTGTTGATGATGGCCTGGAAGATTGCCCCGGCAATAGCCATGGGCAATTGTGTGGTGATGAAACCGGCGGAATATACTAGCCTCACCGCCCTTTATTTTGCCGAATTATGCCGCGAGGCCGGATTGCCCAATGGGGTGGTGAATATCGTCACCGGCGCGGGCGAAACCGGCGAATTGCTGGTGCGCCATGAAGATGTGGCAAAAATCGCCTTCACCGGCTCCACCGATGTGGGCCGCCTGATCCGCCGCTCAACGGCTGGAAGCGGCAAAAAGCTGACTTTGGAACTGGGCGGCAAATCGCCCTTCATCGTTTTTGATGATGCCGATCTTGATAGCGCCGTGGAAGGGCTGGTGGATGCCATCTGGTTCAATCAGGGTCAGGTGTGCTGTGCCGGTTCGCGGTTGATCGTCGAGGAAGGGGTGGCCGACAGCCTGATCGAAAAGATCAAGCACCGGCTGAGCAATTTCCGCCTTGGCTCGCCCCTTGATAAAGCCATCGATATGGGGGCCATCGTCGATCCCATCCAGCATCAAAGGATCGATGAACTGGTCGGCCAATCGGTGCGCGAAGGGGCGGTGCTGTGGCAGCCCGATATCCCCACGCCCGAAAAGGGATGCTATTATCTGCCCAGCATTCTAACCGATGTGGCCCCCGCCAATATCGCCGCGCGCGAAGAAATCTTCGGTCCCGTTCTCACGGTCACAAGCTTTCGCACCCTGGCCGAAGCTGCCGATCTGGCCAATAATACCCGCTATGGGCTATCGGCCAGCGTGTGGTCGGAAAATATCAATCGTGCCCTTGAAATTTCCGGGCTGGTGAAGGCCGGTGTGCTGTGGATCAACTGCACCAACCAGTTCGATGCAGCCTGCGGCTTTGGCGGCTATCGCGAAAGCGGCTTTGGCCGTGAGGGCGGCCGCGAAGGGCTTTATGAATATATGAAGCTGCGTGATGAATGGCAGCCATCGGGCCGCGATATCATCGAGGCCAAAGCCGCTCCGAAAGCCCAGAGCAAACCCCATGATCTGATCGACCGCACCGCGAAAATCTATATCGGGGGCAAACAAAAGCGCCCCGATGGCGGCAATAGCCTGCCGGTGATGGATCAGGGCGGCAAGCTGATCGGGCTTGTGGGTGATGGCAATCGGAAAGACATCCGCGATGCCGTGGAAGCCGCCTTCAAGGCTGAAGGCTGGAGCAAAAGCACCGGCCATAACCGGGCCCAGATCCTTTATTATATCGCTGAAAATCTGGCCATCCGCGAAGAAGAATTTGCCCACCGCCTGAGCCGCCTCACGGGGGCCAGCGCCAAAGCCGCCAAGGCCGAGGTTCTGGCCAGTATTTCCCGGCTGTTCAGCTATGGGGCCTGGGCCGATAAATTTGATGGGCTGGTTCATAATCCGCCCCTGCGCAATATCGCCCTTGCCATCAACGAGCCTTTGGGGGTAACGGCGGTGCTCTGCCCTGATCGTAGCCCGCTCCTCAGCTTCATTTCATTGCTGGCACCGCATCTGGCGATGGGCAATCGTACGGTCATCGTCCCCTCCCAGCGCTTTCCCCTCATCGCCACCGATTTCTATCAGATCCTTGAAACATCCGATGTGCCGGATGGCGCGGTCAATATCGTCACCGGGCATCGCGATGGCCTCGCCGATGTGTTGGCACGCCATGATCAGGTCGATGGGCTTTGGTATTTTGGCACGGCCAAAGGCAGCGAGCAGGTGGAGCGGTTATCGGCCGATAATCTGAAGCGCTGCTGGGTGAATTATGGCAAAGCCCGGGATTGGTCATCCCCAAAATTTGGCGAGGGGCGTCAGTTCCTGCGCGAGGCGACACAGGTGAAAAACGTCTGGCTTCCTTATGGTGATTAAGGCCAGAATGGGGCATGAACGCAGGCATGATAGGCGTGCTTCATAGGTCCTTGACCCTAGACCCCAGATAAAGGATCCCTTAATGATCGCTCTTGCCGGTATGCTGCTTTTACTTGCCATTGGGGTTTTGGCTTCGAGCAATTGGCGGCATATTCGGTTTCGGGTGGTGGGCAGCGCCTTTGCCTTGCAGGCGCTGATCGCCATTTTCGCCCTTTATATCCCGATGGGAAAGGATGTTCTGGGCGCTGTGGCCTTGGGTGTGGGCTCGATCGTTACCTATGCCGATGAAGGGATCAGCTTTCTTTTCGGCCCCTTAGGCAATGATAGTTCAGGCTTTATTTTTGCCTTCCGGGTTTTGCCGGTGATCGTGTTCGTTTCATCGCTCATTGCGGTTTTATATTATCTCAAGATCATGCAATGGATCGTTTTGCTGATTGGCGGCGGTCTGCAAAAAATCATCGGCGCGCGCCCTGTGGAAAGCCTGTCTGCGGCGGCCAATATTTTCGTCGGCATGGTGGAAGCCCCGCTGGTGGTGCGGCCATATCTTGCCAGCCTTAGCCATTCCCAGCTTTTTTCGGTGATGGCGGTGGGCCTGTCTTCGGTATCGGGGGCCATATTGGTGGGCTATGCCAGCCTTGGGATCAATCTGGAATATCTGCTGGCGGCGGCGTTCATGGCAGCGCCGGGGGGCTTGTTGCAGGCCAAATTGCTGATGCCGGAATCCCCTGATGAACGGGAAGAACCCATCAAAGCCCTTGATGCCACCGGCTTTGATCCGAAGAACAAACCCGCCAATGTGATCGAGGCCGCCGCCGATGGGGCCATGTCCGGGCTTAAAATCGCCGTCAGCGTGGGGGCGCTGCTTTTGGCCTTTGTGGCCTTGCTGGCTTTGCTGAATGATCTTTTCGGTGGCATCGGATCGCTTTTGGGTTTTGAAGATTTAAGCCTTGAACTGGTGCTGGGTGTTGTTTTATCCCCTTTGATGTATCTGATGGGGATCCCCTGGCATGAGGCGGCCGCGGCTGGAAATCTTCTGGGCCAGAAAACCATCCTCAACGAATTCATCGCTTATGTGCAATTGGCGCAAATTCAGGATACGCTAAGCGCCCATAGTGTTGCCGTGATCACCTTCGCCTTGTGCGGCTTTGCCAATTTTCCGGCGCTGGCGATCATTTTCGGGGGCTTGGGCGCCATGCTGCCGGATCGGAAATCAGAAATCGCCCGGCTGGGATTGAAGGCCATTTTGGCTGGTACGCTTTCAAATCTGATGAGCGCCGCCATGGCCAGTTTTTTGTTATCGCTATAATGCCGAACGGAATTCAGGATAAATCATGAAAAAAAATCAGATCGACACACAATTGTTGCAAGATTTCCCCGCCACGGATCTGGTGATCTGCGAAACGGCGCAACAAGCCATTGATCGCATGATCAGCCATTATGAAGATGCCATTGCCACCATCAAGGAAGATTTCGATGCCTTTCTGGATAATCGCCTGGAGGGCCCGGCCCGGCCCGCGCATTATCCCTATCTGGCGGCAAAGGTTGATCCCAGCAAATTATCGCGCACCAGTAATCTGGCTTTCGGCAAGGTCAATACCCATGGCTTTCATGGGACCGACATCACCTGCCCTTATCTGTTTCGGGATTATCTGTTCGATCAGATGGAGCTTTTGATCAATCATCATGAGGCGATTTTCATGGTGGGCAAAAGCCATACGCAGATCCCGCTCACCTTTGCCCTTGAACGGGCGGCATCCGGCCTCACGCCCGAACGCCGGAACGAGATCAAGAATAGTTTCAGCCTGCCCAATCTTGTTGCCACCAATGATGATATCGTGGATGGCGAACGCATCAAGGGCGTGGAAAAAGTGGCCCCTTTATCGCTTTTTTCAGCCGAGCGGATTGATTATTCCCTGCATCGCATCCGCCACTACACGGCCTCCGATCCCGAGCATTTCCAGCATTTCGTTCTTTTTACCAATTATCAGCGCTATGTTGATGAATTCATTGAATTTGGCAAAAACGAAGTGGAAGCCGGGCGCTATGATATGCTGGTGGAACCGGGGGGGCGGATCACCCAGCGCGGAAAAAAACCATCAAAAGATCTGATTGCCAAACCCCCGCAGATGCCCGCCTATCATCTGGTACGCGAAGGGCGTGGCGGGATCAGTATGGTCAATATTGGTGTGGGGCCATCCAATGCCAAAACGGTAACCGATCATCTGGCGGTTCTGCGCAGCCATGCCTGGCTGATGGTGGGCCATTGCGGCGGTCTGCGCGGCAGCCAAAGGCTGGGGGATTATGTGCTGGCCCATGCTTATCTGCGCGATGATCATGTGCTGGATGGGGCCCTGCCCACCGCCATTCCCCTGCCCACCATTGCCGAGGTGCAGGTGGCTTTGGCCAATGCGGTATCGGAAACCACCGGCCTGAAGGGCAAATCCCTGAAAGCCCGGCTGCGCACCGGAACCGTTGTCACCACCGATGATCGGAACTGGGAATTGCGGATCGATGAACTGGCGCTGCGTTTCAATCAATCGCGGGCGATTGCCATCGATATGGAATCCGCTACCATTGCCGCCAATGGCTATCGCTTCCGGGTGCCTTATGGCACGCTTTTATGTGTTTCGGATCGCCCTTTGCACGGTGAAATCAAGCTGCCGGGCATGGCCGATGTATTTTATGAAAAAAGCGTCAGCCAGCATTTGCAGATCGGTATCCGGGCGATGGAATTGCTGCGCGATGAAGCGGCATCGGGCACCCTCCACTCGCGCAAGCTCCGAAGCTTCGACGAACCCGCCTTTCGCTAAGGGCGGTTATCGTAGCCTCCTTCTTCGTCACCTCGTAGCCTTCTTCTTCGCCACCCCGAGCCTCTTTAACTTCGTCACCCCGGGCGGAGACCCGGGGTCCACTCTTTCCCATCCTCAGCCCTCAACCAGATGAACCCCGGCTCTGCTGCGGCGCACCCCTTCGGGCTGCAACGCGTCCGGATTGATAAAGGGCACCAAGGTGATGAAAGAAGGATGCAGGTTTATTGCCGGGCTTTTTTAAGAAGCTCTGCCACTTCGTCGCGCCGAGCCGGATCGATTTTACGTCCTAAATCCGCCAGCAATGTCTGCACTTCTTCTTTATTCCCATTTTCCAACAGAGCTTTGGCCAAATTCATCTGAATGTCGGGATTATCAGGGGCAAGGCTATAAGCTTCGCGATGGGCCGCCAAGGCCTGCCCCAAATTTCCGCGTGATAAGCTGATCACTCCATAGGTATCTTGAATGGATGCGGATTTTGGGGCGAGCCTCCGCGCCTTGCTGGCAAGCTGGAAAGCCTGATCAGTGCGCCCCATTTCCCACAAAAGCCAAGCATAATTATTCAGCAAAACCGGATTTTCAGGGTTTTTATCCAACACCGCATCATAAAGCTGGGCCGCCCGTTCTTTTTCGCCCATCTGGCTCAATAATTGGGCGCGCTGCAGGTTTGATTCTAATGTTTCCATGCCTTCGAGGGCTGCGAGCGCTTTTTCCTTTTCACCGATCGACCAAAGAATCTGCGACAATGAAAGCGCCCGCTTTTCGGTGGGTGCCTGCGCATGAGCCCGCTCCATAGCCGCCGCTGCTTTGGCCTGTTCCCCAAGCCGCAAGAAAATCTCGGCCTTCAATTCCAGAAAATCAGGGGTTGCCCCCAAACGACTTTCCAATTCCACAAGAAGATCATCCGCCTCTTTCGTCTGCCCTTTTTCTGCCAAAAGCCGCGCTAATATGGCCCGCGCATTGTTATATTCATCATTCAATCTGATGCTTTCACGTAAAGAAGCGATGGCATCATCGATACGACCCGAAGCAACAAGGCTGCGCGCCAGCAAAACATGATTGCGTGCATTTTCAGGATTAAGCGCCACCAGCCGATCAAACCGCTGCAAGGCCGCAGCGGAATCACCCATGATCTGCTCGGCAAGACCCGCCAGCTCCATTGCTTCTGTTTGATCGGGATTGGCCTTCAAAATCCCTTTGGCCAGATCAAGCGCTTCTTTTTCCTGCCCATTGGCCAAAAGATAGCGACCCAAAGCGAGCTTATAGGCCTGCTGTTCGGGATATTGCGCCACCACATCGCGCAGCAGCGCCTCTACCTTTTCATTTTGCCCTGATTCAGCCAAAAGCTGGGCCAGACCTAATTTCAGCTCGGCTGACTCCGGTGCCTTTTTAAGCGCCGTTTCAATCAAGCCGATGGCCTTATCCTGCCGACCCTGTTCACGATAAAGCCTGATCAAGGCCACGATCACCGGCTGATTATAGGGTTCAAGAGCATTGGCTTTTTCAATAAGATCAATGCCTTCAGCCGATTCCCCCCGAGTGCCGTGCACCAGCCCTTTCAGAAAATAGCCCGCTGCACGCTCGGGATGATCGGTAATAAGGGCGTTGGCAATAGTCATGGCTTCATCAAGATTGCCAGCCCGCGCATAGGTCACCCCAAGACGCATGCGATCATTCACGCTATCCAGTTGATCACCGTTGGAAAAAGGCTTTAAAGCCGCTTCTGCCCCGGCTTTATCGCCAATCCCAAGCTTGAGCGAAGCCAAGGCTGTGGCTAAGGCCAGATTATCGGGCGTCCGCCCCAGGGCATTTTCAAGATAGCCGATCGCCTGATCCATCTTGCCCGATTGCACGGCGGCGGCCGTTGCCAGGCGCAAAGCGGCAAGATTGTCTTCACCCGCGCCCCCGGTGCTGGCCAGGGGGGCAATGGCGGCCAAGGCATCCGAGGGATTGCCCAGCCTTAAATTCGACCAGGCAAGAGCCCGGCTGGCCACTTCGGGAACATTATCATCGCCGATGCTTTCCTTGGCAAAGCGTTGCAGATTATTGATCGCAATCTGATCATTCCCCAGGGCGCTATTGGCAATCCCGGCCACCAAAAGGGCAGAGCGGCTGCGCGGATTACTTGCCAGAACACGCTCGGATTCGGTTTTGGCAATTTCAAATTTCTGCTGCTGCAGGGCAATCAAGGAACGCAGATAAATGCTTTGCTCCGAGCTCAACCCGCGCTGGCGCAAATCATCGAGCAAGCCCAAGGCCTCATCCAGCCCGCCTTGTTCGATCAAAAGGCTGGCAAGGCTTATGGTGGCCAAAGGCGATGCGGGATCGGCTTTAAGCGCCGTGCGCAAATAGCCTTCGGCCTGATCCCTGTTTTCCGCCATGATCGCCATACGCCCGGCCAGCAGATTGGCTTCATACTGTTTGGGCCCGGCTTCCAACGCCTGTTGTGATAAGGATGCCGCCTTTTCGGTTTCATTCTGGCTTAGGGCGATCTGCCCGAGACGCGCCAAAATCCCCGCCGTTTGAGCCGGTGCGGATTGCAAAAGATCCTGTGCATCCCCCACACGCCCCTGACCCAAAAGCGCATCGGCATGATAGGCCATCACATCGGGATCGCGCGCCAGATCGGGGGCAGCCGCCTCCACAAGGCCCAAAGCTTTGGGAAATTCCCTGCCCAGATTATAAACGCGCATCAAAGGAACCAGATATTCGGATGGCGCAGCCCCCGCTTCCTTTGCACGTTCATATTCTTTCCTAGCGGCGGTGATCTGATAATTTTGCAGATAAAGTCGGCCCAGCAAAAGCCGGGCGGGGATAAAATCCGCCTTTTCCTGCAAGGCATTTTTCAATTCGATGACAGCGGCATTGTATTTTTCGGATTGAAATTTTTCCAATCCTGATTCGTAATATTTTTCGGCCCGCTGCTGTGGGTCGGCGGGTGTGCAGGCCGAAATCGCGGCCAGGCTGATCAATAAAACCCAGTGTTTCAATAAATTTGAGACTGTCATCTTCGACTCTTTATTCCCCGATTCGGATAGGATCCGCAGGCTTTGAAAACTGCGGCCCCTTTTTCATCCCACGCGATCCTGTGACCCTGTGATCCGTGCTTCGTCAAACATTAGCATAGACTGATCCATCTCACAGCAAAGACTTGTCCAAGCACCAAACACTTTATTTTAAATGTTGTGAAAGACTTGCGTTCAGAACAAAGCTGTAGAACTGTGTAAAAAGGGAACAAGGGGCAGGAGGACCGCGCAGGATGATCCATTTCTGGACATTCGCACTAACGGCTGTGGGCTTTATCGCGCTCGCCCTGCTTTTGCTGAGAAAAGGATGGCGTCAAAGTCAAAGCCGCCTGTTTGCCATGGCTGCCTTCATCCATGGTTTATGGGCCATGAGCCAGATTTATGGCACATTCCCCTTTTCAACCCATCTGGCCTGGCTGCTTTACACTGCGCAT
The DNA here is from genome assembly GCA_000710935.1 of Iodidimonas nitroreducens. GTDB lineage: Bacteria > Pseudomonadota > Alphaproteobacteria > Sphingomonadales > Rhodothalassiaceae > Iodidimonas > Iodidimonas nitroreducens. The sequence goes on along the minus strand of BAYV01000013.1, from coordinate 79,035 downwards.
TTTTTGGGCTGGGCCCTTTTTCTGGTCAGCCTTTTGCCCCAATCCCCGGGCCAAACTTCAGGCCAGACTGCAAGCCAGACTTCGGGGGGGCTTCAAAGGATCGTCGGGATTTTAGTCCCGTTTTTGATTCTCTCCAAAATCATCAGCCTGCTGGGCTTTGGCATTGCCCCCGCGCTTTTGGGTCAGATCATTTATATCCTTGATCTTTCCAGTATGATTTTGGGGCTTGCTGCCCTTGTGGGGGTTTTTCAGGCCACCAATGATTATGAACGCTGGCATCTGAAATTCATCTGTATTCCCCTAGGGATAGCCTTTGCCTATGATCTGGTGGTGCATGCCCAGATTTTTGCCATGGGCGATATGAACACGGCCTATCATAGTATTCGGGGACTGCTGAACCTTGCCATCGTGCCCTTTTTATTCATCAGTGCGGCGCGCTATAAATTCTGGCGCGATCCCTTTTTCGTATCACGGCAAGCAGTTCTTTATTCTCTCACCCTGATCGGTGTAGGTTTTTATCTGCTTCTGGTGGCGGCTGCGGCTCTTATTTTGCCCGAATTATCCGAAGATGCCGCCCTCCCCTTGCAGATCGGTCTGCTTTTCTTTGCCCTGATGATGCTGTTGTTCTTTTTATCATCGGGCAGCGCCCGGGCGCGTATCAAACTTTTTGTTGCCCGGCATTTTTACAGCCGAAAATATGATTATGCCCATGAATGGCGTCGCCTGATGGGAACTTTGGCCACCGATGGGCGCAATAACAGCTCTTTGGAATATCGGATCATCAAGGCCTGTGCTGAAATTCTGGAAAGCCCCGGTGGCGCTTTATGGGTTTTGGAGCAGGATCGGCCGCGCTTGCAGGCAACATGGAATTTCCGGCCCGCAACGCATATCCCTCATCCTGTATCCATTGATCTGTTTCAAGATGATCAGGGCGCCCTTCATTGCCTTTATGACCAGCGTTTGGCGCAAAGCCCCTTTCATGTAGATCGGGCGGCATGGATTGTCATTCCCCTGCCCCATCTGCAAAATCTGAATGGTTTTCTCATCCTCACTCATCCGCGGGTGGCCAATAAAATCGATGTGGAAGATGAAGATCTTCTGCTTTTGGTGGCACAGCAATGCGCAAGCTTTCTGGCGGAATCAAAAGCGGCAGCCATCCTGGAGGAAAATCGGCAATTTGCCCGCTTCAATCGGCAATATGCTTTTGTTGCCCATGATCTTAAAAATATCATCAGCCAGCTTTCCCTGATGCTGAAAAATTTTGACAAGCATTCCGCCAATCCGGAATTTCAGCGTGATATGCATGAAACCATCCAGCATAGTGTAGAGCGGATGCAAAAGCTGATCATCCGTCTCACCCAAGTGGAAGCGGGCAAGGGATCGGCCGAAGAACCCGAAGAAATTGCAGTTTATCCGGTCTTGCAGCATGAATTGGCCAAGCGTGCCGAAAATAACAGTGGCAAGGCTGTGCTGAAAGCCGATGCTGCCGCACATAGTTTGATGATCCATGTACCGAAAGAGCGGTTTTGCGCCACCATCGGCCATTTATTATCCAATGCCTTTGAAGCCGGGGCCTGCAAAGACGACCCTATCGAAAACGAGACAAGCGAAGACGAGGTCGAGGTCTCCCTCGATCTGATTGGCGACAAGATCATCATCGACATCACCGATCATGGGGCCGGGATGAGCCCCGAATTCATTCGCGATACCCTTTTTGTGCCCTTCCGATCCACCAAACGCAGCGGCTTTGGCGTTGGTGCCTTTCAATGCCGAGAATTTGCCCGCGAACAAGGGGGCGATCTGGATGTGATCAGCAGCCCCGGCTCCGGCACCACCATGCGGCTCAGCTTTCCTGCCCTTTTGTAAATTTTTAGCAAACCCGGTTATGATGGGATATGGTCTCGATTTATGAATGAACCAACACGAACATTGCTGATCGTTGATGATGATCCGGGCATCAGGGGGCAATTGAAATGGGCCTTTGATGATCTGGAATGCACCTTATGCGCCGATCGCCCAAGCGCCATCAAAGCCGTGCGAAAAGAAGCCCCTGCTGTGGTTTTGCTCGATCTTGGGCTGCCCCCCGATACCGATGGCCCCAGCGAAGGTTTATCGGCCTTGCGCGATATTCTGGCCGCCAGCCCCGATACCAAAGTGATCATCATGACCGGGCAGAAGGAACGGTCCTATGCTTTGAAATCGGTCTCGCTTGGGGCTTATGATTTTTATGAAAAGCCGCTGGATGTGGATGAATTGCGGTTGATCGTGCGTCGGGCCTTGAAGCTTTATGATCTGGAGCAGGATAATCGCCGCCTGCAGCTTGAAAGTCAGGCCAATGCGATCCCTGACCTGATCACCGCCAGCCCCAAAATGAAATCGATTGGTGATCAAATCATGCGTCTGGCGAAAACCGATGTCTCGGTTTTGATCATCGGTGACAGCGGCACGGGCAAGGAATTGCTATCCCGTGGGGTGCATAGCCTGAGCCGACGCAGCAAGGGCCCGTTCATCGCCATCAATTGCGCAGCCATTCCTGAAAATCTGTTGGAATCCGAACTCTTTGGCTATGAACGCGGGGCCTTCACCGGGGCCCATAAAACAACCATCGGCAAGATCGAACAGGCCCATGAAGGGACTTTGATGCTTGATGAAATCGGCGATCTGCCTTTGTCCTTGCAGGCCAAGCTTTTGCGGGTCTTGCAAGAAAAAACCATCGAACGGGTGGGCGGCCGAAAGCAGATTGCCATCAATTTTCGCATGGTGTGTGCCACCAATTGCGATCTGGAAAAAGCCATTGCCGAAGGGCATTTCCGCGAAGATCTTTATTACCGGGTTGGCGAAGCTGTGGTGCAGGTCCCCCCTTTGCGGGACCGGCCGGAAGATGCCCTGCTCATCGCCCATCATTTTCTCGACACATGGAGCCATGAACAGGGGCTGAAAAACCCCGGTTTTGCCGGAGATGGATTGGCTGCGATCTCGCATTATCACTGGCCCGGCAATGTGCGCGAATTACAAAGCCGGATCAAACGGGCTCTTGCCACCGCCAATGGCCGGATTTCAGCGGCTGATCTTGATCTTGCCGAAAGCCCCGATGAACAGATCCTGACCATCAAAATGGCCCGCCAGAGGGCCGAGCTGGACTCGATCCAAAAAGCCATGGCCCAAACCGATGGCAATATATCCGAGGCCGCGCGTCTCCTTGATGTGAGCCGGCCCACTTTATATCAATTGCTCAATGAGCATGGCTTGCGGTAAAGCGAGCACCCCTGAAATCACCGCTAAAAGGCGAAGGGCGCAGCCGGGGTTGAAGCGGCGCGCCCTTCTTCTCAGGAGTTCCCCCTCCCGATTGTTTAGCTCAAAATCATGCCGCACCCTTTTTGATCAGCTGGCACAACCGGCTGCGACGACCGCCCAGCAAGCCCAGCAGGATCAGGCCAAAACCCAGAAAAACAAGGGTCGCAGGCAAAGGGACTGCGACGGTGGTGGAGGTGGTTGGCGACAAAAACACGGACGCATGGGACAAAGCATTGACCCGGTTATTTCGGCCACCCCCCGAAAGAGCCGAAGACAAAGCAAAATCACCCCCACGCACCGAGATCAGATCGTCAAAGAAAAAGGCACTAAAGCCATTACCATGCTTGAAACTGATGACGAATGGACCGGCAATCGCTGCGGTATCATCCCAAAGCGACCAGATACCGCTGGTTTGATCAGTGCTGGCGAGGAATGCAGGATTATTGCCATCGCTTTTTCCGAAAAAGATCCAGTCGGTAGCGCCGAAAATATCCTCATCATTGAGCAATGACAAAAGAGGATCGCCATCACCTGTGGCATCATTCCCCGCCAAGCGCCCAACACAGCTTTTGAAATTAACAACAGCCCCGCTGGCTTCATGCGCCGTGACGGTGGCATTTCCACAGCTACCATCGCCAAGCCCACCCGCTACGATCTCAGTAGCCTGGCTTTTGACCGGGACCAAGCCGAGCACCATAATCACGGCAGCCACAAGATGGAGGGACAAGCCCCGCAATCCTTTTGCCGATACTTTAGCGATCATTGCGCGCATCTGATGCATCATTTTGCCATTTCATGGATAGTCGTTTACTGAAAAATGCAAATCTCATGCCATTAAAGTAAATATTATAAACCCTTCATGAACCACCGTTTTTTAAATCACACTTAAAAAAATGACCATGAAATGTCAGAAAATATAACACATTTTTGTCGTTGCCGCGTTCTTTTGTAAAATTTACGGACAACCTGCTCCCGTTTATTGCCAGAGCCTATCGAAAAATTCGCCAGCGAAAACAAACCAGCCCGATAGGCAAGAGGCTTGGAGCCATTTTTGTCATTGATCAAATAATGGGTGCATTCCGAATGCCCCATGACCGATATTACAGAATAAAAACAAGGATGAGCATCACAGCCAACCAGCCGATCAGGCTGCCCGCGAGCCAGATCAGAAAAGCCGCGCGATGGCTCAATATAGAAAGCGCCTGTCTTTTCGTTGGTTTTTCCATAAATCACAATCCAGACATACAGAAAATTCAAACAAAGATGCGGACGTCATGCGTATGCCACAATCATTAATTATGCATATCCTATGCCAAACTAAGAATGGGCACATCATATAATACAAAAATATTTGTGGATAATGGTGCCGAATCGCTGTAAAATGGTAAGCTTTAAAGTGATTGTCCAATCAGGCAGGGACGATCTTAAAACGCTATAAGGCAAATAAAGAACAGGGGATAAATTTCATGGCGCAGATCACAATCCTGACCTGCGGACTTTTAAGCGCCGCAGCGGGTGCCGCCTTTGCCTTTTTCATGACCACGATCTTTGATACAGACCTGTTCATCTGCATGATCGCCGCAAGCTTGGGAGCCGTGATCGGCAGTCTTTTGGGTTGGACTATTCTAAGGCATTTTCTGGGGGAATTTTCTGAACCGTTTTCTGACAGCGCCGATCATATCCGTCCAAATCATTGATGAACGCAACAATATCTGAAACCACATCATCCCGCTGAAGATCACGCAAAAGCAGATGATAACCATCTGCATAGCGCCGGATGATGCGCTGCTCTTCCGGAATCGTGTGGGCGATGGCCTCAATGGCCTCGATAGGCAGGATTTCGTCTTTCTCGCCAATCAGCACAAGGGTCGGCACATCCAGCCTACGCGCCGCTTGCATCGCCTGTTCCATCAGGGAAACAAGCCCATAAATCGCATCCACCCGCGTCGCCTTGATCACATGAGGATCGCGCCCCATTTTGATCAATGCCTCGCGATTATCCGATGCCACACGCTTTAGCCCCTGCCCGGTCAGTTCCCATCCGGGGGCGATATGGGCAGCTAACCATAGGCTCATCCGATAGAAAAACGGCATCTCAGACCAGCCCCACGCGGCGGGAGATACCAGCACCGCGCCATCGGCCTTTGGGCTCTTGTCATCCTGAGCCAAAGCCAGAACCGACACCGCCGCGCCCATGCTTTCCCCCAGTAAAATCACCGGAAGATCAGGATGGCGGGCTTTCAAAAGACCGATCAGGGCTTGGGCATCGGCACGCAAGGCATCCGCCCCCGCCCAAATTCCGGCCCGCGGATTTTCACCAAAGCCCCGCTGATCATAGGCATAAACCCGCACGCCCCAATCAGCCAGCAAAGGTGCCGACCAATCAAAAGCGGCGCGATAATCATTGAACCCATGCAAGGCCAGCACCACAGCGCAGCTTGGCGGTGCCGTCCGATCAGGATCAGGCCAGATTCTGAGCGGCAGAGCGCGGCCATCCGGGGTCTGATAAATCTCATCCTGAATATTGCCCGCCATGGGCGCCGATGGCGGCTGAAAGGGCTGCACCACAGGGCTACAGGCCACCGCCATCAGCCACCCGCCCAACAAAGAAAGACGCGTCATCCCCCTCATATCAATGATTTTTCCCATATATTTTACAGGCATTAGCTAAACATTTGTGTAAAAATCCACATTGTCATAAAGAATGAAGACCCTATATCTTGTAGCGCAGCCCTTCACCCATAGGAATTTGCGGGCCTATCCAATCTCTCGCTTTCCTGCCATTTTATCAGGTGAGTTCCCCGTGCAAACACCTCATCAACAAAATTTATTATCCGCTGATCTGATGGATGCCCAAGCGCTGAAGGCGCATTTTTTTGATGTGCGAAAGACCACCGAAAATCTTGTGGCGCCCCTTTCGGCGGAAGATGCCCAAATCCAATCCATGCCCGATGCCAGCCCGGCAAAATGGCATCTGGCCCACAGCACCTGGCTTTATGAAACCTTTATTCTCAAAGCCTATGATCCCGATCATCCGGTGTTTGACGAGGATTTCCACTATCTGTTCAATTCTTATTATGAGGCCGAAGGGCCGCGCCACCCGCGCCCGCAACGCGGCCTTTTGAGCCGCCCCTCTTTGCAAACAGTGATGGATTATCGCCGGGCAACCGATAACCGCATGGCGGATTTTCTCGATCAAATGAGCGCGCATCCCCAATGGCCGCGCATCGCCGCTTTGATCACATTGGGCTGCCATCATGAACAGCAGCATCAGGAATTGCTGCTCACCGATATCAAACATGCCCTGTCGTGCAATCCCACAGCCCCCACCTATGCCCCGTCTTTTCCCAAAATGATCACCCAAGCCCCCGAGGCGCGCTGGGTAAAAATGACCGGTGGTCTCAAAAAAATCGGCCATGATGGCACTGGTTTTGCCTTTGATAATGAAGGACCGCAGCACCAGATCTGGCTCCATGATCATGCCTTGCACAATCGCCTTGTCACCACTGCCGACTATCTGCAGTTCATCGAAGATGGTGGCTATCGCACCCCCACCCTATGGTTGTCTGAAGGCTGGGACTGGGTAAACCGGCATCATGCCAGCGCCCCCCTTTACTGGACCCAAAGCAAAGACGGCGACTGGAGCATTTTCACCCTTTACGGCCGCCAACCAATCAATTGGGCGGAGCCGGTTTGTCATCTCAATCTCTATGAAGCCGATGCGTTTGCCACATGGGCCGGGGCCCGCCTCCCGCGCGAGGATGAGCTTGAATGTGCCACGCTTTTAGCGATGCAAGATGATGATGAGGCGAAACGCAAAGCCGCGATCATCGCCAGCCACCGGTTGCACCCGGCGCCTGCGCAACTGCCGCAAAATCGCCGCATGGATGCCGATGATAACCCATCCTTGCTTCAGCTTGCGGGCGAGGTTTGGTCCTGGACATCTTCCTCTTATGGCCCCTATCCGGGCTTTCAGCCTTCCCCCGGCGCGATTGGCGAATATAATGGTAAATTCATGTGCAATCAGTATGTGCTAAAGGGGGCTTCGTGCCTGACACCCGCCAAACATTGGCGGCCCAGCTATCGCAATTTCTTTCCCGCCCATGCCCAATGGCAATTCACCGGATTAAGACTGGCCAAGGATATCTGATGCAAAAAAAGACGACGCAAGCGACCAAAAGCCCGGTTCATTTCATTGATCTGGCGCCCGAAGCTGAGTCTTTTGAACAGGCTGCCCTTGCGGGCCTGAAGGCTGCCAAAAAAACGATCCCGGCAAAATTTTTCTATGATGCCCATGGTTCGCGCCTGTTTGAAGAGATCTGCAAACAGCCCGAATATTATCCCACCCGCACGGAATGCCGCCTTTTGCGCGACCATGGCAAAGACATCGGCGCGGCCGTGGGCCCTGATGCTCTGGTCATCGAATTTGGTGCGGGTGCCCTTGAAAAAGTGCGGCTTTTGCTCGATGGGCTCGATAATCCCGCCGGTTTTGTTGCCATCGATATTTCAGGGGATCATCTGCTTTTGGCGGCCCAGGAACTGGCGTCCGAATTAGCATCTGCAAATCCCGATCTGGATATCACCGCCATCTGTGCCGATTATACAAGGCTTGATGCCCTGCCCGCCCCCCTCAACACCTCGCCCCATAGAAAGCTGGGCTTTTTCCCAGGGTCAACGATTGGCAATTTCAGCCGTGCCGACGCCGTGGACTTTTTGAAAATCATGCATCATCTGCTGGGCCCAGATGGGATGCTGCTGATCGGTGTGGATCTGAAAAAAGATCCGGCCATTCTTGATGCTGCCTATAATGATGCGAAGGGGGTCACCGCCCAATTCAATCTCAATGTGCTCCGGCGATTAAACACCGAATGTGGGGCCAATTTCGATCTTGATGCCTTTCGCCATGTGGCTTTTTACAATCCCGATCGAAATCAGGTGGAAATGCATATCGAAAGCCTTTGCGATCAAAGCGTGACGGTGGCAGGCACCCGGATCGATTTCAAGGCGGGTGAGCGCATCCACACGGAAATAAGCTGCAAATACAGCATCGGAGAATTTGCCGATCTGGCCCGCTCAGCAGGCTGGGCCCCGCAACAGGTGCTGACCGATGATCAATCCCTGTTCAGTCTGCATATTCTGCGCACCTGAAGATCAGGCCGCCAAAGCCGCATAGCGCCGCACATGATAATCGCGATCACCAAACAGGGCATTGATCATGTGCAGGCGTTTGAAATAGGTCCCCACATTCAATTCTTCTGAAACCCCCATGCCGCCATGCAATTGCACGGCATTGGCAAGGATCATGCTGCCATTGCGGCTGATTTCCGCCTTGGCAGCAGAAACCGCCCGGGCCCGTTCAACGGGGTTATCCTCGCCAATCCGCATGCTGGCAACATAAACCAAAGAGCGGGTTTGTTCCTGCGCAATCACCATTTCAGATAAGCGATGCTGCAAAGCCTGAAAGCTGGCGAGCGGACGGCCAAACTGGCTGCGCTGCAACAAATAAGCACGGGTGGCTTCCACCGCCGCATCGATGATCCCCATCGCCTCGGCACAAAGGGCGGCGGCCGCGCGATCCAAAAGGGCGGATAAAAAAGGCAACGCGCCATCTTCGGGGCCCAGCAGGGCTTCGGGATCAAGCTTCACATCATCAAACACAATATCGCTCACGCGCCCGCCATCGGTGCTGGGCACGGTGCGAATCTGCACCCCGGGGGCCTTGCTATCCACCAGAAAACAGGAAAGCCCGCGTTCATCGGTGCGCCCACCGGCGGTGCGCGCCGGAACGACCAGAAGATCCGCCACATCGCCATTGAGCACGATGCTTTTTGCCCCCGAAAGGCGCCATCCCTTGCCGCTGATGCTGGCGGCAGTCGAAACATCGGCCAGATCATAGCGGGCCTGTGGTTCCACAAAAGCAAGGCTGGCAAAAAGATCACCGGCCATGATGGGGGGCAGAAACCGCGCCCGTTGCTGTGCCGAACCCATGGCCTCGATCGCCCGACCCGCCATAAGAATGGTTGAAAGATAAGGTAGAAGCACCATCCCCTGGCCAAATTGCTCCATCAAAAGCATGGTGTCGATGGCTGTGCCCCCTAAACCGCCCACCTCATCACCCCCGGTGGAGGCATCGGTTGCGGCCTCGGCAAAGGGCAAGGCCAGCCAGCCCAATTCAGCGAATTTCGCCCAATGATCACGAGAAAATCCTTCCGGCGAGGCGGCCAGCGCCCGGCGTTTTTCAAAGGAATATTGTTCCTTGATGAATCGCGCCGCCCCCGCTTGAAGCATTTTCTGTTCATCGTTCAAGGAAAAATCCATAACATCACCTGTCTGGTCTATAAAAAACACAGCGCCCTTTTAAAAAAGCACAGCCGCAATCGTGATTGTGCACGCCAGAAAACAGATGGCAACCTGCCGCTTGCCTCAGGGGAGATATATCGTCATAAACTGTTATGATTTCGTCCTCTTGTGAAATCCATGCTCACTGCCAATCTGAATGCACAAGCCTGATCATAAGCCTTCGCCAGCAAGACCAAACAAACGGATGATCGCTATGGCCATCAAATCCCCCTGTATCGACCGCTGCAGGCTGGAGCCTGATTTGGGGCTGTGCATCGGCTGCTGGCGCACGGATCAGGAAATTGAACATTGGGCGCGGCTGAAGCCTGCGCAAAAACAGCAGATACTGGCCATGCTGCCGCGCCGCCGCCCCGGCCCTGTGGCCCGAGACCGATCATGACCGGGGGCGATCTCCCCTTTGCCAGCCTGTCTGGCGCCATGGTGATCGTGCTGGCCCTTGTGTTCAATCTGATCTTTTGCAGTTCCAGCCGCATCAGCCGGGTTTTTTCTTTCCCCATGACATGGGCCAGCGGGCTGATCGCAAAGATGGAAAGCCGCTATAATCAACCAAGCCATGATGACAGGATGCGCCGCGCCGATTCTTTGTCGGTGGCTGTTTTCCTGCTGATTTTCGGGCTTTTATGCGGCTTTCTCTTGAGCATTGCGCTCGCGCAATTTCCTTATGCCTGGATCATCAAAGCGATGTTTCTGGCATCCCTGATCAATTTACGGCCCATGCTCGAACGCTTGCGCCTGATGGCCAACAGCCTCGCTTTAGGCCTTGAAGAAGGGCGCGCCATGCTCACCCTACTCACCGGCCGCGATACCAGCCGCATGAACGAAAGCGCCCTTTCCGCCGCCGCCATCGAAAGCGGGGCCATGGGTTTTGTGCAGGGCCATATTGCCCCGATCCTGTGGTTTGTACTGGGCGGGTTTCCGGCACTCATCGCCTATAAGCTTTTGGATACCGCCAGCATCATGATCGATGAACAATCCGATCATGCGCGCAGCTTTGGCACCTATCCCCGCGCCTTTTCCGCCGCCTTTCTGCTGCCCGCCACTGTGCTTTCGGCCCCCTTTCTGCTTTTGGGCAGCCTTGTTCTCTGGCCCGGGCGCACGATCCAGGCCTTGCGCATCCTGTGCCGCAATCACCGCTATGCCTGGCCCGTTTTCAGCCCGGCCATCGCAGTCTTCAGCGGCAGCTTAGGCGTGCGGCTCGGGGGGCCCGTCTGTATCGGCAGCCATCAGCGCAAGGGCGATTTTTTCGGTGGCCAGCTTGCTGAACCCGGCATCAGGGATATTACAATCTCAAGAACATTATACGCCATATCCTGCGCTATTCTCGTTCTTATGTTGTTTATTCTTGAATATGCTGCATCTTTTATTTCTTTATAGTTGATATTTCAATTTATGTTCCCCTAGATAGGGCCCTTCATCAAAACAGGCGGGGGGCGCCTTTATGGATGCTGCTGATGCGCTCCATGCGGGGCTAAACCTCCTTGTCTGGATCATTGCTGCGCTGATCCTGCTGTCTGGCCTTGATGATCTGTTCATCGACCTGGCAACCCATTATCGTAGCCTGTCGCGCTCCCTGACCATTTACCGGAAATCTGCCCGCGCCAATTCGCAAAGCCTTCCTGTGCAAAAACAAAAGCCAATCGCTATTTTTCTGCCCGCATGGAATGAAAGCGATGTGATAGCGCCGATGCTGAAACGGCTTCGGCGCAGCCTGCGCTATGATCATTATGTTGTGTTCTTAGGCGTTTATCCCAATGACCGTGAGACCGCCATTAAGGCACGGGCGGTGGATCGTGAACAGAGCTGGCTGAAAATCCTGTGTCTGGATCATGATGGCCCCACCAGCAAAGGCGATTGCCTGAACCATCTATGGCGGGCGCTGATTGCCGATCCGGCCTATGACGATTTCCAGCAGATCATTTTGCATGATGCCGAAGATGTGGTGCATCCCGATGAATTACAGCTTTTCAATTATCTGGCCGATCGGGCCGATCTTATCCAATTGCCGGTGATCCCGCTGCCGCCGCCCCTTCGCAGCCTTGTGGGTGGGCATTATCTGGATGAATTTGCAGAATCCCATCAAAAAGATCTGGTCCTGCGGGAATGGATGGCAGGGGGCATTCCCTGTGCGGGCGTTGGCTGCGCCTTTTCGCGCAAGGCCTTAAGCCATATCGCCCAAATATCAAAGGCGCCGGGGCCGTTCCCCCAACACAGCCTGACTGAGGATTATGAACTGGCCCTGATGCTTTTAAAGCTGGGCTATAACAGCATTTTCGTGCGGCTGCCCGAATCCGAAGATCAGCGCGCGGTGATCGCCACGCGGGAATATTTTCCCACGGCTTTCAAGGCGGCGGTCAGCCAGAAATCCCGCTGGCTGATCGGTATCGTTTTGCAATCCTGGAAAAGTCAGGGCTGGCCCGGATCATTGGCCATGCGCTATATGCTGATGCGGGATCGCAAAGCCATTCTCACCGCCTTTATGGGGGTGGCGGCTTATGTCCTTGTGCTGGCTTTGGCGCTTTATGAAGGGGCGAGGCACGCCCATCTGACCGATATGCCGCCGATCATCGATCCCCGCTCCCCCTTGATGATGCTGCTTTTTTTGAATGCCGGGCTGCTGATCAATCGCGCCGGACATCGCGCTTTTTATACCGGCAGGCTTTATGGCTGGCAGCAGGGATTATTCTCCATCCCCCGGGTTTTCATCGGCAATCTGGTGAATTGTGCGGCCGCCTGGCGGGCTTTGCGGCTTTATCTGGTGCATCTTTTTCATGGCACGCCCCTGCAATGGGAAAAAACCAGCCATCTGTTTCCCGATGATCCCGCTGATCTGGCCGCTGATCTGGCCGGTGATCTAGAGGAACAAACGGATCATGAGGGCAGGCGATGATCTTCATGCGCGCCCTGCTCATAGCCTTTTGCTGGATGCAGTCTTTGCCGACAGCGGCCCAGATCGAGGTCAGGGTGAAGCCGCAGAACCCGCCCCTTTCCGCCCATCAGGCGGCAACGGAAGCCTATCAGGCGCTGAATGCAGGGGATCAGGCCATGGCTGCCCATTTCCTGGCTTTGGCGATTGAACAAACAGCAGATGAGGCGCGCCGCCATCAATGGGCGCTGGATCTGGGCCATATTCAATCCGCCCTCGCCCGCCATGCCCAAGCGGCGCAGTCCTTTCTTCTGGCTTTTTCCATCCGCCCCAAAGCCGAAAGTTTGGCATCCGCAGGCTATGCCTTTTTGGCTGCTGGCGATCAGCCTGCCGCCCGGGATGTTTTTGCGCAATTGGTGGAAAAAGCCCCTGATCATCCGGTTTATCATCGGCAATTGGCCTATTTATGCCGACATGACGGGGATATGGCCTGCGCGCGCACCCATTTCATCACAGCCCTCGGCCTTGATCACGATCCCCTGATTTTAGAGCAAACACGGCGCGAAATGCGCGCCCTAGATCGCATCATCTGGGGATCGGCGAGCCTGTTATGGCGCACGGATGGCCCCGATGATGAAAGCCTGTTGCTGGGGGATCGGGTTCTGAGCCAAAGTCAGGGGATCATCGAAGCCAATGGCCGCCTGCCCCTGTGGCTGGGATCACCGGATCGCTGGATGGCCGGATTTGCGCGGCTTTTATGGTCGGTTGATGGGGCCGATCCCTTACCACAGGCCAAAAGCGAACAGGCGGGCTTTGGCCTGAAACTGAAGCCCTTTGCCTCTCAGGCCATCATAGTGGGCGCAGAACGGCTGGTGTCGGTCGGGGATTTTGCCCGGGATGATTGGTTGGTTCGGGTCTCTGGCTCATGGGGCGCGGGCTATGAACGGCCCGTGGCGCATCAGGGGTCATCCTGGCTTTTCTGGTCGGTTTTTGGCGATATCGCAGGGATTGGGTTTGAAAAAACCGATTGGCAGATGAATGGTGAAGGGCGCATCGGCCGATCCTGGCAAAAAAACGGCTTCATCCTGACGCCGCATCTGCTTTTATCTGGCCTGTGGCAGGATGACAGATCGGGGCGCACCTCCCTTTTGGAAGGCGGACCGGGGCTGACGATAGCCCTGCCCTTTGGCGGATCGGCGCGCCAAGCCCCGGCGCAAAAGATCGAACTGACCACCCAATTGCGGATCAATCTGGCGGGCACATCCGATAATGATGAAGGGCTGAGCATCATTTTAAGCTTCAGCTTTTGACCATAAGCTCACTGAACAGGTTAAAAAAATCAGCCATCATGGCCATACAGGCGGGGGCATGAAGCCGGGCTTTGGTCGGTTTTCTCTTCATCCCGCAAGATCAGATCGGCCTTTCGCTCCAAAAGATCAACCAGCATGGCCTGATCGGCACCATCCAACCCTTCCAAAACATAGCGCAGCCGCAAAAGCGCCGTGTTCATAAGCTTCACGTTCTTAGGCTCCGTACTTTTTCCCATAGACCCCCCACCTAAAGACACCCCAGAAAAAGACCCCCTCAAAAATCCGATGGCGCATCATCCCCGCTCAAAGGGGAACCGCTGACCTCCAGCGCGATCCAGCCATCGCGATCTTTAACGAAACGGGCCGTTTGATAGCGCGAAACCGTTTGCCCTTCATCATCAAACCAAACCCGCAGATCACACACGAAGCCGGGCTTTTCAACCGCCTTGATACAGGCAATCTTTTCCACCCGCTGATAGGCCATGGGCTTCCCCGAAAACACAGAATTGGAAACCGCAAGGCCCGCATCCTCAAGTGCTTTTTCAAGGGCTTTCATGCCCTGGCTCAGGCTGTTTTGTGCCCGATCCAAAAGATGGCAGGGCATGGTGAAACGCTCCCGGCTTTCCCGGCCATCCATGCGATTGATGATAATCTCCATCGATGTGCACTTGCGGCTTTCCTCAGCGGATTGATCAGAACCCGCTTCAGGGCCAGCATCAGGAGAAGCTTCAGGTTCACCATCAGCAATGGAGTTGGCGGCCCTCTCGGCCTCATCCCTGTTTGAGGCAAAGGCCATGGCGATCAGCTCATAATGATCTGAAAGCGCCTGATCGATGGCGGCCGCATCCGGGGCGTCTTGATCATCCGCCCCCATACAGGCCGATGTCAAAAAAACCGATCCGATGATCAGGGCCCATAATGCCCCTGTTCTCCGCTTTATCATGCTACCTCCTGCTTGGTTTTAAGAAAGCGCAGATCGGGCCAATCATCCTGCCCCTTGTTCAGGTGCCAGCTATTGCGCGCCAGATAAACCGGATGGCCGCTATGATCCTCGGCCAAAGAGGCGCGATTGGCTTCCATGAACTGCTTCAGCAATTTGGGATCATCCCCAACCACCCAGCGGGCCGTATAAAGCTCGGTCGGCTCGAAACGCACGGGAATATTATATTCCGTATCGATCCGTGCGGCCAGCACATCAAATTGCAGGCTGCCCACCACCCCCACGATCCAATCGGCCCCCAGATAGGGTTTGAACACCGAAGCCGCGCCTTCTTCAGCCAATTGCTCCAAAGCACGGGCCAGATGCTTGGCGCGCATGGGATCGATGGGGCGCACCCGCTGCATCAATTCAGGGGCAAAGCTTGGGATGCCGGTGAAGCGGATGTCTTCGCCTTCGGTCAGGCTATCCCCGATTTTATAGCCCCCATGATTGGGAATGCCGATGATATCACCGGCCACTGCGGTTTCCGCCAGCTCGCGATCCTGCGCCAGAAAAAGCTGCGCATTATGCACCGATATGGTTTTGCCCGAGCGCACATGGCGCAGCTTCATCCCCCGCTTGAAACGGCCTGAGACCAGCCGCACGAAAGCCATGCGGTCCCGATGCTTGGGGTCCATATTGGCTTGAATCTTGAAAACGAAACCGGAAAATTTGTCCTCGTTGGGCTCGATCCGGCGTTCAATGGCCTTATGCGAACGGGGAGGAGGCGCAAAATCCCGCAGGCCTGACAAAAGATCGCGCACGCCAAAGCTGTTTAGGGCACTGCCGAAAAAAACCGGAGTCAAATGCCCTTCCAGATAAGATTGGAGATCAAAGGGCTTGCAAAGGCCGCGCACCATTTCCACCTGCTCGCGCAGGGTTTGAAGGCTATCTTCCGGCAGATAATCGGCCAGGCGCGGATCATCAAGCCCAGAAAGAGAAATCCCCTCAGAGCGGATATTCTTGTCGGCGGCCTGCATCAAAATCAGGCGATTATTAATCAGATCATAGCAGCCCTTGAAATCGCGCCCCATACCGATCGGCCAGGATGCCGGCGACACATCAAGCGCCAGCGTTTGTTCCACCTCATCAAGCAAATCAAAAGGATCGCGGGCTTCCCGGTCCATCTTGTTCACAAAAGTGGCAATCGGCATATCGCGCAGGCGGCACACTTCGAACAATTTGCGGGTTTGGGTTTCAATCCCCTTCGCCGCATCCAGAACCATCACCGCGCTATCAACCGCTGTCAGCACCCGATAGGTATCTTCGGAAAAATCCTCATGGCCCGGGGTATCCAGCAGATTAAAGGTGCAGCCTTCCCAATCATAGGTCATCACCGATGAAGCAACGGAAATGCCACGCTCCTGCTCCACCTTCATCCAATCGGATCGCGCCCGGCGTCGCTCGCCACGGGCACGCACTTCACCGGCAAGCTGAATGGCCCCCCCAAAAAGCAGAAGCTTTTCGGTGAGCGTGGTTTTCCCGGCATCGGGATGAGAGATGATGGCAAAGGTGCGGCGATTGCCAATATCTTCGGTCAGAGTCATGAGGGTTCGTCCTTTCACATCTGCGCGCAATTTAAGGACTTTGCACAAATATGAAAGGGCCGTTTGTCGTTTCAATCGCTAGAAACGCCTTTAGCGGCTTATTTCACCGTGATGGTGATGGGTTTCGAGACGATGGGCGGATCAATAGGCACATGATTGGCATCCCCCAAAACAAGCTGCAAACGATAGTCACCCGGTTCCAGATCCAGAGTCGTCTGCGTTTGCCCTCCGCCAAAATGGCGATGCTGATCGTCGGCGGGGATGGGATAGGTCATATCCTCATCAGATAAGCTCGCATTGATCAGCAGATGATGATGACCCGTGCCCTCTTTATCCACCCCTGCCGGAGCCACGCCATAATTCTTGAGCCCAAAAACCACTTTAACCGGGCTTTCAACAACGGCCCCATCCTCCAGATTGACGATATAAGCCTTGGGTTTTTCCTTGTGATCATCGGCCATCGCCACAGATGATCCAAAGCCCCCGGCCATCAGGGCAACCACGGCCATGGGGGCGAGATGTGCTTTTAACGACGACAACATAACAATCCTCCTGCAAGATGAAAAAGCCTCATGGCTTATACACATATAGGCTATGTATGACCGTTCTGATCATAAGCAAGGCTAAATCATAAGCAAGCTTTGGCCTTCGTGGGGCGTTGCCCAAATTCCCGCCACAACTTGCATCTAATGCCTAAATTTTAGGCTGATTCGCAATAAAGTGAAACATTTTTGCCGCAGTGCACATATTTAATATGTCAAATACAGAGCTTCGCGGTTAATTATCTTTCCAAAAGCAGTGGTTTTGTAAAAATACAATCGTTTGAAACCTCATAACCAATTAAAGGGGTCATAACCCCCAATTCACGGAGGAAACGATCATGCCATCTGTCATCCAACGCCGGCAGGCACTTCTGGCCGGTGCTGCGGGTCTTGCTCTGTCTGCCAGCCTTGTCCTGCCGGCCAGCGCCCAAGCCCAAACCGAAGCCCAGGCCCAAACCGAAGCCCCTGATGAGGCTGTTGAAGAAATCGTCGTCACCGGCTCGCGCATTGCCCGCAGCAATCTCAGCAGCCCCAGCCCGGTCACCACGATCGATGCCACCGATATCAAAAGATCGGGGGAAACTGATATTTCTTCTCTGTTGCGCGAAATTCCGGCGCTCAATAGCTCTTTGCCTGCCAATCAATCTGATCAGAATGGCGCGCCTGCGGGGGTTGGTCTTCTCGATCTTCGGGGGCTTGGGAGCGAGCGGACTCTGGTTCTGATCAATGGTCGTCGTCATGTCTCGGGCGTTGCGGGCACAGCAGCGGTGGATGTGACCAGCATACCCGTCGCCCTCATCGAGCGGGTGGAAACGCTGACCGGCGGCGCATCGGCCATTTATGGTGCGGATGCCGTTTCCGGGGCGGTTAATTTCATCCTGCGCGATGATTTTGAAGGGCTTGATGTGCGCTCGCAATTCGGCATCAGCGAACGGGGCGATTCCGAAGATTTATTTTTGTCTGCAACCGGCGGCACCAATTTTGCCGATGGTCGCGGCAATGCCGTGGTCAGCGTGGAATATACCCAGACCGGCAATATCAAGGTTGAAGATCGACCCAATATCGCCGGTCTCGGCTTTGCCGCTTTCGTGCCCAATTCCCCTGAACTGGCCGCAAGGCTAGGCGTCAATCCCGATGCCGTGAATAGCTTTGCGCAAAATGCGCGGCTGCCGGTTTCCAGCCCTTTTGGCATCATCTGGCTGCAGGATCAGAATAATTTCAACGATCCCGGCTTCATCAATCTGCTTGATCCCGGTGCCACTGTTGGCGGCTTTCCCATTGCCCAGATCGTGGATGAAACCGGCACTTTGCGCGCTTTCAATCCCGCCGATATTTTCCTTGATCTGTTCAATGGTATCGGCGGCGATGCGGTGCCCGGCCTGCCCAATATCGGCTGGCTGCAGCCCAAGCTCGATCGGGTCAATGTCAATGGCAATGTGAACTATAAAGTCCTTGATCAGCTCAATTTCTTCATTGAATCGAAATTTTCCTATAACGCCACGAAATCGGTGGATCAGGTCAATGGCTTCAATGACGATATCCCCATTTCCCTCGATAATGGCTTTATCCCAACCGCTCTGCGCAGCCAGATCGATAGCCTGATCGGTCAGGGGATCACCCCGGTGCTGACGGTTTCCCGCGATAATCTCGATGTGCCCGCCCAAACCCAGGCCGATCAATACAGCTTCCGGGTGGTTACCGGCATCGATGGCGAGTTCGACAATGGCTGGAGCTATGAAGTTTCGTATAATTTTGGCCGAACCGAACGCAATTTCACCAATCTGAAAACCCGCATTGAGGATCGGTTCTTTGCCGCCGTTGATTCCGTAATCGATCCCGATAGTGGCGAGGTGGTGTGTCGGTCTGATCTCGACCCTACGGCGATCCCGCCCATTTCCCCTTTCCCTGCCGCGCGGGAAGGTTTTTTAAGCTTTAATCCGGGGAGCGGGCAATGCGCGCCGATCAATATTTTTGGCGCCAATACCACGAGCGAGGCGGCAGAAGATTTCATCTTCCAGCGTTCGGTGGAAAATTCCGAGCTGACACAGCAGGTGATTTCCGGCTTTATTTCGGGTGACACCGCTGGCTTCATCGAGTTACCGGGTGGGGCCATCGGCTTTGCAGCGGGTGCGGAATATCGCGAAGAAAAAAGCGAATTTGAACCCAATGCCTTTGAAACTGCCGGCCTGAGCTTTAATTCCGTCACCACGAGTTCCGAGCCGGTGGATGGCCGTTTCGATGTTTGGGAAGTTTTTGGCGAAGTCAATATCCCGATCATCAGCGATGTGCCTTTCATCAAGGATCTGAGCATCGATGGTGCGGTGCGCTATGCCGATTACAGCACAGTGGGATCAACCGTTTCGTGGAATGTGGGCGGCTCTTATGCGCCGGTGGATGATATCCGCTTTCGCGGCACCTTTGGCCGTTCGGTGCGCGCCCCCAATATCAACGAGCTGTTTTCACCCCCCCAACCCATTTTCATCGATGCCGATTTCGATCCCTGCAATGCCAACCGGGTCAATGCGGGAACCGAATTTCGGGCCCAGAACTGCCAGGCATTGGTGGGCGATAATTTCAATTCCACTAATTTCAATTCCGCCTTCGTCACCGGACGGGCGGGCGGCAATCCTGATCTGGCCGAAGAAGAAGCCGATACTCTGACCATAGGGGCCGTGATCACCCCGCGCTGGATTCCCGGCTTATCGGCTACGGTCGATTTTTATGATGTGGAAATTTCCGATGCCATCATCGTGGTCAGCGCTGAGCGGATCATCGAGAATTGCGTGGATGCCCCCAGCCTTGATAATGAATTCTGCGCTCTCGTCACCCGCGATCCGGTCAATCGCAATATCACTTTCTTTGAATCCGGTCAGCAGAATGTGGCGGCGTTGGAGGCCCGTGGGATCGATTTTGAAGTCAGCTACGGCTTTGATCTGGCCGATCTGGGCCTATCGGGCAATTGGGGCAGCATCGATATCCGCACCAATGGCACCCGCAATCTGCGGCGCCGGGATTTCGATTTTCAGGAATTTTCTGATCAATTCGATAATCAACTGGGGGAAAACACCTTCCCCAAATGGATTGTCAATACCACAGCCACCTGGCAGGTCGATCAATACAGCCTGTCCTGGCAAACCCGTTTCCAAAGCAGCCAGTTGCTCCCCAATGTGGAAAATCTGAGCATTGAAAGCGATCCGCTCTTTGCCGATCCTTTCGAATCCGGCAATGCCTTTGTCCATGATCTTTCGGCCAGCTATGACATCACGGATCGCTTCCAGATTTATGGGGGCATCAACAATATCGCCGACCGCAAGCCCTTCCTGAGCAATCTGGTCCGGCCAGTCAGCTTTGTGGGTCGATCCTTCTTCATCGGCTTTAATGGGACGTTTTAAGCCGATCCCTAAGGCCATCCGCGTCTTTTAAACAAAAAAACAGGGGAGCCCGCGCGGCTTCCCTGTTTTTATTGGCTTATCGATTGATTAAAAGCGCGATCAGCCCTGCTCCACCCGAAAGCGCAGGCCCGCCCGCGCTTCAAGGCGCTTGATCAATGCCGTGCCCATGGCGGCTGCGGGGGTCCAGATGCCGCCCTTTACATCAGGGCAATCGTGCAAAAGACAAAGGGCGGCTTCGGTGATCATTTTCGATGTGGAGCCATAGCCGGGATCGCGATCCCCGCTCACCGAAACCCGCACCGATTGGCCATCATCCGTGGGCGCTATGAACAAAACATCATAAGAGCCATTTTCCCGCTCTTCACGGCTTGGCCCCTCGCCGGGCTTCAGACCATCTTCCTTCATCATCGATTTATCTTCGGCCACGGCCTTTGCCACCGCCTCGCCCTTATCGCCGGGGCCGGTGAGGATCATCTCATCATAAGTGAAATCGCGGCCCCAGGGATGCCCCAAAAGCGCGTGGCTGCGATGCACATTGCGAGTATTGATCGGCGCCATGATGAAAGGAGCGGCCCAGGATTGGCACTGTTCATCAAAAAGCGGCTTCATGCCCGAAGGCTGTTTGGGGCCATCGAAATCCGGCACCAAAGCAAAGGGATCGCGCAGCAATGCCAGAATATCGGGATTCTCTGCTGCCGCTGCCAATGTGGCCTTCAGGCTGGCTGCCGTGCCGCCGGAAAAACCCCCCTTCATGCTTCGCACCCGGCCATGAACCTGCCGCAAAGGCGCCCCGGTTTGCCGACGCGCTTCCGATTGCAAAAACAACACGCCCAAATCGAAAGGAATGGAATCGAAGCCGCAGGAAAAAACAATCCGTGCTCCCGATTGTTGGGCGGTTTGTTCATAAGCATCAATCATCTGGCGCATCCAGGCCGGTTCACCGCACAGATCCACATAATCGGTGCCCGCCTTGGCACAGGCTGCCAACAGCCCTTCGCCATAAAGCTGATAGGGCCCCACCGTGGTGATCACCAGCCGGGTTTTCGCCACCATATCGTGCAGGGATTGGGGATCATCGGCATCGGCAAGGATCAGCGGAAAATCAGCGGGCAAGCCCAGTTCATCGCGCACATCCGATAGCTTTTGTGCATTGCGGCCGGCAAAAGCCCAGCGCACATCTGTTTCGCCATAGTTTTTGGCAATATATTCGGCCACCAGCTTACCGGTAAATCCGCTGGCACCATAAAGCACCAGATCATAATCGCGTTGGGTATTCATTCATTGCCTTTCAATTTTGTGCTCGATGGGGATCATTCTTCCGGGGCGACGGTCACCTTCAAGCCATCCAATGCATCCGAGAGCGGGATCTGGCATGATAGCCGCGACTGCTCCTGATAATGCACGCTATCGGATAGCAGTTCATATTCATCGTCTTCGCGATCCGGCAATTTTCCCAGCCAAGCCTCATCCACATAGACATGACAGGTCGCACAAGAACAGCAACCACCACAAATGGCGGCCAGATCATCGATGCCGGCTTTGCGGATCGTCTCCATCAGGGTTGCGCCCGGCCTTCCTTCTATTTCATGGGTGTCACCTGACCAATCGGTCACATAAATTTTGGGCATGGCTGTCTCCTTTATCATCCGGTTTTATGCGTGTTTAGTGGAAAGAAAAACGTGGGTGAGCGGCATCCGGCAGGCAGCATCGGCGATCCGTGCCGCCATCGCCAGCGCCTTTTTGGGGGCAAAATCCTTAGGCGCATCCTTTAACAAAGGCATCAGATCGTCTTCAAGGGCCTTGGCCAAAGGCGATTGTGCCTGCCCATCGCATGGCCGCGCGCCCAAGGATCGCCCGCTGGCGACCAGCCGCCTTTGCTGCGCTTTTTCGCTGGAGAGTTCGGCGGCTTTCAGCGCTTCATAGGCTGCGGCCAGATCCGGATCATCACCGATCATCGGCTTCAGCCCGCGCCGAACCGCCCGCAAGGGGCGCAGGATCGCCGCATCATAATGATCCATGGCCGCGCGCAGGATCGCCAGATCATCCGGGCTTAAAACCAATTGATGCGCCCGCCAGCGAAAACAAAGATACAAGATAAGATTGACATTGGCCCCCAGATGATCCTGCAGATAAAGGCAGGCTTCGGCCACATCATCCCGGCCATAAAGGGCCAGGGAAAACGCCCAGAATGCCGATGCGTCCTGATCCACCGTTTCGTCAGTATAGTCTTCAGCCATGGGGCCCCGTCCAGCGTTTCACCCCTTGGCTATCAATGCCAAACAGATCGAGCACCCGGCCCACACTGTGATCCACCAGATCATCGATCGTTTGCGGCTTGATATAAAAAGCGGGCATGGGCGGGGCAATGATCGCCCCCAAGCGCGCGGCATCAAGCAGCAAAGCGCAATGTCCGGCATGAAGCGGGGTTTCGCGCGGCATCAAAACCAGCCTGCGCTGTTCTTTCAGGCACACATCCGCCGCCCGGGTCAGCAGATCATCGGCCATGGAATGCACAACCGCCGACAAATTCTTCATGGAGCAGGCAGCCAGAATCATCCCATCGGTTTGAAAGGAGCCACTGGCAATGCTGGCCGCCACATTGCCGATTTTATGGACATGATCGGCCATGGCTTCCACCCTATCAAGGCTGTATTCGGTTTCCACAGCCAAAGTGATGCGGGCGGTTTTGCTCATCACCAGATGCGTTTCAACATCGGCCATCGGCTGCAAAATTTCCAAAAGCCGAATGCCGTGGATGATGCCGCTGGCCCCGCCCATACCGATGATCAATCTCATAGAACCTCTCTTTGCGCACATTTAGCGACCTTCGCAGCCCCTCGCCTGAGTGTGGCCCCGCAGGATTGTTGGGCGCAAGAAAAAAGCACCTGACCATATCTGGCCAAGTGCTTGTTTTTATTGGAGGGCCGTCGGGGACTTGAACCCCGGACCCGCTGATTAAGAGTCAGCTGCTCTACCACTGAGCTAACGGCCCGAATGAAGCGGGCAAACCCGTTTGTCTTTGCAATGGTCGGAGCGGCGGGATTTGAACCCACGACCCCTACACCCCCAGTGTAGTGCGCTACCAGACTGCGCTACGCTCCGCATTGCAACGGGCGCCGTTATAGGCGGGAACCGACCCTTGATGCAACCAAGAAAACGCATACTGCCAAATCAACTGCAAAGCGCCTTGCACCTGATCGGGCATCATTGGTTTTTCTTATTTTTTTGGGGAAGCATTTTATAGCCCGTGATCATGGCGGAAACCAATGATCCCCCCTGCCGGATTTCAGCCCGAACAACCGCCGCACTATGCAAAACAGCCATCCCTATCAGGGCATAAAATCCATAGACATGAAGGCTGATGAAGGGTGCCCGCAAGGATCGCATCTCGGCATAGTGTTCAGGGTCATAAAGGGGCTTGGCATAAGGCACCAGATCTGCAGGGGCCACCCCCGGTGCCGCAATCCATTCAGCGATCAAGTGACCCACGGGCGGCCAGAACAGATCGCTGCCCGCCAGAAAAAGGCCCGTAACAGCCTGGGAAAGCAAAAGCAGATACAGCACGAAAACCGATAGCTGCCCCAAAGGATTATGCCCGGCATTGTGCAGGGGATCGGTATCCCCATCCTTCCTTAAATAGCGCGCCAATCGTTCGCGATAGCGCGGCCCGAATGCAAACAGATGTCGCCAGCGGGCATGGGGACTTCCCACAAAACCCCAGATGATTCGAACCAGCAGATTGGCTGCAAACACATAGCCGATCAAAACATGGATCTGTTTCAGCGCGATCTTGCCATCATTGCTGATCCCCAGATCGCCCCCATAAAAAATCACCAGACCCACCCCAAGCAGGCCCAGAAAACAAAGCAGATTGATCCAATGAAAGAGCCGAACCGGGCGATCCCAGATTTTCAAACGCTGATAAACGTCTAAAGCCATGATCGTCTCCCTTCAGATTCCTGAAAAATCATGATGTCGATGATTATGGCTATTATTGTGTGAAATATGGGCCTTTGCCCCTGATCCAGATCAAGACATGGCAAAAAATTGGTTGTTTCACAATCTTTGCCGCCTTGGGATGATCCGTGCCTCAATCCAGCATTTGGCGCAGGGTGCGCAGTTCATCCAGAATGTGAGCCAATGTTGCGCGCATCGGGGCCTTTTCCGCCCGGCCCGGCTCCGCTAAAGACGGATTGATGGGCTGATCATCAGACGTATCTTCAATATGATGCAAGCCAGCCCCATCGGCATCTGGTTTATTTTGATCGGGCTTTGATCCATCAGGCGTCGCATGTCCTGCCATCGGACGATCTCCCGCCGCCGCCGCCGCCATCGGCCGCTCCAAAGAGCTGCGACCAAGGTCATCCGGCTCCGCCATAGCCAGCACATCATCAATGGTGGCCTTCACGCCCTGCTCCCGAAAGCGCTTTTGCACGCCCTTGATGGTCATCCCATCTTCATGGAGCAAATGCTTCACTGTCCGCAAAAGAGCAATATCCTGCGGCCGATAATAGCGACGATTGCCCCCTCGCTTCATAGGGCGGATGGAGGTGAAACGGGTTTCCCAAAAGCGCAAGACATGCTGTGGCAGATCAAGAAGCTCGGATACCTCGCCAATGGTCCGAAAGGCGCGATCAGATTTTTCCGATCCGCTCTCTCCTGTGTCCAAAGACCCGGACCGGGGCATCATTCGGGCATCATTTTCGTCATCATGGGGCCGCATGGGGCCATCCGCTGCCATATCTGAATATCCAGACACCATCTATCCGCCCATCGTTTCAATCGGCATCAAATTCCGCCACTTCCGAGTTCCGCTAAGCTGTATGAGCAATCGACCGAAAAAGGCGATCCGCTTTAAGGCCTTGGAGAAACAGAGCAAGAAGTGCATAGCGCCAATAAACGACAAGATGATGGCCAAAGACCGATCAAGCCCCGCCTTTTCCCTTGAGCGCGCCATTGATCCGATCTTTCATCACCTGACTTGGGCGAAAAACCAGCACGCGCCGGGGTTCAATGGGAACTTCCTCGCCCGTTTTGGGATTGCGACCAATGCGCCCGCCCTTGTCACGCAGGATGAAACTGCCAAAAGACGAGACCTTCACATTCTCTCCCGCGACCAAAGCATCGCTGATGGTATCGAGCACCTGCTCCACAAGATCCGCAGACTCATTCCGCGACAAGCCCACTTCCTGATAAACAGCTTCCGATAATTCAGCGCGCGTCACGGTGTGCTTCGACATGGCCATTCCCCTGTCAGATGATGAAGCAGTCTAGATCGCAAAAGATTTCATGTCAATCAATGTCTTAGCGAATAGCTGGCAATGTCTTAGTCTCAAAGCTGATGAGCGGATCACAGCCATCAGGCGAAACCGCTAATCTACCAGCGGACCAGACACCCACCCCATGTAAAGCCGCCGCCCATGGCTTCCAGCATCAAGAGATCGCCGGATTTGATGCGCCCATCGCGCACCGCTTCATCAAGGGCAAGGGGGATCGAGGCGGCAGAGGTATTGGCATGGCGATCCACAGTCATGATCACCTTATCTGGGCTAAGGGCGAGCTTTTTCGCTGTGCCTTCAAGAATGCGACGATTGGCCTGATGCGGCACCACCCAATCTACGTCTTGGGAAGTCAGCCCCACATCCGCCAGAATTTCTTCCATTACCGCCGCCAGATTAACCACAGCATGGCGAAAAACCTCGCGCCCCTTCATGCGTACATGACCGGTGGTGCCGGTGGATGAAGGCCCGCCATCCACATAAAGCATATCGCCATAGCGGCCATCCGAATGAAGCCTGCTGGCCAGAATGCCGCGATCCTGAGGCTGGCCCGCCCCCTCGCCCGCTTCCAGCACCACGGCCCCGGCACCATCGCCAAAAAGCACGCAAGTTGTGCGATCCTCATAGTCAAGAATCCGGGTAAAGGTTTCGGCACCGATCACCAAAGCCCGCTTCACCTGCCCCGCCTTGATGAAATTATCGGCGGTATTAAGCGCATAAACAAAGCCCGAACACACCGCCTGCAAATCAAATGCAAAGCCCTTGTGCATCCCCAAAGCATGTTGAACACTTGTGGCCGTGGCGGGAAAGGTTTGGTCCGGCGTGGCGGTGGCCAGCACGATCATATCCAGATCAGATGCGGCAATCCCGGCCATATCCAGCGCCCTTTCGGCCGCCTTTATGGCAAGATCGGATGTTTTTTCATCATCGGCGGCGATATGGCGTTGCCGGATCCCCGTGCGTTCGGAAATCCAATCGTCGCTCGTCTCAACGAACCGGGCCATATCGGCATTGGTCATGATCCGTTCGGGTAGATAGCTGCCGCAGCCTTTGATAATGGATCGGATCGTGCTCACGCTGATTTGCTCTCTGCCTGTTTATCTGTTTCCAATGTCAGGGGCTCACTCTCCTGACGGTCCATGGCCACCCCGCCCAGATCCTTGGTGATCAGATGGATCAGATTATGATGCGCCATATCGATCGCCACGCCGATGGCCGTGGCATAGCCTTCAACCGTTGCCCCGCCATGGCTTTTCACCACAAGCCCATTCAGGCCCAACATAACGGCACCATTATGATGATTCGGATCGAGATGATCGCGCAAACCATTCATACCGCGCCGGGCCAGCAAATAACCCAGCCGGGCACGCCATGAAGAGCGAAAGGCATCGCCCACCAGGCGGCCAATCAACTGCGCCGTGCCTTCCACCGCTTTCAGGGCAACATTGCCGGTAAAGCCATCGGTGACCACCACATCGGTTTCGCCGGCTCCGATCATATTGCCCTCGATAAAGCCGCAAAATTCCATCGGCAGATCAGACGTCCGCAGGATTTCTGCAGCTTCTTTTACCTCTTCATTGCCCTTCAGTTCCTCGACCCCGATATTGAGCAGCCCCACGCGCGGCCGCTGCAATCCCAAGACCGTGCGGGCAAAAGCCGCGCCCATCACTGAAAATTCAACAAGATTAGAGGCATCACATTCCACATTCGCGCCCAGATCCAGCATCACACATTCGCCCTTATAAGTGGGAAGAAGTGAGGCCAAAGCAGGGCGATCAATGGATGGCAAGGTGCGCAGGATGAATTTGGCAAGCGCCATCAAAGCCCCGGTATTGCCGGCTGATACCGCCACATCGCACTCCCCCGCCTTCACGGATTCGATGGCCAGCGCCATCGAGGATTGGCGGCTGCGACGCAGGGCTTTGCCGGGCTTGTCTTCGGCCTGCACCACATCATCGGTATGCACAAAGCGGCTGACCTTTTTTAGCAAAGGTGCGGCATCGAGCAAGGGCTGCACATCATCGCTGCGCCCGAAAAAGACGAAATGGACATCGGGATAGCGTTCGCGGGCGAGATGCGCGCCATGAACAACCACCGCCGGAGCTTGATCACCACCCATGGCGTCGAGCGCAATTGTCAGATGTTTTTTCAACTATGCCTGCCCCAGGATCTATTTACCATTCAACACATCATAACACCGGCAAGCTACACTTCTGCCACACCCTGATGCGCCGTGCAAAATACCGGCAAATGATATTGCTTCAAGTCTTGTCGCGAAGTTTTTCAAGAATCGAGAATGGATTATCGCGACGATGGCTTATCTTCAGTTCGTCTTCGCTGATCACCCCCTGTGGTAAAACGGCATCTTCGGCACGCGGAAAAGGATCAAGCGCCAAGGACAGGGTTTGCGCCAGAGCTTCGCCCACATCCACCTTGCCATCGATCAAAGCAACCACATCCTCATGCTCTGCATCCACAATCGCCTCTCCATCCTCTTCGGGCAAGTCATCAGCAAGATAATAAATGGCGAAAGGCTCATCCAGCCGAACGACAATGGGTTGTAAAGTGAGCACACATTGCTGCACCAGATCGGCCCGTAACTGGCCGCTCAGCTTCATTCCCCCCTCAATAGCATTGATTTCCACATCACCCTCAAGGGCATTGATCGCAGGCAGTTCAAATCTTTGAGACAAGGCCTCACGAATGGCCTCATCTGCCTTCAGATCGAGAAAAAGCGGCTCTTTATCGAGGCTGTCGCGGCTGATGATATGGTGAAAGACGGTCATGCCCGGGGGTCATCCTCATGTCGGCTTTTGGTGGTTTCGGAAATTTCAGGGCTTAGAAAATGCACGCGGCCAGCACAGATATCCTCGTCGCTGATGGCTTCCAGATGCGCAGCCTGACGCCTCACATAAGAGGCCAAACGCTCCACGCAATCCCCTGAAGGGAGCTGCCCACGATAAATATTGCGCGCCAAAACATCCATAAGCGCTGCCTCATCCCCCGAATCAAGGGCATGATCATAAGCCTGCAAGCGCCCGAAATAGGCCGATGCCATCTCTTTGACATGCTTGCCAACAGCCAGATCCCCCACCCCTATTTCACGCATCGAGCGATCGAGATCGGCAAAAAAAGCCTCTTGCAAAATCATCTGCACGTCATTGCAGGGGGGTTTGATCGCGCTCAGCCTGTGCAAAACTAAATACAGATGCAAAACAACGAGATCGAAACGCCCATCCAATGTATCGGGGATTTTATAGTGGGTAAAAAAAGCAGGCTGTCGGGCCTGTCCCACGGCCCCGCTATAAAGGGCAATCGCGGTTTCGCGGCCGGGTGAGGCGGCAAAAAGATTTTTCAGAAAATGGATCAATGAGGACATGGGCACGCTTGTTGACTTGACGCGGTGAATAAGAGATGACTGTATCAGTGATCATTCGCCGCTTATCGGCAAAAAATCAAGCACAGGCTTTGTTTCCAAATGATTGCTAGAATGGGTTCTCTGAAATCAAAATCGTCGAAGGGCGCTTTATTGGGGTGCATGGCCATAGCGCTGCTGCTCCCGGCCTGCACCACATCCACCCAAACCCGCGGTTATGTGGTTGATGAAGACCTGATGAAGGCCATTTCCCCCGGCGTTGACAACAGAAATTCTGTTGCCGATATGCTGGGTACCCCATCAATCGTCAGCGCCTTTGGCAATGAAACATGGTTTTATGTCTCCCGCGATACAGTTAGCCGTGGCTTCATCGAAGAACGCCCGCTCACACAAACCGTTGTGGAAGTGCAGTTCGATGATGGCGGGGCGGTTCAAAACGTCAAGCGCTATGGCCTTGCCGATGCGCAGGAAATCGATCCGGTTGATAACATCACGCCCATCCGCGGCAAAACCCTGGGCTTTTTCGAGCAGCTTTTGCGTGGCATCGGGCGGGTTGGCCCGGCGGGCCCCGGCGGTGCGGGTGGCCCCGGCGGCGGTCGTGGCCCCGGCGGCCGCTGAAACCTGATATCCCTCTCGATCTCTAAGCAATTAATTAACGGCACGCCCCGCAAAGGGCATGCCGTTTTTTTCTGATCAGCCGCGCTCAGTGGGCCAGAAAGGCCAGCAGCAAAAGCGCCACGATATTGGTGATCTTGATCATCGGGTTCACCGCCGGGCCCGCCGTATCCTTATAGGGATCGCCCACCGTATCGCCGGTCACCGCGGCTTTGTGGGCTTCTGATCCCTTGCCGCCATGATGGCCATCCTCGATATATTTCTTGGCATTATCCCAAGCCCCGCCACCGGCAGTCATGGAAATAGCAACAAACAGCCCTGAAACGATCACCCCCAAAAGCAGGGCGCCAACAGCCGAAAAGGCCTGCCCCTGCCCGGCAATGGCATTGATCACGAAATAGACCACCAACGGCGCCAACACCGGCAATAAGGATGGAATGATCATTTCCCGGATCGCCGCCTTGGTCAAAAGATCGACCGAACGGGCATAATCGGGTTTTTCCGTCCCATCCATAATCCCCGGCTTTTCACGAAACTGACGACGTACTTCCTCAACCACCGCACCACCGGCACGGCCCACCGCCGTCATCCCCATGGCCCCAAAAAGATAAGGCAGCATGGCCCCCAGAAACAGGCCCACCACAACATAAGGATTGGACAGGCTGAAATCGACGACCACTTCAGAAAAATAGATTCCGATATCAGCGGTATAAGCCGAGAACAGCACCAAAGCCGCCAAGCCCGCCGAGCCGATGGCATAGCCCTTGGTCACCGCCTTCGTGGTATTGCCCACCGCATCCAAAGCATCGGTGCGCGACCGCACATCTTCATCCAGATTGGCCATTTCAGCGATGCCGCCAGCATTATCGGTGACCGGGCCATAGGCATCAAGCGCCACCACCATGCCCGCCAAAGCGAGCATCGCCGTGGCCGCAAAGCCTAAGCCCAAAACACCGGCCAGGCTATACGCCACGATGATCCCGGCGGAAATGATCAGCACGGGAATGGCTGTGGCTTCAAGGGAAATGGCCAGCCCCTGGATGACATTGGTGCCATGGCCGGTTTCCGATGCCTTGGCAATCGACCGCACGGGGCGATATTCGGTGCTGGTATAATATTCCGTGACATAGATCAAAAGCCCGGTCACAGCCAGCCCCACCACACCGCATAAATAAAGATCCATGCCGGTAAAGCGGCCCGCATCTGCGGTGGTGAACGCCGTATCAAGGCCTTCCGCCCCCAAAGCCCAATCCATGGCGAAATAAATCGCAATGAGAGACAAAACACTGGTGACCAGAAAGCCTTTATAAAGGGCCCCCATGATCGATTGCTTTGATCCCAACCGCACGAAAAAGGTTCCGATGATCGAGGTGACGATGCACACCCCGCCGATGATCAGGGGCAAAGCCATCAGATCGGCGGCCCCTGTTTTCAAAAACAAAGCCGATAAGACCATGGTGGCACCCACAGTCACCACATAGGTTTCAAACAGATCCGCCGCCATCCCGGCGCAATCGCCCACATTATCGCCCACATTATCGGCGATCACCGCCGGATTGCGGGGATCATCTTCGGGAATACCGGCTTCAACCTTGCCCACCAGATCAGCGCCCACATCCGCGCCCTTGGTAAAGATACCGCCTCCCAAACGGGCGAAGATCGAAATCAGCGATGCCCCAAAGCCCAAAGAAACAAGGGAATCGATCACCGTGCGCCCGGTGGCTTCAAAGCCCAGACCCACAGTAAGAAAGGTATAATAGCCCGCCACCGCCAGCAGGGCGAGGCCCGCCACCAGCATCCCGGTGACCGCGCCCGCCCGAAAGGCAATCGACAGGCCCCTTTGCAGGCTTTCGCGCGCACCTTCCGCCGTGCGCACATTGGCCCGCACAGAAATCAGCATGCCAATATAGCCTGCCGCGCCTGACAAAACCGCCCCTAAAACAAAGCCGAAGGCCGCCCAGGGTTCGAGAAAAAAGAACAGCAAAGCCGCGACCACCACCCCGACAATGGCAATGGCCCGATATTGGCGATTGAGATAAGCCCCCGCCGCTTCCTGAATATATCCGGCGATTTCCTGCATGCGTTCATTGCCAGGACTGGCCGACAAAACTGATCGCGTTGCCCATATGCCATAAAGAATGGCCAAAACACCCGCAGCGATCGAAACATACAAAACTTGCATAAACGATATCCCCTTCTTTTGAATCCGACGGGCAGATCAGGGCGCATGTTGGCGCACAAATCAGCCCATGACCGCTTTTTATTCTTCTGCGCGGTCTTTTCAGTTTCAAAAGCTTAAGGGTCGCTTATGGATCACGCAAGCCACCAAACGCATCTGTGGAATAATCGGAGCCCCGCCGGGCTTTTTAGGCCCGGACGGGCCGATAGGATCAGGGAACCCTTTGGGCATTGGTGATCCGCACCCTTAAAACCCGATCCGGGCCCATAACCTGCTTGCTCACCGCATCAAGGCGTTCGCGCAAAAGCTCAAAATCAAGGGCACCGGGTTTGTCTTTTTGTGTGGTTTGCCGGGCATTGAGATCGCGCAGAAAGGCATCGCGCAATTCTGGAATTCGGGCAGCGACATAGGATTGATGATCGGGGCCATCCACCTCGAAAGCCAGATCCACCCACATATAGCCCAGAACATCACCATCATGATCAATCAAAGGCACCGCAAAGCGGCGCACCGGCACCACCAGCAGATCAATTTTGGGCAGATCGGGCGCAGCCTCCTCGGGCGCGGCCTCGGCTTCGGTCTGCTCGGCATCTGTCGGCGCCTTAGCGGAGCCGGAAACCAGCAGATAAACCGCACCGCCGCCGATCAGCAAACCCACGACCACACCAATGATGATCATCAGCACGCCGCGACGCTTGCCGGATGCCGGCAATTCAATGGGATCGTCATCAACCATAAAGCCTGTTCCTCATTCCCGGTTTCTTCTGATCGCGTCCGCCACATCACTGATGCTGAAAGCCACCCGCCCCCCAGGCATCGCGGGGCAAAGGCGTGCCATCATGGGCGATCACCGCGAGCCCTGCCCCCGGCTTCACCCGGCCGATCCGGCTGATGGCAACCCCGGCTTCATGAGCCAGCGCCGCAAGCTGATCAGCCTCATCGGTGGCGGCGGTAAAGGCCAGTTCATAATCGTCACCGCCGGTGAGAATATCCATCCACAATTCGGGCGCATGATGAACCGCCATCCGCCCGCCATCCGATAAAGGCACCTGCCCGGCCTCGATCTCCATCGCGCAATCGCTTTGTTCACAAATATGACCCAGATCGGCCAACAGCCCATCCGATATGTCAATTGCGGCAGAAGCATGACCCGCCAAAGCCATGCCCAATGCCACCCGTGGCCGGGGCAAATGATAGCGATTGATCAGGGCATCCTTTATTGCGGCAAAATCCGGGATGCGGGCCACAGCGGGGGGCAATGTGCCCAAAAGGGCTTTTAACCCCAAAGCCGCTTCGCCGATCGCACCGCTCACATACACATCATCGCCCGGCTGTGCGCCCTTGCGCCGCAGGGCCCGACCCTGCCCAACAGCCCCGATGGCCGTGAGCGATAAGATCAGCGATCCAGCCCCGGAAACGGTATCGCCGCCATAGAGCCGAAGCCCGAATTCCGCCTGATCCTGCGCGAGGCCCCGGCAAAAATCCCGCGCCAAAGCCTCATCCAGATGATCGGGAAAGGCAAAGCCCAGCAAATATCCCAAAGGCCGCGCCCCCATTGCCGCCAGATCAGACAGGTTCACCCGCAAAAGCTTGCGCGCCACCAGATCGGCGGGATCATCGGCAAAAAAATGCCTGCCCGAAACCATCATATCCTTGGTAAAAACCAGATCGCAGCCCGCGGGCGGCGCGAGCACAGCCGCATCATCCCCCAGGCCATAAGCCGGGGCACCCGCACCAGCCAAAGCGGCAAAACAGGATTTTATGAGGCCAAATTCATCCAAAAACTGCTCCCCCCATCCGCCTAAGACGTGCGGATTTCGCGCGCCAGTCGATCAATCACGCCATTGGCAAAAGCCGGCTCCGCCCCATCGAAAAAGGCATGGGCCACATCCATATATTCATTGATCACCACCGCCGTGGGCACATCGGGCCGGGCCATCAATTCATAGCTTGCCGCCCGTAAAATGGCGCGCAAAACCGATTCCAGCCGATCAAGGGGCCAATTGGCGGCCAGAACCTGCTTTAGTTTTTCATCGATCTCATGCACCCGTTCGATGGTGCCTAAAACGATATCGGCAAATAAATCCTGATCCGCCGGGGCATATTGATCCCCTTCGATTTCACGCCCCAAACGAAAGGCGCGAAATTCGGTCACCACATGGCGGGGATCGGCATCGCTGTTTTGTTCAAGCTGATAAAGGGCCTGCACAGCCCCCAAACGGGCCGCCGCCCGGGCACCGCCGGTAGGTTTTTTGTTTTTACGCGTACGCGCGGGCGAGGGTGCCTGCTTTTGCGGCATGGTTATACTCCAAAACGCTGTTTGATGCCGATCATATCCACACAGGCTTTTGCTGCCGCCCGGCCCTTGTTCCCCCGCTTGCGATCTGCCCGCGCCCAGGCCTGCTCGCCATTTTCGGTGGTCAGGATGCCATAGCCGATGGCCAGTTGATCCCGCACCGCCAGATCCTGCAGGCCCCGCGCGCTTTCGCCGCAAACATAATCATAATGGCTGGTTTCACCGCGAATAACCACGCCCAAGGCAACATAGCCAGCAAATTCCTCGCAATGGCCCGCCCGCCCGGCTTTGGCCGCCATGGCAATAGCCGCCGGAATTTCAAAGGCTCCGGGCACGCTCAAGCGGTCCACCTTAAAGCCGCTGGCAGTCAGAAACGCCTCGGCTCCGGCATAAAGTTCATCGGCTAGATCTTCGTAGAAGCGGGCCTCTACAATCAAAATCGTCTGGGATGGGGTCATGTTATGATCAATCGTCGGTGGGAATGGTGCGTTGTTCTACGATATTAAGGCCATAGCCCTCAAGCCCAACGATATTATGTTTTGTATTTGACAGCAAAATCAAATTCCTGACACCCAGATCAAGCAGAATCTGGGCACCGATCCCATAATCACGCAGGGCCGCCGTGCTTTCTTTATCCTGTTTTCGCGCGGGGATATGGCGCATTTTCAATTCCTGCGTCAGCCGATCAGGGCGGGTATCGCGGATGATCACTACCGCCCCCCGTCCGGCCTCTCCGATCACCCGCATTGATTGATTCAATTGCCCGGCGCGGCCATTATTTTCTGCCAGAATATCATCAAACAGGCTGATCGCATGCATCCGCACCAGAACCGGATCATCGCCCCGCAGATCGCCCTTCACCAGCACCATATGCTCGGCATATTCAGCGGTATTCACATAAGCAAACAAGGTCCATTCACCGCCATAAAGGCTGTTCATGATGGTTTCATCAACCGCTTTCACCAGGCTATCATTCTTCAGCCGATAGGCGATCAGATCGCGAATGGTCGCCACCTTCAAACCATGTTTCCGGGCAAAGGGAATAAGATCAGGCAAGCGGGCCATGGTGCCGTCTTCGTTCATGATTTCGCAGATCACCGCGGAAGAATTCAGGCCCGCAAGGCGGGAAATATCCACCGATGCTTCGGTATGGCCTGCCCGCACCAGAACCCCGCCATCGCGCGCCACCAAAGGAAAAACATGGCCCGGCGTTGCCAGATCATCGCGGCTTTTTCCATGATCGATGGCCACCTGAATGGTCCGTGCCCGGTCGGCGGCGGAAATGCCCGTGGTCACCCCTTCACGGGCTTCGATGGAAACGGTGAAGGCGGTTTGATGGCGGCTGGCATTTTCCTGGCTCATCAAAGACAGGCCCAAAATATCTGCCCGCTTTCGGGTAAGGGTGAGACAGATCAGCCCCCGACCGAATTTCGCCATGAAATTGATCGCTTCGGGCGTTGCCATCTGGGCGGGGATCACCAGATCCCCTTCATTTTCGCGGTCTTCATCATCGACAAGGATGAACATGCGGCCATTGCGCGCATCTTCGATCACATCCTCGATGCGCGACAAAAAAGCTTCAGTCATGTCGGGCCTTTCTTTCTGTGAAGGCTGTTCTAACGGGTTTTTATGTGCGCTGTTCCATCAATCGCGCCAGATAACGGGCAAGCAGATCGATTTCAAGATTAACCCGATCCCCCTGCACCGCCCTGCCAAAGGTGGTTTCCTCAAGACTATGAGGGATGAGATTGACCGAGGCCGTGGCATCGGGCAGATCACCCACGGCATTCACCGTCAGCGAGGTACCATTGATCGCCAGCGATCCCTTGCGGGCCACATAAGGGGCCAGATCATCGGGAAGGCCGATGACAAATTCCCGCGAGCCTGCCCGCTCGATAATTTCAAGAATCACCCCCACACCATCCACATGGCCCGAGACGATATGTCCGCCCATTTCATCACCCACGCGCAGGGATCGTTCCAGATTAACGGGGGTGCCGGGCCGCCAATCCCCTAAATTCGTGCAGCGCAGGGTTTCATCGCTCACATCCACGGCAAACCAGCCGCCCGCCTGATCCTTGCTCGCCGCGCCTTTATCTACCACCGTCAGGCACACCCCCGCACAGGCGATGGAGGCCCCCAGATCAATGCTTTTCGGATCATAGCTGGTCTCCAGAATGATCCGCGTATCGCTTTCCCCCTGTCCGGGGCTTGCGGCATCGATCGGCTTTCCGCCGCGCATCAGGGTTTGCACATGCCCGATATCGGTGATGATCCCCGTAAACATGGTCGCTCCTTCAAAGCCCGCTCTGCCTCTTCAGCCGCGTTCATAAACTGCCAGAGCGTCTTCGCCAAGGGTGCGCGTTTCAATCACCTTCAAATAGGGGGCATCGGCCATCACATCCCGCACCCCCAAAGCCCCGACCGATGCCCGGCCATCCTCGCCAATCAGCTTGGGCGCGGTGTAAAGATAAAGGCGATCCATCAGCCCCACCCGCATAAATGCGGCGATGGTGGCCGCCCCGCCTTCCACCAAAAGGCGGGTGATGCCGCGCCGGGCCAAAGCGGCGAGCAGATCATCCAGATCATAAGGGGGCTGATGATCAGGCAGAAGCCCGGCCGATGTCCACCAGCCATCGGGCTGATCTTCAGGAACCCCATGCGACAACAGCACCTTTTGCGGGCTGCGATCAGCTAAGCCCGGCAGCCGACAATCCAGCCGGGGATGATCGGCGCGCCATGTGCCGCCGCCAATCAGGATCGCATCATGATGCGCGCGCAGGGCATGGCCATGGGCGCGGGCCAAAGAGCCGGTGATCCATTGGCTATGGCCTGTGGCGCTGGCAATGCGGCCATCGGCGGAATGCGCGATCTTGCCACTGACCAAAGGCCGGTCCCGGGTCAGCCTGAGCACAAAGCCCTGATGATCGCGCTGTGCCTGTTCGGCCAGAATCCCCAAATCCACCTGCAGCCCTGCCGCGCGCATCCGCGCCACCCCCTGCCCTGCCGTGCGCGGATCGGGATCTTCCATGGCCACCACCACGCGCGCAATCCCGGCATCGATCAGGGCCGTGGCGCAAGATGGCGTTGCCCCTTGATGAGCGCAGGGCTCAAGGCTGACATAAGCCGTGGCCCCCGCCATATTCTCAACTGCCGATTGCAGGGCCTGAGTTTCGGCATGAGGGCGGCCGCCGGGCTGAGTCCACCCCCGGCCGATGATCCGATCTTCTTTGACCAGCACACAGCCCACCGCCGGATTGGGGGCAACCCGGCCCAAACCCCGCCGCCCCAGCCGCAAGGCCATATCCATGAAATGCGTGCGGACGGTCATTCATCCCGATCCTCATCCCGCACCAATCCCTCATCCCCTTGCATGGTGGAGAGAAAATTCTCGAAATCCTGAGCCTCGCGGAAATTGCGATAAACCGAGGCATAGCGCACATAAGCCACTTGATCGAGGCTCGAGAGCGCATCCATCACCAATTGCCCGATATGATCGGCCTTCACCTCATTATCACCCTGGGATTCAAGGCGGCGCACCAAACCATTGACCATGCGTTCCACCCGCTCCGGCTCTACCGGACGCTTGCGCATGGCAATATCGATGGATCTTTGTAATTTATCCCGCTCGAAAGGCACCCTTCGGCCATTGCGCTTCAAAACCACCAATTCACGCAATTGCACCCGTTCAAAGGTGGTGAACCGCGCCCCGCATCCCGCGCAAAAGCGTCGCCGCCGGATCGCCGAGCGATCATCGGTCGGGCGCGAATCCTTGACCTGCGTATCCTCATTCCCACAAAACGGACAGCGCATCTCACCCCTCTCGTTTCAAGACCGGTATCCCTTGAACCTTTTTGGAACTGCTTTCGGGTCAGGCTTGGCCCAGAGCCTTTCGACCTGCGGACCTAAAGCCCCGGATAAATGGGAAAACGATCACATAAATCGCGCACTCTTCGGCGAATATCCGATTCCAAAGCCTGATTGTCATCAGCCTTCCTGGCCAGGCCATCGAGCACTTCTGAAATCCAATCTCCCACCAATTCAAATTCTGCGGTGGAAAATCCCCTCGTGGTGCAGGCCGGTGAGCCCAAACGAATGCCCGAGGTGATGAACGGCTTTTCAGGATCGAATGGCACGCCATTCTTGTTACAGGTAATCCCGCAGCGCTCCAGGGATTCATCGGCGGCTTTGCCGGTCAATCCCTTGGGCCGCAAATCCACCAGCACCAGATGCGTATCCGTGCCGCCGGCCACCAGATCAAAACCGGCTCCTTGCAGCTTTGCCCCCAAAGCACGGGCATTATCGATCACCGCCTGCGCATAGCGCTTGAAACCGGGCTGCAAAGCCTCGCCAAAAGCCACCGCCTTGGCCGCGATCACATGCATCAAAGGTCCGCCCTGCAAACCTGGGAAAACCGCCGAATTGATCTTTTTCCCCAATTCGGCATCCTGCGACAGGATCATGCCGCCACGCGGGCCCCTCAGGGTTTTGTGGGTGGTGGTGGTCACCACATGAGCATGGGGCAAGGGGCTGGGATGCACCCCACCGGCCACCAAACCGGCAAAATGCGCCATATCCACCATAAGATAAGCCCCCACTTTATCGGCAATGGCGCGGAAGCGGGCAAAATCGATCTGCCGGGAATAGGCCGATCCGCCCGCAATGATCAGCTTTGGCTTGTGTTCTTTGGCAAGGCTTTCCACCTCATCATAATCGATCAGCCCATCGGCGCGCCGCACTCCATATTGCACGGCATGAAACCATTTTCCCGAAAGGCTGGGCTTTGCTCCATGGGTAAGATGGCCACCTGCATCGAGGGACATGCCCAAAATCGTTTCACCCGGCTTGACCAAAGCCAGCATCACCGCACTATTGGCCTGAGCGCCGGAATGGGGCTGCACATTGGCAAAACTGCAATTGAAAAGCTGGCAGGCCCGCTCAATCGCCAAAGATTCCGCGATATCGACAAATTCGCAGCCCTGATAATAACGCTTTCCGGGATAGCCTTCGGCATATTTATTGGTCAGCACCGAGCCTTGCGCTTCTAAAACCGCAAGGCTTGTGATGTTTTCAGATGCGATCAACTCGATCTGGCTTTGCTGGCGCTCCAATTCCTTTGCGATGGCCCCGGCAATTGCGGGATCGGCCTGCGCCAGAGGGGTGGTAAAAAAGCCATTTTGCGCCAGAGCATCTGTGCGGCGGTCCGCAGGGCGGCTTGCAGTCTCTTTCGGGGCGGATGACATGATAAGCAATTCCTTATTGGCCGAAGATCAGGATGAAGATGGAGACCAGGCTGATCATTCAGCCGGTGAAAAAGCGCTTGGGACCTTTGATACAGTCACGGGCATCAACGATCACTCTGCCGATCCATCGGGAGGCGCGCCCAGCTTATCGACCCGAAGCTGATGCCGCCCGCCTTCAAAGTCCGTTTTCAGAAAGACGTCAAGAATTTCGCTGGCCATCGCAGGTCCGATCAAACGGGCGCCCAGTGCCAGGATATTGGCATCATTATGCTGCCGGGCGAGCCTGGCTGACAAGGGCTCGTGACACAAGGCCGCACGCACCCCGGGATGGCGATTGGCGGCAATCGAAATGCCGATCCCCGAGCCGCACACCGCCACGCCCTTGATTGCCCGACCATCAATAATGGCCTGCGCCAATGCATAGCCAAAATCGGGATAATCCACCGATGCCCCATTAAAGGTTCCCAGGTCCTCAATCTTAAAGCCCTTGTCTCGCAGATGCGTGCGCAAATATTCCTTGAGATCGAAACCGGCATGATCGGCGGCAAGAGCAATGATCGTCTCGGCCATGAGCATTATCCTGAAAGACAGATTTAATTTGAAGCCGCGCGGACGTGCTTCATGGGCACTGACCTGAGGCACAGTGCCTCATAGCACAGGCAGATCACAGCCGCCAAGACGGCAGCCCGACAAAATGCATCGGGCGATCATGGCAGTTTGTGAACAAACGCACCGGCAAAAAAGATCAAGCCATCAAAGCTGATGATTTTAAATATATAAACTGATCAAATACAAACAGACAGTAAGATTTTTTCCATTTTATCATGGTTAAATTCTATTAATTGATTAATATTTATGTAAATATCGAATTAATCTTGATTATTGTATAATTTGCTGCCATGTAATCGGATGTTATTGTACAAAATGCGGAAACAATCCATGGACGACAAAAGAATTGACGACAAAAGAATTGACGACAAAAGAATTAATGGTTTGTCGCCAGACGCCGCAATGCAGATGGTTGCGGATATCGTCACAGCCTATGTAGCCCATAATACATTGCCCGCTTCGCAAATTCCCGATGTCATTAAAACCGTCCATCAAAGCCTGATCAATTTGGGTCAGGACAGCGGCCATATGACCGCGGATAGTTTGAAGCCGGCTGTGCCCATCAAAAAATCCGTGACTGATGATTATATCATTTGTCTGGAAGATGGAAAACAGCTCAAGATGCTCAAGCGGTATCTCAGGTCAAAATATGACATGACCCCCGAAGATTATCGGGCGAAATGGAATTTGCCGCCGGAATATCCCATGGTAGCCCCCAACTATGCCAAAAGGCGTTCGCAATTCGCCAAGGATATCGGCCTGGGGCTGGGCGGCCGGGGCGGCGGTCGCAAAAAAGTCTAAAAACTGGGCGTAAAATTGCGCATCATTACCCTAAATACCCCCTGATCATTCCATGCCGTGCTTTAAGCATCGGCCGGGATTGACCTTGGCGTTCGGTTGGCTATGGTCCACTGATCATATGGCTTTTTGCCGGATCAGAGGTGTATCGTGGATTTCAGGCTGAGCGAAGAACAAGAGCTGATCAAAGAAACCGCCCGGCAATTTGCCCTGAACACTCTGCTGCCCTTCGCAGCCCGCTGGGATGAAGAGAAAATTTTCCCCACCGATGCTCTGCGTCAGGCAGCAGAGCTTGGTTTTGCCGCAATTTATATTGATGAAGCCCATGGCGGCGTAGGCTTGGGCCGGGTGGAAGCTGCCCTCATCATCGAGCAGCTCGCATATGGCTGTCCCTCAACGGCGGCTTATCTCTCGATCCATAATATGGCCAACTGGATGATCGCCCATTTTGGCACCGAAGATCAGCGGGCGCGTTGGACGGACGATCTTTCAAGCATGAAAAAGTTCGCCAGCTATTGCCTCACCGAAGCCTCGTCCGGTTCGGATGCGGCGGCGCTCAAAACCCGAGCCGTGCGCCAGGGCGATCACTATATCCTCAATGGCGCGAAAGCCTTTATCTCCGGGGCGGGCGATGCGGGTTCGGATGTCTATGTGGTGATGGTGCGCACCGGCGATCAGGGGCCCGGCGGCATTTCGTGCCTTATCGTGGAAAAGGGCACAAAGGGTTTGAGCTTTGGGGCGCAGGAACGGAAGCTCGGCTGGCATTCCCAACCAACAGCCACGGTCAATTTCGATGATTGCGCGGTGCCTGTTTCCAATCGCATCGGGGCTGAGGGGGATGGCTTTAAAATCGCCATGCAAGGGCTGGATGGTGGCCGCCTCAATATCGGCGCTTGTTCATTGGGCGGGGCGCAATTCGCCCTCGATAAAAGCCTTGATTATGTAAAGGAACGCCATCAGTTCGGTCGGCCCATTGCCGAATTTCAGGCCACCGGCTTCAAGCTTGCGGATATGGCCACCGATCTGGAAGCCGCACGCCTTTTGCTTTATGCTGCGGCCCAAAAGGTGACGGATAAAGCCCATGATGCCACCCAATATGCGGCCATGGCAAAGCGGCTGGCCACCGATACCGGCACCCGCATCGCCAATGATGCCCTGCAATTGCATGGGGGCTATGGCTATCTGATGGATTATCCCATTGAACGGATCTTGCGCGATCTGCGGGTCCATCAGATTTTGGAAGGCACCAATGAAATCATGCGGGTGATCATTGCCCGCAAATTGCTCGGCTGATCGCCAGCCACTTCTTTTATCTTTGTAATCATGAGGACATAGCGTGAATTCAACCCCTCCAGAAAGCCTCGATGTCGTCTTTTCAAAAGCCGGTCGAATTGGCTTCATCCTGCTCAATCGCCCCCGCGCCCTCAATGCCCTTACCCGCGATATGTGCGTGATGATCAGGCATCAGCTTGATCTTTGGGCCAATGATCCCGCCGTCGATGCGGTGATCATCGAGGGCGAAGGCGAAAAGGCCTTTTGCGCGGGCGGCGATGTGGTGCAGGTGGCCCGGGCCGCTCAGGCCGAACGCAAGGGCTTGTCTGAGGCGGATGCGGATAGCGAAAGCTGGCGCTTTTTCCATGACGAATATCAGATGAACAGTGCTATCGGCCATTTCAAAAAACCGATCATCTCTTTTCTCGATGGCATCACCATGGGTGGCGGCGTGGGCATTTCAGTGCATGGCGCTTATCGTGTGGCAACGGATCGCACGCTTTTTGCCATGCCTGAAACCGGGCTGGGGCTGATCCCCGATGTGGGCGGCTCCTTTTTTCTGCCGCGCCTGCCCGATTTCACCGGGCTTTATCTGGCCCTTGGCGGGCATCGCCTGAAAGCGGACGATTGCCTGCATCTGGGGCTAGTAACCCATATCATCCCCCATGAACGGCTGATCGATCTGAAGGCCCGGCTGGTGGAATCCAAAGGGCCTTTGGGCCTCGCGGA
Source organism: Iodidimonas nitroreducens (assembly GCA_000710935.1). Lineage (GTDB taxonomy): Bacteria > Pseudomonadota > Alphaproteobacteria > Sphingomonadales > Rhodothalassiaceae > Iodidimonas > Iodidimonas nitroreducens. The sequence goes on along the minus strand of BAYV01000013.1, from coordinate 36,352 downwards.
AACCGGTGTGACCCTTGATGATCTGGCGATCACCCCACAGGACCCCGCCCCCCTTTCCGGCCGCCATGCCCAGATTGCCCGCCATTTCAGCCTCTCCAGCGTGGGCGAGATCATCGATTCTTTGGAGCAGGATCAATCCCAATGGGCGCAGGAAATCTATGCTGATCTGCTCAAAAAATCGCCCACCTCGCTGGAACTGAGCTTCAAGGCCTTTCATCAGGGCAAGGATCTCAACCTCGATGATTGCCTGCGCATGGAATATCGCATCGTCAATCGCATTCTATCCATGGACGACGATTTTTTTGAAGGCGTACGCGCCCTTCTTATCGAAAAGGATCACAAGCCGCACTGGTCGCCCGCCCGTCTTGCAGACATCGATCCAAAGGGCATCGAGGCTCATTTTGCCGATCTGGGGCCGCGCGAACTGATCTTATCCTGATCAATAAAAACCTGACCGCTTATGGCCTAACTGCTTATGGCCTAACTGCTTATGGGGAGTGAACAATGACACAAATCGGATTCATCGGGCTTGGGAATATGGGCCTGCCGATGGCGCTCAATCTGGTAAAAGCGGGGCACGAGGTTCTGGGGCTCGATCTTAGCCCCAGCCAGACCAAAGCCCTCGTGGATGCGGGCGGCAAGGCGGCGGCCGATCTCGCCATGATCGCCACCTGCCCGGTGATCATCAGCATGCTGCCAGCGGGTAAGCATGTCCGCGAAGTTTATCTGGGCGAGAATGGGCTGATCGCCCATGCCGCCCCCGATACGCTGCTGATCGATAGCTCGACCATTGATGTTGAAACCGCGCGCGCGGTCTCTGAAAACGCCACCAAAGCCGGGCTTAAAATGATCGATGCCCCGGTTTCAGGCGGTGTGGCCGGGGCGCAGGCGGGCACCCTTACCTTCATGGTGGGGGGTAATGAAACGGCTTTTGATGCCGCCCAGCCCTATTTATCGATCATGGGGGCCAAAATCATTCATGCGGGCGACCCCGGCAATGGGCAGGCGGCCAAATTATGCAATAATATGCTGCTGGCTATTTCCATGATCGGCGTTTCCGAAGCCTTTTCCCTTGCCCGCAGGCTGGGGCTGCCGGATCAGAAATTTTTCGATATCGCCAATACATCATCGGGTCAGTGCTGGTCTTTGAGCAGCTATTGCCCGGTTCCCGGCCCTGTTCCCTCTTCGCCCGCCAATCGCGATTATCAGCCGGGCTTTGCCGTGGATATGATGCTCAAAGATTTAAAACTTGCTAAAGAAGCCATCGAAGCGACTGCAACTGATGCGAAACTGGGTATTCATGCCTTCGATATTTATTCTAAACTCTCGGCAGATGGGCAAGGCGGACGTGACTTTTCAGCCATCTTTCCCATGATTGAAAAAGAGAAATAGAATAAAAATATCGCTAAATTTCCAGCAAAACCATCATAAGGATTAAGTCTTTTTTGTAGTTTTACTCCTAAATTTTGCTGGAAACTTTGGATTCTCAGGAGACAGACGGCATGACCATGCAGCCGGGCACGGCGGGATTGATCGGCGACGAAACACCCGAAGCCCAGACAAAGGCCCTTTTCCTCGATTGTTTGGCATTGGTCGAGCGCTTGCATAGGCGGCTGCTCGATGTGCTGAAAGATCATCTTGATCGCGAAGGCTGTTCCGATCTCAATCCGGTACAGGCGCTTTTGGTTTATAATATCGGCGAGCATGAAATGACCGCCGGTGAATTGAAAAGCCGGGGCTATTATCAGGGCTCCAATGTGTCTTATAATCTCAAAAAACTGGTTGAGATGGGCTATATCGATCATCAGCGCGCCGAGCATGATCGCCGGGCCGTGCGCATTTCACTTACCGATCGCGGCTATAAAATCCGCAAGCTGATCGATTCCATGTATCTGGAACAGCTTGATGAACTGCTGCAGGATGGGCTGATCAATTCCGATGAAATGATCGCACTGCGCCGCAATCTGCGCAATCTGGAGCGCTTCTGGAGCGATCGCCTGCGCTTTGCCATTTAAGCCCACCACAAAAGGCCTGGCTGCGACAATTGATCCGAGGGTGCTTTGCGCCCTTGTTTCCCATCATTGCTTTATGATTATATGATGGCTGATCATGTTTGTGTTGACGGATAAGCTGCATGCTAGGGCCATAGTCTGGCCCCTGCATAAAAGCTGGCCAGCCCCAAACATGCCGCCAATAAAGCAGCCGATAAAGCGGGCAAGACAATGGATTATGAGCGGATATTCTCGGATGCGATTTCTGCCGTGAAGGCAGAAGGCCGCTATCGTGTTTTTGCCGATATCGTCCGCCGGCGCGGCGAATTCCCCCGCGCTGATCGCTTTGGCGCTGGCGATGATGGCCGCCCGCTGGGCGATAATGCCCGTCCGGTTACGGTGTGGTGTTCCAATGATTATCTGGGCATGGGCCAGCATGAAACGGTGCTCAGGGCAATGCACGAAGCTCTGGATCATTGTGGTGCCGGTGCCGGTGGCACCCGCAATATCGCGGGCACCAATCATTATCATGTGATGCTGGAACAGGAACTGGCCGATCTGCATGGAAAAGAAGCCGCCCTGCTCTTTACATCGGGCTATATTTCCAATGAAGCCACGCTGTCCACCCTTGCCCGGCTTTTGCCCGGCTGCATCGTTTTTTCCGATCAATTCAACCATGCCTCGATGATCCAGGGTGTTCGCCAATCCGGTGCGGAAAAACACATCTTTCGCCATAATGATCTGGAACATCTTGAAGATTTGCTCGCTGCCGCCGATCCGGCCCGGCCCAAGCTGGTGGCCTTTGAATCCGTTTATTCCATGGATGGCGATATTGCGCCCATTGGGGCCATTTGCGATCTGGCCCAAAAATATGGGGCCATGACCTATCTGGACGAGGTTCATGCCGTCGGGCTTTATGGCCCCCGTGGCGGCGGAATTGCCGATCGCGATGGGGTGATGCATCGGCTGGATGTGATCGAAGGCACGCTGGGCAAGGCTTTTGGCGTCATGGGTGGCTATATCGCAGCCAGCCAGGCTTTGGTGGATGTGGTGCGGTCTTATGCTTCAGGCTTCATTTTCACCACGGCCCTTGCCCCGGTTTTGGCGGCGGGCGCTTTGGCGAGTGTCAGGCACCTGAAAAACAGCGGGATCGAGCGTCAAAAGCATCAAAAGCAGGCCGCTCTGTTAAAGCAAAAGCTGGCTGATGCGGGTTTGCCGGTGATGCCATCGGAAAGCCATATCGTGCCTTTGATGGTGGGCGATCCGGTGATGACCAAGCATGTCACCGATTATCTGCTGGATGAATTTGCCATTTATGTGCAGCCGATCAACTATCCCACGGTCCCCCGGGGCACGGAACGCTTGCGGCTCACCCCGGGCCCGATGCATAGTGAAGCCATGATGGATGATCTGGTCTCGGCCCTTGGCATCATCTGGGAGCGTTTGAAGCTGCGACGCGCTGCCTGATTTTTTTGGAAAACCCCGATGGGAAAATCTGAGTCCTATCTGATTGAATTTATCTCATCGGGCAAAGCCTTGAAGGTCACCGCCGTTGATCCTGAAAGCGGCACGGAAGCCAGCATCGTTGGTGATCCTAAAATGAGCCGCGATGCGCTTTCTAAACTCGCGGTGCAAAAGTTGCTTTATGTGATGAACAAGGCCCAAAATGATCAGGACGATGACCGCCCCGGCATCCTTGTCTAAGGCCATCCAAGGTCACGAAGCCGCCACTACGCCTTCCCCCACTTTATTCGTCAGCCCGCCGCTCTTGCCCAACCCAATAACGACCGCTATCAACCCCAAAAAGCACTGGTCCGAACTGGATGAAAGTTCTGTGGCAGGTCATAAGAAGTAATCCGCAACAGTTATATTATTGTGCGTACGGGAGTTGTAACTGAACATTCCGTTGGAAGGCCGATGGGTCGAACAGGCCATCGCCCTCTGACAAATGATGATTCAACTCTCGCTTCAACGCGTCTATTTCAATAGTTTCAAGGTACCCGGTCTTGAATGATCGGAGCTCTTTATCTCGGAGTGCATCCCATCCGATTTCGTCAATTATCTCAGCCACGAAACGCGAAAGGTTTGGTCCCCATTGGAAGCCTTTGATCAACGCATACCGAAATGCTCGAACTGCATTTCCCTTGGGGTTTGGATTGGGTCGAAGATTGATCTCCAAAATCTTTCGGCCCAGATCATCAAAGTAACCGGGCCTTGCACACAATTTTTTATGCGTAAGATTATAGATGATAGCGTCACAACTAAAGAACGTGACCTTTCGCAAATCTCCTACCGTAAGGACCCGAACATGCTCTTGTAGATGGGCCCAGGTGCGCTGCAGGGGCCATACATCTATTTGCCATCTCTTAGATGGAAGCGCATAACCACCAAAACGATTCACACGCGCACCCATCGCATGCATATGTTTTTCGAACGTCGCTAAATTATATGGATCGATGACGAAATCGAGATCGGATTTGAACCCGGCATTCCCGAACATAGCAACATCGCGCAACATGCCACCGATGAGCACAAGATGACCGTGAATGCGAAGCTCCTTAAGCGTGCGTCGCACATCCTCGCGCCCACGATACGGCGAATTCAGAAAGTATCGAACTCTTTTTTCAAGAAGGTGTTCCATTGACCGGGTGCATTTCACGATAGTGTTTCAAGAAGTCATCATGCAGATCAATACAAAACTGATCCGTCATTCCCGACACCATGTCGGTCAAAAGTTGCATTTCCTTGTACCGGATCGGCAGATTAGCTTTAGGGTGATATTGCTCGATCTTGCCCTCAAAAATTCGGCGATAATTTATAGAAATCCGGCTATATACATAGGCGGAGAATGGCGAGTTCCGCTTGCTGTCGAGGTTCTCGTAGTCTTTGCGGTCACTTATTCCGATCCACAGAAAATCCATCAGGCGGTTGAGCGTATTATATCCATTCAGTTCAATCTCGAGAACTGTCTTGTGGCTAAACGCATTCTGTCGGTCGAACTCTTTCAGGGCATTGCACAAAGCCGCGGCTTGAGAGACTTTGATCAGTTCTCCGTCAAAATCTCCATTGACGATATTATCATAGTTCTTTTTGAACGCGTCCGCGACAGCGGAAACCATTAGGTGAATTGCATTCACTCGGAACTTTTGCGTCGCCACGTCCTGCAACTCGCTGGGGTGCAGCTTCTGCTTGCGGATCTGATCATACTCCCAACGCGATAGTTTGCAAAGATGGCTTACAACCAGGTCAGGGTTGCCTTCTTCATCCTTGAGGTAGCTGAGGGAGGTCAAAAGGTCATTGAGGGACGCCAGTCCCTTCTTGATCGCGTCCTCCGCGTCAAGCACGGAGTACGCGATGTCATCACATGCCTCCATCACCAGTGCGAGCGGGTGACGAGCGTCGCCCTCCAAGCCAACTTTACTCCGGATTCGACCAACTAATTTCTGTTCAGAGGCGAAAAATCCAACTTTTTTGCGCGCCTGTACGCCCTTGTTGATCTTGTCAGACGACGCGACGTATTTCATAAGGGCGGCCAGCGTGCCTAGCGTCAAATTAAGGCCAAGGTCGTCACCAATGACCTGCAGTTTCGTGAGCACACGAAGCGTTTGAGCGTTGCCTTCAAATAGAAGGAAGTCATTCTTATGCTGCTCTGCCAGCCGAGAAACATCTTTCGTAATTTCCGGACTATCGGAATCCATTGGTACAAAAAGAACGTTCGAATTCCTTTTGAACCATGCGCGAATGGCATTTTCCCCCTGATGCCCAAAGGGTGGATTGCCAATATCATGCGCGAGACCAACGGCAGCAAGCGTTGCTGGGATGGACCTGATTGCATCATCAGGCAGTTTATCTTTTAGCGAAACCGCAATTTCAACTCCCAACGACCTTGCAAGGTTCGCGACTTCATAAGAATGGGTTAATCGGGTTCTGATGCTCTCGATGCTTTCAAGCGGAAACACTTGAGTCTTATCGCCCATCCGGCGAAAGGGAGTGGAGAACAAGATGCGGTCGTGATCGCGTTCCTGAGGCAGACGGAACTGCCCTTCGGCAAAGTCTGGCCCCTTCGGCTTGTCATTAGGCGTCGGCGTCGGGTGATTAAGCAAATCCCTAAAGCGTCCCGCGAGAAGCAATTGCGACCAGTCCACCATTTCCCCGACCCCCTCCAAGCTCGCAATTCGTGATGCGCATCCCTACTATATGTCGATGTTTATCAGACTCCGCAGAGATCATCTAGCCATTACGCTTTGCTCCTGCTGCTGCGCCTACATCAGGTTTCCAGATGAGCACGCCAGCCGGAAAAGATTCGTAGAAAGCACTGGATGAACAGGCAGATAACCTGTTCTAAGCTCTTGAATTTCTAAAAAACTGACTTAACCGACGCTCGCTCGGCTTGAGACGAAAGCTGTTCAGCGACGCTAATTGGACCCGGTGCCAGTCGGCGAATTTTGGTCGCCACGGGCTTACCTGTTCCAGACTTAATCCGGGGAGCCATATCCATCTCTCAAGGGCTGAGAATGGGAAAGGGTGGACCCCGGGTCAAGCCCGGGATGACGAAAAAGGGGCCCGGGATGACGATATTTGTGGCCCGGGATGACGAATAAAAGGCGGGCCGGGGTGATGGAAATCGCGGGTCGAGGTGGCACAAATCGTAGCCCGGGCTGACGATAAGAGCCCTGATGATCCAGAATATCAGGCGGCTTTGGCCTCGGCCTTGTTGATTGCTGACCAAATGGCAAAAGGCGTGGCCGGCATATCCAATGCCTTAACCCCTTTTGGAGCCAGCGCATCAAGGATGGCAATCATCACCGAGGGGCAGGCCCCGATGGTTCCCGCCTCGCCACAGCCCTTCAGGCCCAAAGGATTGGTTTGGCATGGAATTTCATTATAGCTGAAATCGATCACCGGCATATCGCCCGCTTTGGGCATGGGATAATCCATGAAACTACCGCTCAAAAGCTGGGCATTTTCATCATAGATCACATCTTCACCCAAAGCCTGCCCGATCCCCTGCACCACCCCGCCATGGACCTGCCCGGCAACCAGCATGGGGTTTATAACGGTTCCGAAATCATCCACCACCGTATAGCGCTTGACCGCCACAACACCGGTTTGGGGATCGATTTCCACCTCGGCGATATGGCAGCCATTGGGAAATGTGGATGCGGATTTGGTATAGCTTGCCGACAGATCGAGCCCCCGCGCCAAAGCTTGGGGCAGATCGGCTTTGGCGGCTTCATCGGCCAGTTCAAAAACTCCCAAACGGCGATTGGTGCCTGAAAGCTCGAAAAATCCATCTTCAAAGCGGATATCATCGGGGCTTGCCTCATAAAGATGCGCCATCACTTCCTTGCCCCGCTCGATCACGCTATCACCCGCGGCGATGCAGGCATTGCCGATCATCTGCAAGGAGCGCGAGCCCCCGGTGCCGCCCCCGGTGTTTTTGATGGCGCTATCCCCTTGCAGAATATCCACCTGATAGGGATCGATCCCCAGGCGATCGGCAAAAACCTGCGCATAGGCGGTTTCATGCCCCTGCCCATTGGATTGGGTGCCCACGCTCACCGATACCCGGCCCGCCTTGGGATCAAAGCTGATATCGATCTCTTCCATCGGGTCGCCAAGGGTGCATTCCACATAATAGGCCATCCCCAGACCCCGCAAAAGCCCGTGCTCAGTGGCCTGCTGACGCCGTGTGGCAAAGCCCGCCCAATCAGCGCGCGCCATAGCATCATGCATATTGCCGGTAAAATCGCCGCTATCGTAAATCGCCCCGGTCACATTTTTATAGGGCATCTGATCGGCACGAACAAAATTGCGGCGGCGGATTTCATCCTGCGATAAGCCCAGATCCATCGCGCCCTGATGGATCAAACGTTCCAACAGATAAGCCGCTTCCGGCCGACCCGCACCCCGATAGGCATCCACCGGAGCGCTATTGGTATAAACCCCGGTCACCTGCTGATGAAAAGCCGGGATATGATAGGGTCCGGGGGCCACCTGCAAGGGGGCAAGGGTGGCAATCGCCGGGCCAAAATTCGATAAACATGCCCCCATATTGGCAATCGTGCGGATGCGATAGCCCAAAATCCGGCCCTCTGGATCAAAAGCCATATCGGCGGTGCTTTTAAGATCGCGGCCATGGGTATCGGATAAAAAGGCTTCCGAGCGATCACAGGTCCATTTCAACGGCTTTTGCAGCAGGCGTGCCGCCTGCATCACCGGCAGATATTCCGAAAACATGAAGGCTTTCATGCCAAAGCCGCCGCCCACATCGGGGGTACACACCCTGATCCGATCGGCATCAATCCCCAAAAGATTGCAAAATCCATTGAGAATGCCCGCCACCCCTTGGGTGCCTATGTGCACTTCAAACCCAGAAGCCTCATCAAAGCGGGCATTGATCGCCCGAGGCTCCATGGAATTGGGGGCCACACGATTATTGGTGATTTCTATGGTTGAAATATGGGCGGCCTGCTCAAAAGCCTGCTCCACAAGCGCCGGATCGCCGGTTTCCCATGTAAAGCTGCGATTGCCGGGCGCATCTTCATAAAGCTGCGGGGCGGTTTCCAACAAAGCCTGCTCACAATCGGCCACGGCATCGCGATCATCATAATCGGCAATGATCAGATCCACAGCTTCGCGCGCGGCGGCAAAGCTTGTGGCCACCACCATCGCCACCGGCTCGCCAGCATAGCGCACCCGCCCGGAAACGAAAATCGGGCGATCTTTTTTCACCATGCCCGGCAGTTTGACATGGCAGGGCACCGGTCCGATCCCGGCGGCGGTCATATCCTCATGGGTCAGCACCAGTTCCACACCGGGAAAACTGCGCGCCGCCGCCACATCCAAAGCCACCAGATCGCCATGCGCCAAGGGCGCGCGCAAAAAGGCGGCATAAAGCTGGCCATCAAAGCTGAGATCATCGGTATAGCGCCCCGCGCCTTTGATAAAGCGCTGGTCTTCCACCCGCCGCATGGATTGACCGATCCCGAACTGCCGCATATCGCTTCCTTTCCGCCGTCTGAACTTTATAGATAGCTGTATTTCATCAATTTCGATAGCCGGGATCAAGGCGATCCGCTTTGCGCCGCAAAGCCGCCCAACTTAGGGCCGCCGGTTGGTCAAAGCCGGTCGCTGCCTGATGGAAAACACGCTGGCCCATGGCTTCATCAAGCACGAGAAGGGGCACCCCGCCCGATTGCGCGGCAATCTGCATTTCACAGGCACGCTGCAGGAAAAACAGGCGCAGAAAAGCCGCCCCCACGGTTTCGCCGATAGTCAAAAGACCATGATTGCGCAGGATCATCAGATGGCGCGTGCCCATATCCGCAACCAACCGCTCTTTTTCTCCGGCTTCCAGGGCCAAGCCTTCATAATCATGATAGCTGATATCGCCCCATTGGGTGAGGGCATCCTGCGTGAGCGGCAAAAGCCCGTCTCGCTGGCTTGCCACCGCCGTGCCCGCCACCGTGTGTACATGCAAAACGCAGCGCGCATCATCGCGGCTTTCATGAAGCGCAGAATGAATGACAAAGCCTGCGGGATTGATGGCATAGGGGCTATCGATCACCTTCTTACCCGCCAGATCGATCTTGACCAGTGATGAGGCCGTCACCTCATCGAAAAACAGGCCAAGCGGATTGATCAGAAAATGATGCTCCGGCCCCGGCACCCGCATTGTCAGATGGGTGAAAATCAATTCATCCCACCCAAAATGAGCCACCAGCCGATAAGCGGCCGCCAGATCCTCACGCGCGGCCCATTCTTCCTTGCTCACCTGATCCCGCAGGCCATCCGGCGATTTTGGGCCTTGATCCACCGCTTGCAATCGATCCGACATCTCATATCCTCTCATGCATTTCAGCCTTGTTTATAACATCGGCGCATTTCATCAAAAAATAAACCCCGCCAAAATAGCGATTTCATATCTGGCCGCCGATCTGGTAAAGAAGGCGATGATGGCTATATAGTCAGCCATAGCGTTCGCCTCGATCAATGTCTCAAACCAGCCTGCCATGGCGATAAGGCCGATCATGTCTGCACTTCATCCCATCCGCCCGCAAAGCCCCAGCAAAAGCCCCAACCAAAGCCAGAGCCAGTTGGTCGATCCTTTCGGGCGGCATGTGGATTATTTGCGGGTTTCCGTTACTGACCGATGCGATTTTCGCTGCGTGTATTGCATGGCGGAAACCATGACCTTTCTGCCCAAGCGTGAGGTGCTGTCGCTGGAAGAACTGGATCGCCTGTGCAGCGCCTTCATTGCCCGGGGTGTGCGAAAACTGCGCATCACCGGCGGCGAGCCGCTGGTGCGCAAGAATATCTTATGGCTGTTTCAGCGCCTGGGCAGGCATCTGGAAGCCGGGGCCCTTGATGATCTGACGCTGACTACCAATGGCAGCCAGCTTACACATTATGCGCCGCAGCTTTATGCCGCCGGGGTGCGGCGGGTGAATGTGTCCCTTGATACCCTTGATCGGGCGAAATTTGCTGCCATCACCCGGCGCGGGCGGCTCGAACAGGTTCTGGATGGGCTTAAGGCCGCCAAAAAAGCCGGATTAGAGATCAAGATCAATGCCGTGGCCCTGCGCGGCATCAATGATCAGGAATTTGATGAGATGATCCGCTTTTGCGGCATCCATGGTTTTGATCTCACCCTGATTGAAACCATGCCATTGGGGGAAATCGAAGAAGACCGCACCGATCGTTATCTGCCCCTGAGCGCGGTGCGCGCTGATCTGGAAAGCCGCTGGACCCTGACCGATAGTGCCTATCGCACCGGCGGCCCGGCCCGCTACATGATCATCAAGGAAACCGGGCGCAAGCTTGGCTTCATCACCCCCCTCACCCATAATTTCTGCGAAGGCTGCAACCGCGTGCGGCTGACCTGTACCGGGCTTTTATATCTGTGTTTGGGCCAGGACGACAAAGCCGATCTGCGCCGCGTACTGCGCGATAAAACCTATGCCAATGATCCCCGCGCCCTTGATGCCGCCCTTGATCTGGCCCTTGATGAAGCCATCAGCCGCAAACCCAAAGGCCATGATTTCGTGATCGAACGCAAGGGCGAAGGCCCCGCCCTTTCCCGCCATATGAGTGTGACCGGGGGCTGAAGATGGAGCTTGGGCGTACTCGGGATCAACCATGATTGCTGCGCTCTATCATCCCTGCCAAAGCAGAAAGCTTGCCAGACCCTATGCGGCTCTGATTAGATGCCTTCCCGATAGCAAGAGCACACAGGATTTATGGTCATTTCCCCCCGCATTGCCTTTATTGCCAGCAGCAGCCCCGAAGCGCAAAGCTCTGCCCAGGCTTTGGAAGCACGCTATGGCAATTGTGGGCCCCAGGACGCCGATGTCATCGTGGCTTTGGGGGGCGATGGTTTCATGCTGCAAACCCTGCATAAAATGATCCACCATAATGTCCCGATTTTTGGGATGAACCGGGGCACGGTGGGCTTTTTGATGAATGAATTTTTCCTTGAAGACCTGCCTGATCGTTTGTCCCAAGCCGATAGCGTCAATCTGCATCCTCTGCGGATGCGGGCTTTCGGCCCGGAAGGGGATGTGCGGGAATATCTGGCCTTCAATGAAGTGGCGCTGTTGCGGGAAACCCGGCAGGCCGGCAAGATCCGTATTACCATCGATGGCAAGGTCCGGATGGAAGAACTGGTGTGTGATGGCATTCTGGTAGCAACACCGGCTGGCAGCACCGCTTATAATTTATCGGCACATGGCCCTATTCTGCCCATTGGTTCCGATATTCTGGCGCTCACACCAATCAGTGCCTTTCGCCCCCGACGCTGGCGAGGCGCGCTTTTAGAAGCGGATGCCCGCATTCTGTTTACCGTTCTGGAAAGCCGAAAAAGGCCGGTTTCAGCCACGGCCGATTTCCACGAAGTGCGCGATATCAAGGCGGTTGAGGTGGAAAATGATCCCAAGATCAGCATCAAATTGCTGTTTGACCCGGAACATAATCTGGACGAACGCATGCTGTTAGAGCAATTCGCCCCCTAAAAGCTTGCCTTTTCAGGGCTGTTCAGTATCGGCTAAGGGCAGGATAATCGTAAATCGTGAGCCGCTGCCTTCTTTGGATTGCAAGGTGATATCACCCCCCATCAGGCGTGCCAGTTCACGGCTGATATGGAGGCCCAGCCCCGCACCATCGCTTTTCCGGCTATAAATGGTTTCGGCAACCTGCTGGAATTTATCAAAAACCTTATCCTGCATCGCAGGGGCAATACCGATCCCGGTATCCCAGATGATGAGCATCGCCTTGCCATCCCGGCATTCCAAATCAGCACCGATCCGCCCCCCTTCGGGCGTAAATTTCAAAGCATTGGTCAAAAGATTGAGCAGGATCTGAGTGGTCCGCCGATCATCGCAGGCAATGATCGCATCGCTTTCAAGGGCAAGTTCGCTCAAATCGAGCTTGCGATCCTTTGCCCTGATCGCCACAAGGCTTGCAGCCTGCTCTAAAAGCTGTTTCAGGGACAGCGGTTCGATATGAAGGCTCACCCCATCGCTATCAAGCACGGCCACATCAAGCACATCATTGATCAGGCTCAGCAAATGGCGACCCGCGCCTACGATATCCTTGCTATAGGTGCGATATTTTGCATCCAAAGGCCCAAAAACAGCCATTTCCATGCTTTCGGCAAAGCCAATGATGGCATTCAGGGGCGTGCGCAATTCATGGCTCATGGCCGCCAGAAATTCATTTTTCGCCCGCAAGGCGCTTTCGGCCTGCGCCGATGCGATATCAAGCTCCAGATTTTTCCGGGTCAATTCTTCAAGGGTAGCTTCAAGATCGCGCTGCATCTCAAGGCTTTGAACAGATTTATGATAAAGATCGGTGACATCCATCCCAGCACCGCGATAGCCCATGAAGGCCCCATCAAGGGAATCGAAAATCGGCACGGCAGAAAGGCTGAAGCGTAATTTCCGGCCATCTGCGGCTTGCGCTTCCAATTCCAATCCGCGAAAAGGCGCCCGACTTTCCAAGGCCTTCTCCAGATTTTCGACCAGATCATAGGCTGATGCATCCTCATCATCCAATGATGCCAGTGCCGCCAATGGGCGACCATAAAATGCCGCAGAAGGATAGCCGATGGATGCCACGAAGCGATCCGACAGCAAGGTCAGATGCCCATCGCGATCCGTTTCCCAAAACCAATCGGAAGTGGCACGGGCGAAATCATTGAACCGCTGACGCGATAAAACCGCATCCCGCCGCAAGCCCAGATCCGCCGTTACATCCGTATAAACGCCGCCAACCGCCTGCACATGGCCCGCATCATCGCAAAGCGGGAAATGACGCCCCCGCCAGCAGCGGCTTTTACCATCAAGGCTCAGCCAATCTTCGGTCATCAGGGTTTCGCGGGCTGAAAGCACCCGATCCAGCAAATCCAGATAATCCGATGGCACAAAAGCACCGCTTTTGATCATCCCCGGGCCTGGCTTCCGGCCATCACAGGCCGACAGCAATTTCTGATAAGCCTCATTGACCAGTAAAACCAATCCTTCCGGGCTGAGAAGGTAAAAGGGCTGGCTTTCATCAACGATCAAACGCCCCTGCAAAGCTTTCAAGCTATCGTTTGCCGCCGCTGTGGGGCGGGCTTTTTCCCCTCGTTTTCCGGGCGTGTCATCCTCTTTTGAAGCCATTTCCGGATCATCGGTTTTAACGAGGCGAGCGGTCCGGGCTTTGCCCCGTATTTTTGATTGGGGCTTCAGCCGAGGCTGATGTGGGGATGGCGGCGCGGGCTCCTTGCGCATTTTTTGGGCCCAATGGGTCAGATCCTCATGATCATCATCGATCATCTGCTGTCTAACATCATCAGACATTTTGCAATTCCTCCAGCGCCATCTGATAGGCGCTGTCTCTTTGCCAATATTGCAATGCCCCCCGGGCATTGGCCGCACTCACCTGATCAAACAGCTCTAAAATGCGTTTCAAAACCCCCGGCCCACGGGCCCGCCCGCCATCGCGCGCCTGACTGATCAAAAGATAGACAGAGGTAAACTGGCTGCGCTCCATGCCAATCGCCTTGGCCAGCACTGCAAGGCTTTCGCCGCCGCGATCGCTAAAAATCCGCCAGGCGGTTCTGAAATCGATGCCGCCCAATTCCGCAAGCCCGGCCACAAAAACCGCAATCCGGCGCTGGCGCAGGCTACCCATCAGAAATTCAATCGTCAAATCCCCGGTTTCCGACAATCTGCGCACCAGCCTTTGGGCTTTGAGATAGGTGCCCTCCAGCGATTGCTGCTGTGCCATCAGCCCGCGAGATGCCTGCCGCATGGCTTCATCGATCACGAGGGGGTCAACGTCAAATTCGCTCAAAATCCGCTTGCGCAGTGAGGCCGCCACCCACCAATACATGCGATAGGCCAGTTCCGAGGGCAGATCATCGCGATTGACCAAGGGTTCCTGAAAGCGATCATTGCGCCGCGATTCGGCAACAAGATATTCCATCGCCCGCTGCGATAGGCTGGCATCCGCATTGCGCAACAGGGTTTCGATCACATCGCTATTGCCATATTCCACCAAAGCATTGGCAACGTCTTCGCTCAGCTCATCCCGCAGGGCAATGGCCAGGCGATGCTCATCGGTGCGCATCTTGATGATCTCGACCAGATCTTCATCGCGCAAAAGCCGGCTTTTTTCCAAAAGCGGGCGCGCCACCTCGATTTCATCATTGGATAAAAGGCGAACAATATCAGGAAGATCGATATCGGTGCGGGCAAAAAATTCCGCCAATTCCTGCCGCAGGCTTTTTTCAACGGTCCGGATCAGCTTTGCCAGAATATCTGACATCAGGGCGCGTTCATGCTCAGATAGCCGTCCCTCTTCCGAGAGGAACAGATCTGTCATATTTTCAAATAATTTGCGTCGCCCTTCGGCCGTTTTTTCACGTGCCAAAGTGACGAGATCATGAATACGATCACCCATCAATCAAGCATCGTGTCAAAGCCCAAGCAAAGCCCTGCCACTCAAAGCCCCCTTCATATCAGCCCACATCAATCAATCTAGACTGATCGCAGGGGATTAAGGAAGACTTAATTACCAATTTAAATATGGATACACACTAAATTTTAGAAAAATTACAAGAAATTCAACAAGCTCAACCGGGACAGGCTGCCCAGCACCTGAAAGGAGGCTTGGAGAGCGGTTTGATCCTGATTAAGCCGGGTGATGGCTTCGGCGAGATCGACATCTTCGATATCCGAAACCAGTCCTTCCAGAAAAATCTGCGCCGTGGCATGTTGCTCATCGATGCTATCAAGGCGATTGCCCACAAGGGCATTGTTGGTCTGGGCCGATTGCGCCTTCTGCACGGCACTTTCGATCTTCTCAAGTTCCGCGATGAGAAATTCGCGCTGATCGGGGATGGGCGGTGGCCCAGGATCGCCATCTTTCAGGGTACCATCAAGGGGGCTGAGCGTATTGAACTCGGCCAATCGCTTCATCGAGGCCATGATTTCATCGGCCACTTCGTCTGCCAGAATGCCGAATTCAACCTGCACACCCTCGGCGACGATGGCCTGTTTTTTCATCTGATCATTGCCAAAGGCATCTTGTGGGGTGGCCAGCGCTTCCAGTTCGGCAAGGCTGCCGACCGTGATCGGCGGTTGATCCGTGCGCGCCCCGGCAAACAGATATTGCCCATTCACCTGACTATTGAGCGCTGCGGTGATCAGCCCAAAGCTTTGTTCGAGAAAGGGCATGAAGCCGCTGGCATCATCCTGGCTGATGGCATCGAGCACAGTCTCTTTCAGCCCGCGTGCCGAATCCACAATGGATGTGAGCTGAATATCAAAAACATCCACCGAAAGCTTAACGCTGCTGATGGTATCGCGAAAGCTGTTCACCCCATCGCGGGCCTGCCGGGCGCTGAGCGCCTCCTGAATTTGCGGCCCCAGACTTTGAAAATCATTGGCCTTTTTCCCGCTGGAAATCTGCTGCTGGGCAATGAACTGACGCTGCTGATTGCGCATCGTATTTTGCAGCAAAACCGTGGATTGGCCGAAACTCGAAATCCGTTCCATTGCTCTCTCCTAATCCGCCCTGAACCGCATTAAACGGCATTGAGCAGTGAGTCATAAAGTTCCTGTACCGAAGACAAAATGCGTGCAGCGGCATTATATGAATTCTGGTAGATGATCAGATTTGATAGCTCTTCATCGATATTCACGCCCGAAACCGCCTGTCGGCGCTGATCCAGCTCTGTTTCCAGATTGGCGGTATCTTCGGCAGCGGTGGCGGCGCGATCCGCCATCAGGCCAAAGGTGCCCAGCACCGCGCCATTAAAGCTTGTTAAGGTGCGCTTCTGGGCTGAAATCTCGCCAGCCTTGTCGGTTGAGATAATGGATGTTTCCAGCTTTTGAAAATCCAGAACCCCGCTTTGATCCCCCACCGCCAGCGCGACTGCGCCCACCGCCGCCGAAAGATCAAAACGCGCGGTGGCCAGATTGCCCGCATTGCCATCCAGCCCCCCCACAAGCTGCATATCTGTTGCGGCTTCGGCCCGAAAGCGGCTGCCAATGCCAAACATTTCAGCAATCGAAATCCCATTGCCCGATGCATCGGTTCCATCATTGCGCACCGATAGCACCAGCCCGCTTTGCCCCGGTGCCGGCTGGGTAACAAGGCGGCCATTGCCATCGAGGCTGAAGCTCATCACCCCATTGAGGCCGGTATTTAATTGGGCAACCAGATCCCCATAGCTGACGGCTGCGGCGGGAGGCGTGGTCGCGGGCGGGATCGATAATTCAAAACTGCGGATTTCCTTGCCAAAGCGATCGGTGATCACAAATTCAGCCGTTTCCCCCGGCGTGAAGGGATGGGCATCGGTGGTCTGCACGCCGGTTTCAAACAGGCCCGACGAGCGTGCTTCGATCAGATCGTTCATGCCAAAAAAATGCGAAAAGGATCGCCCGCCCCGGTCGCTGGCTGTTGCGGGATCTTCGGTGATAACAACGCCATTGCCGGGTGCCGTGGCCGTCAGGCTCATCACCCCATTGGTGAAGCTCAATGTGCCCGCCCCGCCCGCCCCGCCAAGGCCAGTAGGCAAAGGGCCATTCACCGCAGTCAGCACATCATTGATGCTGGCATTGGGATTGGCACCAAAATCATAGGTCGTGGTCGCAACGACACGGTTTTGCGCATCCACAATGGCAAAGGTGGTCTCGCCAGTAAAATTATGGGGGTCCGTGCCATTGAAAGGCGTGGTTTTACCGGTCAGGCTGTTGGGCCCGGGAATGGGGCTGTTTTGATTGTGGATGGCATTCAACTCATCGGCAACACGCGCCCCCAATTCGCCCAAAGAGACGGATAAATCCACAAGCTGCCCATCACGCATATCCATCAGCCCGCGCAAAGCGCCTGAGCGAATATCGCCATTGATTGGTCGCGTGGGGCCAGACAATTCCCCCAGGCGCTGATCATAAAATTGCAAGGTGATCGGCGGAAAGGTGCTGGCCGCGCTCACCCCGCCGGGATTGGTATAATCAAGCTGGAAAAAGCTGGCCCTGTTAATCAATTGGGCCCCGGTGGTGGTGCTCACATCCACCGATCCATCACTGTTTTCAATGGTTCGGATATCGATATTTTCCGCAATCACATCCAGGGCGGATTGCCGGACATTCTCCAGCCCGCCGGTTTGCCCCCCGAATGACTTTTGTTGGGCAATCTGCTGATTAAGCTCATGCACCTGACGGATTGCATCATTGATGGCGCCCATCCGCGATTCAATCTCGATGCTGGCATCCTCGCGCAGGCTTTGGATCGTATCTGAAATCCGCGAAATTTCGCCGCTATAACCTTGTAATTCTGACAGGAATTGCTGGCGCACCACGGTGTCGGCAGGGGCCTGCGCCAGATCGCCCAAGGCCGCAAATACCGCGTTCATCCGCCCGGTGAGCGTATTCGCTGAATCCGGCCGCCCCAAAGAAGATTGCAGGCGATCATGAATTGTATTGATGGCTTCCGTCCGCCCGGTATCAGATCGCGCCCCCAAACTTGCGGTTTCCAAAAAGCGATTGACCACCCGCTCGATAGCCTCGACCTCTACCCCAACCGAGCGATCATTTTGAATATCGGCGGCAACGGTCACCCGCTCCCGCGCATAATTGGGGGTATTGACATTGGCGATATTGGTGCCGGTTACCCGCAGGGCTTCCTGGCTTGCAAACAAGCCGCTCAAGGATGACGAAACAATGGCCCCCAAAGACATCAGCCAACCCTCCGCACCAAAAGGGATGCAGCCAGATTTTGGATATGAGCACGGCAAGTTCTGCCGAACCGGGCTTGCCGATCACCAGCAAGGCCCGATGGCCCTAAATCCCGGCCAAAGGCATCAATTCTAATGGTTTTTCTCTGCTCGATCATCGCTCACGACCTTTGCGACTGCATCATGACAGCCAAGTAGAAGCAATGATCGTGCCAAATAAGGGCAGAGAGGGAATTGGCGGCTAAAGCGCCTTTTGATAAATGCGGTGGCGCTTATAGGGGGTGGCCCCCATGCGGGTGATCACCGCATTGATGGGGTGATTGTTCTCAAGCGTCCAGCCCAGTTCCACTTCTTCAAATTTCAATTCGTCCAAAGCCATGGCAATGCGCACGCACATCGCAATCGCCAGCCCCCCATAGCGGCGCTTGCGCTGAATTTCCTTGCGGATGCCCATCAGGGGCAATTTCGCGGTCACGCATTGATTTCTTTTGATCCGCCACACCAGCTTCAACAGATTGATCGGCCCCAGCCGCCCATCGAAACCGGCGATGGCCTCATTCAAATTGGGCAGGCAAATGGCAATCCCCATGGGCACGCCATCCACCTCGGTGATCAGGGCAAGCCGAGGCTCCAAAATCATCCGAAATTCTTCGACGGCCTTGGCAAATTCCGCATCGGTCCAGGGCACATAGCCCCAATTATCGCTCCAGGCATCATTGAACACACTGCGCACGATGGCCATTTCGTCATCAAGGCGGCTTTTATCGATCTGCCTGATCCGCACTTCGGGCAGATCCTTGATGATATCATAGCCTTTTTGCGCCCGGGGGGCCAAATCATGGCACAGATAGCGCCAATTGATGATCTCTTTTACCTGAGAAAAGCCGCAAGCCTCGATCAAACCCGCCTGATAGGGGCGATGATAGGGGGTGAGCATCACCGAATGGGCATCAAAACCTTCGCTCATAACGCCAATGTCTTCATTGATACCAAGGCTAAAAGGCCCCCGCATCTGCCGCATCCCACGCGCCGCGCACCAATCCCCCGCCGCCTTTAAAAGTGCCTGGGCCACAGCCGGATCATCGATCGTATCGAAAAAACCGAAAAAGCCCGTTTCATCTTGATACACGCGCAAATGTTCATGATCGATCTGCGCCGAACAGCGCCCCACCATGCGGCCATCAGACCATGCGGTGAACAAGGCCACATCGGCATGAGCGAAAAATGGGTTCTTATCTGGCGACAAACGTTTTCGGACCTCCATCCGCAAAGGGCTCACCCAGCCCGGATCGCCGCGATACAATGTTTCTGGAAATTCTATGAAATCTTTCAGCGCCTTGCCGGGTTCAACGGTCCGAATAGTGATCGTCATCAGGCGTCGCCTCATCTGCAATCATCTGAAATGAAATGGTCAGGTTCGCTGCCATCGCGGGAAGGCGCCACCCTGCACGAGCAGCGGGCACAGCGTCCAGACCCAATCTGTCAAGATCGGTCATAATCTTCAAAAAGGATAGATCTGCGGTAAGGTGAGGGGCCTCAGGGCCGCGCAACACCGCAAAAATGATAGCCCAGAATGCGGGGGATACCGGCCAAATAGCCGCGATCGAGCCAATCAAATTCAAAGCCTGCCGTACGCAAAAGCAGATCGGGTCGCCGACTGAGATGGCAGCCCCCCGCAATATTTGGCCACAGCCAATGATCGAGCCGTTGCTGCCAGCGCGAAACCGCATCATCCGGCGCGCGGCCATGTTCGGCAAAATAAAGCCTGCCATCAGGCTTTAAAACCCGGCGCATTTCCCGGATGGCGCGGGCCGGATCGGGAATGGTGCATAAGCTGTAGGTGACCACGATACTATCAAGGCTGGCCGCATCAAAAGGCAGATTTTCGCCATCCAAGGCCATGATTTCAATGGGAAAACCAAGCCCTGCTGCGCGTTTTTTGGCCCGGCCCAGCATCGCCCCCGCAGGGTCAACCCCGATGAGATGATCCACTTTTTGCGCATCATAAAAGGGCAGATTATGGCCGGTTCCCAAACCGATTTCGGCCACCCGGCCTGAGGCCTGCGGGATCAGCCTTTGCCTTTGCGCCTTGATCTGCGGGGCGCCACAGGCACGTTCGATCAGATGCGGCAAAAGATATGTTGCATAAAAACCCATCGGCTATTCTTTCTGATCCCATAACAAAAACCCCCGGCACCCTTGATAAGGAGACCGGGGGCCCATTTTTTCAGCATCGCGCTATTTAGTTCTGGCCGCCTTGGACGATCACCTCACCCAAATCAAGGGCACGGATTTCATCCTCGATCTTAGCCCGATCCCCAATCACCATCCACACCAGTTGATCAGGGTGCAGAACCTGATTGGCGGCTTGCTCGATTGCCGCAAGATCAAGCTGTTCATAGCGCTGCTTGAGGCTTTCCTCATAATCAAGCGCCCGACCAAAACGGGCATTGGCAAGCATCGCCCCCAAAACATCCCGCGCGGTTTCAAACTGACCGGGCAGGCTGCGCACATTATTGCGCACCGCCATCACCAGTTCATCCTCGGTCGCAGGCTTATCGCCGGTGATGGCTTTTAATTCCACCACCAGTTCCGCCATGGACAGCGCCGTTTTATCGGTTTGCACTGGCGCATAAACAAAGAAAGGCCGCTGCCCACGGGCATCCTGCATGAAGGTATAGGCGCCATAGGCCCAGCCTTTTTCTTCCCGCAGGTTCATATTCACCCGCGCTGTGAATTGGCCGCCCAGAATATCGTTCATCGTGGTGATGGCGATATTGTTTTCAGCCCCGGTTGCGGGTGCCAGATGGCCCGCAAGGATCAGAGATTGCGGCGAACCCGGGCGATCAACGATGATGATCTTGCCGGTTTTTGGCAAATCCACCTGATCGATGGCTTTTTCAGGCGCCTTGGCCCCTGTGGCTTTCCAATCGCCAAAGGCTTTTTCCAGAATGGGCTTGATGTCCGCCATGGTGCTATCCCCCACAACGAAAATCCTGGCATTATCGGGCCGCAACCAGCTTTGGTGATAGGCGATCAGATCATCACGGCTGATCGATGCCACCGATTGAAGCGTGCCAGACCCGGTGAAGGGAATACCATAGGCATGATCATCACCATAAAGGATCGGAGGCAATTGCCGCAAAGCGATAGACACCGGCTGGCTTTCTTCCTGCCGGATCCGGGCCAGCCTTTGCTGACGCAAGCGTTCCAGTTCGGTCGCGGAAAAAGCCGGATTGCGCACCACATCGGCCAGAATATCCACCGAACCCGCCAATTCCGTTTTGAGGGCATTGAGCGCCACGGTTGAAACATCGAGATTGGAGCCGGTATTTAATTGGGCACCCAATGATTCCAGTTCTTCCGCGATCTTGAGCGCCGAGCGCTTTTTCGTGCCTTCATCAAGCATTTCAAGGGTCAGAGACGCACTGCCCAGCTTCAGGCCCCGATCCGCCGCAAACCCGGCATCAAACATCACCGATATATTGACGATAGGAACTGTGGCGCGATTGGCCAGAACCACTTCGATCCCATTGGAAAGGGTTGCGGTTTCGATGGCGGGGAAATCAAGCTCGGGGCTTTCATCCACACCCGGCAATCCTCCCGTGCGATCGATTCCACCGGCTGCTGCCGTAAATTCACCAAAGGGGGTGACTTCAAGCTGATAATGATGACGCGACAGCCATTGGGCGGATTGCGTTTTGACATCATTGATCGAAGCCCCGGCAATGCGCTGCAGCCGGGTTTTGTAAAAGCCCGGATCGCCGGCATAAAGCGCGCCTTCAGCCAAAGTCACAGCCTTGCCGCCAAAACCGCCAACCTTTTCCAAGGCCCGCACATCTTCACCGATGAGGCCGATCTGGGCCCGCTCCAATTCAGCCTTGGTCGGACCTTTAGCCAGAAAATCGGCAACCACCTGATCGATGCGGCTGCTGACTTCGGCAACAGATTCGCCATCTTTCACATCCGCCTGAATGAAAAACAGGCTCGATAATTCAAAGGGAAACAAACCCACCTGAATATTGGTGGCAATCTGGCGATCATAGGCAAGATCGCGGTAAAGGCGCGAGGTTTTGCCGCCGCCCAGAATTTCCGCCGCCACATCGAGTACGGCAGCAGATTGCGTGGTCCGCCCCGGCACCGCCCACACCCGATAGACACGGGCCTGAGGCACACGATCTTCCATCACTTCGCGGACATTCGAGTTGAGTTCAGGAATTGCGGCCTTGGCCTGGCTCAAAGGCGGCCCGGCGGGAATATCGCCGAAATACCGGGTCACCAGATCGCGGGCCTGAGCCACATTAATATCGCCCGCCAAAACCAGCACGGAATTATTCGGGCCATAATAGGTTTTGAACCATTCCTTCACATCATCCAAAGAGGCCGCATCGAGATCTGCCATCGATCCGATGGTGGAATGATGATAGGGATGGCCAACTGGAAACACGCCTTTTTGCAAAGCTTCAAAGGCCCGCCCATAGGGCTGATTTTCGCCTTGGCGCTTTTCATTTTGCACCACACCGCGCTGATTATCGAGCTTTTCCTGTGTCACCGCGCCGAGCAGATGGCCCATGCGATCCGATTCCAGAAACAAAGCCCGCTCCAGCGCAGGCGTTGGCACCGTTTCGAAATAATTGGTGCGATCAAGCCATGTGGTGCCATTGATATCGGTCACCCCCACTTCTTGCAATGGCTCGAAGAATTCGCCGTCATAATTTTCAGAGCCATTGAACATCAGATGTTCGAACAAATGGGCAAAGCCGGTTTTTCCAACCGGTTCATTCTTTGAACCCACATGATACCAGACAGAAACCGCCACAACCGGCGCTTTTCTATCTTCATGCACAACGACCCGCAGGCCATTTTCAAGCGTAAAACTTTCATAAGGGATATCGACGGCTGGCATCTCAACAGCCAGCGCCGCCCCCCCAAAACAAAAAGACGCTGCGATCAGCGCCCGTTTCAAGAATCCAGGAAATGTCATGAATGACCCCTCTTTTTGGCAGCCCCATTGGGTTTTTGCAGAGTTGCGAATAAAGTGATTTTATTCTCTGCTAACGGGATGATGACTATATTTGGCTGATATAATCAACCCCCCTCATCGAATAATTTAACAATCCGTAACCATTCTGTGTCGCAAGCCATAGCCCATCAGAATTTCCGCCATCCAGCGGGCCGCCACCAGGGCTGTGATGTCGCTCATATCAAGGGCAGGATCAAATTCGCACAGATCCACCATCGCCACTTTGGGATGCCGGGCAATCTGGCAGGCGGCGGCGAAAAAATCATGGGCCGATACCCCGCCCGGGCGGGCACCGGGGGCACCGGGGGCTTCATGGCGGGCGATCACATCAATGTCGAAATCCACATAAATCACGTCCACCCGCTCTTGCAATCCGGCCAAAGCCGCATCGATAGAGGCCGCCAACCCCCGCTCCATCACCCGGGCCATGGGATACACAGCAATGCCTGCCTGCCGCGCCTTATCGGCCATGCGTTTGGTATTGGCAAAAGGCTGCAGGCCGATCTGAGCGATCTGGTTACCGGGCAGCCCATCATCAAGCAAACCCTGCACCGGATTGCCATTATTGAGGCCGCAATCGGTATCGCGCAGATCGAAATGGGCATCCAATGTCAACAGCCCCACCCGATCAAGACCCAAACCCCGGGCTTTTGCCAATCCCGCAAGGGCTGGCCGGGTGATGGCATTATTGCCGCCGAGCACGAGCGTCAGATCGCGCTTATGCGCCAGTTCGGCCAGCCTGTCGGCGATGGGTTGATAGGCCTCAGCCGGGCTCATCGCCTTCAGCATCAGATCGCCGCCATCCAATATCTTCAGATGATCAAGGGAAAGATCACGCTCCAGATCATAGGTGGATAGCCGCAAAAGCGCTTTCCGCACCACCGATGGCGCCAGATCGCAGCGCCCGGGGGTGAGGGATTTTTCCCCCAAAGGCAGCCCTAATAGGGCGATGGAGGCATGGGGATCATCCCCCAATAAAGACGCCACAGACCGCCATGACCGGCATTCCGATTGATCCGACATCATCCCCTTATCCCCTTTCGATGCTTGCATCATCCGCCTGTTTCACCCAAGCTGTATAGATTATTATCGTGAAACAGAGAAGGTGCATCCCTTTCCGATGTGGGACAGACTTTATCATCACTGTCATCTCGCCAGCATGGACCCGGCGCGCATCCGTGAAACAGGTGCCGAAGAGGCAGATGATTTTGCGATCATCCCCGATGCCGCCATTGCGATCGAGGGGAGCAGAATCCGTTGGCTCGGGCCGCGCAAAAATCTTCCCCAAAGTCCGGAAAAGCTGGCCCGCCAGATCATCGCCTGTGATGGGCGCTGGATCACCCCGGCGCTGATCGATTGCCACACCCATCTCATTTTTGGCGGCAACCGGGTTGCGGAATTTAATCTCAGGCTCAAGGGCATCCCCTATGCCGAAATTGCCAAACAAGGGGGTGGCATTGCCGCCACCGTGCGCGCCACCCGTTCGGCCACTGAGGAAACACTTTTGGCATCAGCGCTTCAAAGGCTCGATCTGATGCAGGCCGAAGGTTTGGGCACTATCGAGATCAAATCCGGCTATGGGCTTGATCGCGAAAACGAACTGAAAATGCTGCGGGTAATGGATCGCATCCAAAATGCCCGCCCGATACGGGTCAGCCGCAGCTTTCTGGGGGCCCATGCCCTGCCGCCGGATCATGATGGCGATCATGACAGCTATATCGATTGGCTGTGTGACGAGATGATCCCCCTGATCGCCGCCGAGCAGCTTGCCGATGCGGTGGATGGTTTTTGCGAAAGCATCGGCTTTTCCCCGGGGCAGATTGATCGGCTTTTTCGCCGTGCCCGCGCCCATGGTCTGGCGGTCAGGCTGCATGCCGAACAATTAAGCCATCAGGGCGGTGCCGCCCTTGCTGCCCGCCATGGGGCGCTTTCAGCCGATCATCTGGAATATCTCAAGGATGAGGATGCCAAAGCTTTGGCCGAGGCTGGCACGGTGGCGGTTTTGCTGCCCGGGGCCTTTTATACCCTGCGCGAAACCCGCCTGCCGCCCATTGCTGCGTTGAAGCGCCATGGCGTGCCGATGGCCATCGCATCGGATTGCAATCCCGGTTCCTCGCCGCTGCTGTCACCCCTGATCACCCTGAACATGGCCACAACACTGTTTCAGCTTAGCCCCGCCGATGCCCTGGCCGGAATGACCCGACAGGCCGCCCGGGCCCTTGGCCTTCAGCATGAAAC
The DNA here is from genome assembly GCA_000710935.1 of Iodidimonas nitroreducens. Taxonomy (GTDB): domain Bacteria; phylum Pseudomonadota; class Alphaproteobacteria; order Sphingomonadales; family Rhodothalassiaceae; genus Iodidimonas; species Iodidimonas nitroreducens. The sequence goes on along the minus strand of BAYV01000013.1, from coordinate 10,875 downwards.
CGGGATGCTGCGCGAAGGCTTCAGCGCTGATCTGGCGATCTGGACCATCGGCCACCCGGCGGAATTGAGTTATTGGATTGGCGCAAGCCCCCTTCATGCTATGGTGCTGCGGGGGGAAGCCATCTGATGGGTTTTTAAAGCCAATCAAATGGCATCGGGATCGGTTTGGTAAAACCATCAGAAAAAGAATGAGGGGGGCATGACAAAATCTTCAGCCTATCGATACCGGTTCATCCTGTGCCACCTGCCATCAGGAATGGCCCGATGATTGCGAAAAAAGCCCTGCCCTCCGCGCAACCGCTTTATAAAATGGTCAAGGCGCATGTGCTGTCGATGATCGAGGATGGCCGCCTGAAAGCCAATGATCGCGCCCCTTCGGAAAGCGAACTGGTGCAATCCCTTGGGGTTTCGCGGATGACCGCGAACCGGGCCTTGAAGGAATTGAGCGAAGCCGGATTTGTCACACGCGTTCCCGGCCTAGGCACCTTTGTTGCCGAACGCCGGACCCATGGCACCCTGCTCACCATCCGCGATATTGCCGATGAACTCTCCGAAGGCGGCAATCAGCATCATGCCAGGGTGTTGCGCCAGATAAAAGAGCCCGCCAGCGAGACAATTGCCGCACGCTTTCGCATGGCCGTGGGCAGCCCCTTGTTTCATGCCGAAATCCTGCATCTGCAAAATGATCAGCCGATCTTACTGGAAGATCGCTATGTACAGCCGCAGATCGCCCCTGATTATCTGAGCCTCGATCTCGAAAAAATGACCTCTTATCGCTATCTGGTCGATGTTGCTCCTTTGCAGGAAGTGGAGCATCGCATCAGTGCGATCCCGGCCAGCGATGATCTGCGCCTGCTTTTGGCTCTTGCCCCCAATGAGCCCTGCCTGCTGATCCGCCGCCGCACATGGACAGGGGGCATGGTGGCCTCCTGTGTCGATCTTATCCATGCCGGATCGCGCTATGATATCACCGGCCGCTTCAAGCCGTAATGGGCCCCTGAACCTTTCCATGATGCGCCGCTAAAGCATTTGTGACCCTACCCCAATTTATAAAACTCTTGAAAATCTATACAGGTACAGACAGGATAGGCCGAACGCCCCTAAAGGATCAGCCCCATGCCTAGCTTTCAGCGCCTGTCGAACAGCAAAATCATTCGCGCCCCAAGGGGCACAACCTTATCGGCCAAAAGCTGGCAGACCGAAGCCCCCTTGCGCATGTTGATGAACAATCTTGATCCCGATGTGGCGGAACATCCCGAACAGCTTGTGGTGTATGGCGGCATCGGGCGGGCGGCCCGGAATTGGGATGCCTATGATCAGATCATTTCCGTACTGAAACGGCTGGAGGATGATGAAACCCTGCTGGTGCAATCGGGAAAGCCGGTGGGGGTGTTCAAAACCCATGCCGATGCCCCCCGGGTGCTGATCGCCAATTCCAATCTGGTGCCCCATTGGGCAACATGGGATCATTTCAATCATCTCGATCGATTGGGCCTGATGATGTATGGCCAGATGACCGCCGGATCGTGGATTTATATCGGCAGTCAGGGGATCGTTCAGGGCACCTATGAAACCTTCATGGAACTGGCCCGCCAGCATTATCACGGAAGCTGGGCCGGGCGCTGGATTTTAACCGCCGGATTGGGCGGCATGGGCGGTGCCCAACCAATGGCTTCCACCATGGCGGGGGCTAGCTGCCTTGCCATTGAATGTCAGGCCGATCGCATCGAAAAACGCCTGCAAACCGGCTATCTGGATTGCCACAGCGATAGCCTTGATGACGCCCTCGATCTGCTGGCCAAAGCCAAAAGCACATCCCGCCCGGTTTCAATCGGGCTTTTGGGTAATGCGGCGGATATCCTGCCCGAGCTGTTGCGCCGAAAGATCAGGCCCGATGCGGTGACCGATCAAACATCGGCCCATGATCCCGCCAATGGCTATCTGCCGCAGGGCATGAGCGCCGATCAATGGATCAGAATGCGCGAAACCGATCCCAAAGCCGTGGCCAAAGCCGCCCGCAAAAGCATCGCCAGCCATGTCAGATCGCTGCTCGCCTTTCATGATCAGGGCATCCCCACATTTGATTATGGCAATAATATCCGCCAGATCGCGCTAGAGGAAGGCGTTGATCGCGCCTTTGATTTTCCGGGTTTCGTACCCGCTTATATCCGCCCGCTTTTCTGCCGGGGCATCGGGCCTTTTCGCTGGGTAGCGCTTTCGGGCGATGCAGACGATATCGCCCGCACCGATCAAAAGGTGAAGGACCTGATCCCCGATGATCCCCATCTCCATCGCTGGCTGGATATGGCGGCCGCGCGCATCGCCCCCCAAGGGCTGCCCGCCCGCATCTGCTGGGTGGGGCTTGGCCAGCGGCATCGTTTGGGCCTTGCCTTCAATGAAATGGTGCGCAATGGCGAATTGAAAGCCCCCGTGGTGATCGGTCGCGATCATCTCGATTCCGGCTCGGTGGCCAGCCCCAATCGCGAAACCGAAGCCATGCGCGATGGTTCGGATGCGGTCTCTGATTGGCCCTTGCTCAATGCCCTTTTGAATACTGCTTCGGGCGCCACATGGGTCTCGCTCCATCATGGCGGCGGCGTGGGCATGGGCTTTTCCCAACATGCGGGGATGGTGATCCTGTGTGATGGAACCCCGCAGGCCGACAAGCGATTGCAACGTGTTTTGTGGAATGATCCAGCCAGCGGCGTGATGCGCCATGCCGATGCCGGCTATGAAACGGCGATCACCTGCGCCCGCGAATATCAGCTTGATCTGCCTTTTCTTGATCCCGGCCTAAAGGATTGAACCCATGCCTCCTCTCCCCCCCACATCCTTATCCATCACGCCCTTATCCATCATGCCGGGGCAGCTTCAGCACGATGATCTGCACGCCATCTGGTCTCAGCCCTGTGCGCCGGTGCTGGATGCCCAAAGCTGGGATGCCATCGACCAATCCGCCGCCGCCATTGACCGCATCCTGCAATCGGGGAAAACCGTTTATGGGGTGAATACCGGCTTTGGATTGCTGGCCCAAAGCCGCATCAGCGCCGAAAAGCTGGGGGATTTGCAGCGCAATCTGGTGTTATCCCATTGCTGCGGAACCGGCCCGGCACTGGATCATCACATCGTTCGGCTGGCGATGGTTATGAAAATGGCCGCCTTGGCACGCGGCTATTCCGGCGTGCGCCGCCCCCTGATCGAGCGGCTTATTGACCTGATCAAGGCCGATGCCATGCCGGTGATCCCGGCACAGGGATCGGTGGGGGCTTCGGGCGATCTCGCCCCTTTGGCGCATCTGGCGGCAGCCACCATGCTGGGGGTGGGTGAGATCAGCATCGGGGGCAAAATCCTTCCCGCCGCAAAGGCCTTGCACAAGCTTGGCCTTGCGCCAATCGAGCTTGGCCCCAAGGAAGGCATAGCTCTTTTGAATGGCACCCAGATATCCACCGCTTTGGGGCTTGATGCGCTGTTTCGTGCCGAGCGGATTTTTGATGCCGCACTGATCGGCGGGGCGCTATCGCTGGATGCCCTGAAGGGCAGCACTGCCCCTTTTGATCCGCGCATTCATGCCGTGCGTGGGCATCCGGGCCAGATCCGTGTTGCCGAAATCCTGCGTCGTCTTCTTGATGGCAGTGCCATCCATGCCTCGCATCAGGGGTGCGACAAGGTGCAGGACCCCTATTCCCTGCGCTGCCAGCCGCAGGTGATGGGGGCGTGCCTTGATGTGATCGATCAGGTGCGCGGGGGCCTGCTGATCGAGGCCAATGCGGTCACCGATAATCCCTTGATCTTCTGCGATCCTGATGAACAGGCAGACAGCTGCATTTCCGGCGGTAATTTTCATGCCGAGCCGGTGGCTTTCGCCGTTGATGCCTTGGCCAATGCCCTGTGCGAAATCGGTGCGATCAGCGAACGGCGACTGGCTTTGCTGGTTGATCCGAAAATGAGCGGCCTGCCCGCTTTTCTGGTAACGGATAGCGGCCTTCATTCCGGCTTTATGATCGCGCAGGTGACCGCGGCGGCGCTGGTGGCGGAAAATCGCATGATGGCTCATCCCGCCAGCGTGGATTCGGTCCCCACATCGGCCAATCAGGAAGATCATGTTTCCATGGCCACCCATGGGGCGCGGCGCACCATCGAGATCGCCAAAAATTGTGCCACCATCATCGGGATCGAGCTTTTGGCCGCAGCGCAGGGGGTTGATTGCCATCTGCCCTTGGCCACCGCCCCGACCCTTGCCGCCGTTCATCAAAAAATTCGGGCCAAAGTGCCCCATTATCAGATTGATCGCTATTTCGCCCCGGATATCGAAGCCGCACGCCAAATGGTCTGCGATGGCGAGATCGGCCTGAGCTGAACGCCTTCAGCGACCCTGCCAGTATTGCGGCTTGCATCTGATGGAAAATCGTAAAAAACTGGGGTCCCGATCCCGATAAAGATAGGCTAATGGAAAACCCGCTCATTGCCCTTGGTGCCCTTCTTGGCGTGCTCCTGCTGATTGCCCTCAATCGTTTCATGGGGGGATGGCAGCCCGCGCGCCTGCAATCCACCGCTGCGGCCATGGCCCGCTATCAGCAGGATTATTGGCATGACGAGATCATGGATGCGGTGGTCGATCAAAAGGGACGCACCGCCCTGATGGCCTTGCGCGGCCCGGCTGTGGGGCTGGTAGTGGCGATGGGGGATGGCTTTGTCACCCGCAGGCTGCAAGGACCGGCGCTTTTAAGCATCGACCGCCAAGGGGATGGGGACTGGGCCATCGGGCTGCGGGATTTTACCTTGAAGCGCGCCCTGATCCTATGGCCCGAAGATGCGGATCAGACTGTCTGGCTCAATCGCCTGCGCCATCTGGCCGCCACCCCCCAAAATCAATCACAGGGAGGCGCGCCCGGCGCGTTCAAAGCTCATGACGCTTGAAAATCCCGTCACCTATGCCATCCCGTTTTTCGTGATCCTGATCATCGCTGAAATGATCTTTGGCAAAATCACCGGCCGCACCCGCTATGAACCGAAAGACACCGCCACCAGCCTTGTGATGGGCCTGGGCAGCCAGATTTCAGGGCTGATTTTTGGCGGTCTGGCGCTCGCTGTGGGCTTTTATATCTGGGAGCATGCCCGGCTTTTTGAGATCGGCTTTACCTGGTGGGCCTTCATCGCCGCCTTTATCCTTGATGATCTTGCCTATTATGTTTTTCATCGGGCCAGCCACCGCATCCGCTGGTTCTGGGCGGCGCATGTGATCCATCATAGCAGCCAGCATTACAATCTGAGCACGGCGCTCCGCCAGACATGGACAGGGGTGCCCGCCCTCACCTTCATTTTCAGCCTGCCGCTTTTCCTCCTGGGCTTTCATCCCTTGATGATCGCCTTCATCTCCGGAATCAATCTGATCTATCAATTCTGGATTCATACCGAAGCCATTCACCGGATGCCCCGCTGGTTCGAAGCCATTTTCAACACCCCCAGCCATCATCGTGTGCATCACGCCACCAATCCACGCTATCTGGATGCCAATTTTGCCGGAGCGCTGATCATCTGGGATCGCCTGTTTGGCAGCTTTGTAAGCGAAGATGATGATGAGCCCTGCCGCTATGGCATCATCAAGCAATTGGGCACCTATAATCCCCTGAAGGTGGCCTTTCATGAATGGCTGGGGATTTTTCAGGACATCAAGGGTGCATCAAGCCTGCACCAGCGGCTTTGCTATCTTTTCGCCCCCCCGGGTTGGAGCCCGGATGGCAGCCGTCAAACATCGGATCAGATCAGGGAAAGCTGGCAGCAAAAGACGGCGAAACCCGCCAGCGATGGCCAGGGGCTTGACTTGACCGCACCCCTGCCCCACCTGCCTGTGGATTGATTTGACTCATGCCTCAGGCGATATTGATTTTATGCTGAAAATGCTGTCCGTTCGCGGTGCCCGTGAGCACAATCTGAAATCCGTGGATGTGGATATTCCGCGTGATCGCCTCACGGTGATCACCGGGCTATCGGGATCGGGCAAATCCAGCCTTGCCTTTGATACCATTTATGCCGAAGGCCAGCGCCGCTATGTGGAAAGCCTTTCGGCCTATGCCCGGCAATTTCTGGAATTGATGCAAAAGCCAGATGTCGATCATATCGAGGGCTTATCACCAGCCATTTCCATCGAGCAGAAAACAACATCGAAAAATCCGCGTTCCACCGTCGGCACCGTTACGGAAATCTACGATTATATGCGGCTTTTATGGGCGCGGGTAGGCATCCCCTATTCCCCCACCACCGGCGAGCCGATTGCCGCCCAAACCATCTCGGAAATGGTGGATCGGGTGATGGCTCTGCCCGAAGGCACCCGGCTTTATCTTTTGGCGCCTATCGTGCGCGGTCGCAAAGGTGAATATAAAAAAGAATATAAAGATCTGCAAAAGCGTGGGTTCCAGCGTCTGAAGGTGGATGGCAACTTTTATGATATCGCCGATGCCCCCGTCCTTGATAAGAAATATAAGCATGATATCGATGTGGTGGTGGATCGCATCGTAGTGCGCGATGGCCTTGAAACCCGCTTGGCCGATAGCTTTGAAACCGCCTTGGACCTCGCCGATGGTCTGGCTTTTGCCGAATATGCCTATCGCGATGGCGATGAACCGGAAGGCGAGCCAGAGCGGATCACCTTTTCCGCCCGCTTTGCCTGCCCCGTTTCGGGCTTTACGATTGCCGAAATCGAGCCACGGCTGTTCAGCTTCAACAGCCCCCATGGCGCCTGCCCGGTTTGCGATGGGCTGGGTCTGGAATTGCGCTTTGATCCCGAACTGATCGTGCCCGATCCCGCGCTGACACTGGCCGATGGGGCCGTGGCACCCTGGGCAAAATCCACCGCGCCCTATTATAAACAAACCCTGGAAGCCCTGGCCCGCCATGCCGGATTTACCATGCGCAGCCGCTGGGATCAGCTGACGGATGCCCAAAAATCCCTCATCCTTTATGGCTCGGGCACCGAGAACATCGCCATTGAATTTGCCGATGGCCGGCGGCGCTTTCAAACCAACAAGCCTTTTGAAGGGGTTTTGAAAAATATCGAACGGCGCTGGCGGGAAACCGATAGCGCCTGGATGCGCGAGGAATTGAGCCGCTATCAATCGAGCGTCTTGTGCAAAAGCTGTATGGGCCACCGGCTGAAGCCCGAAGCTTTGGCGGTGAAGATTGCCGGGCATCATATCAGCGAGGTGACATCCCTTGGCATCACCGCCGCTTATGATTGGTTTTCCGCCCTGCCCCAAAGCCTGAGCGCGAAACACGCCACCATCGCCGAGAAGATTTTAAAAGAAATCATCGAACGGCTGGGCTTTTTGAAAAATGTGGGACTGCAATATCTGACCCTGGCGCGGGCATCGGGCACCTTGTCGGGGGGGGAAAGCCAGCGCATCCGGCTGGCCTCGCAAATCGGCTCGGGGCTGACCGGGGTTTTATATGTCCTTGATGAACCCTCTATCGGCCTGCATCAGCGCGATAATAATCGACTGCTGCAAACCCTGCGCAATCTGCGCGATATGGGTAATACGGTGATCGTGGTGGAACATGATGAAGATGCCATCCTCAGCGCCGATTATGTGATCGATATGGGGCCGGGCGCGGGTGAGCATGGGGGCACAGTGTGCGCCAGCGGCACCCCGGCAGATATCATGGCCGCCGAACAGTCCCTCACCGGAGCCTATTTATCCGGCCGTAAAGCCATTCCGATCCCCGAAAAACGGCGCAAGGGCAATGGCAAATCACTCATCATCAAAGGCGCGCGGGCGAATAATCTGAAATCCGTGGATGTGAGCCTGCCTCTTGGCACCCTGTGTTGCATCACCGGGGTTTCCGGCTCAGGCAAATCAACTCTCACCATCGAAACGCTTTATAAAGCCGTGGCGAGGCATCTCAATCATGCCCGGCTCCAGCCCGGCGCCCATGACAGCATCAAGGGCCTGCAGCATCTCGATAAAATCGTCGATATCGATCAAAGCCCCATTGGCCGCACGCCGCGATCGAACCCCGCCACCTATACCGGCGCCTTCACCCCCATCCGCGAATGGTTTGCCGGGCTGCCGGAAGCCCAGATGCGGGGCTACAAAGCGGGGCGCTTTTCCTTCAATGTCAAGGGTGGGCGGTGCGAGGCCTGTCAGGGCGATGGGGTTTTGAAGATCGAAATGCATTTCCTGCCCGATATGTATGTCACCTGCGATCAGTGCAAGGGAAAACGCTATAATCGCGAGACGCTGGAAATCCGCTTCAAAGATCGCTCCATCGCCGACATTCTGGATATGACCGTTGAAATGGCGGCAGATTTTTTCAAGGCCGTGCCCGCCATTCGAGACAAAATGCTGATGCTCGAACGGGTTGGCCTTGGTTATGTGCGGGTGGGGCAAGCGGCCACCACCCTTTCAGGGGGCGAAGCACAGCGAGTGAAGCTGGCAAAGGAACTATCGAAACGCGCCACCGGCAAAACGCTGTATATTCTGGATGAGCCCACGACCGGCCTCCATTTCGAAGATGTCCGCAAATTGCTCGAAGTGTTGCAGGCGCTGGTGGATCAGGGCAATAGTGTGGTGGTGATCGAACATAATCTGGAGATCATCAAATCCGCTGATTGGCTGATCGATATGGGGCCTGAAGGCGGCGATGGCGGCGGCAAGCTGGTGGCCGCAGGCACGCCCGAGGCCGTGGCCGAGGTGGAAGCCAGCCACACCGGCGCCTATTTAAAGGCACTGCTCAAAGTGGATCGATCGGCGGCTGAATAGCATAGCTGTCATAAACCCATGAGAAATTCCTCACGATCAAAGCGATGATTTCAGGCTTCTGAAACAGATCTTCTGCTGTAAGATCATGGCCTGACAGGATGATTTGAAGGGGAATGCACCATGGGCGATATCACCATAACACGCCGCCATATGCTGGGCAGCATGGGCGCTGCTGCCGGAGCCATCGCCTGTACGGCCGCAGGCGAAGCCCCCCAGCCCCGCTTTTTGCATGGAGTGGCCAGTGGCGATCCTTTGACGGATCGGGTGATTTTATGGACCCGGATCACCCCCGCCGCCAGCACCGGCGATCCGGTCAAACTGACATGGGACATCGCCACGGACGACAGCTTTTCCACCATCGTGTCTTCAGGCGAAACACAAACCGACCAGGACCGGGATTATTGTGTGAAGGTCGATGCCACCGGCCTCACACCCGGCAGGCGCTATAGTTTCCGCTTTCGCAGCAAGCAGACCACCAGCCCCATCGGCCATACCCGCACCCTGCCGCGCCAGGATGTGGAAAAGCTGCGCTTTGCCATCGTTTCCTGCGCCAATTATCCCCAAGGCTATTTCAATGTTTATAAGGATGTAGCGGCGCAAAAGGACATCGCTGCCGTGCTGCATCTGGGCGATTATTTCTATGAATATCAAGATGGCACCTATGCCGATCCCCGGGCTTTGGAGCTTGGCCGCCATGTGAAACCGTTGGGGGAATTGATCAGCCTCGATGATTATCGAACACGCCATGCCCTTTATAAAACCGATCCCGATCTGCAGGCCGTTCATGCCGCCCATCCGATGATCGCCATCTGGGATGATCATGAAATAGCCAATGACACCTGGAAAGGCGGGGCGGAAAATCATGATCCCGATCAGGGAGAGGGGGATTTTTTCGTGCGCCGCGATGCCGCGATCAAGGCCTGGCGTGAATGGATGCCGGTGCGCGATCCGGTCGATGGCGATCCCTTGATCAGCTATCGGTCCTATGATTTTGGCGGCCTGGCCGATCTGATCCTGCTCGATACCCGCCTCATTGGCCGGGATGAGCAGATTTCTTATGGCCGCGATCTGGTCTATCGCAGTGCCCCTTTCAATTTCACCGATCCAGAAAATCCGGTGATGATTTCGGACCCGGAACAGGTGAGCGCCCTGCCCGAACAGGCCGTGAAAATGATCCCGCTGCCTTTTGACATGACCGGCGAAGACCCCAAGCCCATCACCGATTATGCCGCGATCAAAGAAATCGATCCCAAAAACATGCCCGCAGGCTTCGCCTTTTTGCCCGATGCCGATGCCTTTCGCCAGCATGTTTTGGGCAATCCCGAAAGATCGATGCTGGGGAAAACGCAGGAAAATTGGCTGGCCGATCAATTGCAGGCCGCCAAGGCCCCATGGCAAATTCTGGGCCAGCAACTATTGATGGGTAAGCTCGTTGCGCCCGATTTGATGGATGTTGCCGATTTCACAAAACCGGCGGCAATCAGCGAGCAGCAGGCGCAGCAATTCACCGGTCTTGCCAAAATGGGCCTGCCGCTCAATCTGGATGCGTGGGATGGCTATCCCGCCGCGCGTGAGCGGTTATTCGACGAAATCCGCAAAAACAAGAGCAATGCCATTGTGCTGGCGGGCGATAGCCATAATAGCTGGGCTTTCGATCTGGCCGATGAGGCGGGCCATCCCATTGCGGTGGAACTGGCGACCCCGGCTGTATCATCGCCCGGCTTTGCGCAATATCTGCCGGTCCCGGTCGCGATCATGGAAGACCGGTTTTTGAACCATAATCCCGAACTGATCGCTTTCGATGCGGGCCATCGCGGCTGGATTTCATTGGAATTGACCAAAAATGAGGCCAAGGCCCAATGGCATTATGTTTCAACCGTGCTCAGCCATGATTATGAAAGGATCGACGGCCCGGCCTTCCAGATCAATCCCGGCACGCCAAAGTTAAAACCGCTTTGAGCGGCTGCGGGACTGTCGGAAAAGGACATCAGAGATATATTTTCCCGCGAATATGATCAGATATCGCATAAAAAATAATTAATACGTGAAATTCACCATAGAATCTAAGCTTTCCATGGGCTAGGCCGTAAACTCATAAACGGGATTCCCAAAGCGTTGC
>BAYV01000014.1 GCA_000710935.1 Iodidimonas nitroreducens | reverse complement strand
TGAAGACCCCCCATTAAAAATGGGGGGATTACCGGGTGTCCGATGGCACGCTGCGGCGAGAACTTGGCGTGCTTCGCGCCGCGCTGAATTATGAGCATAAGCATGGGCGACTGCTAAGGGTGCCTCATGTATGGCTGCCTTCCAAGCCTGCGGGGAAAGACAGGTGGCTTGAACGCGATGAAGCGGCGCGTCTGCTATGGGCATCAAGGCATGACAGCAAGGCGCGGCAGTATTTGCCCCTATTTATTCTCATTGGCCTTTACACCGGCGCACGAAAGGGAGCGATCTTGGACATGCGCTGGCCGCAGGTTGATTTTGCTCGAGGCGTTATTGATTTCAACCCGCCGGGGCGGAAGCGAACAGATAAGGGCCGATCAATTATCCCCATTCCGCGCGGGCTGAAATGGTTTCTGGTGAAGGCGCGGGAGCGAGGCTCCGACTTGGGCTATGTGATCTCTAGGAACGGCAAGCCTTTAGGCGACATAAAGAAGGGGTTTGCTGCGGCGGCAATCAGGGCGGGGCTGGATGAGGTCACACCGCACACCCTGCGACACACCGCCGGAACGTGGCTGGCGCAAAAGGGCGTTGATCTTTTCCAGATAGCGGGATGGCTTGGGCACTCACATGATCGAACGAGCGAGCTTTACGCGCATCATCATCCTGATCATTTCAAAGCTGCCAGAGAGGCGATGGACTAATGATTAGAAATGACGATATGTCCGCAGAATGTCCGCGTTACAAACGTCAGGATATGCCGTTTCTTGCTTTGTTCTGCATGAACAATCGCGGAACAGTCGCAGTTTTACGGGCTATCCCATGTTCTCCGAAGGCAGAGGTCACAAGTTCGAATCTTGTCGGGTGCGCCATTTTTCAATATGTATCATTTTTTTCTGAAGGCCTGCCCCTTCCCTCTCCATCCCGGGCTTGACCCCCCAATCATTATCCCGGGCTTGATCCGGTGTGGTGCGTGTGCGCGCGATCAAACAAAGAGAAAACTTGGCCAGCGCGGCGCGATCCATTACAACAAGGCGATATCCGGGAGACGCGGCCCCCAAAGCAAACAAGGCGCGGGCAGGCCCCCGACATGTTACGCACAAGGCACGAACAAGGCATGGATCATCGGCGTATCGGCACGATATTGGCAGAGCTTGGCTTGATAACGGCAAGGGATCGGGCACAGGCCGAAGCCTTTCAACGCGAAGTGGGTGGCCTTTATGGTCAGGCGCTTTTGCGTCTTGGTGCCTTGGGCGAGCCTGATCTTTTAAAGGCCCTGTCAAGCCAGCTTGATCTGCCGATCCTGCCCCCCCAGGCCGCCCCCGATGCCAGCGCCTGCCTTGCTGCTGCCGAAAGTCTGGGCCTGCCCCTTTCGTGGTTTTTGCAAAAATCCGTACCGGTTTGGTGTCTGCCGGTTGAAAAGCCCGATGCCGCCCCAAATGGTTCCCCCGATGCCTCCCGTGATGAAATCCCCGATGAACCGACATGGCAGCCGGGGATCATCTGCGCCGCGCCTCGCCACAGCCTTGATCCCGACATCCTCGAAATGCTGGAAAGCCGCGCTTCTTGCGTGCGCATTCATCTGGCCGCCAACAGCCTGATTGATAGCCTGCTCACCCATTTCGATCAGGCCAGCGCTTCGGCCATGGAGGATGATGAAACCGATACCGCCCGCCTGCGCGAAATGGCCGAAGAAGCGCCGGTGATCGATTTTGTGAATACCATCTTCAATCAGGCGCTGAATGAAGGGGCATCCGATATTCATATCGAACCATCGGAACATATGTTTCAGGTTCGCAGCCGCATCGATGGCGTTTTGCATGTGAAGGCCACCCAGCCGCGCCGCCGTTTCGATGCCGTGGTCTCCCGCGTGAAGCTTTTATCGGGCATGGATATCGCCGAACGCCGCCTGCCCCAGGATGGCCGCCAGACCATCCGCATTTCCGGCGAGGAAGTGGATTTGCGCGTGTCCTCCCTGCCCACATCATGGGGCGAGGGGCTGGTTTTGCGCCTTTTGCGCAAACAGCGCACCCTGCTCGATCTTTCGGGCCTTGGGCTTTATGGCCGGGCGCGCGATGTGCTCGATGATCTGTTGCGCGAAAATCACGGCATCATCCTTGTCACCGGGCCCACGGGCTCGGGCAAATCCACCACCCTTTATCGGGCGCTGGAAACCGTGAATGATGGCATCCGCAAGATCATCACCATCGAAGATCCGGTGGAATATGATATGACCGGCGTATCGCAAATCCAGACCAAATCGGAAATCGGCTATGATTTCGCCCGGGGCCTGCGCGCCATTCTGCGTCAGGACCCCGATGTGATCATGATCGGTGAAATCCGCGATGGTGAAACCGCCGCCATTGCAGCGCAAGCCGCCCTCACCGGGCATCTGGTGCTCTCCACTTTGCACACCAATTCCGCCCTCGCCGCCATCCCCCGGCTGATCGATCTGGGGCTTGAACCCTTTCTGGTGGCATCCGCCCTCATCGGCACCGCCGCCCAAAGGCTGGTGCGCCGCCTGTGCCCCCATTGCGCCCGGGATGAAACCAATCCCCAGCGCATCGCCCAGCAAAATGCCTTCATCGACCGGATGGCCGCCGATTGCCTTGCGCTGCAATCCGTCATTGACAAAAACCCCGCCCGATGGCGCACCGCGCCGGGCTGCGATCAATGTTCCCACAGCGGCTATCAGGGGCGGCTGGCTTTATTTGAAATCGCTGCCATCGACGGGGCCATCGCTGAAGCCATTTCCGCTGGCCGATCCTTGCGCGATATGATCCAGATCGCCCGGCAAAGCGGCTTCATGACCCTGATCGAAGATGGGGCCGAAAAAGCCCGCGCCGGTGAAACCACTTTGGATGAAGTGCTGCGCGTGGTGGGAGCATCCGTCGCAATGGCCCACTGAAATGGCAGATTACAAGCATAAATCCATCAAGGTGGATGGCGTGGTTTTATCGGGCCGGATCGAAGCCGGATCAAAGCGCGAAGCCTGGCAAAAGCTGAAGGACAAAGGCCTTGAACCTTTCCGGATCGAAGCCGTGGGGCGGAGCAGCCTGCCTTTCGCCGGGCTTTTCCGGAAAAAGCTGAAAAACAAGGCGCGGGCGCGCTATATCCGCCAGATGGCCACGCTGCTTTCTGCCGGATTGCCGCTTTTGGAATGCATGGATAGCCTTTCGCGCAATGGCCATCCGGTGCTGCGGGCCCGCAGCCTTGCCATGCGCCGGGGCCTGCGGGCGGGGGAGCGGCTATCCCAAACCTTTGCCACCCATATGGCCGATTTTCCGCCCTATGTGGCGCAATTGGCTGAATTGGGCGAGCAAACGGGGGCCATCGCCGATGCTTTAAGCGATGCCGCCAATCGCATGGAGCAGGAAGAAGCCCTGCGCCGTGATATACGCGGCGCGCTGACCTATCCCGCATTTCTGGCGGCAACCGGGCTGGTGATCACCATTTTCATGTTTGTGGTGGTGGTGCCGCAATTTGAAGCGATGATCGGCGATGATCGCGATAAACTGCCGCTGATTTCCAAAATGGTGCTGGGGGGATCGGCGCTGTTTCGCGACAATACCCTTGTGCTGGGCTTATCCGCTTTTGCCCTTATCGCCGCCGCGCTCCATATCGGGCGTTCCCGCCCTGCCCGCGCCCGCTTTTTCGCCCTGCTTGATCGCCTGCCGGTGCTGGGGCCCTTTTTGCGCCGCGCCCAGCTTGCCAATTGGGCGCGCACCATGGGGGTGGCCATGCGCAATGGCGCGCCTTTGCTCACCGCTTTTGATCTGGCCGCCCGGGCGGTGACCAGCCCCAGCTTTTCCCAAGGGTTGATCGAGGCCCGCCGGGGCGTGCGAGCGGGGGAACCATTGGATGAAGCGCTTGCAAATGGGGTGGCCCTTGATCCCACCTTCACCGATCTTTTGCGTACCGGCCGGCAGGCCGCCGCCCTTGATCAGATGCTTTTATTCATGAGCAATATTTTAGATGATGATGCCCGCGAACGGGCCAAGAAAATCACAGCCCTTGCCGAGCCGGTGGCCATCTTGCTGATCTCGATGATCGTGGGCACCCTTGTGATCGGAATCGTGCTGGCCATGACCAGTCTTTATCAATTTGAAATCTAGGAACGGAGATACGCACCATGTGCCCATGTCGGCTTCGGCATTATCCCAATGCCGCCAGAAAAGGCCAGCAAAGGGGCTTTACCCTGCTGGAAATGCTGATCGTGATTGCCATTATCGCGGTGCTGGCAACCCTTGTGGGGCCGCGCCTGTTTGGCCAGCTCGATAGCTCGAAAGTCACCACTGCACAGGCGCAAACCCGCATGTTGCGCACCGCCCTCGATACCATGCGGATCGATATCGGCCGCTATCCCACCGAGCAGGAAGGCTTGTCGCTTTTGGTTACCCCACCCGATGATCCGGCCTTGCGTTCAAGCTGGTTCGGGCCTTATCTCGATGGCTCGATCCCGGTCGATCCCTGGAAAAATCCCTATCGCTATCGCGCGCCTGAAACCCGGGGCGGGGTTGCCGAAGTCTATAGCTATGGCCCCGATAATGCCGAAGGGGGCGAGGGGCTGGATGCCGATATTTCCTCCACACGCTAAGGCAAAGGCGAGCCGGCAGGGGTTCACCCTGCTGGAAATGCTGGTGGTGCTGGCAATCATGGGGCTGGTTTTGGGGCTGGCCGCACCGCTTTTCACCGCCCGCATTGAAAGCGGCCAGTTGATCCAGCAGGCCGAAGCCATCGCCACCCAAATGCGCCATGCCCCCATGCGCGCCCGGCTTGATGGTCAGGCCCTTTATTATGGCGTGGAAGGAAATCCGCCGCCCGATGCCCGGCCCCTTGATTTCGATCTGCCCGATGGCTGGATCGTCCGCAGCACCGGCCCCTTGATGATCAGCGATATCGGGCTGTGCGCGGGCGGCGAGATTACCCTCATCGCCCCATCCGGGCGCAGCCTTCGCCTGCAAATTCGCCCGCCCTTGTGCGAAACCATCATCACCAATGGACCGCAGCAGGCTGGCTGATCGGCTTCAGGGCGCAGGGGCAATCCCCATCGCCTGCAAAATGGTGGCATTGATTTTGTGCACATCAAAGCGGGCTTCTGCCAGCGCGCGGCTTGCCGCCCCCATCCGCGCCACATCCTCGGGATGATCGATGAAATGCTGCATCGCCGCTGCCAGCGCCGCCGGATCGCGCACCGGCACCAGCAGGCCATTTTCGCCTGCAATCACCGTATCCCGGCAGCCCGGCGCATCGGTGGTGATCACCGCCCGCCCGGTGGCCAAAGCTTCGGTGGTGGAGCGCGGCAGGCCTTCGCGCCAGCTTGGTAAAACAAACACGGACGATGCCATAAGATACGGGCGCACATCGGCAACCGCGCCCGGCCATTCGATGATCCCCTCTTGCACCCAGCCCTGCACCGTTTCCTGGGTGAGGGAACCGGGATTATCATCCAGACCGCCCAAAAGCACAAAGCGCGCAGCGGGATAACGGGCCTTGACGCGGCGCGCGGCTTCGGCAAATTCATAAAGGCCTTTTTCGCGCAACAAGCGCGCCACCAGCAGAAAAACCGGAGGGGTATCCCCCAAGGGTGGCGGCACATGCGCATAATGATCAAGATAAACCCCGGTGCCATGCACATTGAGCCCCACGCCCCGGGGCAGATGCCCAGCCGTTGCGAAATGCTGGAGATCATCGCCATTTTCAAAAAACACCTGCGCGCAGCGATGAAGGGCCAATCGATACAGAAGCGAAACAATCAGCTTCAGAGAACGCTTTTTCAGATCAGGCGGCGTGTCTCCATCCGTGAAAACATAGCCAAGCCCGGCAATCAGCGCAAAACGCTGCGGCACCCCCGCCAGCCATGCAGCCAAGCTTCCATAAATCACCGGCTTGATGAAATAGCCAAAGCTCGCATCCACATCGAGCCGCCGCAAAAGCCGCGAAAGGCGGAGCATATGCCCCAGATCGCGCAGGGGGTTCATGCCGGTGCGATCCAGCCGATAATCAACAGGCACCGCCCCCAGCGCCTCGACCTCGGCCCGCGATGCTCCATCATGATCAGGGGCCAGCGCATAAACCCGCACGCCGCAACCGATCATCGCCGCGATCAAGGGCCCCCGATGATGCAACATCGAGCGCGCCTGATTGGATATCACCGCCACCGACCGGATGACGCCCCGGCCATCCTGATGCGCTTCGTCCGATTTTCGATTATTGTGCTGTGGCATGGCGGTTCTCTTTATCGGTCTATCGTCTGAGGTTCGGATTGCTGACGCCACCATGCCTGAAACATCAGAATATCCCACAGATGATAGTGCCAGCGCCGACCATGAAACAGATGCTCATCCCATAAGCGGCGGATCGGGGCGGGGTCGAAAAAGCCGTCTTCCCGCAGCCGCTTTTCATCGAGCAAGTCTTCTGCCCAATCGCGCAAAGGCCCCCGCAACCAATCTTCAATCGGCACCCCAAAGCCCATTTTCGGCCGATCGAGCAGCTTTTGCGGCACATGACGATATAAAACCTCGCGCAGGATATGCTTGCCCACACCCTTTTTCAGCTTGGCGCTCATGGGTAATTGCCAGGCAAATTCCACCACATGATGATCCAGAAAAGGCACCCGCGCTTCCAGGCTGGCCGCCATGCTGGCGCGATCCACTTTGGTCAGAATATCATCGGGCAGATAGGCGACGAGATCGCGATACATCATTTTCTGGCGAAAATCGGGGAAATCCGGCACCTGATCAAACACTGATGGCCCGGGTCCCTGCGCCCCCAGAACCACGGCAAAAGGATCTCTCCAATGGGAAATCAAATCGCCATAGATGCCCACTTCATCCGAACGAAGCAAAAAATCTGCAAGCTTTGGCAAGCGATCCCGCACCGCCACCGTGGCCATGCTTTTGGGTAAAAGCCCGTTCACCCCGGCAGCCAGATGCCCGGCAAAGCCGGTGCGCAGAAATCCTGCCGCCAGCGCCCGGCTCTGGCGCGGAATCCGGGCCAGCGCCGCCTTCAGATGCATGGCCCGCGCATAGCGATCATAGCCGCAAAAAAGCTCATCCCCGCCATCGCCAGACAGGCTCACGGTTACATGCGCCCGGGTCATCTCGCACAACAGGCTCGTGGGGATTTGCGAGCTATCGGCGAAGGGTTCGTCCCACATCTGGGGAAGCCGGGGGATCACATCTAGCGCTTGTTTCGCGGTCACATATAATTCTGTGTGATCGGTTCCCAGATGCTGCGCCACCTCTTTGGCATAGGTGGCTTCATTATAGCGGCTTTCATGAAAGCCGATGGAAAATGTGCGGATTTTCCGGGTGGATTGCGCCTGCATCAGGGCGACAATGGTGGAACTGTCAATCCCCCCGGATAAAAAGGCCCCCAGCGCCACATCCGCTTCCATCCGCCGCCCTACGCTGTCCATCAGCAGGGTTTCAAGACGATCAACAAGCCTCGCTTCATCGGCCAGAGGATGGGCCGCAGCCGCCTGCGCAATGCTGTGCACATCCCAATAAGCATGGGGCGGCGGCAGGCTTTGGTCCCCGGCCTTTAAGATCAGCCGATGGGCCGGTGGCAATTTATGCAGACCGTGCCAGATCGCATAAGGGGATGGCACATAATTGAATTGCAGATAGGCGGCCAAAGCATCGCGATCAACATGCTTTTCAAAGCCCGGCCATAGGGTCAGGGATTTCAGCTCGGAACCGAATAAAAAGGTGCCATCCGCCGCAAAGCCATAATAAAGGGGCTTTTCCCCCAGCCGATCACGGGCGAGAAACAGGCTGTGATCCTGTTGATCCCACAGGGCAAAGGCAAACATGCCATTGAGCCGCGACAGCGCCGCATCGGGGCCTATCGCCTCGATCACCGCCAAAAGGGTTTCGGTATCGGAATGCCCCCGCCATGCCGGGGCCTTGCCTGCGTCGTTGAGTTCGGCCCTTAAATCATGATGGTTATAAATCTCGCCATTATAAACGATGATATAGCGCCCGGATGCCGAATGCATCGGCTGATGCCCCGCCGACGACAGATCGAGAATCGACAGGCGGCGATGACCAAATCCCACGCCCCGCGCCCTATCCAGCCATTGGCCGCCATCATCGGGACCGCGATGGTGCACGGCATCGGTCATGGCCCGCAGGATTTGCGCGCCGCCTTCGGGCACGCCCTGCCAATTGATAAAGCCCACAATCCCGCACATCAGCCATCCGCCCCTTTTTCTGTTCAGTTTTCCGTTATGATCGCTTTGGTCTGTTCAGAACATGGCGATAAAGGGCCAGATAATCCGATGCCACCTTTGACAGGCTATAGTGTTCGATCACCCGCTGTCGGGCCTGTTGTCCCAGGGCATTGCGCTTTTCTTGTGGCATATCCTTCATCTGAAGCAAGGCTTTTGCCAGCGCTTCGGGGTTTTTGGGCGGCACCACCAGCCCGCTATCCGCCACAATCGCCGCCGATTCCCCCACATCTGTGGCAATTGCCGGAATCCCGCAGGCCATCGCTTCGCCCAGAACATTGGGAAAGGCCTCGCTCCAGGACGAACTGACCAGACAATCCGCCGCCGCCATCAGATCGGGAATATCATCGCGCTCCCCCAAGAAATGCACGCGATCATCCCTTATTTCGCTGAAGGCCGGATTGCGGCCATCCACCCCGGTTCCGGCCAGAAGGAACAGGATATCGCGGCTTTTGATCCGGGCGATGGCCGCCAGCAATCCCTGATGATCCTTCATCGGATGAAAACGCGCCACATGCAAAACCACAAAAACATCCGGGCCAATGCCCAGTGTCGCCCGCAGCCGCGCCCCCTTCAGCGGGTGGGGGGTCAGCCGATCGGTATCAAAGCCATTGGGGATCACCTGAGCATATCGGGGGCTGAAACCGATTTTCAGATGCTGATCGTGGCTGATTTGGGCATTGAAGGTGAGGGCAGCAAGGGATGCGCTCAGGCCTGCGGTTGCCCGAATAACCAGATTGGTGGTCAATTTTTCGTTCGACAGGCGTTCGATACTATGGCGGATGCCTGCCACCACCGGGCGACCCTGCGCTGAAAGCTGCGCGGCCAGAATGGCATGATACATCCAGCCATGAACCAGATCGGGATCAATGCGCCGCACATGCCTGCGCAAGCGCAAAAGATGGAGGGGATTGGGCCGCCCCATGCGCATGCCCAAACTTTCCACCGGCACCCCCAGGGCGCGGATTTTCTCGGCATAGATGCCATCGTCGGTCAAAGACAGCACATGATGGCGCACTGCCCCCCGATCCATGGCACCCAGCAGCTTATAAAGCATATGTTCCGCGCCGCCGCGACCAAGGCCGGTGATCATATGAAGGACCGATGTCAGCGGAGCCATTCCTTAAAGCGCCTTCCTGTTGGCGTGGGAGATCAAGAGGCGACAGAGCGAAAAATGTCTGCCATCCGGGATGAAAGATGCGCGAGGCTGAAATGCGCGACAACCAGCCTGCGGCCCCTTTCGCCCATTTTTTGCCCCAGATCGGGATTCGTGAGCAGGGCGGTGATCTGCTCAGCCCAGTCGCCTTGGGTGGCGGCCCCGAAACCGATCTCATCCATGGCCAGTAATTCCGCATTCATGCCAATGGGGCTGACCACCACAGGCAGCCCGCAAGCCATATAGGTCAGCATTTTATAGGAACATTTCCCCCGCGACCAATCATTGTCCTCGATGGGCATCAACCCAAGGCTGAGATCTTGCAGGGCTGAAACTTCGTTCTCGGGCGACCAGCGCACATAATCCACCCGATCCGCATCGAGATTCTGGAAGTGGGGAGGGCGGTTGCAGATCACCCGCAGCCTTGCGCTTTTGTTTTTTAGAAACACCATCGCCAGCGCCGGTTCCAGACGTTCCAATTGGATGAGATTGCCCCCCGAACCCGACCAGCCGATGACAGGTGGACCGGTACGCTCATCCGCTTTTGGGCTAAAGCGATCGCTATCCACCGCCGTGGGCAAAAGCCAGGTTCGGCATCCCAGATCATCGAAATAGCTTTGCAAAAAGCTGTTGCCGCAGATCACCCCATCGCTGAGCCGGGCGAGCCGGGCGGCAAAGCCACCGCGCTTGTGCAGCCAGATCGCATCATCCACATCCAAAAGGCGCGGCCCGGCGAAATAAGGCTCCAACGTCAGAAGGGTGCTGACCAGTTCGCGCTGAAACAAGATCAGATCAAACTTGCGACTTTTAAGGATATGGGGCACCCGTTCAAGGATCGTGGCGAGAAGCCAGGGCGGGCGCTTCCACAAGGATGGCGGGGGATATTGCCCGGCCCGGGATGGAAATTCCTGCACCATCAGGCCGTGGCTTTTTAAAGGATCGATATATTGCCGCACCCGAAAGCGGGCGCTGGGAACGGTTTGGCCGCCGGTAAACGCGGCGATATTCAGGGGGGTTCGTGTCATCGGATCGGGTTATGCTCTTGATGGCGTTTGCCTGCCCAGCCGGGGCCTGCGGGCAGAAGGATCAAATAAACGGATATGCCGCGCCACCACAAACACAGCCCCAAACAAAACCAGCTTGATGATCGGGTTGAGCGAAGTCAGCAAGGCATCGGCAAGAATGCCAAGGATAATGCCATAAAAAAGCATGGCATAGACCAAAAGCCAGGGCAAGGAACCCGATTGCGCCAATTTGTGAACCGCGCCGCTGATCAACCCCAGCAGAAACATAAAACCCGCCACCCCCAGCATGCCATAATGAGGGTAATAGAAAAAATAGATGCTGTAGGTATTATAACCCACCACCCCCGGCCCCAATTCGATGAATTTTCCCGGCGGATTGGGGGCTTCAAAAAAGGTCCCGAAATAATTGATGGTGCGGATGAAAAATTCCCATGGGCTTTTGATTTCAGGGACCTGTTCAATCCCATCGAGATAAACGCTGAACGCCACCGCGCTGGTGGTAAGATAATTCAGAAATATCTGCCCCGTCAGCCCGGCGGCATCCATCAGGGTCATCTCGCTATCCGCCGCCAGCGAATTGCGCAAAACCGTGATGCCCCCAAAGGCAATCAGAACGAGAACCATGAGGATGATCAGCGCCTTTACCGGCAGGCGTTTTCGGGTCAGGCCATAAACGGCAAATGAGCCGACGAGAAGGCTGAGCATTCCGCCCTTGGCCGCCGTGAGGAGATTATAAAAAACGGCCAGGGCAAAAAGGGCTGCGATCAGCAGCCGCCAGCGCCGCCCCCCCTCGGTAACGGCAAGGGCCACCAGCGTGGCGAATGTGGACAAGACAACCAGATTATTGACCAGCGCCCCCCTTCCGGCACTTTGCGCTTCATCCAGCATGCCTTGGCGGACCTCAAGGAAAAAGATCGGTGTGAAGGGCGCGGATGACGAAAATGACATGATATGGCGCAGATAAAAGGGGAGCCCGATCACCAGCAGCACCAGCACAGCAAGCAGCAAAACCCGATCGCTTTGATAAAGGCCTTCGCCTTTTGCCAAACCAATCGTGGCAGGGATTTCGGCAGGGCTGGCGGCTCGCCAGCGCAGGCTGCCCAGAAGCGTTCCGAAGGAAAAATAAAGCGCCCCGGCCAGAAAAATCCCCAAAGCCTGCCACGAAACCGGATAAAGCCACATCTGGGCAAAGCACAGACACGCAAAGACCACGAACCAGATGCCATTCCACGCCACAGCCGGGTGAAACCACGAGCGGGCCGCATAAAGGCTGATGGCCATCAAGCTGCCAAAAGCAAAGCTGCCCGCCAAGGCCACCACAAGGCCATCCATCGCGCCGTTCATGGCTGAACGCCTTTATTGGGGGCCTGAGCCGGCCTGAAAAAGCCGCCCGCCTGATCAACCCGATCAATATCCAAATCGTGCCAGCACATGCGCATTCTCTTTGGCGAACAGGGCAAGCTCTTCATCGGCTTTATGGGGCAAAGCGCGGCTAGGCCGAATATCCGCAACGCCCGCCCGTGCGGCCTCTGCCCCACAATCCAGACCGCAAAATTGCGCAATCGGCCCGATCATCTCAATGGGATTGGCCAGAAAATCCTCATAAACGATCTCAAGCTTTTGCTGATCGGGCAGCGCTTGCAGCCGGTTTTCCACTTCCTCCAGATAATCGGCCCACAGGCTGAAGCCGCCCTCGATTTTGGCACAGCGCGGCGATTCCATAAAGCCACTGCGTTTGGGCCGCAGGGCTGCCAAAGCCCCATAGCGCTGATAATGGGCGGTGATCGATGCCATCCCCTGTTCGCCGCGCACCTTCAGGCTTTGGGCCACATCCACCCCATGCCGCCGGATATGGATGATGCGGGCATCGGGAAACAGCCGCAGCCAAAGTGGCAAAGTAAAGCTGTTGCGCGGATCTTTCCAGCCCCATGGTTCCGTGATGGCGCTGGTCTTGCGATATTTGAGATAACGCGAAAGGCCCAGAAAATGGAGCGCACGCGGCCCATCCATCTGATCGCGCACATAGCGTTCCACCCATTCCAGAAGGGCCGGATTATCCCACAGATCATGAATGGGCAAAGGATGATCCCAGCGTCCGCCGCATTGGCTCAAGAGCCATGAGTTCAGCCTCAGGAAAAACAGAGCTTCATTATTGCCTTCCTTATGCGCCCCGACAAAAAGGCCCAGACGTTCGAGAATGCGCCCCAGCATGCTGGTTCCCGAACGATGCATTCCGATGAAGATGACGGGATTCTGGTGAGACATGGGGCAAGTGCTCTCAACGAAACAGGAGTGTATAATTGCAGGGAAAGAAATGGAGATAACGCATGACATAAAAAGACGATAGAATATTTTGCATGGCCAAAGGCACCGCCACCGCCAATGCCGCCATAACGAGGCTCGCTCCGCTCAGGATAAGCCCCGACATCAATAACGACAGGACAGCCGCCAGCGCCACCGATTTCCAAAGTTGGCGCTCATGGCCGGTCATCATCAGCAAAAACCCCACCGAGCCGGTGGCGGCATTGACGAACTGCCCCGCCGCGAGAATGGAAAGCGCGATGGCCCCCTCTTTGAAATCGGCCCCAAACAGCCCCAGAATGAAAGAGGGGAAGACCACGAAACATAATAAAAGAGGTGCTGCCAGAAGCGTGATCAGCGCCGTTGATTTCACCGCCAGCCTTTGCAGCGCTTCATGATCGCCTTTTGCCCACAGGGCGGCAAATTTCGGAGCGGCAATACTGTTGACCGCCACCAGCAACAGGCTGGTGAGCGTTGCTGTGCGCACAGCAACCCCAAACAGCCCCACCTCGGTGCTGCTGCCAAAGGCACCCAAAGCCAATAAGGGCACCCATTGCATCAAAAGATGCAGGATCGAAATCCCCCCCAAAGGCCCGGCGGACCGCAGCAATTGGCGCATGGAAAAATGCCCGCTGCCGGTTTTATCCCGCCCGTTTTTATCCTGCCGAGAAAGCTGCCAGTGCCACAGCCCCCACCCCAGCAAAAGGGCCATCAAAGCCGCCAGCCCATAGGCCATGATCGCCCCGCTTGCGCCCCAATCGGCCCCAGTGGAGGTGGCCAGCAACAGCAGCCATAAAAGTGCGAAAAAGGGCAAAACCACGCCTTGGAGCATTTGCGAGGCGAAAATCTTTTTCAGGCCCTTCAGACTTTCCGCAAATATCGGCAATAAAGCCAGAACCGGCACCCCCAAAGCCACGATCCTGAGGGGCATGAGAAGGGCGGGCTCATCAAAAACCGTTGAAGCCAGATAGGGCGCTGCGAAAAAAATTGCCGTGGCCAGCAGCAGGGATGAGAAGAGCGCCCCGCTCACCGCCCGCAAAAAAACAGCCCGCACATCAGCCCATCGTTCCTTGGCGGCAAAGCCCGAGATAAAGCGCAATGTGGCATTATCAAGGCCCCAAAGGGCGACTGTGGCGGCCATTTGCAACAGGGTCAGCGCAAGGAAAAACAGGCCCGTATTCGCCACCCCCAAAAGCCGCGCCACCAAAACATTGAAGGCAAACATCAGGCCCATGCCCATGATCTTCAGGCCAAAGGTGATTGCCGCCCCGGATAAAATATCCCTGAAATGATCATCAAGATGGCCCATGAGCCAAAGGCGCATGCCCAAAAGCCCCCCGCGCCCTGATGAAGGATCAGCCTTGCTCACGCACCAAAGTCCCCCGCCAGAATTCAATCGACAGGGCAACCCCCACACCCAGTGCAAGGCCAAGAAACAGGGATAGAAAAACAATCAGCGATCTTTGGGGATGGGATCGCACCTGCGGCACGGTCGCCCGATCGATCACCCTGAAGGCATATTCGGGGCGCGAATTAGCCATCATCGCTTTTTCAAGCTGGGCCTGCATCAGGCCATAGATGGTGGCCTGCAATCCTGCCACGCGGGTGTTTTCCGCCTCGTCTTTCAAAAAGGTCATGGCCCTTGCGGCTTCGGCCACGGTGCGGCTGCGGATTTCGGCATTGGCCTGGGCCACAAATTCATTGGCCCAAAGGGCGGCTTTTTGGGGATCACGAAAACGAAAGGAAACGGTGACAAGGCCATTATCCGTATCCTCGCGGATATGGCGGATTTCGCTGCTGAACAGATCAAAGGCTTCCCAATCCGACGGAATATGGCTGGGCGGCACCCAGCCTTCATCCCCCGAAAGCCGGGCGATCAGCGCCGAAAGCCAGGCGATCAGCCGCCCGATCACACCCGGATCCCCTTGCCGCCAATCGCCTGTTTCCGCATTCCATTGCTCGGGAAAAAGATCGGGCCGCATCTTGTTGTTCTCAAGAAACCGCATGGAAAATTCATAGGATTTGAGCACCGCCATATGCGCCACCTGATCGCCATCGCTATCGCCCAGGCTGATCCCCGCCAAAGCCGCAGCCCCGCCCAAAGATCCCCCCAATCCTGAAAGGGCACCCCCCTGCTCCGTGCTGGCGGGCTGGGTGGTCACGGTGGCGGTGTAAAGGGGCTTTGCAAAAATGGCATAAGCCAGCCCCAGCCCTGTAGAAACCGACAGGATCATCACAATCAGCCAAAAATGCCGGCGGAGGGCAGCCACCATATCATGAAGATAGACCTCGCGCGGCTGGCCATGGGATGCAGCCCGCGTGGTGGCGACCAGCGATTGCGTGCTGCCCCCGGTAGTGTTGGCCCCCTTATCTTGCATCTCGGTCATGATCGATTGTTCCTGCTTGGCATTAGGCTTTGGGTTTTCTCAGCGCGTTTTGTTCAGGGTTTTATAATGCTGATCGATCCAATCCCGATAGCGCCCATCCAGAATGGCCTGCCACCAGTGGGGATGATCCAAATACCATGTGATGGTTTGGGCCAACCCCGATTTGAAATCCACCTGCGGGCGAAAGCCCAGATCCTGAGCGATCAGGCTGGCATCAATGGCATAGCGCCGATCATGGCCCGGGCGATCAGGCACGAATTGTTTCAGGCTGGCCGTGGGCAGGCCTTGGGCTGCGGGGGCATCCGGATAGTGTTCGGCCAAAGCGGGGCGGGCGGCAAAGGCCGCATCAAGGCCCGTGCAAAGCTGATCAATGAGATCGAGATTGCTTAATTCACAGCCCCCACCCACAGCATAAACCGATCCCGCAGCACCATGATGCAAGATGGTATCGATGGCCGTGCAATGATCATCCACATGCAGCCAATCGCGCCTGTTCGCCCCATCGCCATAAATAGGCAAGGGCCTGCCATGAAGGGCATTGATTAAAAACAACGGGATCAGCTTTTCGGGAAATTGATAAGGCCCGTAATTATTGGAACAATTCGAGAGACTGGTCTTGAGGCCAAAGCTATGATGATAGGCCCGCACCAGATGATCGGCGGCGGCTTTCGATGCCGAATAGGGCGAATTGGGAGCATAGGGCGATTGTTCGGTAAAGGACGGGGCCTCCATCTGCAAAGAGCCGAAAACCTCATCGGTAGAGATATGATGAAAGCGATGATCGCGGCCGCTGCCTTCATCAAGCCAAACCATGCGCGCCGCCCGCAAAAGCTGATGGGTGCCAACGACATTGGTTTCAATAAAGGCTTCAGGGCCGTGCAGAGAGCGATCCACATGGCTTTCAGCGGCAAAATGCACGATCCGGTCGATAGCACGATCCCGCAAAAGGCCCGCCACCAGATCGAGATCGGCAATATCCCCCACCACCAATTCCACCGCTTCGGCTTTGATCAGATCATCGATGCTCGCCAGATTACCGGCATAGCTCAAACAATCGAGAATGATCATCTCAGACTTTGGATGATGCGCTGCCCAATGATGGGCAAAATTTGCACCAATAAACCCTGCCCCGCCCGTGATCAGCAGATTACCCATGGATTGCCTTATCGTCTATTGCCATCATCGGCACAGCCCTATGCTTTTGGATACCCCCCCGCGCCGCGCAACGCAATGAAAGACAGGCTTTGTTGCTATTTCATCAGGTCCGCCATAAGCCCGGGGGGCGATGAGGGCCTAGCCCGCGGGCAGGAAGGGCTGCACCGGTTGCCAGCCCAACAGCTCGACCGACCAGGATCGGGCAGGCAGATCGGGGGCGGTGATCGTGACCAGAACCCGGAAGCGCTGCAGGGAAAAACGCCCTTCAGCCCCTATCGCCGAGGTGATCCGCCGCGCCGCGCCTAAGGGTTCGGATCGCCATTGCATCTCGGCCCCCAAGCTCAATTCAGCGCGGCCTTCGGGTTCTAAAACCGGATTGATCGAGCGCAGCAAAGCCAGCGCCCCGCGATCCAGCGCAATCCGCTGCTGAGCCCGTTCCACCCCCAAAGCCGCGCGGATCGAGCTTTGCTGCAAACCCAGCAAAGCCGCCAAGGCGGTGCCAAGAATGGCAATGGCCACCAAAACTTCGAGCACGGTGAAACCCTGCATCAGGGCACGTTTTGGGGTGCCCCCGATGCTCATGGCTGCTTGGGCAGGCGTGTCCGCAGTTTTAACGGATCAGCCAAGGACTGGTTGATATCATCCGTGAGATAATCAACAAACCGCGCCCGATCTTCGGAGCTGCGAATGATATAGGCGGTGATGATCACCAATAATTCCGTGCGCTCCACACTCAGTGAATCGACGCTGAACAGGCTGCCGATCCACGGAATATCCTTCAAAAGGGGA
Organism: Iodidimonas nitroreducens; assembly: GCA_000710935.1. Taxonomy (GTDB): domain Bacteria; phylum Pseudomonadota; class Alphaproteobacteria; order Sphingomonadales; family Rhodothalassiaceae; genus Iodidimonas; species Iodidimonas nitroreducens. Next base: position 85,403 of record BAYV01000014.1, on the reverse strand, counting down.
ATCCCCGTATCGCCCCGGGTGATGCTATCCTGAATCAGGCCGCCAAGCACCGCCGTACCGCCATCATCCAAAGTGAGCTGGGTGCTGAGATTGCGATTCGAGATGATCGGGCTGGCAATCGCCGCATTGGGATTGGGCAAGGCGCTGGAGACTTCCTGGGTGATGGTGAGATCCACCCGCCCAGTGCTGTAGACAATCGGCTCGATATTAAGCAGCACACCGGTGGATCTGAACTGCACGGATTGCAAGACATCCCGCGTGCCATCCCCGCTTTGCTGATCGGATGCCGCCTGCGAGGTAATCACCGGCACATCGGTGCCCACCTGAATATTGGCCGCCCCCCCCGACCGCGCCACAAGCCGCGGAGTGGAGAGCACATTCACCTGCTGATTTTGGGCAAAGGCATTGAGCGCCGCCGAAACATCGCCGCTCAAAAAACCGAGATTAAAGCCTGAAGCTGATAGCCCCAGCCCGCCATCGGTGCCAAAGCTGACATCCGCCCCACTGCCGCCCACGCTATCGACGAAAAATTCAACGCCATATTGGGTTTCGTCGGTCAGGGTCACCTCGGCCACCGTGACTTCGATCAAAACTTCGGGGGTGGGCTGATCGAGCCTGCGCAATAATTGCAAAAGCCGCTGATAATCGCTGGCGCTGCCCGAAAATATCAGCCGATTGCCCAAGGGATCAACGACGATCTCGCCCTGTGAAGCGGATTGCGTCCCTCCGTTTGAGGCATTGGCGGCATTGGGGGCTGATGTGGTTTCCGCACCCGGCAATCGCCCGCCCCTGTTGCTTAAAACGGCATTGGCGGTTTCGGCAATGGATGCGGCATCGGTATTTTGCACATCATAAACGAAAATCTGATCAATATCCCCCTTTTGCGAGGGCTGATCCAGGCTATTGAGCCAATAAAGCACCCTTTGCCGGGCTTCTTCTTCGCGCACGAAAACCAGCAGGCTATTGGAAAAGGGAACCGGCACCATATGAATCGGCAAAAACTGGCGCTCGCCAACGGACGCCTGCCAACCTTCGGCCCGCAGGATTTTCGCCAGTTGTTCGGCCATTTCCTCGACCTGCCAGAAAATCGGCTTGAACTGCATCACCTCGGAATTGGCAAAAGCCAGATCATCCATCGTTTCGATGATTTCAAGGGCCGCATCCACATCTTCGGGCAGGCCGGTCAGGATCACCGATCCGGTGGTGGTATCATTGGTGACTTCCAAGGCCCCGCCGCGCGGAAAAGCCTGCAACAAAAGATTGCGCATATTATTGGAATCGATGGCCTGCATCTGCACAAACTGCACCACCGGGCGCAAAGCGGCCGGGGTGGATTGCCGCGATCGGGAACGCAGGAATTGCGGCCGCCGCTGGCGGGCATTGGCATCGGCGATCACCACATAAAGGCCATTTTGCGGGCTGACACGAATGCCATAATCCTTCAGGGCAACAGAGACCAGATGCAGAAAATCTGGCGCCGAAAGCGCCCCTGATGAGCGCAATTGAATGACATCCTTACGCGCCGCCACTTCCGGCCCGGTGGAATAGGGAACCTTCAAAATCTCGCCAAAAACCACATCAATAAAGGCTGGCAGGATCAGCGGCGGCACCGAGGCATCCACCGCCGTTTCGGGCAAGGCCGGGGCCTCTACCTCATCGGCTTTTTGCGGCGCATCGGATTTGATCGAGGGCACGGCCGTGGCGCGCAGGCGCTCGTTAAACGGCTGCTTTAACAGCTGATTATTATCGCCCGGGGCATCGCCGATGCTATCGCCCTGCCCGGCCGGACGATCCGCCCGATCAACGCGATCCCCCAGAGAATTATTGCGGACGGCAATTTCGGGCTGCATATTCCAATTGGCACAGCCCGCCAAAGCCATGAACCCCATGATCCCCCATAGCGGACCGCGCACACGCAAAAATCTCAAAGGGCTTCGGCTCATAGGGGTGGGATCATTCTCAATAACATTCAAAAACGGTATTTGGTTGCGGCACGATAGAACCGCAGCCGGGGGCGGTCAATCTTTCTTGATCCTTTGATCATGCAGCAAAATGCCGGAAATTTTTCCGCCTATTTCACTCTATCACTCATTATCATTCATTTGGTCGGTTTGTGGGGGTGATTGTCTCAAAGGCAAATAAAGGAAGGGTTAGCATCTGCTCATCTTCATATTGCACCTTTAGGGCATCGAGGCTGATAGACCGAATCTGCCAGCCCGGTGCAGGTTCGCTGCCTTCGGGCCAACCGGCAATCGTCCCATCCTTTTGCCGCAGATACACCATGGGCGAGGCATCGAGGAAAGCGGCGGCAATGATTTGCGGAAAGGCGGCCCGCAAAGCCGCCAGACTATCGGCGCCCGCAGCCCCTGCCGCGCCCGCTGCAGCCCCGGGTGCCTGATAGGCTTTGGCCTCAACCGCGCCAAAAGCCCCACCCGCCAGCAAAAGCCTTGCCAGATCATAAAGACCGATGCCCGCCTGCTTTGCCCCAGCCGACGGCGGCGGCACCGTGGGCCGCCACTCGATGCTGTTTTCAATCTCTTTGCGCATGGCCACATCGGCCATGAAATAAGCCGCTATGCCCGATAAAATCCCGAAAGCCGTGATCAGCAGGGCAGGGACTAAAAACAGCCGCAGGCGATCATGATCCATTGGATGGCCCCCCCTTGTTCGCCTTTGGCACGGCACTGGCTTGAGAGGCACTGGCTTGAGGGGCATTGGGTTGCGCCGCAGAAGCGGGGGTCGGCTGGAAAGGGGCAATGCCCGAAAACCGGATATTGGCGCTGCGGGCCGCAAAATTAGCGTTGAAATCGGTGGCAATCAAGCGCGGCATGGCCAAGGATAAAGCCAGCATCATCCGCACCACCGCCGCCTGATCCCCCCGCACATTGAGATCGAAACGCAGGGCATCCACCCCATCAACCTTCAGGATTTCAGGATTCACCCGCACATTGCTGGCCGCCACATCCTGCTCTTTGGCCAGCGTTTCCAAAGCCCCATGGACCATCGCCGCCGCAATACCGGCGGTGGGGGCCTGCCACGCCCCGGCCTGCCAATGATCCAGATCCATCTGCGCGGCTTTCGCCCGAACTGCCCATAAAGCGGGATCATCGAGATCCTCCATGATCATCGCCTGAGTGCGCGCCGCCTGCGCCCGCTGCCCGGCTTCCAAAGCCGAGGCGCGCATTTCCAGAAAAATCCAGAGCAGCAAAAGAACAAACAGCAGTTTCAGGCCCAGAATGACCCGATCATTCGTTTGCTGCTTGAGCCATGAAATCAATTCAGTCATGATCTATCCGCTTCATAGGCTCTTCTTATGGCAGCTTCAGGCGGCGGCTCGCAAGCCCCGCTGAGATGACCATCTGAGATGACCCGCTGGCACGATAAGGGATCGGCGCGCGCGCTCCAAAAAAAACGACCCGCAAAAGATTTTGCGGGTCGTTTTCTGCCCAACTAACTTGATTACTCCGGTATAATGGAGACCAATCTTAATGGGTCGCACACACGAGGACCATCAACAGGCTACGAGATATTAATTTGAAACGCAAGTCCGAAAGCGTCAGGAAATTGCAGCACTCTGCTGGTTTCAGCCTGATCGAAATGATCGTAACGCTGGCGCTCTTATCGCTTATCTCCCTGATTTTATTTCAATCTGCCATCACCCAATGGTCGAATATGCAGCGCATTTCTTTGGCTTTCGAGCGCGCCCAGAACCTGCCTTTGCGGGAAGAAATTTTTCGTGATGTGGCCGGCCAGCTTCTGCCCGGCTGGCCCGAACAGCAGATCGGCATCTTCAAGGGCGGGCCAGAAGGTTTCAGCGGCATCACCTTGCGGCCCTTCTCGGCCCTTGATCATCAGCTTGCCCCCCTTGATGTGCGCATCAGCAATCAGGGGGCTGGCCAAAGCCTGATCATGGGTGGCGAGAATGCTAATGACATTCTGGCCAGCGAGATCAGCAATGCGCGCTTTGATTATAAAGCCATGGATGGATCATGGCATGATCGCTGGCCGCCCGAAACCAAGCCCGGCAATGGCTTTTTCAGGGATCAGGTCTATTTTGAAACGCCCCAATTGCCCGAAGCCATCCGTTTGCGCTTTAACCGCTCGAATGAGCGCCATATCTGGTATGTCACCCCGTATAATCGCAATAGCCTGCCCTTTCGCCTTGAAGATCCCAATGCCGGGGATAATGCCTTATGATCGGTAAACTAACAGCCCCCTCGGACGCTTACAGGCTCCGCACAAAACAGAATAGGCTCCGCATTGGGCAGAATGGCATCGTGCTCCCCCTTGTTCTGGTTTTTATCCTCGTTTTTGCTTCCCTTTCCATGATCGGCATCCGGGCGGCCCGCACCGGCCAGGATATGACGCGGGCCATGATTGATCGGCTGGAGGCGGAAAAAAGTTTCGTCAGCACCGAAAGCCGCACGCTTTTTCGCTGGCTTACCGCCCAGCCGGTGATTGGCGGCATGGATTTATCAGCAGAGGCGAAATACAATCCGCTCAGCTTTCAGGATGGCTTGCCCGCTTCCGAAAATGCCCTGGATTTCTGGTCGGCCCAAAGCGGCATCCGCCGCGATGACAATGGCATCCTGATCCATTATCAAGACAGCGCCGGGCTTATCTCCCTCAATGGAACCAATGAAGATGAACTGATTTTGCTGATGGAAGCGATGGGCTTTGATCAACTCAAAAGCAATCGGCTGATCGCCCGCCTGCTTGATTATACCGATAGCAACAGCATCCGGCGTTTTCAGGGGGCCGAGGCTCCGGCCTATCGGCTATTGAAAAAGCCGCCCCCGGCCAATGCCCCTTTGCGGCATGCCTTAGAAGCCCGTGCGGTGCTGGATTGGGCCGAAGAAGGCGCTTTGTGGGACAATGATCAGCTTTTGATGGTCGCCACCGCCGAGCAGCGCTCCTTCGGCCTTAATCCCGCTTTGGCTGCCCCGGCTTTGCGCGCGCTTTTGGGGGATGATCGCTTGCAACAGCTGGCGGGTTCGGGCGATGTGTTCAGCCAAAGACAGGCCATTCCATCGCCGCGCGCACGGATGCGTTATGAACAGTTTATCGATGGCCCCTCATCGCGCTATAAGCTGATCAGGATCATTGAATATGAGCGTCGTCCGGTGGCCGCCGACCGACCCTTTTATCGCTATAGCATTGGCACGCGCCGACAGTCGCAGGATGTTTATGACCAGTACGACGACATTAAAGCACTTTTTCCAGCCGGCTCTTGAACGGCTGTCGCCATCGGGGGAACGACAAATCCTCAATAAGGGCGGTTTTTTCGGCGGAAAAGTGCTCGTTTTGCCAAGGGCGCTGTGCCGCTATCAATATCGGGCCGGTGATTTTGGCGATGCCAGGGCCTTGCAGGCTTTAGAGCTGAAAATCCAGTTTGAAACGCCTTTTGCCAATCCCGGGCATTATGTTTTGCGCAGCCCCCATGGGGCGCATATCTGGACATGGGATCAAGACGCCCTGCCCCTTGATGCCCCGCCCCGTGCGGGCCTGAGGCTGATCCCCGAAAGCGCCCTTTATCCCGCACCCGCCGGAAATCAGCCCGCCCTGCGGCTCATTCGCTGTATCGATGGCGTGGAAGGGCAGATCTGGGATGGGCGTGATCTCAAAACCGCCCGCTGGTGGCCGCAAGCACCGGGATCATTGGCATGGCAGGCTTTTTTGAAAGCCGGACGCTGGGAAGGCGCAGGCGACACGGGCAGCGAGTGGGACGAAAATAGAGCGCCGGGCCAGCCCCTCAGCCTTCCCCTCACAACACCAAAGCTGATCGACCGGCCTTTTCGCATTTGGGCGGTGGACACAGGGTCGAGGCATCTGGTGCCTTTGGCGATCATCCTGTTTCTCGGCCCCTTCAGCTATCAGCTCAGCGCTTGGGCCAGTGCCACATGGATGACCAGCCATTATCAGAATAAAGCCAAGGAAATCCGTTTATCCGCCCAATCTTTGCTGGCAGATCGGCGCGAGGCCCTCAGCGCCCTGCAAAAGATCGATCAACAGCAGGCTTTGGGCGATGAAAGCATCGCCGTCAGCGGGCTTTTGGAATGGGCGCGGATTTTGGATGCCTACCCGCTGACCATCACCCGGGTTCAGTTCAGTGATCGATCCATCGCCGTCTATGCCGATGCCAAACAGCCCGTGGATGCCCCGGCAATCATCGCGGCCCTCGAAGAAAGCCCGATCTGGAGCGGGGTGACCTTGCAGCCTTCAGTGGGATCGATCCTGATCGTGCGCGGTGAACTCAGCCCTTTCCTCGCCCCCTTTCCCCTTGAAAAACCTGCGGCTGAGGATGCGCCCTGAACGAACAGAAAACCCAAAAAAAAGCCCGGTGCCAAAACCAGCACCGGGCCTTCATAGCCGATCCATTCATAAAGCAGATTTAAGGTTCAGGGATAGCTGAGGCCAAAGCCCAAAGGATAAGCGGGGGTTTCATCCAAATCCCCCGCATTCACCGGCATCTGATCCGGGCGGGCGGGCCATGAAAAGCTCAATCGGCCGGTAAAATCAAAACGCGGCGCCCCATTTTCATCGGCGATCAGCACATCGGCCACGCCGCCGCCTTCGGTGCCCGGCAGCCAAGCCGCCACAAAGGCATCCGCAGCCTTCAGATGATCGCCCACCCACATGGGCCGCCCCGACATCATCACCGCCACCGTGGGAATGCCATCGGCCTGCAATTTTTTCAATAAAGCCAGGCTATCGCCACCATCCTTGAAGGCGATGCTATCGGTGCGATCCCCTTCAAATTCGGCATAAGGAGTTTCCCCGAACACCACGATGGCCACATCCGGGCGCTTTTTATAGCTGCCTTTGGGGCTGTATTCCGCCTTGCCACCCGCCGCTTTCACCGCTGCTTCAATACCAGACCACAAGTTTGTCGCCCCCGGGAAATAAGAATTATCGAGATCGCGGCCCTGCCATGTCACGCTCCAGCCCCCGGCCTGCATAGGGATGCTCTCTGCCGCCGATCCCACCACCAGCACATGCCGATCATGGGCGGCAATCGGCAGAACCGCCGGTTCGTTTTTCAGCAAGACAAGGGATTGCCGCACCGCCCGGCGCGCCAGATCACGATGCACCGCATGGCCCAGCACCGCCTCCACCCCCGCCAACGGGTGCTCGCTGGGGCGTTTACCTTCAAACAGACCGGCGCGGAATTTGACCCGCAAAATGCGCCGCACCGCATCATCAAGACGCGCTTCACTGATCGTACCCTTTTTCACATGGGCAAGCGTGCTGCGGTAAAAATCTTTCCAGTTGATCGGGGCCATCACCATATCGACACCGGCATTGATCACTTGCGCGCAAGAGCCAACGGTGCAGCCGGGGATCTGTTCATGACCATTCCAATCCCCCACCACAAAGCCATCAAACCCCATCCGATTTTTCAAAACATCGGTAAGAAGATAGCGATGCCCATGCAATTTATCGCCATTCCAGCTATTGAACGAGGCCATCACCGTTTGCACCCCGGCCTCAAGGGTCGAGACATAGCCCAAGCCATGCAGCTTGAATAAATCAGCCTCGCTCATCACCGTATCGCCCTGATCATCGCCGCCCAAAGTGCCGCCATCGCCGATGAAATGCTTGGCCGTGGCAATCACCCGATCCGCCACCAGAAAAGTGGCATCGGCGGGCGTTCCCTGCAGGCCTTCGACCATCGCCCGGCCCAATCTGGCAACAAGGGCGGGATCTTCGGAATAGCTTTCATAGGTGCGGCCCCAGCGTTCATCCCGCGCCACCGCAACAGTGGGGGCAAAGGCCCAGGGGATGCCCGTGGCCCGCACCGCCCGCGCTGTGGCCGCGCCGATTTCACGGATCAGATCGGGATCATTCGTCGCCCCCAAGCCGATATTATGGGGATAAAGGGTTGCCCCCACGATATTATTATGGCCATGCACGGCATCGGTACCCCACAGGATGGGGATCGCCGTGCGGCCATTTTTCGGATCGACCGAGGCATCATAAAAGGCATTGGCTGCCGCCACCCAGGATAAAAAGGCACCCTTCGCATCTTTGGTGGGATAGGAGCCCCCGCCGTTCAAAACCGAGCCGATATGATATTTGGTGATTTCTTCCAGAGAGATGGAATGAATTTCCGCCTGAATGGTTTGCCCCACCTTTTCTTCCAGGGTCATTTTCGCAAGCAAGGCATCGATCTTCTTCTCAATTTCCGGATCTTTGGGCACCGCGCTTTCGACCACCGGCCAGATCGTCGGGTCTCTTTCGACCGTCATCTGAGGGGCGGAATCCTGTGCCAAGGCCGGGGCGGATGTCGAAAAGATCAGTGCGGCAACACCCAATGCCTTAAACGCGAAAGCCATGCTGCCGGCCCTTGTCCGGGATGCGGAATGCGACGGCAAAATCATTTCATGAACCATGAGAAAAGTTCCTGACAGAAAGAATAAGAGGGCGGAAAAGGGAGCAGGATCGGTGGCAATGCCCTGCTCCCATCACAGAGGGCTGATCTTAGCTTTTCAGCCGCAGCCGAACGCCATAGGTGCGCGGACGGGTGAAAAAGCGCGTATTGTCAAATTGGGTGATCAACAGCGCCTGTTCCCGTTCCTGATTGGTGATGTTGTTGACAAAGGCTTCGATCCGCACCCGGCCCTCAGACAGAGTATAGCCAGAACCAAAATCAAGGGTGAGGAAGCTGCCCACCGTATCATCGAGACGCAAACGCGGATCTGAGGGATTTTGGAAATCGATGCTGTTGAAAATGGTCAGGAACTGTTTGGTGCGCCAACCCGCCGACATGATCCAATCAAAGGTGCCTGGCCCCACTTCAAACATATGGGACAAAGACCCATTCAACTGATAGCGCGGGGTACGCGGCAAACGCCGGCCATCAATGGATTGATTGACCGCTTCATCAGGGGCCACATCCGCCTGGAAGCGGAAATCCTGAATAGGCTGAGAATTCTGCACATTGGCTTCCAGCCACAGGAATGACCAATCGAAATTGATATTATAGGGAAAGCGGAAGCCGCCATCCAATTGCGCGCCATAGATTTCGGCATCCGAAGCATTGAAATTGAACGACACCACCAAACCGCCGGTTTCGGTATCCACGGTATCGGGATCAACACCTTCAAATTCAAGAACCTGCGCAATCGACAGCAGAGAATTGAGCACCAGATCGGAATAATCATTATAGAAAAGCGATGCATTGAGCCGGACACCGGTGGCCCCCACATCAAATTCATTCTTGCTGCCAAATTCAAAGAGAGTGACTTTTTCCTCGCCAAATTCAGGGGCAAGGGTATCAGCATTAAACTGATTATTATTGGCACCACCCGGGTTTAATGGGCCCAGACCCTCGGTGCCCGGCACATTATCATTAAAACCGCCCGATTTATGACCGGTGGAAACACTGAAATAGACCAGATGATCATCAGTAACATCATATTCCAAGCGCGCTCGCCAATCCACGAAGCTATTATCGATGCGGCCATTTTGAATGGCGATCTGACCGGGGATCGGCACGGCGAAACTGACCTTGCCATCCGCCGGGCAATTAAAGAAATCACCAGAAACAGTATCAAGACAATCCGGGCGCTGATCAAATGGCGCACCACCAAAAACCGGGCCATTGGCGAAAATATCATCGACATTATCACGTGCCCCGAATTCCGCGACCCCATCAAAAAAGAAATCCAGAATTTCCTGATCATCCACAAAGCCGTCGCCACCGGTATCGGGATTGAAGATGGTTCTGTCTTTGCCCGCGAAATCAAAGCCCGGCGTACCGATTCGCACCCCGCCGCAGCAGGAGAAATTCTCACCGCCGATGGCAAAAACACTGCGGGAATTGACGCCAAAACGGGTTTTCTTGTCATCGGTATAGCGCAGCCCGCCGGTCAGCCGCATCTTAGGGGTGATTTCAAAGGTTGCATCCCCGAAAAAGGAGAGGGATTCGCCATCCGTATCGGGCTGATTGAATTCAAGACCCGAAAAAAACAGCCCGCGATCCCCGGTAGAGCCAAGGAAAGAGAATTGCTGCTCATCGAAATAGAAAACCCCGGCAGACCAGATCAGGCGCTGATCATCTTTCGAGACCAGCCGCAATTCATGAATGATCGATTCGGAATCGGTGATGGATTGAAAGCGGGAGAAATTATCAAACGCTTCGTCAAGCGGACCCAATGTTTCGAGCACGCCGGGAAAATTAGGTGACAAAGGCGTTGTTGCTTCAAAATCATAAATAAGATCGCGATAGCTGCCCAGATATTCAATATTAAAGGGACCAACATCATAATTGATTTCGATCTTTGCCCCCCAATGTTCGGTATCCAGAATGGGAGTGATTCCAGCGGCGATAACATCGCGAGGATTTTTGATTTCAGAAGGCGCAATGCCATTGCCCAATGGATTGGCAAAATTAACGCCGGTAAAGCCCGTGCCCTTTTCCTGCACATAATCGCCGGTCAAAAGGATGCGGAGTTTATCATTGGGTTCATAGAGAAAATGCGCCCGAAAGCCCAAATTGTTTTCGGCTTCGGCGACATCGATATCATCCACCGGGCCCACATTATTAAGATAGGAATCATGATCAAGGCTGAAGCCCGATACCCGGAGGGCCATCTTGTCGCCAATCGGCACATTGAGCATGGCATGGATCGTGGTTTGATCGAAATTGCCAAATTCCACTTCGGCCATGGCATCCCACACCCCAAGACCGGGCTTGATCGAGATGATATTCACGCTGCCCGCCGTGGCATTGCGCCCGCGCAGGGTGCCTTGGGGGCCGATATTCACTTCCACCCGCTCGATATCGAAAAAGACCGAGCCAATCCCCCGGGGACGGGGCACATAAACGCCATCAAGATGGGTGGCGGCGGCCGGATCGCCCAATTCGGTATTGTTGCTGCTGCCGATCCCGCGAATCCACACCTCGACATTGCCCTGATTATTGGCAATCTGCAAACCGGGGAACCGGCCATTGAGATCGGTGAGATTTTGCACCCCAAGCTGCTTGAGATCCTCGCCCTGAAAAAGCGCCGCCGTACCCGCAAGATTTTGCAGGCTCTGGCTGCGGCGCTCCACCGTCACGGTGATTTCCTCGATCTCGATTTGATCACCATCATTGACCTGGGCGAAAGTGACACCCGATAGGGCCGTACTGAGCAACGCCGACGACAAAACTGTCCGCCGTGCGGTTTTATTGAATGATCGGTTCATCTTTATCTCCCCATGTGGAAGGCTGCACCTTCCGGATCCATCCTGATGGCGAAAAGGCCCTGCCCGGTCGCCTTGATTGACAAAGTCATGGCCTGATCGGTTGATCCGATCTTCCGACCACGCCCACGGCCCTTATTGCTTTATGATAGCGCTTTCAGAATCGAGCGTTACAGGAAGTGAAAACAGAAATCCAGTATTTTATGATAGCGCTTTCAGAAAATTGCGCAGATTGTAAATTTATAAAGAATAAGCGTGCGAGGAGAGATCGCCGGATATTGAAGGCGTTGCCTTCAGGGCTGGCGCGGTGGAGCCGTGGACTGGCGAATGATCATCTCATGCCGAACGGTGATATGCATGGCATCGGATTTTAGCCGCCCTTCCCGGACCGCCATCAGATTGGCGATGGACAAAGCCGCCATATCCCTTGTGGATTGCCGGATGGTTGAAAGGCTGGGGGTAACCCAGGATGCGATGGTGCCATCATCAAAGCCCATCACCGATAGATCATCGGGCACCTTCAATCCCCGCTCGGCCGCCACCGACAGCACGCCTGCGGCCATTTCATCATTGCTGGCAAAAATCGCCGTGGGGGGATCGCCCCGATCCAGCAAGGCACGGGCCCCGCGCGCCCCGCTTGCAAAATCGAAATAGCCCTGAGCCAAAGCATCGGCGGGCAATGCGACGCCGTGGGCCTTCAGGCTTTCCTGAAAGCCCAATAAACGATCATGCGAGCCCCCATGTTCGGGATGGCCGATGATATGCCCGATCCGGCGATGGCCAAGCCCGATCAGATAATCACCAACATCGCGCCCGGCGGTTTGATCATCGATCCCCACCGACAAAATCTGCTCCATGCGCCGGATCGGTGCCACCCGGATCATTGGGATTCGCCGTTTTTGCAACAACGCGATCACCGCTTCATCATTGCACACGGGCGATGTGAGGATGATCCCATCAGGATTGATCTGGCCGATGAAGCTGGCGAGCTTGTCGGTCATCGAGGGCTGATCGAGAATTTCAATGACCAGATGCAGCCCTTCCCGGCTGCAGGCGGTCACCGCCCCCCCCAAAAGCCCCGCCACATAATCCCCCCCCGCATGATCAAAGATCATCGCCATGATATGGGATCGATCTCCGGCCAGATTGCGGGCATAAAGATTGGGCCGATAATGCAGTTCTTTCACGGCCGCATGAACACGTTCGCGCATGGCTTCACGCACATAGCGCTCGTCATTCAGCACCCGCGATACTGTCGATACCGAAACACCGGCAAGCCGCGCCACATCATCGATGGTGGCTTTCATGATCTTTTCCAGGGTCGTCTCCAGCCATTGTCTTGCACCCTCAACCGGGATAATGATAGCGCTTCCAGATGTCCATAGTTTCATCACTTTGCAGATGTGATTTCAAAAGCATGACCCCTGAAATGATCGCCATAAAGGGATGGCCCCTCTTATGAGTCCTCTCTTATGAGTCCCGGCTCATGAGGCTGGGTTGGCGCACCCGCATCGGTTATGGATCGGGGGATTATGCCCTCAATTTATTCTGGCAAGGCACGGGTTACTATCTTTTCTTCTTTTATACGGATGTGATCGGCCTGCCCGTGGCCACTGCCGGGGTGATCTTTGCCATCGGCGGCCTATGGGATGCGATCAGCGATAGCCTGATGGGCTATTGGGCCGAGCGCACCAAAAGCCGCCATGGCACTTATCGGCCTTATCTGCTTTATGGCTGCCTGCCCCTCGCGCTCTCGTTCATTGCCATTTTCTATCCCTATCCCATTGAAAATGATCTTCTTTTGATCATCGTGGTCACGCTTGCCCTCCTTGTCTTTCGCAGTGCCTATACGCTTGTCTCCATCCCCTATGCAGCACTTAGCGTGCGCTTGAGCCAGGACAGCGATGAGCGAACACGGCTCGCCACCGTGCGCATCGTTTTTGGTTTTTTGGGCGGGATCACCGCGATCATTCTGGCGGGCGGCCTGCAAGATCAGTTGAGCGACCGGCTGGCCTTTCCGATCTTTGCCACCCTGTGCGCCTGTCTGTCAGTGCCGATCCTGCTTTTTTGCTTTCACAACAGCCATGAAACCGCCGCCAACACCCCATCTACCCCGGCCGTTTATAGTTTGGGGCAATTGGTTAAATCGATGCGGCGCAATGCGGCATTTCTTCTGCTGTGTTGCGGCATCATTCTGGTGACTTTGGGCGGCGCCCTGATCGGCAAAACCGTTCTTTATATCTTTGTCTATGATCTGGGGGATCGGGCGGCGGGCAATCTCACGATTTTGCTCATGACCATCATCCCGATCCTAACGATCCCTTTATGGTCTTTACTTGCCTTGCGCTTTGGCAAGAAAATCGGTTGGCTTGCGGGCAGCGCCACGGCCTTTATCGGGATGATCTTTCTTTATGCCGATCGCTCTGGCTCGGTTCTGATGGCCATGCTCGGCTATGGGGTGATCGCGGCTGGGCTGTCTTCTTTTGCGGTTTTATTCTGGAGCATGTTGCCCGATACCATCGAATTTGGCGATCTGCGCTCTGGCGTGCGCCATGAATCGGCGCTGGTGGGGCTGATCTCTTCAACGCAAAAAGCGTCCCTAGCCGCATCGGCCCTGCTTTTGGGAGTTTTGCTCGATCTCATCGGCTATCAGGCAGAGGCCGTGCAATCGCCCCAAACGCTGGATGGCCTGCGGATGATTGCCGGGCTGATCCCTGCCATGGCCATGGTTTTATCCGCTTTGGCCATGGCTTTTTACCCGATCAGCACTGCTTCGCATCAACGCACATTGCGGGATCTGGCCATGCGCGACCAAAAGGCCGAAAATCCCGCGGATTGACTTCACAAATGCGCTATCCTGTTGAATTAACAAGACAGGTTTCATAAATTCGCCCCATTATAGTCTGAATTTGAAGCCTCGACATTTGTGTAATGCGAGCATTTCAAGGTGGCATTGTGTTTCACTGGCTTTATCCATGGTTGCCGGGTTCATTTCAGATTGCCAGATAAAAGGGTTCGGCATGAAGATCATCCTTGCGCAACCGCGAAGTTTCTGTGCGGGCGTGGAGCGCGCCATCGAGAGCGTTGAACGGGCTTTGGCGCTGTTTGGCGCCCCGGTTTATGTGCGCCATGAAATCGTTCATAATCGCCATGTGATAGAGGATCTGCGCGCCAAAGGGGCCATTTTTGTCGATCAGGTGAGCGAAATCCCCAAAGGCGCCCGCACCATTTTTTCGGCCCATGGTGTTTCGGCCGATGTTGAAGCGGCCGCCCATGCGCGGGGCCTGAAGGTGATCGATGCCACCTGTCCGCTGGTCAGCCGGGTGCATCAGGAAGCCCAGCGCTATGCCCGTGCCGGCTATGCGGTGATCCTGATCGGCCATGCCGGGCATATCGAGGTTGAAGGCACGCTGGGCCGCATCGATGGTCAGGTGCATCTGGTGGAAAGTACAAAAGATGTTGAAACGCTGGACCTTGGCACCGCCGAGCGCATTGCTTATGTAACCCAGACAACGCTTTCGGTGGATGATACCCGCCATATCATCGCCGCCCTGGAAAAGCGCTTTCCAAAGATCAAAGGCCCGGATGTGAACGATATCTGCTATGCCACCCAAAATCGTCAGCAGGCGGTGCGTGAAATTGCGCCGCAGGTGGATCTGATGCTGGTGCTGGGATCAGCCAACAGCTCAAATTCCAACAGGCTGCGTGAAATAGCCGCATCCTATGGCATTCCCGCCTATCTGATCGAGAATGCCTGCGCCCTTGATCCCGATTGGCTGGAGGGTGTGAGCCATATCGGCATCACCGCCGGGGCATCGGCCCCAGCATTTTTGGTTGACGAACTCATCGAACGCCTTCAGACCCTTGATCAGATTGATCTGATCCCTCATGAGGGCGTTCTGGAAACCCAGCGTTTCAAACTGCCCGCCGGATTGAGCGGCAGCGCCTGACGCCAGATCGAAGACACGAAAGGAATCACCGTGGCTGTCCCTATTTTGCAACAAATCCGCGTCGGCAGTTATATCCTCAAGCAAAAGCTCAAGGGGAATAAACGCTATCCGCTGGTTTTGATGCTGGAACCCCTGTTTCGCTGCAATCTCGCCTGTTCGGGCTGTGGCAAGATCGATTATCCCGAACCCATTCTGAACAAGCGGCTTTCGGTGAAAGAATGCCTTGATGCCGCCGATGAATGCGGGGCGCCCATCGTGGCCATTCCCGGCGGCGAGCCTTTGATCCACAAGGAAATCGGCGAAATCGTCGCAGGGCTCGTGAAGCGCAAGAAATTCGTTTCCCTGTGCACCAATGCTCTTTTGCTGGAAAAAAAGCTGCATCTGTTCAAGCCGTCTCCCTATCTCTTTTTCTCGGTCCATCTTGATGGCCTTAAGGAAGAGCATGATAAATCGGTGTGTCAGGATGGCGTGTTCGATAAAGCCGTCAAAGCCATCAAGGCAACGCAGGACAAAGGCTTTCAGGTCAATGTCAATGCCACCATTTTTGAAGGGGCGCAGCCCGAACGGGTGGCGGCTTTCCTTGATTATGCCCGCGATATAGGGGTTGGGGTCACCATTTCCCCCGGCTATGCCTATGAGCGCGCCCCAGATCAGGAGCATTTCCTCAATCGCAAAAAGACCAAGGAATTGTTCCGCGATATTCTGGCCCGTGGCAAAGGCAAGAAATGGACCTTGAACCATTCCAGCCTTTATCTCGATTTTCTGGCGGGCAATGAATCCTATCACTGCACCCCTTGGGGGATGCCCACCCGCAATATCTTTGGCTGGCAAAAGCCCTGCTATCTTTTGGGCGAAGGCTTTGTTTCCAGCTTCAAGGAATTGATGGAAACCACCGAATGGGATCAATATGGCACCGGCAATTATGAAAAATGCGCCGATTGCATGGCCCATTGCGGCTATGAGCCCACGGCTGCTGCCGATGCTTTGGCCAATCCGCTGAAGGCCCTGATCTCCGGTTTGCGCGGCCCCCGCACCACGGGTGCCATGGCTCAGGAAATTTCATTGGATAACCAGCGGCCCGCCAAATATATCTTTGAAAAGCAGGTTCAAACCTTCATGACCGATGTGCATGAAGATAAAGCCGCAAAAGCCGGGGCATCGGATCAAAGCGGATCAAAAGCCGCTGCGGGCAAAGCCAAAGACACGCTCGCCAAAACGGCCTAAAACTCCTTGGGCCGTCTTGCTTTGGCGGCCCAAACGCAGCAATTCGGGCAACATCCCCGGATGCGATGCTAAAGCCCTGATCACCGGCCATATCGTCAAGGTGCCATCGGGGCGCATCCCCAAAAGCGCCGATTGGGGAATTTCCTGATCCGCCGGATCGGCAATCACCCGCAAGGCCAGAAATGGCAGGCCCGCGCGGGCCGCTATTTTAGCCACCCCATAGCTTTCCATATCCACAGCCATGGCCCCGCTTTCACGAAACAGCGCCCGCTTTGCCCCATGGCTGGCGGCGGGCACCACCGCTTCGATGATCGAGCCGGTATAAAATCCGGACAAATCGCCAGCCTGATTCTGATCGAGCACCTGTTCCGTGCCACCGGGGGCGCTTTCCAAAGCCCGGCTAAGGGCACAAAACAAGCTATCGGCCGCCAGCAGTTTTTTATGATCGGCGCTGCGCACAGAGCGGGCCAAAATCACATCGCCGCTGCGCAAAGCGGGGTCGATCCCCCCGGCCAACCCCATCGACAACAAAATCTCGGCCCCATCATCCACCAGCTTTTGCGCCGCCATGGCCGCCCGCGCCCGCCCCGGGCCAAGGCACAGCACCATCACCTCATCAGCACAGCCTGCGGCGCGTGCAGCCGCCAACACCACCTGTGCTTCAAACACAAGGCCCGTTACGACGCCCAGTTTTTTCATTGTACCTGTTCTTTCCGATCGAATGCCTGAAAATCGCCATAACGCAGCCCGAAGCCGATCATCAACCCGGCCTGAAGCTTTTTGACGGCGCGCCTGTTAGGGCTAGTAAAGATATTCGTCAAAAGCGCGATTGGCATCCCCATGCCAGTGCCCGTGATAATCGGCCAGCATCTGATCGGCAAGGGTGCGGTTATCATCCACCATCTGTTGCAGGATATTGAGGAACACCGCTTCGCTTTCATCGGCATCATTTAAAATATTGCGCGCCGCCAAACCTTGTCGGGCAATCATCAAAACATCCTGCCCCAGCTCGCGCAAGGTGCGATTCCCCGGCACCGGCGCCGACAAGCCCCATTTCGGCGCGGCATCGCGCAGGGCCCGCATCTCATCAAAGCGCCAATCCTTGACCAGATCCCAAGCCGCCGCCTGCGCCGCCCCATCATAAAGCAAACCCACCCACAAAGCGGGTAAAGCACACAGCCGGGCCCAAGGCCCGCCATCGGCACCGCGCATTTCCAGAAAGGTTTTCAGCCGCACTTCAGGGAAAATGGTGGTGAGATGATCCTCCCAATCTTTGAGGCTTGGGAAAAGACCGGGATGGCCGGGGAGGGCCCCCTTCATGAAATCGCGGAACGACAAGCCCGATACATCGAGCATCACCCCATCGCGTTCGATGAAATACATTGGTACATCAAGGGCATAATCCACATAGCGCTCAAAACCGAACCCATCTTCAAACACAAAGGGCAACATGCCGGTGCGATCGGGGTCGGTATCGGTCCAGATCTGGCTGCGCCAGGATAAAAAGCCGCTGGGCTTGCCTTCCAGAAAAGGTGAACTGGCAAAAAGCGCGGTGGCCAAAGGCTGCAAAGCCAAAGCGATGCGGAATTTCTGCACCATATCGGCTTCCGAGCCAAAATCCAGATTCACCTGTACGGTGCAGGTGCGCAGCATCATATCAAGGCCCAGATTGCCTTTTTTGGGCATATAGGCGCGCATGATATCATAGCGTGCCTTGGGCATGATGGGGATCTGATCGCGCCGGGCCGTGGGGTGAAAACCCATCCCTAAAAAGCCGACATCAAGGGTATCGCCCACCGATTTCACCTGCGCCAGATGGCCATTCACCTCGCGGCAGGTTTGATGCAGATTATCAAGGGGTGCGCCGGAAAGCTCGAACTGCCCGCCCGGTTCCAAGGTGATCGATGCCCCATCCTGATAAAGGGCGATAAGATGGCCGCGCTCATATTTCGGGCTCCAGCCAAAATGGCGCAGGCCTTCCAGAACGGCACCGATCCCGCGCGAGCCTTCATAGGGGATGGGGGCATGATCATGGCGATCAAACACGAATTTTTCATGTTCCGAGCCGATCCGCCAATGATCTTTCGGCTTTGATCCCCGCTCCAATGCAGCAACAAGATCGGCCTTGCTTAAAAGGCTGCTTCCCTGATCGGCCATATAGCCCGCGCTCCAGACTGTTGTTCGTGAAACGGAGTTAGGCGAGACGCCCCGCTATTGCAAGCCCGATGGATCATCAAGGTCAGCCGCTGCAAGGACCGCCCCCACCACCGACAAGGCAGCGATGACCGCGGTTTCAGCCCGCAAAACAAGCCGCCCCAACCCAACGGGCTGAACCGCCTGATGCGCCCGCAGGGCTTCGCGCTCGCTCGGCGAAAAGCCCCCTTCGGGCCCACATAAAACCGCGCAGGGCTTCGGGCCCTGCGGCTCACTATCACGCAATTGTGTTCCCAAAATCCGTTTTGCCGCTAGCAACAAAGGCTGGGTATCCCCGGCTTCATCGCAAAAAAACAAAGGCTCGGGGGCGGGCCTAGCCGCCAAAAGCTGTGACAAAGGCAGAGGCGGATCGATCCGGGGCAGGCTCAAGCGTCCGCATTGCTCGGCGGCTTCCCGGGCGATAAGCTGCAAACGATCATCCCGCAGCCGCGCAATCTGGGTATAGTCGGTGATCACCGGGATGATGCGGGCCACCCCCAATTCGGTGGCTTTTTCGATGATCAGATCGGTGCCCGCACGCTTCACCGGGGCAAAGCACAGGGTCAATCCGGGCCATGCGGGATCATCCTTTTGGGCGCGGCTTTGGCTTTCCACCGTTAAAAACGCGGTTTTTCGGCTGATATCGGTGATCTGGGCGCGCCATTCGCCATCCATGCCATTGAACAGGCTGATCAGATCGCCCGGCTTTTGCCGCATCACCGATCCGATATAATGGGCGGCCATATCCGATAAACGGATCGCCTGCCCGGCCATCAGCCGGTCGGGGATAAAAAGGCGGATCATCGGATGCGATTTGCTCATCGCTTTGGGGTGCCGCTTTGCGGCGGCAAGGTCAAGGCCCAAATCCTGGGCCCCAGAAATCCGCAAAGGGGCCGACTATACAACGGCACATAGGCAGAGTAGCATCCCGATCTGTCAAAACCCAAAAACAAGTCATCATAGCAGGCCATCATCAACGATCAGGGGAAATGTTCATGCGCAGATCGATTTCAGCCTTAAGCCTTGCCGCCATGCTTGCGGGCGGCGCCATCACCGGCTTTGCCGCAAGCCTTGGCTTTCACGCCACGGCCATGGCCCATACGGTGATCCATGCCGGACGGCTGATCATCGATCCGCAAAAACCGCCTTTGCGTGAACAATCGATCATCATTGCCGATGGCAAAATCGAAAAAATCGAAGCGGGCTATAATGATGCCGATCCCCAAAAGCATGAAGTGATCGATCTGAAAAACGCCACGGTGATGCCCGGGCTGATCGATATGCATACCCATCTGCTGTTTGAACTGGGGCCACAGGCCGCCCTTGATCGGGTGAAGATGAGCACCACCGATATGGCCATGCAGGGCGCACTTTATGCCAAACGCACCCTTGATGCCGGTTTTACCACGGTGCGCGATCTGGGGGGCGACCCGGAAGCCATTTATGGCCTGCGCGATGCGATTGAAAAAGGCTGGGTCAGCGGCCCTCGCATCATCGCGGCGGGCAATAGCATCTCGGGTACCGGCGGCCATGCCGATGTGGATGGTTATAATGCCGAAATCCTCCATATGATGACCCCCGATACCATCTGCGATGGCCCTTATGATTGCCGCAGGGCAGTGCGCACTGCTGTCAAATATGGGGCCGATGTGATCAAGATCACCGCCACCGGCGGCGTGCTGTCGGATTCCGCCACCGGCCTGATGCAGCAGATGAAAGACGATGAAATCGCCGAGATTATCTCCACCGCCCACAGCATGGGCCGCAAGGTGGCCGCCCATGCTCATGGCGCCGATGGCATCAATGCCGCTTTGGAAGCCGGGATCGATTCCATCGAACATGGCTCGCTGCTCGATGAAAGCTCGATCAAGCTGCTTAAAAAGAGCGACGCCTGGCTGGTGCCTACGCTGATCGCCGGGAAAACCGTGGTCGATAAAATCCGCGAGCAGGATTTCCTGCCCCCCTCGATCCGGGAAAAAGCGCTGGGCCTGCCCGCCTTGGTGATGGCCAATGTGGGCAAGGCTTATAAGGCCGGGGTGAAAATCGCCTTTGGTACCGATAGCGGTGTTTCAGCCCATGGCGATAATGCTCAGGAATTTTTATTGCTGCGCGACCTGGGCATGAAGAATGATGAAATGATCGCCACCGCCACGGTGAATGCCGCCCAATTGCTGGGGATGAGCGATAAGCTGGGCACCATCGAAGCGGGCAAATATGCCGATATCATTGCCGTTTCAGGCGATCCTCTTGATAATATCGAAGCCCTTCTTGATGTGGGCTTTGTGATGCGGGCGGGCCATGTGGCCAAGAACGATTTCTGATCGGCCCACCCCACCCCTTACCCCATAAAGGATTGATGCTTATGCCTGCCGCCACCCGCCCCCGTCGGTCCATTCTGTATATGCCGGGATCAAACAGCCGTGCCCTGCAAAAGGCGCGGTCGCTCCCCTGTGATGGGCTCATTCTCGATCTCGAGGATGCCGTCTCCCCCACCGCCAAGGATGAGGCCCGCCAGCAGGTGCGGGCCGCCCTCAATGCCGGGGGCTATGGCGAACGCGAACTGGTGGTGCGGATCAATGCCCTTGACAGCGATTGGGGGCACGAAGACCTTGAGGCCCTGCCCCAAAGCACGCTCGATGCCATTTTGCTGCCAAAGGTAAGCACGCCGGATCAGATCAACGATCTGGAACAGCGGATGAATGCGCTGGGCTATGCCCCCGATTGCGCCATCTGGGCGATGATGGAAACGCCTTTGGGAATTTTGAATGCCCAAAGCCTTGCTGCCAGCACCCCCAGATTGGCCTGTTTCGTGATGGGCACCAATGATCTGGCCAAGGACCTGCGGCTGCCCCCCGATGCCGATGAAGCGGCTTTTGCCACCAGCTTTGGCCTGTCTCTGCTGGCGGCGCGGGCTTATGATCTGGCGATCATCGATGGGGTTTATGGGGCGCTTGATGATGGGGATGGCTTCCGCCGGGCCTGCGGCAAGGCAGCGGCCTTGGGCTTTGACGGCAAAACTTTGGTGCATCCGCGCCAGATCGATCCCGCCAATGAGATTTTCCGGCCCTCAGCCGACGCCATCGAAAAAGCGCGGGCGATGGTGGATGCCTGGGCAGAGGCCGAAGCCGCGAACAAGGGCGTCGCCGTGCTGGATGGCAAGATGATCGAGCTTTTGCATGTACAAGCCGCCAAACGCCTCCTCGCCCTCGATGACGCCATCACCGCCCGGGGGTAGAAGATTTTCCGCCGAAGGCCCGCGTCACCCCGGCCCACAAATATCGTCATTCCGGGCTTGACCCGGAATCCACCTCGTGAAGAGCAGAGCGTGCCAAAGATGGATCCCGGCTCAGCGGCGCACCCCTTCGGTCTGCCCCGCGTCCGGGATGACGTGAGGTGTTTGCGTTTGATATAAATTCGTCACCCCGGGCGGAGACCCCCCTTTTTCGTCACCCCGGCCCACAAATATCGTCATTCCGGGCTTGACCCGGAATCCACCTCGTGAAGGGCTGAGCACGCCAAAGAATGGATTCCGGGTCAAGCCCGGAATGACGAAAAAAATAGGGCCGGAATATCGAAAAAAGTCCGGAGCGACACCGGAAAATAAGGCAGGATTTTGATCCTCACGCATTCGCGCCTTGCGTCACCCCCAGCAAGCCATTAAACACGGATGCGATGACGTTGAGGCGTTATCGCGCCTGCACTTCACCCATAAGATGCGCGTCATTTGATCGCGTATCTTATCTCGCCAATGCCGCGTAATGTCTTTCATTATGAGACCACATGCTGATCGGGAGGCTATCGATGGCCAGCACAGAACGTCCGTTATCGCCGCATCTGCAAATCTGGCGCTGGGGCTTGCATATGGGCCTGTCCATCGCCCATCGCACCACCGGCATCGGCAATGCGGTGGGGGCCCTGCTTTTGGTCTGGGGCTTTTATGCTCTGGCCAGCGGCCCCGAAGCCTTTGCCGGATTTCATGATTTTCTGACCAGCCTGTTGGGTCGGTTGGTGCTGTTTGGCGTCACCTTTTCCGTGATGCTGCATCTGTGCACCGGGGTGCGCCATTTGATCATGGATACAGGCCGGGGGCTGGAGATTGCATCCAATCGGCGCATCGGCATTCTGGCCATTCTGGCCGCCATCGCGCTGACTTTGGGCCTATGGGCGGGCGCCTATGGCTTTGCCGGTGCTTTATAAGGGAGACTGAGGCCATGACAAAATTTCGGACACCGATTTCCAAGGTCCGGGGGCTTGGCTCTGCCCGGTCCGGCGCGCATCATTGGTGGCATCAGCGGATCACGGCGGTGGTCAATCTGTTTCTGGTTTTATGGTTTGCGGCCTCGGTGATGACCCTGGCCGGCGCCGATTATGCCACCATCATCTGGTGGGTGCGCGATCCTATCGTCAGTGTTTTGCTGGTGCTTTTGATTGGCAGCCTGTTTTACCATTTCCGTTTGGGTGTGCAGATCGTGATCGAAGATTATGTGCATGATGAAGGCACGAAAAAGATCAGCCTTCTGGCGCTCACTTTCGCCACCCTTGCTTTGGCTTTGGCTGGCATTCTGTCTGTTCTCAAAATATCTTTCGGGGGATGAGTTTGATGTCCGCTGCCTATCCGATCATTGATCATAAATTTGATGCCGTGGTGGTTGGCGCCGGGGGTTCCGGCCTGCGCGCAACCATGGGGATTTCTCAGGCCGGCCTTAAAACCGCCTGCATCACCAAGGTTTTTCCCACCCGCTCGCACACCGTGGCGGCGCAGGGCGGGATTGCCGCCGCCCTTGGCAATATGGGCGATGATACATGGCAATGGCATGCCTATGATACGGTGAAGGGATCGGATTGGCTGGGCGATCAGGACGCCATCGAATATCTGTGCCGCGAAGCGCCCAAAGCGGTTTATGAGCTGGAACATTTCGGCGTGCCTTTTTCCCGCACCGAGGAAGGCAAGATCTATCAGCGCGCCTTTGGCGGCATGACCACGAAATATGGCGAAGGCCCCCCCGCCCAGCGCACCTGCGCTGCCGCTGATCGCACCGGCCATGCCATGCTCCATGCGCTGTATCAGCAAAGCCTGAAGAACAAGACCGATTTTTTCATCGAATATTTTGCCATCGATCTGATCATGGACAAGGACGGCCAATGCCGGGGTGTGATCGCCCTCTGCCTTGAAGATGGCACGATCCATCGCTTTCAATCCCATGCTGTGGTGCTGGCCACCGGCGGCTATGGCCGGGCCTTTTTCTCGGCCACATCGGCCCATACCTGCACCGGCGATGGCGGCGGCATGGTGCTGCGCGCGGGCCTTGGGCTTCAGGATATGGAATTTGTGCAATTCCATCCCACCGGGGTTTATGGCGCGGGCGTGCTGATCACCGAAGGGGCGCGGGGCGAAGGCGGCTATCTCACCAATTCCAAGGGCGAACGCTTTATGGAGCGCTATGCCCCTTCGGCCAAGGATCTGGCCAGCCGCGATGTGGTTTCCCGCTCGATGGCACAGGAAATCCGCGAAGGCCGGGGCGTGGGCGAGGAAGGCGATCATATGCATCTGCATCTCGATCATCTCGATCCGGCCATTCTGGCCGAGCGCCTGCCCGGCATTTCGGAATCCGCCAGGATTTTCGCAGGGGTGGATGTGCGCAAAGAGCCAATCCCCGTGGTGCCTACCGTGCATTATAATATGGGCGGCATTCCCACCAATTATCATGGCGAGGTGATCAATCCTGCCGCCGATGATCCTGATCGGGTGGTGCCGGGGCTGTTTGCAGTGGGTGAAGCGGCCTGCGTTTCAGTGCATGGGGCGAACCGGCTTGGCTCCAATTCCCTGATTGATCTTGTGGTCTTTGGCCGGGCCACGGCCTTCCGAGTTGCGGAAACGGTGAAAGCCAACACAAACCACATGCCCCTGCCCGCCGATCACGCCGAACAGGCGCTGGGGCGGCTTGATCATTTCCGCAATGCCAAGGGTGGATCGCCCACCGCTGATGTGCGCCTGCATATGCAAAAAACCATGCAGGCTAATTGCGGCGTTTTCCGCACCGAAGAGGTTTTGCGAGAAGGCAAGGGCAAGATGGACGAGGTTTATGCCCGGATGAGCGATCTGCATGTCACGGATCGCTCGCTGATCTGGAATTCCGATCTCATCGAAACGCTGGAGCTTGATAATCTCATCGGGCAGGCGATGGTCACCATGCATTGTGCTGAAAATCGTCATGAATCGCGCGGCGCGCATATGCATGAGGATTATCCCAAGCGCGATGATCAAAACTGGATGAAACACACGGTGGCGCGCTTTGATGATGGCAAGGTGGCCATCGATTATCGCCCGGTGCATGATTATACGCTGTCGGATGAATTTGAATATGTAAAGCCAAAGGAACGGGTTTACTGAACCGCGATCTGGCTTTGGCTTGATGAGGATATGACCATGGCGAAATTCACATTGCCGAAAAATTCCAAAGTAAACAAAGGCAAGCATGTGCCTGCGCCCGAAGGGGCGAGCAATGTGCGCACGCTGCATGTTTACCGCTATGATCCCGATAGCGGCGAAAATCCGCGGATCGATAGCTATGGCCTTGATCTTGATAAATGCGGGCCGATGGTTCTGGATGCGCTGATCAAGATCAAGAACGAGGTGGATACCACCCTCACTTTCCGGCGTTCCTGCCGCGAAGGGGTGTGTGGCTCCTGCGCCATGAACATCAATGGCACCAATACCCTTGCCTGCACCCTTTCCCTTGATGATGTGAAGGGCGATGTGGTGATCCACCCTCTGCCCCATATGCCGATCATCAAGGATCTGGTCCCTGATATGGGCAATTTCTATGCCCAATATGAATCCATCGAGCCCTGGCTGAAAACCGTTTCCCCCGATCCGGCGGGCAGCGAACGCCTGCAATCCCATGAAGATCGCAGCAAGATCGATGGCCTTTATGAATGTATTTTATGCGCCTGCTGCTCCACAGCCTGCCCCAGCTATTGGTGGAATTCCGATCGCTATCTGGGCCCGGCGGCTTTGTTGCAGGCCTATCGCTGGATTGCCGATAGCCGCGATGAAATGACGGGCGAGCGTCTCGATGATCTGGAAGATCCTTTCCGGCTTTATCGCTGCCACACCATCATGAATTGCACCAATGTGTGCCCCAAGGGGCTGAATCCTGCCAAAGCCATTGCGGAAATCAAGAAGCTGGTTGCCGAGCGCCAAGGTTGATAAGAGGGTTGATAAGGGGCCGCACGCCCTTTATCCGCCCCATAGGCAAGCCGCGAAAGCCCAAAGGACCACATGACCGAACCCACATCATCTAAACCAGCAACGCGGCCCAAAGAAACAACGCGGCCCAAAGCCACGGCCCGACAACGTTTCCTGACCGAGCTTGGCCCGCTTCTGGTGTTTTTCATCGTGAATTGGCAGGCCGATATCTTTGCCGCCACCGGGGCTTTCATGGTGGCGATGGTGGCCGCCATGGCTTATAGCTGGCACAGCACCCGGCATATCGCGCCGATGATGTGGGTTTCCACCGTTCTGGTGGTGGTGTTTGGCGGGCTGACCTTATGGCTGCATGATGAAACCTTCATCAAATTAAAGCCCACCATCATTTATCTCATCTTTGCCAGCATTCTGTTGACCGGGCTGTGGTCGGGGCGGATTTTCCTGCGCACGGTTCTGGGGGCTGCCTTTCCGCCCCTCACGGATCGGGGCTGGGTTCTGCTCACCCGAAACTGGGCGTTGTTCTTCATCGGTATGGCCGTGCTCAATGAAGCGGTGTGGCGCAATGTATCCACCGATCATTGGGTGATGTTCAAAACCTTTGGCGCCATCCCCCTCACCTTTATTTTTGCGATTGCGCAAACCCCCGTGGTCACCCGCCACCAGCCCGAAGGCGCGCAGATCGATCCAAAATCGTCAGAGGATTGAGCGGCTATCAGCCCGCCCATTCATCCATTTTTTTGGCCATGGCGATATCGCGTTCGGAAACCCCATCGGCATCATGGGTGGAAAGGGTGACCTCTACCCGATTATACACATTGAACCATTCCGGGTGATGGTCCATTTTCTCGGCCAACAGCGCCACCCGGCTCATGAAGCCAAAGGCCGCATTGAAATCCTTGAACTGAAAGCTTTTATGGATGGCATTGCGCCCGTCCTTGTCGGCCCATCCTGCCAGATCGGCGATCGCCTGGCTCCGCTCATCCCCGCTCAGTGCCGTTATCATAATTCATTCCTTTTGATTGGAAGCATTCCGGGCGGCAAATTGGGCGAAACCGGCGCCGGGTTCAAGCCCCCCTTGCCTTTTTATAGCGTGCCAAAAGATCCGCGATGAAAGCAGGTACGATGGTCGCCGCCGGTCCCTGATGGCTTTCATCGAAAAAATCATGGTTTTCCGATGGCTCCAGATTCAGTTCCACCGTGCGCACCCCCAAAGTGCGGGCCAGACGCACCAAACCCGCTGCGGGATAAACCGATCCCGATGTGCCGATGGATATAAACAGATCGGCCCGCGCCATAGCGGCATCAATGGCATCCAGATGAAAAGGCACCTCGCCAAACCACACGATACGCGGGCGCAGGGAAGAGTGCCCGCAGGCGATACAGACATCTTCGCTGCCCAGATCGCGATGCCAGGGAAACACCGCCGCACAAGCCTCGCAGCGGGCTTTTAAAAGCTCCCCATGCATATGCAAAACGGATCGACTGCCCGCCCGTTCGTGCAGATCATCTACATTCTGGGTGATGAGGGTGAGCCCGCCA
Organism: Iodidimonas nitroreducens; assembly: GCA_000710935.1. Lineage (GTDB taxonomy): Bacteria > Pseudomonadota > Alphaproteobacteria > Sphingomonadales > Rhodothalassiaceae > Iodidimonas > Iodidimonas nitroreducens. The sequence goes on along the minus strand of BAYV01000014.1, from coordinate 58,097 downwards.
CCCATCCCGACCTCAAGTTCGGCTTCAAGATCGACAAGGGCATGATGGGCGGCATTGGGCGCCACCCTTTGCAGCTCAGCCCGGCGCTGATTATAGAAATAATGCACCAATTGCGGATTTTTGATGAAGCCTTCCGGCGTTGCCACATCCTCGATCCGGTGATTGGCCCATAAACCCCCGGCATCACGAAAAGTGCCAAGACCGCTTTCGGCGGAAATTCCGGCCCCGGTCAGGACCACCACATGACGGGGCAATGAATTATCCTTTTTTTGATTGTAATTCATTTCTTATTCATGCCTTGCCCTTAGACTAACAACTACGGAGTCGTTTCTTTTAGGAATGTCCCCGCATTGTTTGTTTCACGTCTTCATATTTTGATGAAGCGTGATGACAGAGATCCCCTCCAAACTCTGGGGCAGTTTTTGTGGCATCGCCCAAAGCTGCCCTTTTTTTTATGCTGTATTTTTATGCGCGATCCCCTTCAAGGCGCAATGGCTTTGCCATCCCATGCAAAGCACCCCCCGCTGTCATCGGGCTTCAGGCCATCCAGCACATCGAGCAACCATCCCGCCGAATCATCGGCGCTGAATAATTTTGCCGCAGGCACCTGGCTTTGAAAGGGGGCAGAAAGGTGACTATCCACCGTGCCGGGATGGAGACCCACACACAGCGCCTGATCGTTTTTCCGCGCCAATTCGATGGCAAGGGAGCGAATCATCATGTTCAAAGCCGCTTTGGCCGCGCGATAGCTATACCATCCCCCCAGATGATTATCGGAAATGCTGCCCACCCGCGCCGAAAGGGCTGCAAAAGCCACCCGCCGATCACGCGGCAAAAGCGGCAGCATATGTTTTGCCACCAAAGCCGGGCCCATGGCATTGATGGCAAAAGACTGCGCCATCGCCTGAGGGGCCAGCATCCGCCAGCTTTTTTCGGGTGAAAGCCCCTTGGCATCATGCAAAAGCCCGGTGGCGCATAAAATCACATCAAGGCCCGCCGCATCATCCCTGATCGCCTGCGCCGCCTTGGCGATGCTGCTTTCATCCTCCAGATCGAGAAACAATGCCCGCTTTTTGCCATCCTGGAGCCGTTCATCGCCATCATTCTCATGCCGCCGAGAGAGCGCAAATATCCGCCCCACATGGGGGCTTTGCTCCAGATGCCGGATAAAGGCCGAACCCAAAGCCCCATGGGCGCCGATGACCGCCACCCGCAGATTGTCGCCAAATGTTGCCAATGGCTTTGCAATCATGGCCAACTCCCTTTTATTGCAAGCCGTCTTTTACGTATGATCATGATCGGGTCGATCACCATCCGCGCGATCATCGTCAGCAATCAAAGGAGCACCCATGATTGGGGTTTTATTCATATGCATGGGCAATATCTGCAGATCCCCCATGGCCGAAGGGATTTTTCGCGCCCGCTTGGAGGCGTCAGGCCTTTCCAAACAGGATCGCGCGCTGATCCAGATCGATTCGGCTGGCACCTTGGGCTATCATGCCGATAGCCCCCCCGATCGCCGGGCCATTGCCCTCGCCAAAAGCCGGGGCATCGATATCAGCGGGCAGCGGGCGCGGAAGGTGAGCGCGCAGGATTTCAAACGCTTCGATTATCTGCTGGCCATGGATCGCGATAATCTGCACATCCTTCAGGATATGGCCCCCGAGGGGCTTTCTCATCGGGCTTCGCTGATCTTATCTTTTGCCCCCGATGTGGCGCTTGATGAAGTGCCCGATCCCTATTATGGCGGCGAACAGGGCTTTTTGCGCTGCTATCAGCTCATTGATGAAGCGGCGGCAGGTTTTCTCGACCATCTGATCGCCCATCATTTCCCCAAACATCTTTGAGCCGATCATCAGGCTTGCGGAAAGCTGCTTTCCCCATGATAGTCGGCACAGCTTTAATCAAAAAAAGGATGATGCGATGATTGGCTATGTAACGGTGGGGACCAAAGATCTTGAAAAAGCCGCCGCTTTTTTCGATGCCCTTTTGGCGCTCAAAGGCGGCAGCAGGCTCATGCAAACGGATCGGGTGATCGCATGGCGCGGCAAAAATCCGCAGGATTGCGGCTTTGGCATTGCTCTGCCCCAGGATGGCAATCCGGCCAGCGTGGGCAATGGCGTGATGGTTGCCATCGAAGCGGCATCCCCTCAGGAAGTGGATGCGATCTACAAAAAGGCACTGGAATTGGGCGGTACGGATGAAGGCGCGCCGGGCGAACGGATGCCGGGCTTTTATGCCGGCTATTTCCGCGATCTGGATGGCAATAAATTCAATGCGTTTCACATGAATATGGGCGGATGAAGCCTTGACAGCGCGGCCCCTTGGGGCGCTTTCTTGGCGCCATGAAGGATATGGCAAAAACACCCGATAGTGTGGTTGGCTGGGTGGGGCACATGCCCCGCGCGGCCCGCCCCTATCTGCGCCTGATGCGGGCGGATCGTCCGGCGGGTTTCTGGCTTTTGATGTGGCCGTGTCTGTGGTCGGTGGCTTTTGTTCTCAGCCCGCTCGATGCCGATTTCTGGCCCCTTTGCGCATTGTTTCTGGTTGGCTCCATCGTGATGCGCGGGGCGGGCTGCACCTGGAACGATATCGTTGACCGAAAGCTCGACAGCGCCGTGGCCCGCACGGCCCTGCGGCCCATTCCGGCGGGCGAAGTGCGGGTGTGGCAGGCGCTTTTATTTGCGGCGTTCCTCAGCCTCATCGGGCTGCTGGTCCTGCTCAGCTTCAATCGCTTTGCCATTTGGCTGGGGGTTTTGTCCCTGCTGCCGGTCAGCCTTTATCCCTTTGCCAAGCGGATCACCTATTGGCCGCAGGCGGTTTTGGGCCTCACCTTCAATTGGGGGGCGCTGATGGGCTGGGCGGCGGTCACCGGCTCCTTGTCGGCGGCGCCCCTGCTGCTCTATGCGGGCTGCCTGTTCTGGACCCTGGGCTATGATACGATCTATGCCCATCAGGATACCGCCGATGATGCCATTATCGGGGTCAAATCCTCCGCCCTTAGATTGGGGGATCGCTCGCCTTTGGCCATTGCCCTTTTCTATGCCGTTTTTTGGGGCGCAACGCTGATAGCGGGCCTGATCGCCGGATTGGGCTGGGGCTGGCTGCCGGGCCTCATGCTGCTGGGGCTGCATCTGGGCTGGCAGGTCATCCGCCTTGATATTCACGATCCGGCGCGCTGCCTCAGCCTTTTTCGGGCCAATAGCGTGGTGGGTTGGATTGTGTTTTTATCGGCCATGGCCGGGCAAATGACCGGGCCATTGCCCAATCTTTCTATCTTCTGATCCCCCATCTGGCGATTTTCGCCTTGTCGCAGTGCAGCATGTCGGCTAGGAGCATGAAGGGCCGCCACAGGCCGGATCGCCTTGAAACCAGACAGGAGTTGTGTGACGTGGATCTTTCCAAAATCTCGATGGGTGTCAATCCGCCATGGGATATCAATGTCATCGTGGAAGTGCCGGTGGGATCAGAGCCGGTGAAATATGAGCTTGATAAAGCATCAGGCGCCCTTTTTGTGGACCGTATCCTGCACACTGCCATGCGCTATCCCTGCAATTATGGCTTTATGCCGCATACTTTGGCCGAAGATGGCGATCCCACCGATATTCTGATCGCCAATCGCACCCCGATCATGCCCGGTGCCGTTGTTCGCTGCCGCCCCATCGGGGTGCTCGAAATGGAAGATGATGGCGGGATCGATGCCAAAATCCTCGCCTTGCCTGTTGATAAACTCCACCCTTTTCATAAGGGCGTGAAAAGCTATCGCGAATTGCCACAGATCACTTTGGACCAGATCGCTCATTTCTTTGAGCATTATAAAGATCTGGAAGAGGGTAAATGGACCAAGATCAAAGGCTGGCAAGACGCGGACATCGCCGCCAAAATCATCGAGGACTCGATCAAGCGCTATCGGGAAAATTAAAGAAATCCCTTCGGTTATAGGCGATCCCATGATGATGGGTCGCCTCTGCCAGCCCCCGAAAATCTTGACATTCTGCCTTTGTCAACTTATGTCTTGGGCCGTAGGCTCGGTTTCGTTCACAGATTCCATGTGGGGATATGACCATGCGCTCTTATACGGGTTCAGGCGTTCTGGCCTTATATAGTGATCCTCGCTTCCGGGATTACATTATTGATCGCGTTGATCTTTATATGAAAGAAAAAGAAGAAGGCCTGAACAAAGGGCAGTCTGCTTTCGTTGATCGCAATGATGACCGGAATAAGGATGCCGAGGCCATAGCTGATTGATAGCCCCATCGGTTGAGCGGTTTTATCACCCCCTTATGCATCAAAATCCATAAGCAAAACACGATATCCCGGTTTCTAAAACGGGTAAAGCATATGAGAAAGGCTTTATCATGGCTTTGGCCCTGCCGACCTTTCTCCTGTTCATACTGATCTTGCCCGGCATTATTTTCAAAAATGCCTATAATACCATCCATGGGGAAGCGATCAAAAAGAACCCTCTATCCGCCAGCTTTATCAATGCCGTTTTGTCGGCGGCGATTTTTCACATATTTTTCTTGCTCCTCATCTGTAATCTGCCAATTTTTCCCGAACCTGACCTCCCCCGCTTTTTTTCTGTAATTGCGGGCAATCGCGATTTCATCCCCACTTCAGACGAAAGCTGGATTTTCCTAGGTTATATGTTTGCTGTCATCACAGCAGCTTATATCTGCGGCACCCTGATCCGGAACCTGGTCGATAACTTATATCTCGAATATGCCGCGCTTCGGTTTAACCCATTTTTTGCGGATGGACGCTGGGACGTTAATCTGAGAGGGCCTATTTTGGATGAAGTCACTACATATGAAGAGCTAAAATCTCATGTGAGCTACCAAAACAAAAAAATATCAGAAATTTATAATTATGAAGATTTTTTAAAAAACAAAAGAAATGACAACGAAAATTTTAAAAATATATGGACTATAATTAAGGATCAAAAATATAATATATTCTCAATAGCAATAATAGAAATTGAAATAATCAATAATGATAAAATATTTGCATATAGCGGAATTGTAACGGATTTTAAGACCGACGATTCTGGTGAGTTGTTGTATATTGTCCTTGAGAACCCCCACAAAAAATCAATGGATAATCCTTTTGCAAAATTTGAGCCTATTCAAGCAGATAGATTCCAGTTGAATTGCACCCATCTGATCAGCGCCAAAATCGACTATGAAAATTTTTTAGATCAAATCCTGAAACCTTTTGCAGCTGACCAGAAAAACGCCTGATATTTTTTCATCCTGCCATCCCCAAGCAAAAAGACAGCTTATGCCCTTCAAATCCCTGCGCGATTTCATCGATCATCTGGAACAAAGCGGCGATCTGGTTCGCATCAGCGAGCCGGTGTCCACCCATCTTGAGATGACCGAGATTCAAACCCGGGTGATTGCCGAAGGCGGCCCGGCCATTTTATTCGAGCATGTGCGCAATCCCGATGGCAGCCGCGCCGAGATGCCGGTGCTGGTCAATTTATATGGCACCGTGGCGCGGGTGGCCGGAGCCATTGGCCGCACCCCCGATCAATTGCGTGAGGTGGGGGAGACCCTTGCCTTCCTGCGCCAGCCCGAGCCGCCCAAAGGGATCCGGCAGGCATGGGATCTGCTGCCTTTGGCCCGACAGGTTCTGGCCATGCGCCCCAAATCGGTCAAACAGGCCCCGTGTCAGGAGATCATTTTAACCGGTGATCAGATCGATCTGGGCCGTCTGCCCATTCAGGGCTGCTGGCCGGGGGAACCGGCCCCCCTCATCACCTGGCCCCTGATCGTGACCAAAGGCCCCAGTGACAAGGCGGAAGACAATTTCAATCTGGGCATTTACCGGATGCAAAGACTGGATCAGCGGCGCACCCTGATGCGCTGGCTGAAGCATCGCGGCGGGGCCCAGCAATATGATCGCTGGGCGCGGGATAAACGCGCGCCTTTGCCCGCAGCCGCCGTTATCGGGGCCGATCCCGGCACCACATTGGCCGCCGTGACCCCGGTTCCCGATACGCTTTCGGAATATCAGTTTGCCGGGCTTTTGCGGGGCAAGCCGGTGGAGCTTGTGGATTGCAAAACCATTCCCTTAAAGGTGCCGGCCCATGCCGAAATCATTCTTGAGGGCCATGTTAGCCTTGATGAGCATGGCGATGAGGGGCCTTATGGCGATCATACCGGCTATTATAATTCGGTGGAGCCCTTTCCGGTTTTTACCATCAGTGCCATCACCATGCGGCGCAATCCGATCTATCTTTCCACCTATACCGGCCGTCCGCCTGATGAACCCAGCGTGCTCGGCGAAGCCCTGAACGAAGTGTTCATCCCCCTTATTCGCCAGCAATTCCCGGAAATCACCGATTTCTGGCTGCCGCCTGAGGGCTGTTCCTATCGGATTGCCGTGGTGAGCATGAAGAAGGCTTATGCGGGCCATGCCAAACGGGTGATGATGGGGGTTTGGTCTTATCTGCGCCAGTTCATGTACACCAAATTCGTGATCGTGGTGGATGATGATATCGATGCCCGCTCCTGGCCGGATGTGATCTGGGCGATGTCAACCCGGATGGACCCGGTGCGCGATAGCACCCTGATCGAAGGCACGCCCATCGATTATCTTGATTTCGCCTCACCCGTTTCGGGATTGGGTGGCAAGATCGGTTTTGATGCCACCAATAAGCTCCCCGGGGAAACGAACCGCGAATGGGGGCGCGAAATCGCCATGGATCGCGAGATCATTGATCGGGTGACGGAAAAATGGGAAAGGCTGGGCCTGCCCGGCTCTGGCAAGCCGATCTGGAAGGGCTGAGGAAAGCCTCATCCCTTGCCAACCCTTTTGATTCGCCACTCTTGATTCAACCTGCTTGATAAAAAACAAAAAAGCCGCACACCCACAGGCTATCCGGCAAGGGATAGGCAATGGGACAGCGGCTTTTTTTAAATGACGGAGAGCGCGTGCGGGTTTTTACCGCACACCATCGCGTTCGGCACGCTTGCGCTCAAGCTTGCGGGCGCGGCGCACAGCGGCGGCCTGCTCACGAGCGCGGCGTTCTGATGGCTTTTCATAAAAGCGACGCAGCTTCATTTCACGATACACACCTTCGCGCTGCAGCTTCTTTTTGAGCGCGCGCAGGGCCTGATCAACATTATTGTCCCGTACCGAAACTTGCATGTGGTCGTTCTCTCCTGTCTTTGACTCTGATCTTCAACTTCAAACCGATCTGCGATCGATGCGCAGGGCGGATCGAAATATCTGATCGCCTAAAGGGTTCATCTGAATAGTGGTGACAGCCATCAAGACGGATCATGCGATCCAAAATCCCAAGGCCACCCGAAACGCCCGCCCGCGATAGCAGAGGCAGCCACCAAGAACAAGCCAGATTGCACCGGATGCAAAAAATAACCACCCATGGGCCAAGAGGCGGGAAAGCCCCGGCGCATCGATGGACTTGCATTCATCATCTTATGCGGCACTCTATCACAGGATGCCCGCTATGGTAAGGGGGTGAATGGCTTGCGAGACCAAGGGCACAAAGCTACACTGCCCGCTTGATACTGGAAAGGCAGACAATGACCAGCGCAGACGACCGAATACCGCAGGAATGGCGCGATGATCTGGTGGAAGCGATCATGATCCACGCCGCTTTCGATGGCTGGACATGGGCGGCGATGAACCGGGCCGGGACGGAGCTTGGATTGACGCAAGGCTTCGTGCGGCTGGTATTCCCCGGCGGACCGCTGGAGGCCATCGATCATATGATGCGCCGGGCTGATCGCCTGATGCTGGACGAGTTGGAACGCCGCGCTGCCGATCCCGATGGCATGGATCAGCGGATCAGAGCTCGCATCACCGCCGCCATCCGCATCCGATTCGAGCAGGCCGCGCCCCATCGCGAAGCCGTGCGCCGGGCGCTGGGGGTTTTGGCCCTGCCCCAGAATGCCGCCCTATCAGCGAAAAGCCTGTGGCGCACCGTGGATGTGATCTGGCATGCCTTGGGGGATCGCTCCACCGATTATAATCACTATACCAAGCGGGCAACGCTGGCTGCGGTTTATTCCTCATGCCTGCTGGTGTGGATCGCTGATGATTCCGAAGATTGTGCCGAGACATGGGCGTTTCTCGACCGTCGGATCGAAAATGTGATGCAGTTTGAAAAGCTGAAGGCGCAATGGCGCAAAAGCACCGACAATCTGCCGTCCCTCACCCGCTTTTTGGGGCGTCTGCGCTATCCCGTGCGCTGACGCGCTGCCAAAAGGGCGGCAATTCTGGCTTCCTGATGGGCGATGGCCTCCATAAAAACCGAAGGATCATCAAGGCCCCGGGCCAGCACCAGCCCGCCTTCCATCGCCACCAGAATATCAAGTGCCAGGCGCGTGGCGTGCGCAGGCTTCAACCCGCCGCGCACCAGACAATCAGCCATGCAATCCCGCCAGCCAATAAAATGGCCGCTGATCAGCCGGGGAAAGCGTTCATGGCTGCCTTCCAGCGCAAAAGCCCCGATCAGGCAGATCCTGCGGCCCTCATCGAAATGGCGGCGCATGGCCTCAAACATCAGGCCAAAGGCCGCCAAGGGCGGATGATCGCCCCCCAGATGGTGCAGGATATCGACAGTGGTGGCTTCATCCAAAGCGCGCAAAACCGCCAGAGCCATCTCTTCCTTGCCACCCGGAAAAGCATAATAAAGGCTGCCCTTGCCAAGGCCGGTGGCGGCGGTAATGCGCGAAAGGCTTGCCCCTTCATAGCCATAATGGCGAAAAACATCCGCCAATCGGGCAATCAGCTCTGATCGATCAAAAGAGCGGCTGGCCAAACATCATTCCTTTCCGTCTCATTTCAAAAATCTTCGACACAAAAAACTTGGGCGCAAAAAACCCGGCCTGTTTCCAGACCGGGTTGATCAGTGTGTATTGCAATCTCAAAGCCCATCAAATCAGAGCTTAGCTGCGGGATGTACCCATGAAGCGCAGCAAAAACAGGAAGAGATTGATGAAATCGAGATAGAGATTAAGCGCCCCCATGATCGCATGTTTGGAAGCAACCGCATGATCATGGCCAATCTGGTAATAAAGATTGCGCAAGCGCTGGGTATCATAAGCCGTAAGACCGGCAAAAATCAGCACGCCGCCCGCCGAGATCACGAAATCAAGCATCGATGATCCCATGAACATATTGACGAGCATGGCAATGAACAATCCGATCAGGCCCATGAACAGGAACTTGCCCATGGCGCTCAGATCCCGCTTGGTGGTGTAGCCATAAAGGCTGAGCGCGCCAAAGGTGGCGGCGGTCACGAAAAAGGTGCGGGCGATGGATGCACCTGTATAGGTGAAAAAGATCGACGACAAGGACAAGCCCATCACCGCCGCAAAAGCCCAGAACAGGCCCTGCGCCGCGCTGGCTGATAATTTATTGATCCCAAACGACATCACCAGCACAAAGCCAAGGGGGGCAAAGGTAACGATCCAGCCAAGCCCGGTCATCCCGGCAATGGCAGGGCCCTGCGCCGTGGGCACGATATTGTAAAGCAATTCCTGAATGGCAGGAACGCGATAGGTGAGCATCGCCATGATCCCGGTCAGCAGCACGCCGCCGGTCATGTAATTGTAAATCTGCAGCATGAAGGCCCGTAAGCCCGCATCCACATCGGCCTTGGACCGCGTATCAGCCTGACCCGGCGCGTAATTTCGTTCAAATCTTTCGACCATCTGCTCGCCTCATCCTTATATAAACGGGTGCGATTTAGGATTAGCATAAATATCGGCGTCCTGCCCCCCCAGTTCAAGCAAAAGCGGACAAAAATCGTCATATCCAATCGGGAACGCCCAAAGATCGCCATCAGGCCGCCCGCAAAAGGCGCGCCGGGCGCACCGAAAGCGCCGACCATGTGCTGAAAAGGCCGAAAATGACAGTGATCGCCATGCTGAAAACAGCGATGATCACCATCGGCCAAAGCATCAGCACAAAATTGATCTTGAGAACATAAGCAATCACCAGATAACCGCCAAAGCCCCCAAGCAACAGCGCCACGAAAGCGGTGACGCTGCCCAAAAGGATATATTCCAGAATATAGGCCCGCAGGATATTCGGCCTTGTGGCCCCCAGAACCTTCATCACCACGCTATCATAAACCCGATTGCGATAGCCCGCCGCCATCGCCCCGGCCAGAACCAGAATGCCGGCAAAGATGGTGACCGCTGCCATCGCCCGTACCGCCGCTGCCACAGTGCCTAAAATATCGCTGACCGATTGCAGCACATCCTTGATTCGCACCGCCGTGACATTGGGAAACTGATCGGTCAGCCTGCGATAGGCCAGTGCTTCGGCCTCGCCGGGGGCTTCCAGGGTCGCCATATAGCTGTGGGGCGCGCTTTTCAGCGTATGGGGATCGAACAGAATCACGAAATTGAATTGCAGGCTGCCCCATTCCAGTTCGCGCAAGGATGCGATTTCAGCTTCGATCTCACGCCCCAGAATCGATAAGGTCATCCGATCGCCCACCCCGATACCCAGTTCGCGGGCTTCTTCGGCAGAAAAGGAAATCAGCGGCGGCCCCTGATAATCGGCAGCCCACCATTCGCCCGCCACCAGCTTATTCTCCTCAGGCAGATCAACGGCATAGCTCAAGCTGCGATCCCCGCGCAAAACCCATCCCGATCCCTCGCTGGTATCCCAGTCTTCAGCGGGCGTTTCGTTGATTTTGGTGATCGTACCGCGCAGGGATGGCACGGCTTCCAGCCCATCCACACCGGGAATATCCCGGGCGGCCGAAACGAAATCATCATATTGCCAGGGCTGAATATCCACGAAAAAAAAGGCCGGGGCATTTTGCGGAATCTGACCATTGACCTCGCGCGTCATATTGCCTTCCACCAGCGCCATCATCACAAACAGGGTAAGCCCCAGCCCCAAAGACACCACCACCGGCCCGGTGGCGGCCCCGGGGCGATGCAGATTGGCAATCGCCAGCCGCAATCCCGGGGAATGAACCCGGGGCACCAGCGCTGCCAGCCTTGCCACCAGCGCGCCCGCCCCGCGCAGCACCAAAAGCGAAACACCCGCCGCCAGAATAAATCCGCCCGCCAAAAGCCGTTCTTCGGAAAACAGCATCCCGGCCGCGATGATCAACACAATCGAGACCACGAGCATCAACAGATACACCGGCCGCAAGCGGCTGGCCTGATCGGCCACCATGGTCCGAAACAGGCGCTGGGCGGGAATATCCCGCGCCCGCCCCAAAGGCCAGATGGCAAAGGCAAAAGTGATCAGATAGCCATAGATCACCGCACTGAACAAAGGCGCGGCATAAAAACCGAATAAGGGCGGCACCGGCAGCCGATCACTGATGAAATCCTGCAATAAAAAGGGCAATCCCGCACCAATTGCCAAACCCGCCAGCACCGCAATGCTGGCCAGGGCCATCACCTGCACCAGATAAATCGCAAAGATCATCCAGCCGGTGGCCCCCAAAACCTTTAAGGTGGCGATGGTATCGGATTTGCGATCAAGATAGGCGCGCACCGCATTGCCAACCCCCACACCCCCCACCAAAAGGGCGGTAAGCCCCACAAGGGTGAGAAAGCTGCCCATCTGATCGATGACCCGGCGAATATTGGGGGCGGAATTATCCCGGGTGCGAATCCGCCAGCCCGCCCCATCATGTGTGCTGCGCGCCTCTTTCTCCCATGCCTTGATATCAATATCCGGCGCCATGCGCAGCTTATACACATAAGTGACAAGGCTGCCCGGCTGGATCAGCCCGGTTTGGGGCAAAGCCCCCAGATCAAAGATCGCCGCCGGGCCAAGCTCGAAACCGAAATTGGCGCGATCGGGTTCATTGGTGATGAAGGCGCGCAATTCAAAATCCACGCCGCCCAATCTGATGATCCCCCCCAGATCGAGATCAAGGCGGGTGGCCAAGGTTTCATCCACCGCAATCCCCCATTGGCCATCGCGCGGACCAAAAAGCCCCTGATGATCCATCTGCGGGCTGGTTTCTAATGCGCCATAATGCGGATAAGCAGCATCCACGGCGCGAAATTCCACCAAAGTGCGCTGATCGGTTGCCGGCGCAAAGGCATTGGTCCGCCCGCGCACCGAGCGCGAAATCTGCCCCTGCGCTTTGATCCACTCTTGTTGCTCGGCGGTAAAATCCTGATGCTGGCTGCGGATTTCGGCATCCCCCGCCAGCAGAACCCGCCCCTGATCGGCCATGCCCGCCAATAAAGCCGCACTTAATGAGCCCACCCCCGCAATCGCCGCGATACCCAAAATCAGACAGGCGAGAAATATGCGGAAGCCCGAGAGACCTTCGCGCAATTCCCGCAGCATCAGGCGGAAAACCAGGGGCGTGGATGGGGAGCGGCTGATCATTGTGCGGCCTCGTGCTTGATGGTCGCTTTGCTGCTCTCGTCACCAACGATCAGGCCATCCGCCATCCGCACGATCCGATCACAGCGCCGGGCCAGATGCTGATCATGGGTCACCAGCACCAGACTGGTGCCCCGGGCCAGATGCTGCGCAAACATCAGATCGATGATGGTGGAACCGGTTTTGGTATCCAGATTGCCCGTGGGTTCATCGGCAAATAAAATCGCCGGATCGGGGGCCATGGCCCGGGCCAGCGCCACCCTTTGCTGTTCGCCCCCTGATAATTGCGCCGGATAATGATCCAGCCGATGCCCAAGCCCCACCTGCTCCAGCTCGGTTTCGGCCCGCGCAAAGGCATCGCGCCGCCCGGCCAATTCCAAAGGCACCGCCACATTTTCAAGGGCCGACATGGTGGGGATCAGATGAAAAGCCTGCAAAACAATCCCGATCCGCTGACGACGATGCAGGGCCAGCGCATCTTCATCAAGATGGGTGAGATCGAGCCCATCCACCTCGACCCGGCCATGGCTCACCTGCTCCAGCCCGCTCATCACCGCCATCAGGGTGGATTTGCCCGATCCCGATGGCCCAACAATGCCAAGGGTGGTGCCTTCATCGATGGCCAGATCAATGCCGCGCAGGATATGAACCGGTCCGGCGGCGCTGTTCAATGTCAGTTCAACATTTGAGAGATTGATTATCTGACGTGGCAACGCCATCTTTTTCTCCATGACCATATTTTATGATAAAAACCCGTCTGCCGTCTTCGCCGCCATCATGCCCCGAAAGGCGCGCCCAAGGCCAGTGCCGAGATATCCCTTCATCCCATTCGCGATGAGGCTGCTGCTCGGATCACTGCTTGCAGCCCTTTCCCTGCTCACACCCGCTTGGGCGGGGCAGGCGGGAAAGCCCGCGTTCGGTGCAGATCAAAACACCGAAACCATCATCATCGGATTTGGCGACAGCCTGATGGCGGGCTATGGCCTCGCCCCCGGGCAGGGCTTTACTGGCCAGCTTGAGCGCCGCCTCGATCAGGACTGTGATCAGCCGGTCAGCGTGATCAATGCCGGGGTTTCAGGCGATACCAGCACCGGCGGGCGATCCCGGCTCGATTGGGCTTTATCCGCCCTTGATGGCAAAACCCCGGATCTGGTGATTTTGGAACTGGGGGCCAATGATGCCTTGCGCGGGATCGCGCCCGAAATCACCCGCGATAATCTCGATGCCCTGATCACCGATATCAAAAGCCGGGGTATTCGGGTTTTGCTGGCGGGAATGCTGGCCCCACCCAATATGGGGGCGGATTATCAGGATCGCTTCAACAGCCTGTTCCCCGCTTTGGCGAAAAAACATGATGTGGTTTTCTATCCCTTTTTCCTTGATGGCGTGGCGGCCGATCCCGCACTTAATCTTGATGATGGCATCCACCCCACCGCCGAGGGCATTGGGATCATGGTGGATCGGATCCTACCCTTTGTGAAAAAGGCCCTCGACCGCCCGGCCCCGACAGGCGCGCAACTCTGAAAGGGGTGTTATGTCATGATCAGATTATTTGCCGGGATTGCGATCCCTCAGCCGATCAAACAATCCCTCACCCTTTTGCGGGGGCCAATCGATGGCGCGCACTGGGTAGCGGATGAAAATCTCCACATTACCTTGCGCTTTATCGGCACCCTCGATCCCCCCTTGGCCGAAGATGTGGCCATCAGCCTTGGCACTGTGCGGTTTGAAAGCTTTTCCCTCACCCCTTGCGGGGTCGGCCTTTTTGGCACGCCGGAAAAACCGCGTCTGCTTTATGTGGGGATCGAAAAGGATGAAGCCCTGCAAAAGCTGCATCAAACCATCGACCGGCGCCTGGTGGATCTGGGCCTTTCCCCCGAAAACCGCACTTACACCCCCCATATCACTCTGGCCCGGATGAAGGGGCGATCCCGGCGGGTAGCGAATTATCTCAATGATCACAGCCTTTTTAAAGCCCCGGCCTTCGCAGTCAGCCGGATAACCCTGTTCCAAAGCCATCCCGGCCCGCATTATCAGCCGGTAGCGGATTTTCCTGCCATCGATGCCACACCCGATCCGGGGTCAGGCTTGATGGATTGAGGCAGGTGCTGATCAAACCGCAACCGCCTCACCATTTTGTCTCACCATTTCGCCCTACCATTTTGCCTTGGCTTTGGCCTTGTGCGTGCGGGTGCCGGGCCGACCGGCGGTGGAGCGGCCTTTTTCCCGTCCAGCGGCTGCCCCCTGATCGCGGGGATGCATCTGTTTCAAAGCCCCCGATAAAATTCCCAGATCCGCATCTTCCAACCGCTTTAATTCATCGCGCAGGCGGGCGGCTTCCTCGAATTCCAAATCGGCGGCGGCGGCGTGCATCCGCTTTTCCAGATCGGCCATCACCGTTTTCAGATTATCGCCGGTGCGATCAAGACGGCCATCCACCCCGGTGTCGATGGTCAGATAATCGGCATTGGCCACATGCCCCATCACATCGGAAATGCCGCGCCGGATGCTTTGGGGGGTGATGCCATGGGCCTCATTATAGGCGATCTGTTTGTTACGGCGCCGTTCCGTTTCAGCTAAAGCGCGCTCGATCGAGCCCGTGCGCTTATCGGCATAAAGGATCACCCGGCCATCCACATTGCGCGCCGCCCGGCCGATGGTCTGCACCAATGAGGTTTCCGACCGCAAAAAGCCTTCCTTGTCGGCATCCAATATCGCCACCAGCCCACATTCGGGGATATCCAGCCCTTCACGCAGCAGATTGATCCCCACCAGCACATCATAAACCCCCAGCCGCAGATCGCGGATCAGTTCGATGCGCTCTACCGTATCGATATCGGAATGCATATAGCGCACGCGGATGCCATTTTCATGGAGATATTCGGTCAGATCCTCGGCCATCCGCTTGGTGAGGGTGGTGGCCAGAACCCGCAGCCCGCGCTTGGCCATCAGCCGGGTTTCGCGCATCAGATCATCCACCTGGCTTTCCACCGGCCTGATTTCCACCGGCGGATCGATGAGCCCGGTGGGGCGGATCACCTGCTCGGCGAAAACCCCGCCCGTCTGCTCCATCTCCCAGGGGCCGGGGGTGGCTGAAACGAACAGCGATTGGGGGCGCATGGCCTCCCATTCCTCGAACCGCAAAGGCCGGTTATCCACACAGGCGGGCAGGCGAAAGCCATAATCAGCCAGCGTTGCCTTCCGCCGCAGATCGCCCCGCGCCATGCCCCCCACCTGCGGCACGGTGACATGGCTTTCATCAACGAACAAAAGCGCATGATCGGGCAGATATTCAAACAAAGTGGGCGGCGGCTCGCCGGGATTGCGGCCCGATAAATAGCGGGAATAATTCTCGATGCCGGGGCAGGCGCCGGTGGCCATCATCATTTCCAGATCGAATTGGGTGCGCTGTTCCAGCCTTTGGGCTTCCAAAAGCTTGCCCTCATCCGTAAAGCGCTTCACCTGCTCGACCATATCGTTTCTGATCTGGCGGATTGCCTGTTCCAGCGTCGGTTTCGGGGTCACATAATGGGAGTTGGCATAAAGCTTGATTTCTTCAAAGCTGTGATGGCTTTGGCCGGTCAGGGGATCAAATTCCTGCAGGCTTTCCACCTCATCGCCAAACATCGAAAGCCGCCAGGCCCGATCTTCCAGATGCGAGGGGAAAATCTCGATCACATCGCCACGCACCCGAAAGGTGCCCCGGCTGAAGGCCTGATCATTGCGCTTATATTGCAAAGCCACCAATTGGCGCAGCAATTCGCGATGATCAAGGGCATCCCCCACGGCGATTTTCAGGGTCATGTTGGAATAGGTTTCAACCGAGCCAATGCCATAGATGCACGACACCGAGGCAACGATGATCACATCATCGCGTTCCAAAAGCGCCCGGGTGGCGGAATGGCGCATCCGATCAATCTGTTCATTGATGGTCGATTCCTTTTCAATAAAGGTATCGGTGCGGGGCACATAGGCTTCGGGCTGATAATAATCATAATAGCTGACGAAATATTCCACCGCATTATCGGGGAAGAAGCTTTTGAACTCGCCATAAAGCTGGGCCGCCAGCGTTTTATTGGGGGCAAGGATCAGGCTGGGCCGCTGGGTTTGGGCAATCACCTGCGCCATGCTGAAGGTTTTGCCCGATCCGGTCACCCCCAGCAGCACCTGATTGCGCTCGCCTTCTTTCAGGCCCGCGATCAATTCAGCAATGGCGCGGGGCTGATCGCCAGCGGGCTCAAATTCGCTGGCCAAACGAAAGGCGATCCCGCCCTCGGTTTTCTCTGGCCGCGCGGCCTTGGGCGGGATGAACACATGGGGATTGATATGGCTTTGAGGCTGAGACATAGCCCCTTATATGCGCCCGCCTTTCGCAAATGTGAAGGGCCCACAGCCATCCATAGCCCTTTGCCAAAAGATAACGGCCAAGCCATATCCGCCAAAAGAAAACGCCCCTCCAAAGCAGTGATCTTTGGAAAGGCGTTCTATTTTTTAGGTCAGAAAATTCTGATCGCGCGTCTGCGGCATTGCGGCAGAATTATTGTGGGAGGATTTGTGCCACCACCCGTTCCACACGGGGCAGAATCTGCGGAATGGCTTCCGCTTCCTCCATGTTCATCTGATTGGCCCAAGCTGTGAGCCGAACCCCATGGGGGAAATAATTGCTGGTGCGGGTTGATGTGGCGGTAGAGCTGTTGGTTTTGGTTTCGCCGCCCCCAGAGGCCATCCGCCCATTGCCCGCGCCCGTTGCATCAAGACGTGCACTGTTTGCATCGGTTGCCAGCGTGAACTCCACCGGTTCATTCTTATATTCTTCAAGCACGAAATCGATGATCATAGCCCATTCGCGTGGCCGTGATGCATTGGCAATCCCAAGCCCCATCAGCCCGCCACCAACACCGCCAATGGCTGCCGAAGCATTATTGCCCATGATGGTATCAGACAGAGCATAAGCACCAACACCAGTGGCCGCGCCCGAAATGATGCCCATGCCGGCCGCAGCGCCCAGGCCCCCCGATTCCGGATCGACCTCGCCAAAGAAACGCAGATCACCGCGCAAGCGATATTTGGCGCTTTCCGGATCATTGACCAGAACCCAGCCAAGGGCCGAAGCACCGGACCGCAGTTCATTCAAAAAATTAACATCGGCATCGCTTAAGTTGCGGAACGAAATATAAACGGTTTTATCGGCAACCCGTGGCGGATCAAGCTGTGGTGGTGCGATCACCCAATTGGTGCCACTGCGCGGCTCGGCAAATTTATTGGCCGTCAGCTTGCCCAAACCCCGTGAAACATCCGTGCAGGCTGCAGTTACGCCCAAAAGCGTAACGAGCAGAAAAGCAGACAAAGTCTTTCCGAACATGGTATTACCCCCCATATTTTCAATTCAATTGATAAATTTTTCTGTACCATATAATAGCCACATTTCGCAATAATAAAATATTTGCAGTTGTATCATGGTAAATTTCAAAAAAATTTAATTCTAAAAATTGTTTAATAACCAATGGATGAAACTCGTTTTACTTTTATTAAAGTTATAAGTTGCCCCCCCTTTTTTCAGCCCCCTTGCATCCTGATCGATTTCATAAAACAGGCACATCCGCATATCTGCTCGGTTCCACATCCCCTGCCATCTTGACAAGCGCCCGCGCCGGGTTTCCACTCAACAAGGAGATCGGGACGAGACCGATCAAATAAACAAGAAGAATGAGAGGAAGGGAGTGACGATCATGGGACCATCCAAACGCACGATTGCCCAACATTTTTTGCTGGGGGCCAGCCTTTTTGCCCTCGCCGCCTGCGAGCCCGCCAATGAGCAAAGCAAAACCCCCACGGTTGACGATGCCATTGCCTTTGTGGAGCGCGCCGAAGCCACCGTGACACGCGAATCCGAGGCCGCCGCCCGCACCGCTTGGGTGAACGCCAATTTCATCACCTTTGATACCAATTGGCTGAGCGCCAAAAGCTCCGAGAAGATGACCACGCTGGGCGTTGAACTAGCGCAGGAAGCCAGCCTTTATCGCGATCTCGATCTGCCTGCCGATATTGCCCGCAAGATCGAGCTTTTGCGTCTTGGCCTCACCCTCCCCGCACCCCAAGGCGATGCTGAGGCCACCGCCGAACTGGCCGAGATCACCACCAATCTCGAAGCATCATATGGCACCGGCACCTATTGCCCCGAGGGCGGCGACAGCACGCTGGCCGCCTATGCCCGCAAGGATGGTTGTTTGAGCCTCACCGAACTGGAAGCGGTGATCGGTTCGTCTCAGGACCCTGACGAATTGCTGGAAGCCTGGGAAGGCTGGCGCACCATTGCCGTGCCGATGAAAGACCAATATGCCCGCATGGTGGAAATCGCCAATGAAGGGGCGCGCGATCTGGGATTCGCCGATATCGGCACCATGTGGCGGTCGAAATATGATATGCCCGCCGATGATTTCGCAAAAGATGTGGATCGCCTGTGGGGCGAGGTAAAGCCGCTTTATGATGGCCTGCAATGCCATGTGCGCGCCAGGCTCAATGAAAAATATGGCGATGATCTGGTGCCGCTCGATCAGCCCATTCCGGCGCATCTGCTGGGCAATATGTGGGCGCAAAGCTGGGGCAATGTTTATGATCTGGTCGCCCCCGAAGGCAGCGCCCCGGCCTTTGATCTCACCGCTCTTTTGAAGGAAAAGGCCTATAGCGAACTGGATATGGTGAAAACCGCCGAGGGCTTTTTCACCTCGGTGGGGTTTGATCCCCTGCCCGAAACTTTTTACGAACGGTCGCTGTTTTTAAAGCCCGAAGATCGCAATGTGGTATGCCATGCCTCGGCGTGGAACCTGAACGACAAGGATGATATCCGCATCAAGATGTGCATCAAGGTGGATGCCGAGGATTTCCAGACCATCCATCATGAAATCGGTCATAATATCTATCAGCGCGCTTATGCGGTGCAGGATCCGTTGTTTCGCAATGATCCCAATGATGGCTTTCATGAAGCCATTGGCGATATGATCGCGCTTTCCATCACCCCTGAATATCTCCAGCAGATCGGTTTGCTGGAAACCCTGCCCCCCGCCGAAGCCGATCTTGGGCTTTTGCTGCGTCAGGCCCTTGATAAAGTCGCATTTCTGCCGTTCGGGCTGATGGTCGATAAATGGCGCTGGCAGGTGTTTTCCGGAGAATTGACACCCGAACAATATAATGAAGGCTGGTGGACTTTGCGGGAAGCCTATCAGGGGGTGCGCGCCCCGGATGAGCGCCCCGGCGATGCCTTTGATCCCGGTGCCAAATTCCACATTCCGGGCAATACGCCTTATATGCGCTATTTTCTGTCGCATATCTTCCAGTTCCAGTTCCAGCGCGCGGCGTGCGAACTGGCCGGATGGGAAGGCCCGCTTCATCGCTGTTCGATCTATGGCAACAAGGACGTGGGGGAAAAATTCAACGCCATGCTGGAAATGGGCGCCTCCAAAAGCTGGCAAGAGGCTTTGGCCGCCTTCACCGGCACATCAAAGGCCGATGCCACCGCCATTCTGGCATATTTCGCGCCCTTGAAAACATGGCTCGATGAACAGAACAAGGATCGCGCCTGCGGCTGGTGAGCGGCATCTGGTCATCAACGAAGGGGGGGGGGGCTCAGGCCCTCCCTTCTTCTCGGCATGATAGGGCGCTGTTTGGAAGTGGCCTGTTTGATGGCTGAAGGCGTATGGGTTGAGCGACATGACGATCTTTGATGCGCTTGGTTTTCATTGGGATAGAGCGACGCTGCCAAGAACCGTTCCGTCGCACGCGATGGAGCGCGTGTGCTTCCATTTCCACAAGATGCTCCCCGAATATGTATGGGATGCCTCGATGCTTGAAGGGAACCCCTTCACCTTTGTCGAGGTGCAAACCCTATTGGATGGCGTGACCATTGGCGGGCGCAAGATTTCTGATCAGGAGCAGGTCCTCAATCTGGCGGACAGCGCAAAACGGCTGCTGGCCATGGTCAAAAACGGCGAGTTCACGCTGTCAAAGCCGGTCTTCACCGAATTAAACGGCATCATCGCCCGCAAGGAAGCTCTGGAATGGGGTGTTTTTCGTGGCGAAGGCCAAGAGACAACCTATTCCCCTCAGGTTAGCCTTGGTGAATATGGGCGCTATGCCCCTTTACCAACCCGCCCCGGTGCGCCAGACCTGAACCGGTTTTTTGAAACAGGCGTTGCTGCCTTGCAGGAATGCGAACCCTTCGAGCGGGCCATCGCCTTCTTTCTTTTTGGTGCCTTGCAACAGTTCTTTTTCGACGGCAATAAGCGTACATCGCGCTTCATGATGAACGGCGTTCTGATGTCGCATGGGATTGATGCGATCAGTGTGCCCGCCTCCAAGGCGCAGGAATTCAACGAAAAGATGGTGCGCTTTTATCTCTCGAAAGATGCCAGCGAAATGATGGGCTTCATCACCGCTTGCCACCCGGCGGCAGAGGTAATTCTGTCATCTCCCAAAAAATAATCCTCCACGGATGAGCGACCTGCATCTCAACCAGACTGGGGCACGGCCTGCGACAGGCGGGGTCCGATGCGCACCGGCTCGATGCGGGTGGCAAGCCCTTCGGCATTGCTTTCAACCAGAATGCCGCACAGGGTCGGCTCGCCCAAAGCCGGGGTGAAGCGCCCGCCGGGGATGTGTTTGGTAAAGCGGCGCAGGGGCTCTTCCTTGTCCATGCCGATCACCGAATCATAATCGCCGCACATGCCGGCATCGGTTTGATAGGCGGTGCCTTTGGGCAATATCTGGGCATCGGCGGTGGGCACATGGCTATGGGTGCCCACAACACAGCTTGCCCGACCATCGGCGAAATGCCCCATGGCCATTTTCTCGCTCGTTGCTTCCCCATGAAAATCGATGAGGCTGAAGGCAAGCTGGCTGGACAGCGCATGGCGTTTGAGAATTTTATCGGCAATGGCAAAGGGATCATCGAGGGGGTTCATGAACACCCGCCCCATCAGATTGATCACCAGCACCTTTTTGCCGCGCGGCGCATCATAAACGCCAAAGCCCCGCCCCGGCGCGCTATCGGGATAATTGGCGGGGCGCAAAAGCCTTGGCTCGCGGTCGATTTCCGCCATGATTTCTTTTTGATCATAGGCATGATTGCCGGTGGTGATCACATCCACCCCCGCCGCCAGCATCTCGGCGGCAATCGCCCCGGTGATGCCAAAACCGCCCGCCGCATTTTCACCATTCACAATGACAAAATCGAGCCGCCAGTCTTTCCGCCATTGGGGCAGCATCTCGATCAGCTTTTGCCGCGCCGGTCGGCCCAGAATATCGCCCAGAAAAAGAACGCGCATGACAATCCTTGTCGTGTCAGAAATTGATATGTTTTGAGGCTGCGGCCAGCGGTTCGGGCCAGAGCAGCCCCTCATCCGTTGCAATCAGATCGAGCGACCTGTCATGCGCTTCATGGGGCAGAGATAAAAGCTCTTGCCCCCTGAAGGCAAGGCCAATGGCTAAAAGCGGGCCGCGCGCAGACAGCGCCGCCAATGTGCGATCATAATAACCGCCACCATAGCCCAAACGATGGCCATGGCGATCAAAAGCCAAAAGCGGCACCAAAAGCACCACAGGATCGATCCGCGCGGCTGTGGGCGCGGGCTCCATGATCCCATAAGCCCCCGGCTGCAGGGGATCACCCGGCTGCCAGCGGTGAAAATGCAAGGGCCGGGCCGCCCCCCACACACGCGGCAAACACAAAGCCATGCCCGCCTGATGCAGCCCATCGAGCACCGGCGCGGGATCGATTTCATCGGCCAATGCCTGATAGCCCGCAACCGGCCCCGCCAAACCGCGATCCGCCATCAGGGCCGGCAAGTGCGGCAACAAGTGACGCGCCAGCCGCTCGCTCGCATCGGGGTAAGCTTCGATCAGCTTTAAGCGCTGCTGCCGGGCGATGCTGCGCAAAGCGTCCTTGGTCAAGCCTGTGTCTTTCTTATTTGGGCTGTCTCTAAAAACTGCGGCCAGAGCGATTTCGAGCGGAGTGGGATCACGACGCGGCAAGGAAATCGCGTTCAAACAGATATTGAGAGCATTTTATCCGATCCACTTTGATCGGAAAATGCTCTAGGTTGGCGGGCCCACCATGGCCGTGGGTCTTGTCGATCCTCTGGCGCCAGTTGCACCAGGTGGGTGCCGTAATAACCGGACCAGGGTCCGATCAGGGACAGCTCCCATTCGGAAGATTATCGCCCCAGGGATTCACAGTGCCGCACGCACCGGGCAGAACCCGCCAGCCCCTTATTTAAGCGCTTTGCAGCCGTTCAACAATCCCTTCGATCTCCAGGGCTGCATCATCGAGCAATTTTGCCGCCGCCCGGTCGCGTTCCTGGCCCGGCCCCTGTTCGCGCAGATCGCGCAATTCATCGGCCAAAAGCAGGGACACCATCAAAAGCAGGCGCGCTTCCCCCACCTGCCCCAGCTTTTGCGACAGATCCCGCGCTTTTTCATCCACCTGCCGGGTCAGATCCCGCAGGCGCTCCTCCTCGCCATCACGGCAGGCAAGGGTATAATTCTGGCTATTCACGCTCACGCTGATCTGGCCCATCAGGCGGCACTCCGCATCAGCCGTTCAACCGTGGCGATGGTTTCATCAAGCTTGCGGCTCATCTGCTGGCGCTGTTGATGCAGGCTCTCGATCTCATCATGCAGTTGCGCGATGATCTGATCTTTTTCGCTGTCTTTCCGGGCATCACTGCGAAGTTCGGCCAATTGCCGCGACAGGTCCTGATTTTGAGCCTGCTGATCGGCCAAAGCCGTTTCAAGGCGCTTGATTGCCGTTTTCAAACGCCGGGTGGCTTTATCAAGGGCACCACTTCCTGTCTCCATCGTCATCCATCTGTCTCCGTTCATGCGCTCGGCCCCTCCGGTCGCCAACGATCTTTCGGGGTCCATCGCTAACCCGGCCACTTTATGATCTCGATAAAGCCCCGGTCAATGCGGGCAAAACAGGGAAAGCGGTTGACCTTCATCGGCCCTCGCAGCATTGTTGCGCCAAAATTCCCCAAGAAGCGATGAAAACAGGCATCTGCCGGGCATCGCTCTCGTCAAAAGGCCTGCACATGTCCGATCAAGATGTCGATACCCTCTCGCCTGAAATCCTTGCCAATGCCATCCGCGCCTTATCGATGGATGCGGTGGAAAAAGCCAATTCCGGCCACCCCGGAATGCCCATGGGCATGGCCGATGTGGCCACGGTTTTATTCAGCAAGTTTTTGCGTTTCGATCCCCAAAAGCCGGAATGGCCCGATCGCGACCGATTCGTTTTATCCGCCGGTCATGGCTCGATGCTGCTGTATTCGCTGTTGCATCTCACCGGCTATGAGCGGCCGACCCTTGATGATCTGAAAAATTTCCGCCAGCTACATTCCCCCACCGCCGGGCATCCCGAATATGGTGAACTGCCGGGGATCGAGACCACCACCGGCCCACTGGGTCAGGGGCTGGCCACCGCCGTGGGCATGGCTTTGGCCGAACGCATGGAAGCCGCCCGCCATCCCGGCCTTTGCGATCATCATACCTATGTGATTGCCGGCGATGGCTGCCTGATGGAAGGGGTGAGCCATGAAGCGGCATCGCTCGCCGGACATCTGCGGCTTTCGCGGCTGATCGTTTTATATGATGACAATGGCATTTCCATCGATGGCCCCACATCACTGTCTTTCAGCGACGACAGCCGCGCCCGTTTTGAAGCCTATGGCTGGCATGTCTCGGGCGTTGATGGCCATGATGCGGAAGCGGTGGAAGCCGCCATTGCCGAAGCTTTGGCCGATGATCGCCCCTCGCTGATTGCCTGCCGCACCACCATCGGCTTTGGCTCGCCCAATAAATCGGGCAAGGCATCAAGCCATGGCTCGCCTTTGGGGGCCGATGAAATCGCTTTGAGCCGCGCTCAATTGGGTTGGGAGCACCCGGCCTTTGATATTCCCGCCGATATTCGCGCTGAATGGCTGCGCATCGGCAGCCGCTCCAAAGCTTTGGCCGAGGCATGGTATCAGCGTTTCGATGCCCTGCCCGCCGATCAGCGGGCCGAGATGGAGCGGCGGCTGTGCGGCGCTCTGCCCGCCGGATTTGACAAGGCGGTGGAGGATTATATCGACAGCCTGATCAAAAAGCCGGTGAAGGTGGCCACCCGCAAGGCATCGGAAATGATGCTTGAGGTCATCAATGAAGCGGTGCCCGATCTGATCGGCGGTTCGGCGGATTTGAGCGGGTCCAACAATACGAAAACCAAGGGTCTCGCCATCATCGATGGGGATGATTTTGCGGGCCGCTATATCCATTATGGGGTGCGCGAATTCGGCATGGCCGCAGCGATGAACGGCATCGCGCTCCATGGCGGCTTCATTCCTTATGGCGGCACCTTTCTGGTGTTTACCGATTATTGCCGCCCGGCCATTCGGCTTTCGGCGTTGATGAAATTGCGGGTGATCTATGTGATGACCCATGATTCGATCGGTTTGGGCGAAGATGGCCCCACCCATCAGCCGGTGGAGCATCTGGCCAGCCTGCGCGCCATGCCCAATCTGCATGTGTTTCGCCCTGCCGATGTGGTGGAAACCGCAGAATGCTGGGATGCCGCCCTCAAATCCGGGGAAACACCCTCTGTTTTATCCCTCACCCGTCAGGGTCTGCCGCAGCTTCGGCTCGACAAAAGCGACGAGAATCTGAGCGCCCGGGGCGGCTATATCCTGCGCGAGGCCAAAGGCGGTACCCCACGCGCCATTCTGATCGCCTCCGGGTCTGAGGTCAGCCTTGCTATCGAGGCACAGGAACGGCTGGAAGCGAAAAACATCCCCACCCGCGTGGTGTCCATGCCCTGCACATCGCTGTTTGATGCCGAGCCAGCCGCCTATCGCGCCGCTGTTTTGGGCGATGATCTGCCCGATGTGATCCGGCTGGCTGTGGAAGCCGCCAGCACCTATGGCTGGGAACGCTATGTGGGCCGCAAGGGCGTGATCATCGGCATGACCGGCTTTGGCGCCTCGGCCCCGGCATCGGATCTGTTCACATATTTTGGAATTACGACCGAAGCGGTTGTTGAAGCCATCACTTCCCGGCTATAGAACGACATAATCTGCCAATCGAGACATAATTGAGGACATATCATGAGCATTCGTTTCGCCATCAATGGCTTTGGCCGGATTGGCCGGCTGGTTCTGCGGGCAATTGAAGAAACCCATCGCGACGATATCGAGGTCGTGGCCATCAATGATCTGGGCGATGCGGAGATGAATGCCTATCTGCTCCGCCGCGATAGTGTGCATGGCAATTTCCCCGGCAAGGTGACGGGTGGTGATGGCGCGATGACCGTCAATGGGCGCGAAATCAAGGTGTTCGCCAATCCCGATCCGGCCAAGCTGCCCTGGGGCGATCTGGGGGTGGATGTGGTTCTGGAATGCACCGGGCGCTTTACCAGCGGCGAACAGGCGCAGGCGCATCTGGATGGCGGCGCGAAAAAAGTGCTGATTTCAGCGCCTGCCACCAATGTGCCGCTGACCGTGGTTTTTGGCGTCAATGACGACAAGCTGACCGCTGACCATAAAATCGTTTCAAACGCTTCGTGCACCACCAATTGCCTTGCCCCCATCGCCAAGGTTCTGCACGATCATCTGGTAATCGAACGCGGCTATATGACCACGGTTCATGCCTATACCGCCGATCAGCGCCTGCAGGATAGCCTGCACAAGGACCCCCGCCGGGCCCGGGCTGCGGCCCTGTCGATGATCCCTACCAGCACCGGGGCCGCGCGCGCCGTGGGCCTTGTGTTGCCCGATCTGGCTGGCAAGCTCGATGGCTCGGCGGTGCGGGTGCCCACGCCCAATGTCTCGATGGTCGATCTGAAGGTGAATGTCAGCAAAGCCACCAGCGCCGATGCGGTGAATGCGCTGATGCGCGCCGCCGCCGAAGGGCCGATGAAAGGCATTCTGGATATTGTCGAAGACCCCGCCGTTTCCATCGATTTCAATCATTGCCCGGCCAGTTCCAGCCTTGATCCCACGGGAACGCAGGTGATCGATGGCACTTTTGTGCGGGTGATGGCATGGTATGACAATGAATGGGGTTTCTCGAACCGCATGGTGGATACAGCGCGCAAAATGGCCCAATTGGGCTGAGTTCGCCGAGCCATCCCGCCACCCTGCCATCTATTAAAAGAGAGCTTTCATGACAGCCTATAAGCGCATTGCCGATCTGGGCGATCTTTCCGGCAAAACCGCACTGGTGCGTGCCGATTTGAATGTTCCCATTCAGGATGGCCGGGTGGCTGATGATACCCGCATTAAAGCCGCGGTGGCGACGGTGAAGGCCCTGCGCCAAAAAGGGGCGCAGGTGGCCCTGCTCTCGCATTTCGGGCGGCCCAAGGGGGCGGTGGTACCCGATATGAGCCTGGAGCCGCTCGTGCCCGCCTTGGAAGCGGCTTTTGGCGAGCCGGTGGGCTTTGCCGCCGATTGCATCGGGCCGGTTGCGGCCGCAGCGCTGAAGGGTGATGCGGGCATTGTTTTGCTTCAAAATCTGCGCTTTCATGAAGGCGAAGAGGCGAATGACCCGGCCTTTGCCGGGGCCCTTGCTGCTTTGGGCGATCTTTATGTCAATGATGCCTTTTCGGCTGCCCATCGCGCCCATGCTTCCACCGTAGGGCTGGCGCATCTGCTGCCTCATTACGCAGGCGAAACAATGGCGATGGAGCTGGATGCTTTAGAAAAGGCGCTGGGCAATCCCACGCGCCCGGTAGCGGCCATCGTGGGCGGGGCCAAGGTTTCATCCAAGCTTGATGTGCTGACCCATCTGGTGGAAAAGGTCGATCATCTGATCATCGGCGGCGGCATGGCCAACAGCTTTCTGTTTGCTCAGGGCCATGCCATCGGCACCTCGCTGGCCGAGCGCGATCTGGCCGATACCGCCCGCGCCATTCTGGAGCGGGCCAAGGCTGCGGGCTGCACCATTCATCTGCCCATCGATGCGATGGCGGCCAAGGCTTTTGCCGAAAATGCCCCGCACCGGATTGCCGCCATCACCGATATTGCCGATGATGAGATGATCCTTGATGCCGGCCCCGCCACGGTGGAGGCCTTAAAACAGGTGCTGCAACAGGCGAAAACACTGGTGTGGAATGGCCCGATGGGGGCGTTTGAGCTCAAACCCTTTGATCAGGCGACCATGGCACTGGCCCATGAAGCCGGTCGGCTGACGAAAGCGAGCCATCTGCTCAGCGTTGCCGGGGGTGGGGATACCGTTTCCGCCATCAATCTGGCCGGGGTGGGCGATCAACTGACCCATATCTCCACGGCGGGCGGTGCTTTTCTGGAATGGATGGAAGGCAAAACACTCCCCGGGGTGGCGGCACTCGAAGGCTGAACGCTTTTTCCGCGCACGCTCTCTATAGTGGGCAATTGCTCCTTTATGAACAGTGGTGTAAAGACGAACAAAATTTTGCTCTTTCACACTGGGGAAATGTTCAATGAGGCTGTCGCGCACCGTCCAATCCATCCTGTCTCACTATGAATCCGATACGCCGGGCAGTAAGGCCAATCTGGCCCGAATCCTGATGACCGGCAAGCTGGCAGGCACCGGTAAAATGGTCATTCTGCCAGTTGATCAGGGCTTTGAACATGGCCCGGCACGGTCCTTTGCGGTCAATCCCGATGCTTATGATCCCAATTATCACCTGCAATTGGCCATCGATGCCGGATTGAATGCCTATACCACCACTTTAGGCATGATGGAGGCGGTGGCGGATCGGGCGGCGGGGCGCATTCCCCTTATTTTAAAGCTCAATAGTTCCAATAGCTGGGCACCGGAAAAAGACAGCACCATCCATGGCGGCATCGATGATGCTCTGCGGCTGGGCTGTGGAGCCATTGGCTTTACGGTCTATCCCGGATCGCCTTTTTTCAATGAAATGGCCGAAGAATTTCGCGAGCTTGCGGCAGAAGCCAAAGCCCTGGGGCTGGCGGTTGTCTTATGGAGCTATCCGCGCGGCGGGGCTTTATCGAAAGAAGGGGAAACCGCCCTTGATGTTGGGGCCTATGCCGCCCATCTGGCGGCCTCATTGGGGGCGCATATCATCAAGGTGAAACTGCCCAGCGATCATCTGGAACAGCCCGAAGCCGCCAAGGTCTATCAGACAACCGGCATCGATCGCGCAAGCCAGGCTGCACGGGTGCGCCATATCATGCAGGC
This sequence comes from Iodidimonas nitroreducens, assembly GCA_000710935.1. Lineage (GTDB taxonomy): Bacteria > Pseudomonadota > Alphaproteobacteria > Sphingomonadales > Rhodothalassiaceae > Iodidimonas > Iodidimonas nitroreducens. The sequence goes on along the minus strand of BAYV01000014.1, from coordinate 29,543 downwards.
GGCCTATAATGGCACCCGGCTGGTGGTTTTTTCCGGTGGCAATAAAAAAGGGGCCGATAGCCTTTATGACGATGCCCGCGCCATTCGCGATGGTGGCGGCCATGGCTCGATCATCGGGCGCAACAGTTTCCAGCGTCCGCGCGATGAAGCCCTGGCGATGTTGTCTCAGATCGTCGATATCTATAAGGGAAAGGCCTGATCGAAAAGGGCCGAAAGGACTAAAATGACCAACCCCCCCGGGCGTGATCGCCCGCGCATCTATCTGATCACCCCCGATCATCTGGAGCCTGATGCGGCGGCCCAAAAGCTTGAAGCCGCTTTTTCCGGCGGCGATATTGCCTGCGTGCAATTGCGCCTCAAGGGGGCCGATGATGAAACGGTGCTGGCAGCCGCGCGGCGGCTGATGCCCATTGCCCATGCCCATGATGCCGCTTTCCTGATCAATGATCGCGCCGATCTTGCCAAAGCCTGCGATGCCGATGGGGTGCATCTGGGGCAAAAGGATGGCGATATTGCCACCGCCCGCAATCTTTTGGGCTTTAACAAGGATATTGGCGTAACCTGCCATAATTCGCGCCATCTGGCTTTCGATGCCGGGGATCAAGGCGCGGATTATGTGGCATTCGGAGCGTTTTTCCCCAGCGATACCAAAAAGATCGAGCATCAGGCCGAATTGGAAACTTTAGAGATCTGGTCAGAGATTTCCGAAATTCCCTGTGTGGCCATAGGCGGCATCACCGCCACGAATTGCGGAGATCTGGTTCGGGCCGGGGCGGATTTTCTGGCGATCTCGGGCTATGTGTGGGGGCATGCGGATGGCCCGGCGGCAGCGATCAGCGCGCTGAACACGGCGATCGATGCGGCCTTTCAGCCGGCGTCTTAATGATCGGGTGAACGCCCGGGCATCCCTAAGGATTGAACGCACCGCCCGGCTCTGCTAGAAGGCCATCGATTTCTGCTGAAGGCCTTCTGGTGGGGCCTTCATGACCCAACCATTGTGATAAAGTGATACCAAACGATGAAGATCGATGGAAATGCCGTTCGACCCGGCAATGTGATCGAACATAAAGGCGGCCTGTGGCGCGCAGTGAAAATCCAGCACACCCAGCCCGGCAAGGGCGGGGCTTATTTGCAGGTGGAATTGAAAAACCTGCGCGATGGCTCGAAGCTGAATGAACGCTTCCGCTCGTCGGAAAAGGTTGAAAAGGTTCGCCTTGAACAGCGTGATTATCAGTTTCTGTTCATGGATGGTGACATGTTCACCTTTATGGATACCGAAAGCTATGAACAGATCGCCCTTACCCGGGCCGATGTGGGCGAGCAATCGGTGTTCCTGCGCGATGGTATGGATGTGCAGCTTGAAATGTATGATGGCGCGCCTTTGGGGGTGCATCTGCCCGAACAGGTGGAACTGACCGTGACCGAAACCGAACCGGTGGTGAAGGGGCAAACCGCCTCTTCATCCTATAAGCCTGCGCGCATGGAAAATGGCGTGCGGGTGATGGTGCCGCCCTTCGTCAATGAAGGGGATCGCATCATCGTGGCCACCGAAGATTCCAGCTATGTAAAGCGGGCCGACTGATGGCCCGTCGCTCCCCTCTGGTCAATGTTATGGCCGCCGCCGCCGAAAAAGCCGCGCGCAATCTGCGCCGCGATTTTGGCGAGGTCGAGCATTTGCAGGTCTCGCAAAAGGGCCCGGCGGATTTCGTCTCCGAAGCCGACCGCCGCGCCGAGCAGATCCTTTACACCGAATTGAAAAAGGGCCGCCCGCGCTTTGGCTTTCTGATGGAAGAACGCGGCGAAGTGGAAGGCGAGCCGGGCGAAAGCCGCTGGATCGTCGATCCCCTTGATGGCACCACCAATTTCCTGCATGGCCTGCCCCATTGGGCGATCACCATCGCGGTGGAAGAACGCGGCGAGATCGTTTCAGGCATTGTTTATGATGTGTTGAAAGACGAACTGTTCTGGGCCGATAAGGGCAATGGCGCGTTCGTCAATGATCAGCGCTTGCGGGTTTCGGGGCGCAGCACATTGGCGCAATCCCTGCTCGCCACCGGTATTCCCTTCATGGGCAAGCCCGATCATCCGGCTTTTCTGCGGCAATTGGCAGCCTTTACCCCCGAAGTGGCGGGCATTCGCCGCTTTGGCTCGGCATCCCTTGATCTCGCTTATGTTGCCGCCGGGCGCTATGAAGGCTTTTGGGAAAGCGATCTGCAAAAATGGGATATCGCCGCCGGGATATTGCTGGTCCGCGAAGCCGGTGGCTTTGTCAGCGATCTCAAGGGCGGGGCACAGATGCTGCAAAATGGCACCATCATTGCCGCCAATACCCATCTGCATCTGCCCATGCTGAAAATCCTGCGCGGTGCAGGCCGATCGGCTGATCGCGACGACTGATGATCACGAAGGCGCGTCTTTTGTTGATCGGCCTTATGCTTGGTTTCACCCCGTTTCCAGCGCTGGCCCAACAAAAAGACGAGCCCGTGGGCTGGCCCTATCGCCCCAAAAGCCCCGATCATGCGGTGCCCATGCCGGTGACCCCCGACGAGGCGAAAAAAGCAGCCCCCAAACCACGGAAAGACCAGCCAGACCCCGAGACTCAAGCCGCCGATCCGGGGAGATCGTCCTCCCCCGCCCCTGCTCCCTCCCCCGCCAAGGCCGGAGACATCGCCCCGCTGGAGCGTTTCCTGCTGCCCGTGCGGCCCCTTGATTTCCGCTTTGAAGAGGATCGCATCGCCCTTAATCGAAGCGAGGCGGATCAATTATCCCGGCTGGCCCAGCGCCTGCGCGCCGCCAAGGACAAAATCATCATCACCAGCCGCACCGGTTCCATATCACAAGATGATGATGATCGGGCGCAGGCTTTGGAGCACGCTTTGGCCCGGGCTTTGGCCGTGCGGGCCTTTTTATTGCGCGAAGGGGTGGGGATCGACCGCATCACCTTGGAAGCGATCAGCGATCCGGCCCGCAATAAAGGTACGGCGCTCCAAGGTGCGCCCATCGACCAAGAGGCCCATGTCGCCATTCGGGTTGATGATCATCAGCCCCCATCCCGACCTTGAAACATTGGGCCTCAATCGTCCCGGCCCTGAAGCCGGTCCGCATTTCTCTGGCACTTATGGCGCTGGTTGCTGATATTCCCCTGTTGTGGAACAATGCCGTGGGCCTTGCCGCGCGCCCCTTTTCAAGGGCATGATACCAAGGACCGGTGAGAGGCTGTCAAACCGATTGAATGATCGCCGCAAAGGCACAGCACGGGATAAAGGGCCGCTATGAACGGACAAAAACGCTTTTTGAACCGCATGATTATCTTCATTCTGGCGGTGGCTGTGATGATTGCCCTTCTCGTGCGGCAATTGAGCGAAGCCTTTTTGGCTAATCCCCTGTTGAACGGCATCATTGGCGTGGTTTTGCTGATCGGCATTCTCTACAGCTTTCGTCAGGTGCTGATCTTAAAACCCGAAGGAGATTGGCTCCGCGCCTATCGCCGGGGTGGCGGCCCCCTGCCCCAGCGCAGCCCGCAATTGCTGGGGCCGCTGGCCGCGATGATCGGCGAACAGGCGGATGGCCGCCCGGTGCAGATGACCGCCCTTTCCATGCGCACCCTTCTCGATGGGGTCGCGGCGCGGCTGGATGAAAGCCGCGAAATTTCCCGCTATCTCACCCGGCTTTTGATTTTTCTCGGCCTTTTGGGCACCTTCTGGGGCCTGTTGGCGGTTCTGGCCGCCATTGGCAATACGATTCAAAGCCTCAGTGTCGATACCACCGATCTCAATCTGATGTTTGATGCCCTGAAGCGCGGCCTGCAGGATCCCTTGAGCGGCATGGCCATCGCCTTTTCCTCATCCCTGTTCGGGCTGGCGGGATCGGTGATTTTGGGCTTTCTCGATTTGCAGGCAGGGCAGGCCCAGAACCGCTTTTATAATGATCTGGAAGATTGGCTTTCCACCGTGGCCCGCATTTCACGCGGGGGGCTGCAAAGCGGCCCCAGCACGGATGAGGATGAAGCCGGGCCATCGGCGGGCTCTTATCTCAGCGCCCTTTTGGAACAAACCGCCGACAGCATCGATCAATTGCGCCGCACCATGGAGCAATCGGAAACCGCCCGCAATGATGGCAATGCCGCCCTGATGCGCCTGTCCGAAGGGCTGGCGGCCCTGACCGATCAGATGCGTGCCGATCAGGTGATGACCAAGCGGCTGACCGATGCCCAAACCCAAACCCAACGCACCCTGGAGCGTTTGGCCGATCAATCCCTTGATCAGCCCGCAGGTCTTGACGACGCATCAAAAACCCATCTGCGCAATATCGATGTGGGCATCCGCCAGCTTTTGGAAGATCAATCCCGCAGCGGCAATAAAAGCGCCGAGCTTTTGCGCTCGGAAATCAAATTGCTGGCCCGCACCCTTGCCACCGCCTTGGAACGCAAGACGCCCACAAGCTCCTCTGGTCCCTCTGGCCGCAGCGAGGGGGGAGACAAGGCCCCATGAGCCTCAGCCACAGACGCCGCCGCCAGGAGGGGGGCGATGATATCTGGCCGGGCTTTGTGGATGCTTTATCCACGCTGCTGCTGGTTCTGGTGTTTTTATTATCGATCTTTGCCCTGGCGCAATTTTTCATGGGCGCGGCCCTTTCGGGGCGGGATGAAGCTTTGGCCCAACTGCGCGATCAGGTGGCGGAACTGGGCCAGCTTCTGGATCTGGAACGCAGCACGAACCGCGATTTGCGCAATGATTTGAACCAGCTTTCCGCCAGCCTGCAAAGCATCCGCAGCGAACGCGATGATCTTGATGATCAGCTCAGCGCTGCCCAATCCACCTTGGAAAACACCCGTAGCAAGCTTGAAGCCGCCCAAAATGAAGCTAAAACCCGGGGCGCCGATCTGGCTGAATTGCAAAATCGCTATGACGAGCGCACCACAGCGCTGCGGCAGGAAAAAGAGCTGTCGGCCCAAGCCCGGCGGCAGGTGGCGGATTTAGAAGCCAGCCTGATCGCCTTAAAGCAGCAGCTTGCGCGCCTTGAAGCCGCCCTTGATGCCTCGGAAAAGCGGGATGAACAGCAAAAAGCCACCATCGTTGATCTGGGGCGGCGGCTGAATGTGGCGCTGGCCTCGAAAGTTGAGGAATTGGCGGGCTATCGATCGGAATTTTTTGGCCGCCTGCGCGCGGTTTTGGGGCAAAGGCAGGATATTCGCATCGAAGGGGATCGCTTCATTTTTCAATCGGAATTGCTCTTTGCTTCGGGCAGTGCGGCTTTGGGCTTTGAAGGACGCACCCAGATGCGGCAGGTGGCCCAAACCCTTTTGGCCATTGGCCGTGATATTCCGGGCGATATCGATTGGATTTTGCGGGTGGATGGCCATACCGACAAGGTGCCCATCCAAACCGCGCAATTCGCCAATAATTGGGAGCTTTCAGCAGCCCGGGCGATTTCCGTGGTGCAATTTTTGATCAGCGAAGGCGTGCCCCCCCATCGCCTGGCGGCAGCGGGCTTTGGCGAATATCAGCCCATCGCAAGCGGCGACAACGCCGAAGACCTGCGCCGCAATCGCCGGATCGAAATGCGCTTTACCCAGCGTTGAGGCCAAGGGTCTGGCCCTCGGACGACAAGGGGCGAGCCCCTGTTTCCTCTGGCCCTGTTTCTGGCGGCTCTGTTTTCTCCAGATCGAATTGCAGCTTTGCCAGGCGGGCATAAAGGGGATTGCTCGCCAAAAGCTCGGCATGGGTGCCGCTGGCAATCAGCCTGCCTTCATCCATCACCAGAATGCGATCCGCCTTCAAAACCGTGGACAGCCGATGGGCAATCACAAGGCTGGTGCGGCCCTGCATCAGATGTTCCAAAGCCCCCTGCACCGTGCGTTCGGCTTCGGCATCAAGGGCGCTGGTCGCTTCATCGAGCAATAAAATCGGGGCATCACGCAAGATCGCCCGGGCAATCGCCAGCCTTTGGCGCTGGCCGCCGGAAAGCCGCACCCCGCGCTCTCCCAGCCAGCTTTCATAGCCACCGGGTAAATCCTTGATAAAGCCATCGGCCATGGCGGCCATGGCGGCAGCCTCGACCGCCGCGTCATCGGCATCGATCCGGCCATAGCGGATATTTTCCCGCACCGTATCGGCAAAAATCACCGTATCTTGGGGCACGATAGCCAGATGCTGCCGCAATTCCACCGGATCGGTTTGGCTGATATCCACATCATCGAGCAGAACCCGCCCCGATTGCGGATCAAAAAACCGCATCAATAATTGCAGGATGGTTGATTTCCCCGCCCCCGAAGGGCCAACCAAAGCCACTGTTTGCCCCGGCTCCACCACGAAGCTGATCTCTTGCAAGGCTGCAATGGCGGGTTTCGAGGGATAAAAGAAAGAAACATTTTCAAAAGCAAAGCGCCCCTTCAGGGGATGGGGCAAAGCGATAGGATTGTCTGGCACGGTGATCGCCGAGCGCGCTTCGAGCAATTCACCCAAGCGGCCTGCGGCGCCTGCGGCGCGCTGCAAATCGCTATAAACCTCGACCACGGCCCCGGCAGCAGCGGCGGCCATGATCGCATAGCCCACAAAGGCGGCCATTTCGCCGCCGGTCATGTGGCCCGCCACCACTTCGTGCGCGCCCTGCCATAAAATAAAGGTGATGGCTGCGGAAATCAGAAAGATCACCACCCCCGCCAGAACCGACCGCGCCATGATTCGCCGCTGGGCCGTTTCATAGGCCCGCTCCACGGCATCGCGAAAGCGGGTTTTCTCGGTCCCTTCGCGGGTGAAAGCCTGCACAACCTGGATCGCGCCGAGACTTTCAGTGGCCATGGTGGCCACATCGGCGATGCGATCCTGGCTCGATCGCGACAAGGCCCGCACCTTTCGCCCCAGATAAAGAATCGGCGCGATGATAAGGGGAATGGCCATTGTGATGATCGCCATCAGGCCGGGATTATAGATCACCATCATGCTCAGCCCGCCAATAAACAGGGCGCTATTGCGCAAAGCGATAGAGACCGAGGTGCTGACCACCTGCTGGATCACCCCGGCATCGGCAGTGAGTCGCGAAACGATTTCACTGGGACGATTATCTTCAAAAAACGACGGATGAAGGGAGACCACCCGGGCATGGGCAGCCCGGCGCAGATCCGCCACCACCCGTTCCCCCAAAAGGGTCACGAAATAGGCCCGCGCCGAGGCCGCCAGGGCGAGAATCACCACGATCCCGAATAAAATGGCGAAAGACCGATCAATCGCCGCCGGATCATCGGCATTGAACCCTTTATCGATCACCGGCTGCAAAGCCCCGATCACCGCCAGATTGGCCGCTGCCGCAATGGACAAAGATAACAAAGCCATGGCCGCCAGCTTTTTATAACGCAGCACATAGCTCACCACCAGCTTCAGCCGTGCCAAACCCGCCAATCCTTTCAACCGGCCATCTGCATCGGATTTGGACCCATCGGATTTGGACCCATCGGATTTGGACCCGGGCAATTCAGCCTGTCCGTTATGTTCATTTTGTTCTGGTGCGGCGGCGTTCATGAGTTGGTCGATCCGATCATCAGGGCTTTATTCCCTTTCCGGTTTCTGTAGATTGAGGCTATAGCAGCGCAGATGCGCGCGAACAATCTGCCTTATCGACGCTTTTGGGGTCAAATGTCGCTGCCACGGGTCTTGCAATCAGGGCTGGGGCAAGCTATAGACCGCGCTTCAGATTTTCGGAGAGGGCCATGCAAAAAGACATTCATCCTGATTACCACATGATCAAAGTGGTCATGACGGACGGTACCGAATTCATGACCCGCTCGACCTGGGGAGCCGAAGGCGATAGCCTGACGCTGGAAATCGATCCCACGTCCCATCCGGCCTGGACCGGGGGCGCGCAGCGCCTGATGGACAGGGGTGGCCAGGTTGCGCGGTTCCAAAAACGCTTCGGTGCCTTCAAGCTCAAGAAATAAGGCTTTTTTATCCGTTGCGGCTTTATGCGATCAGCAGCGGCCTAAAAAGCAAAGAACCGATCAAACTGCGCTGGTGCTTTAAGCACTGGCGCTGTTTTGCGTGGGGCTTTTCTTTAAAAGGGCAAGCTGATAACCGCAGGTGATGAGCGCCGTGGCGCAGACGGCATCGCCTGTGCGGCATGGGCTGCTTCATCCGAAAGCAGCATCTTTTGCAGGCGCAGCGCCCGGCGATAAAGGGCATCGCTCCGCCACCACAGGCCATCAAAAGGCTGGCACAATAAAAACAGCTGCATATCCGGCTGCTGATCGGGATGGGCAAGGCACAGCGCGCGATCCCCCAAGCGCCATTCCGGCGCTTTTGCCTGCTGGGCGCTGAGATCGCCCACAGCCACCGCTTTGCGCCCCATCGCCCAGGCAATCACATGGAGAATCCGGGTGGAAATGCGCATGGTTTCCACGCAATAGACCTTTTCAGCATCAAGGGACCAATCACCGGGCCCATCCTTTGACCATCCCAAAGCCCGGCGATCTGATAGGCAGGCCCGCATTTCATAAGCCAGAGCCATAGCGTCAGAATAAAGGCCATCAACCCCATGTGTGAACGGGATGACATGATCCGGTGCGGTGGCTTTGGTTTCGCGCATCCCTTGGCCTTTATCTATGCTGCGGATGGATCAGCCCGATCTGAGTATAGCAAGCTTTCGTCGATCTTCAAAATTCCTCCCGATTGATTGGCGAGGGGCTGTCCCCTTCTCAGCCATCTCAGCCTTTTCCAAACAGGGCATCGGCTGCGGCTTTGCTGGCGGCTTTGGCGGCATGAAGCTTTTTTGTGCGGTCGATTTCGGCATCAAGGCGGGCGATGCGCTCGATCAATTCGGTAAGGGAATGGCGGTCGAGATCCTCGCGCTCCAGCGCATCGAGGGGGGGCATGGCGGGTTTGGCCGGTTCATCATGAAACATGCATCTCTCCTTGGTCCTGGCCATTGAGGGGATAATGGCAGGGAATGGTCTTCACGGATTGATTAAGCCACAATGACAGGTCACACTCATCATAAATCGAACAGGGGGACAGGCGATGAAGGCCATTGAAATATCGAAATTTGGCGGGCCGGATGTGCTGCGCTTATGCCAGCGCCCCGATCCTGCGCCCGGGCCGGGCGAAGTGCTGATCAAGGTGGTGGCCGCCGGGATCAATCGCCCGGATGTGATACAAAGAGAAGGCCGCTATCCCCCACCCCCCGGCGCATCGGATATTCCCGGCCTTGAAATTTCCGGCACCATTGCGGCTTTGGGGGCCGCTGTGAAGGGCTGGGCCATTGGCGATAGGGTCTGTGCTTTGGTCACCGGCGGGGGCTATGCCGAATATTGCGCAGCACCGGTTGAAACCCTGCTCCCCGCCCCCAAAAGCCTGCCCCTTGCCCATGCCGCAGGCCTGCCGGAAACGGTGTTCACCGTCTGGTCGAATGTGTTTGAGCGCGGCGGTCTCGATCATGGGGAATGGCTTTTGGTGCATGGGGGATCATCGGGCATCGGCTCCACCGCCATCCAATTGGCGAAAGCCTTTGATGCCCATGTGATCACCACCGCCGGCAGCGATGAGAAATGCCGCTTCTGCCGCGATCTGGGGGCCGATGCGGCGATCAATTATCATGATGAGGATTTTGTGGCGGCGACCCTTGCCATCACGCATAAGCGCGGGGTGGATGTGGTGCTGGATATGGTGGGGGGGGATTATCTGCCGCGCAATCTGCAATGTCTGGCCGAGAATGGCCGCCATGTCACCATCGCTTTTTTAAAGGGCCCTGAAACCACCCTCAGCCTTGCCCCGATCATGCTGAAACGCCTCACCCTCACCGGCTCGACCCTGCGGGCCCGGCCTTTGGCTTTCAAGGCGGCCCTGGCGCAATCGGTCGAAGAACTGGTTTGGCCCCTGATCGAGGCAGGCCGCTTTCGCCCGATGATCGATAGCATCTTTCCGCTCGAAGAAGCCGCCCTTGCCCATCGGCTGATGGATAGCAGCCTGCATAAGGGAAAAATCCTTTTGCAGATTTCCGACGAATAAGAAGCATGGCCCCTGATGGGTTTGCCCAAATCCCTGACCGGAGATCGTGATGGACGACAAGAAAGCCCTGCTCGATAGCCTGTCGATCGATCGCAGCCAAAAGCAGGCACCCTCTGCCCCGGCTTCAAAGCGGGGCAGCATGGGGGCGATCCTCCTTTTGCTTTTTGTGCTGGCTTTAGGAGGGGCGGTGGCGTTTTGGGCTTTTGATTTCGCCGCAAAACCCCCTCAAACCGCGGCCCAAAGGCCATCACCAAGCTTAGCTGAAGCCGATAGCCCATCCAGCGCTTCGCCTGTTTCAGCCCCTTCGCCCCAACAGCCGAAAGCCGCAAAGGGTGATGAGATTCTCAATGCATCGGGCTATATCACGGCGCGGCGCATCGCCACCGTTTCAGCCGAAATCACCGGCCGACTCACCGATATTCTGGTGGAAGAAGGCATGTCCGTAAAAGAAGGACAATTGGTGGCCCGCCTTGATGATGCTTTGGCGCAGATCGATCTGTCTTTGGCGAAGGCACAGATGATTGCCGCCCGGGCCACTTTGGATGCCACCACGGCCAATCTTGCGGAAGCCAAGCGGGTTCTGGTGCGGGTTTCGCAATTAAGCGAGGCCATGTTTTCAAGCGAGGCCTCTTTTACGCAGGCCAAAGCAGCGGTGGAGGCCCTGACCGCAGATCTCGCCCGGGCCGAGGCCGATCTTGAAATCGCCCGCCTGCAGGCACAGCGCGCCGAAGAACGGGTGCGCGATCATCTGGTGCTGGCCCCCTTTTCCGGGGTGGTGATCGATAAAAATGCCCAGCCGGGCGAGATCATCGCCCCCGGCTCGGCGGGCGGCGGCTTTACCCGCACAGGGATCTGCACCATCGTTGATATGGATAGCCTTGAAATCGAGGTGGATGTGAATGAAAGCTTCATTGGCCTTGTCAGCCCCGGTCAGCCGGTAAAAGCCCGGCTCGATGCCTATCCCGATTGGGTGATCAAGGCTCGGGTGATCGCCATCATCCCCACCGCCAATCGGGATCGTGCCACCGTGCGGGTGCGAATCGGCCTTGGCGAGAAAGATCCGCGTATCCTGCCCGATATGGCGGTGAATGTTGCCTTTTTGAACACCGAACCGGCCTTAGAGAAATGAGCACAAGCATGACCGCAAAGCCCCTGATCAATCTGCATGCCGTGAGCAAATCCTATGAAAAAGCGGGGCATGTCATCACCATTTTCGATCAGCTTGATCTGAGCATCGCACGCGGCGATTTCGTTGCCATCATGGGGCCATCGGGTTCGGGGAAAACCACCCTGCTCAATCTTTTGGGTGGTGTGGATAGACCTGATCGCGGCGCAATCACCATCGATGAAACCCGCATCGATCAGTTGGGGGAAAGCGCCCTTTCGCGTTGGCGGGGCGCGCATATCGGCTTCATCTTTCAATTTTACAATCTGATGCCCATGCTGAATGCCGCGCGCAATGTGGAACTGCCCTTGTTGCTGACCCATCTGAAGGGCCGGGCGCGCCGGGATCATGTGATGACAGCCCTGAAAATCGTGGGGCTGGAAGATCGCGCCAAACACAGCCCAAGGGAAATGTCGGGCGGGCAACAACAAAGGGTGGCGATTGCCCGGGCCATCGTTTCCGACCCCGCTTTTTTATTATGCGATGAGCCAACCGGCGATCTGGACCGCGAAACCGCCGATGAGATTTTATCCATGCTGCAAATGCTGAACCGGGATTTCGGCAAAACCATCATCATGGTCACCCATGATCCCGAAGCCGCCCGCTATGCCCGCCGTATCCTGCATCTGGACAAGGGCCGCTTCATCGAGGCCGAGGCCATGGTGGCATCATGACCGTGGCCTTGGCATCCCTCTCCCTGATCTGGGCCAATCTCAGCCGCAGCCGCCTGCGTTTTGCCCTTACCGCCTTTGCCATTTTCATTGCCTTTTTCCTGTTTGGCATTTTGCAAAGTTTCGAGCGCGGCCTGAATGCCGGGGCCGATCTGGCCGCCGCCGATCGCCTGATCATCTCTAACAGGATCAATTTCACCCAGCCTTTGCCCATTGCCTATGTCAATCGCATCGCCGCCATCGAGGGCGTGCGCCAGGTCAGCCATCAAAGCTGGATGGGGTCTTATTATCAGGAACCGCGCAATTTCATTTTCGGCTTTGCCATCGATCCGCAAAGCTATTTGCAGATTTATGCCGATGATATCGCCCTGCCACCGGAACAAGCCGCCGCCTTCATCCAGAACAGGCGTGGGGCTTTGGTGGGTGAGGATGTCGCCAAACAATATGGCTGGCAGATTGGCGATCTGATCCCCATTTCCAGCAATATCTGGCAACGTGCCGATGGCTCCAATGTCTGGGATCTGGTGATCGAAGGGATTTATCGCGCGGGCCGGGCCAATATCGCGGCCAATACCCTTTATCTGCATTATGATTATCTGAATGAAGCCCGCACCACTGCCCGCGATTTTACCGGCACCATCAGCTTTACCACCCTCGATCCGGCGCAAAATGATGCCATTGCCCAAGCCATCGACAGCCGCTTCCAAAATTCTGCCTATGCCACCGAAACCCGCACCGAAGAAGCCTTTAACCGATCCTTCGTTGAACAGCTTGGCAATATCGGGCTGATCGTTTTATCGGTGAGCGGGGCGGCGATGTTCACCATCCTGATCATCACCGGCAATACCATGGCTTTATCCATCCGCGAGCGCACCGGGGAAATCGGCGTGATGAAGGTGCTGGGTTTTGATGCCCGCATGGTGTTCGCCCTCATTTTGGCGGAATCGCTGGCACTGGCCCTCATCGGGGGGCTTTTAGGGGTGGCGGCGGCCCAGATGATGGCCCGCTTCATCAGCACTGTGCCGGGCTTTCCCTTTCCTTTGGGATTTACATCCGGCATCTGGCTCTCGTCCTTCGGGCTGATGCTGGCTTTGGGGCTGATCACCGGCCTTTTGCCCGCTTTTGCCGCTTATCGTTTAAAACCCACCGCCGCTTTTGCCCGGGCTTGATGCATGATGTTGAAGCAAATTTTCATGATGATCTGGATCGGGCTTTTAAGCCTGCCCCAAAGATTATGGCTTAGCCTTGCCACTGTCATCACCATTGCGGTTGTGGTGGCGGTTTTACTGGCGTTTTTATCCATGTCGCAGGGCTTTCGCCAAACCCTTGGATCTTCGGGTTCTGAAGATGTGGCGATCATTTTGCGCGGCGGTTCGGGGGCGGAGCTTAATTCCGTTTTGAGCCGCGAACAGCTTGCCCTTATCGAAACCGCCCCCGGCCTTCTAAAGCGGGATGGCGCGTCTTTGGTTTCGGGCGAACTTTATGTGGTGGTGGATGGCATCAAGAAATCGAGCGGGACCAAGGCCAATCTGCCCTTGCGCGGGCTGGGGCCTCTAGGGGTGGCTATCCGCGCACCCGCCATCACGGCCGGGCGGATGTTTATCCCCGGGCGCAATGAATTGATCGTGGGCGAAGCTTTATTGCGTGAATTCAATGGCTTTGAACCGGGTTCGATGCTGCGCTTCGGGGCCACCCAATGGACCGTGGTGGGGGTCTTTTCCACCGGCGGCGTTTTTGATTCGGAAATCTGGAGCGATCTGGGCGGCGTGCAAAACCAATTCAACCGGGGCAGTTCGGTGCAATCGGTGCGGGCAAAGCTGATCAACCCGCAAGCCATCGAAAGTTTGCGCAGCTTTGCCGATCAGGATCCCCGGCTCACGGTGGATATCATCAGCGAACGCCGCTATTATGCCGAACAATCCGAGCGCACATCCGATCTCATTCTGGTACTGGGCTGGCCTTTATCCATTGCCATGTCGCTGGGGGCGCTGGCGGGCGCGCTCAATACCATTTATCTCTCGGTTTCCGCCCGCAGCCGCGACATTGCCACCGTTCGTGCCATTGGTTTTTCAGGCTTTTCCGCCTTTTGCGGCACGCTGGCAGAATCGCTTTTTCTCTCGGCTGTGGGGGGATTGCTCGGGGCTTTGGTGGCACTGGTTTTTTTCGATGGGTTGAGCGCCTCTACCTTAGGGGGCAATTTCACCCAGGTGGTTTTCAATTTCAGCCTGAGCAGCGACCTTTTCATCCAAGGCCTGTGGCTGGCCCTGCTGATTGGCCTGATCGGCGGCTTTTTCCCGGCCATCAGGGCAGCGCGCTTGCCGGTGGCTCAGGCTTTTGGCAGCCGCTAGAGGCAAAATCGGAGCCATTTGCAAAAAATCTTCGGCATTTGAGGGGAAAGCGATGCGAATCCCTTGATTGATTGCGCAAGCTGCGCCAAAGTCATTTGATACCAATCGCCTTTTGCGTCGGGTCTTCTCTTTTGTGATGAACACATGCACTTCACCTGCCGGGGAAGAGCCCTTGGCAAGAGCGGTGATGGAATATGCGTGTTTTGGAGAGGACTATGAGCCAGCCCCTGATGCCAATGGCAACTGCCGTTTGGTTAATCGATAATACATCGCTGACATTCAAGCAGATTGCCCGTTTTTGCGGCTTGCATGATCTTGAGGTGCAGGGAATCGCCGATGGAACCGTGGGTCAATCCATCGCCGGGATCGATCCCACCGCGAATGGACAATTGACCTGGGATGAAATTCGTCGCTGCCAGAATGATCCGGCGGCGGCTTTGGAACTGAGCAAAGGTGCAAAGCCGGAACAAACCCGCACCCGTGGGCCGCGCTATACGCCGGTTTCCAAACGCCAGGACAAACCCGACGCTATTTCCTGGATTTTGCGCAATCATCCCGAGCTATCAGATACCCAGATTTCGCGCCTTGTAGGCACCACAAAGCCAACAATCGGTGCCATTCGGGATCGTTCGCACTGGAATATCGCCAATATCCGGTCGCAGGATCCGGTGGCTTTGGGCCTGTGCAAACAAAGCGAACTGGATGATGCCGTGAAACGCGCCGCCATCCGCAACGCGAAAGCCGCCAATAGCCATCAGGACGGAGCCACCAAAGCGGGTGATGAGTCTGACGACGCGGCATCCGGTAATGTGGCCGAAGATCAGGCCAATAGCCCTGATGAAGCCCCATCCCAGAGCTGAGGGCCGATCCGCCGCCCTTAATGCCTTTTCGGCTTGCTGAGGGGAAAGACTTGCGCTGGCTTTCCCTCGACAAAAAGGGCGGTCGCATTCATCTGCGCCGCCCTGGTTCATTCGACCTTTGAAAGCCGTTTTAAATCTGGTCAGATTTGGCCTTATCTGTCTCCTCCTTTAAAAGGGCGGATCATTGGCCCATGAACCGCATCTTTTCTTTCAGCAAAAGTTTTTCCCGCTTCAATTTGGCAATCCGCAGGGTATCTGGCGAGGGGCGTTTGGTTTCCTGTGTGATAACACGTTCCAAAGTTGCGTGCTTATCTGCCAGAGCCTGAACATGCGCCTGTTGAGTCATGCCGGTAATCTCCTTTGCTACGGAAGTGGATTCCTATCGCAACATATTTGACCCCAAATTGTCACTTCAATTCTTCTGTCTTGATCTCCAAAATATTTATGATCGTTGCCAGCATCTGCGCATCTTTCTCAAAAGCCTCATAGCCCGTTCTTTTCACACAATGGCACCATCTTTTCCCAAAGCGAAAGCTGCTCATGATACGGTTAAATGCAAAGGAGCATCGGCCCGCCTTCATCAAGATAAAGCCTTTCATTAGCCCGCTGATCGCCGACTCAAGGGCAATGCCACGATGCTTGTGAAGCACGCGCCAAGGGCTTATGATCTTTTGCAGGATTGTTCATACGAGAGCTTGATGCATGCATGATGGGATGTCTTTGCGCGACGCGGAGCTCAAGAAGCGCCTTTTGACCCTGGAACAGGAACATCGCGATCTCGATAGTGCGATTGTCGCCCTGCAGCAATCCGGTTCTTATGATCAGCTTCAGATCATGCGATTGAAAAAACGCAAATTGCTCCTGAAGGATCAAATTCGCCATATCGAGGATCAAATCCTACCCGATATCATTGCCTGAAATTTGGGGGCTAGCTGTCAGGATTGTGCCGCAGCGCCTTCGGCCTTGGTTTTGGCTTTGTGCGCATACATATCGGCGTCGGCACGGGCCAGAAGCTGCTCCGCCTGATCATCAGCCTGAGCCATGCTCACCCCATAGCTGAGCTTCAAGTCCACCACATCATCTTGGATCATGGGCGGGTTCGCAGCCAGGGCGGCCGTCAGCCGCGCTGCCAGTTCGGCTGCCTGCTCCGCATTGCTATGGGGAAGCACGATGGCAAATTCATCACCCCCCAGCCGGGCGACGAGATCCGAGCTGCGGCAATGCTCCACCAGCATTTCGCCGATCCTCAAAAGGGCCGCATCCCCTGCCGCATGCGACAGACGATCATTAATCTGCTTCATATCATCGATATCGAAATAGGCGAGCGCCAAAGGCGTTTTATGCCGCTTGGCCAGAGCCAGAAGGCGGTTCAGCTCCCGCATGAAGGCACGACGATTAAGAGTTGGGGTCAAGCTGTCATGATCAGCCAGATCATGTAAATCCGCGATCACCCGTTCCGCCTTTAAAAGCTGTCGGCGCAGGGCTTCATTGTCTTTCAATATCCGGCTGACGGCAGCGCGAACCTCGGTGGTCAGATCCTCTTCGGGAATCCCAAATACATACAGGGCATCCGCATCCTGATCCACCCGCTCCGCCGCCTCTTCATAAGCCCTGTTTTGACGATCTTTCGCCGAGCGACGACGCGGGCTAAAGGCGTGCTGTGTATCGCTCGACACGGAATGGCTTGCATCCATGGCATCAACGCGCATGCGACCCCCCTCGCTTTCGTGCAGATTTTAACATTTTATTAATTATACGATCATGTCAAGAATGACCAGCATTCTGTTCCTTGTCGTTGCATCCCGACGGCTGATCCCTATAATACGGCCGACCATGGCCCTTATGCTCGTTAAAGGAGCGTCTTATGACTGCGGCTGAACCTTTGATCGGCATCATCATGGGAAGTCAATCGGATTGGGACACGATGCGCCATGGCGCCGATATTCTCGATCAAATGGGCATTCCTCATGAAGTGCTGATCATATCCGCGCATCGCACGCCCGAACGCCTTTATGACTATGCCAAAACAGCCAAATCCCGTGGGCTGAAGCTGATCATCGCCGGAGCCGGGGGAGCCGCCCATCTCCCGGGGATGGCCGCAGCCCTCACTCCGCTTCCTGTTTTGGGGGTGCCGGTTGAAAGCAAATCCTTGAAGGGCATGGATAGCCTCCTCTCTATCGTGCAGATGCCTGCGGGCGTTCCGGTGGGGACGCTTGCTATTGGCAAAGCCGGGGCCAAAAACGCCGCCCTGCTCGCGGCATCGGTAATCGCCCTTCTCGATAGCACTGTGGCGGCCAGGCTTGATGCCTTTCGCGAGAACCAAACACAATCTGTCGGCACAACACCCATAAAGGATTGATAGATGGCCGATATCCTTCCACCGGGGGCCCGGATCGGGATTTTGGGCGGCGGCCAGCTTGGGCTGATGCTTTCCCTGGCAGCCGCCCGGCTTGGCTATCGCACGGCCATTTTTTGCCCTGATCCGGAAAGTCCGGCATTTCGCGCTTGCGATCGTTTCTGGCAGGCATCTTATCAGGATCGCTCAGCCCTCGCCGAATTTGCCGATGCTGTTGATCTGATCAGCTTCGAATTTGAGAATGTTCCCGCACCCTCTCTTGATTTTCTCTCGGCACGGCAGCCTATTCAACCCGGGATCAAGGCTTTGGCCACCAGCCAGGATCGGATGCTGGAAAAAGATTTCCTGTCCCTGCTCGATATTCCCGTGGCCCCTTATCATGATGTGGCAACTGCGGCTGCTTTGGCCGATGCGGCGCAAGCGCTGGGCTATCCGGTCATCGCCAAAACCAGGCGGCTGGGCTATGATGGCAAAGGTCAGGTCCGCCTCTATGGCCCGGATTGCATTGAGGCCGGTTGGACGGCTTTAGGCTCTGATCTGGTGATCGTTGAAAAGCTCATCCCTTTTGATCGTGAAATCTCGATCATTCTGGCCCGCGCGCGGGATGGCTCTATGCGCCATTACCCACCCATTGAAAACCGCCATGCATCTGGAATTTTGCGCTCCAGCCATCTGCCTGCACAAATTGATGAAAACTGTTTCGAGCAAGCCATCAGCTATGCCCATGCGATCGCCACGGCTCTCGATTATGTGGGGATTTTAACGGTCGAGATGTTTGTGATTGATGATCGGCATGAGGTCATCGTCAATGAAATTGCCCCCCGTGTTCATAATAGCGGCCATTGGACCATTGATGGCGCGGTGACCAGCCAATTCGAGCAACATATCCGGGCGATTTGCGGCCTCCCTCTTGGGGCAAGCGATGCTTTGGGGCGGGTGCGTATGGAAAATCTGATCGGCGATGATATCAGCCATTGGCAAAAAATTCTGAGCGATCCTTATGCGCATCTCCATCATTATGGCAAGGCTGCTGCCAAGCCGGGCCGCAAAATGGGCCATGTAACCTGGGTTGAGCCTGAAGATTGAGAAGGCATTCAAAAGACTTTTCTCATTCCGAGCTTGCCCCCCACATCCGTCACCCCGGGCGGAGACCCGGGGTGACGCTGGAGAATTTGATAAGGTTCCTCCCTCTCGTCATCCCGGGCGGAGACCCGGGATGACGAAAGAGGGATATGCCCTGCGTGATGAAACCGTTTGTGGGACGCTGCCAAAGAAATCATGCCACCGCCGCTTCAATCCCGGATTTTGAGGTCTCGAGCTTTGGCGATAAGGGCAGTGAGTTTCGCTTCATCGCTCGCATGCATGGCATCGAGAATATTATCCATCCGCCCGATCAAGGCCCGGATCATCTCTTCAAGGCGTTCGCCATTTGTGAGAAAAATATCACGCCACATCACCGGATCGGCGGCGGCCACACGCGTCATATCATCATAGCTGCCGCCACTGAAATTGCGCATATCAACACCAAGGTCTTCGCCGATTTTCGCGCTTTCCAGCATCGCCGCAAAGGCAATGATGTGTGGCAGATGGGAATTGAAGGCAAGAACACGATCATGACTGGCTGCATCGAGCCGCAAAACATGGGCAATCGGCAGACCTTCCAAGAGCTTTGTCAGACGATCAAGGGCTTCAGGATTGCAGTTTTCATCTGGGGTGAGAACCCAATTCCGATCCTTGAAAATAAGCGGATCTGCATCATTGGGGCCTGATCGTTCGCGTCCGGCCACCGGATGCCCTGGAATAAAATGGCAATTGCCTGGCACATGGGGGGCAATATCACGGATGACCTGCTCCTTCACCGAGCCCAGATCAGTGAGGGTCATACCCGGCTTCAAAAAGGGGCCGATCTGCTGCGCAATTGCCCCCATGGTTCGGACCGGGGTGGCGAGAAAAAGAATATCGCTCAAGCCTGCGATTCTGGTTAGATCATCGCCTATCACGGAATCAGGGAACAACTGCCGGGCGACTGCACGATGCCCGGCATCGCGATCGGCGATCACAAATGTCAGCGTGGGATCAGCCTCACGTAAGGCCAAGGCCAAGGATGCCCCCATCAAGCCAAATCCGATGATGCCAATCTTCATAGAACCAGTTCCATTTTTTGCGATCAGCAGGATCATTCATCACATGCGACCATCCGTAAAAAGCCGCCCGATGCAGATCTGCATGGACGGCCTTTCTAATTGAGCCTTAGCGCATTTGCCAAATCTATAGTGTGGGCAAGGTTAAATGATCGCGAAGATCATTGGCCCCCGCCGCCATAATATTCGGTCAATTGCGCGCGGCGCTGCTGTTCTTTGTTGGTATAATCCACCCACTGTTTGGCAGCTTTTTCCGTTTCATCGAATTTAGCCGCAGCACGAAAGGCTTTTTTGGCGTCATCCAATTTATCTGTATTGAAATTGGCCATACCGATCAAAAGATGGGCATAACCGGGCTCATCCAGATCATCGGAATCAACCGCTTTTTGCAATGGCGGAAGGGCTTCTTTCCAGCGTTCCTGCTCAGCAAAAACCTGGCCCAAGCGCATCCAGATTTCGCCATCATCACCATCTTTGGCAGCCAAACGCAGAGGTTCTTCAGCTTTCCGCATTTCCTGTGCATTGAGATAGGCCTGGCCCAGAAGTTCGTAATTCTCGGCGTTCTTTTCGATGATGCCGTCTTTCATACCTTTTTCAATGACCCAAGCCGACTTGATCGGGACACTGTGATAAAGATAAAGCTGCGCCATATTGATTAATTGGCTTTCTTTATCCAAATAACCTTGGCGATAGGCCACTTCCATGGTCGCAAACTGCTTCTTCTCTTGTCCAAGCTCGGAATAAACCGCTGCCAGCTGGCGCCAATATTCAGGTTTTTCAAAATTGACGGTCAGAAATTCCAAGACTTCAGCGACCTTTTCATATTGGGCAAGCTCAAAATAGGCCAAGCGCAACAGAAGATACCAATTTTCCTTGGGCTCGTCCCCACGGGCCCGACCCAGTTCGATTGCTTTGGTGATATTGGGTACGATATTTTTGAAATCTTCGAGCCCATAATAGGCCTGAGCAAGAAAATAATAGGGAGAGGGACCAGGATTGGTTTGGGTCGCCATCCATTTCTTCATATATTCGATGGATTTCTTATATTGTTCATCCACCAGATAAAGCTGTGCCAAGGCATTGAGGCTGGCAATCTGAAGGCTTTCGGGGATGCGCTCAAGCTTCAGGATCTTTTCATATTCAACAATAGCCTGCTTGTAATTCTCTTCTTCGATATAAACCGAACTGGCGAGAATCTGATAAACGATGGCCGTTTCATAATCATTGATCTTATCTTCGAGAAGGTCATTGAGATCTTCGACCGCCTCAGCCTTCTCGCCTTTTTCAAGTTTTTCCTGCGCCTTGGCGATCTTCTCGTAGATATTGGCGCGCAGGCTATCCACCTTTTTGCTATTGCGCTCAGGCTTTTCATCTTCTTGGGCTTGCGCCATCGGGGCGGAATAAAGCCCAAAGCCAGCAGGCACGGTCACAGCCATCAAACCCAGCGCTGTTAACAGTGGCAATCCAAAGAGTCTTTGTTTCATCATCATCTCATGACCCTCCCAAAGGTCGATTTCGGGGATATGTGCGGTCGCCCCTACAATCGGGACAACCGATACAGTTTATCGACGGCCACCATCTTCAAGATTGAAGCTGAAGAGATATTGCACACCCTCCACAGCGATGGGTTCACCATTGACGACCTTGGGCTTGTATTTGAATTTATAGGCCGCCTGTTCAGCGGCACGTTCGAAATAGCCTTTCGGATCGGCTTCAACGATCAGGACATTTTCCACGGTTCCTTGCGGTGTCACCGTCAGTTCCACAATCACATAGCCCTCAATGCCACGTTCTGCCGCGCGGCGAGGATATTGCGGCTGAATACGCACCAATGGCAGATAATCGCCATCTGTGGGGGCCCCCAAAGCAACGCCGCCGGTATCAAGGCCAGCATTCAGATTGAGCTGGCCAAAATTCAAGCCCTGGCTCGCATTATTCGCCGATGCATTGGGGATATCCAGATCGGGCGGTGGGGCTTCGGGCGGAACAGGCTTTTCAACCTTGCGGTCTTCCTGCTTGGCTTCCTGCTGACGATCCACCCGCACCACATCAACAAAGCGAACACTTTCGATATCGCTCAGTTCAACGCGATCACTGACCACCAATGCCTGCATGATATAAAAAAGGGCAAAGGTAACAGCCGTGCCGATCATTAAAGCCGTAACATAACGCGCTAACATGCTAGTTCTCCTCGGTGGATACGGCAACGCCCGGAACGCCGGCATCATTGACCGCCTCGGTCACGGCAATCATCAAGCCTGCCTTGGATCGGGCATCCGCCTGAATGACGATGGTTCCTTGCGGATTTTCAGCATGCAGTTTCTCAATATTTGTCTGCAAGGACTTCAAATCAACCTTTTTACGATTCATCCAGATTTCATCCGACTCCGTAATGGCGATCAGAATGCTGGCGCGGTCTTTTTTCTCAGCCGTTACGGCTGGCGGCTTCGTCACATCGACACCGGCTTCCTTAATGAAGGTGGCGGTAACGATGAAGAAGATCAGCATGATGAACACGATGTCGAGCATCGGTGTCATGTTGATTTCATTTTCTTCTGCTTGCTTTTGAGCGTGATCTCTCATGATGTACCCTGCCTGTGCCCCATTGATGGATAGAGGGGGCGCCCGCCATGATCGGCAAACGCCCCTTTAGGGTTACTGTTTTGCTTCCGCGATCGAAACATTATAGACGCCAGCCTGTCTTGCCTGGTCATAAATCTCAACCACGATACCGGAAAATGCGTCTGGTGCAGGCTGAATCACCACCACACCTTCGGGATTTTCAGCGTGCATGCGTTCGACATTGGCGCGCACGGATGCAATATCAACGGGCCGCATATTAACGAAGATCCTGTTCGAGCTATCCACCTGGATCAGGATATTTTTCTTGTCGTCATCTTTCTGCTCCTGTTCGTTAGGCGGCGGCTTGTTAACATCAAGGCCGGATTCCTTCACGAATGATGCAGTCACGATGAAGAAGATCAGCATGATGAACACGATGTCGAGCATCGGTGTCATGTTGATCTCTGCTTCCTCTTCGGATTTTGAAAACTTGCGCATCGATTCTCTCGGTTACTGAGTGTGACTTCAGGTTATCCCGCTGCGCCGGTAAGCGCAGCGGTCAAATTCTCCAAGCCTTCTCGTTCCTCAATGATCCATCGTCAGTGTGTCTTCAAGTCGCTCAGCCTGACTTTTGGCCTTGCGCTCGATCCATGTGCTCATAAACACGCCTGACAAGGCTGCGACCATCCCGGCCATGGTGGGGATGGTGGCTTTCGACACACCATCCGCCATCGCGCGGGCATTGCCGCTGCCCAGAACCGCCATCACATCGAAAACACTGACCATCCCGGTCACGGTTCCAAGCAGCCCAACGAGGGGGCAGGTTGCAACCAGGGTCTTGATCAGGTCGATATTCGTATTGAGGTTCTGGGACACCTCAGAGATCATCGCCGTCCGCACTTTATGAGCATACCACGAACGCCGTTCGTCGCGCGACTCCCATGCGGACAGAGCCTGTTTCACATCCAGCTTAGCATTAACGGTGAAGTACCAGATGCGTTCGATGATCAAGATCCACATGATGAAGGTGACGGCGAGGACGCCATAGAGCACAACGCCGCCCTTCTCCATGAAGATCTGAATAGCTGTCAATGCGTCAAGAAGAGACTGCACGACCATGCTCCTTTTCCGCGTGAACAGCGATGATCCCGGCACTTTGTTCTTCAAGAACGTGGATGACCTTCTTGCTCATGCCAGCAACGAAGCTGTGCATCAGCAAGGTCGGGATGGCCACCACAAGGCCGATAACCGTTGTCACGAGGGCTTGGGAAATCCCGTTGGCCATCAGCTTGGGATCACCGGTACCAAACAGGGTGATCGCCTGGAAGGTCGCGATCATCCCGGTCACGGTCCCGAGCAGACCAAGCAGCGGAGCCACGGCAGAGATCAGCTTGATCACCGTGAGGCCACGCTCCAGCGCAGGGGTTTCGCGCAGGATGGCTTCATCGAGTTTCAGTTCCAGCGTTTCCACATCAACGCCTTTATTCTCTCGATAAACAGAGAGAACACGGCCCAGTGGGTTGCTGGCTTTGGGATCACCCGGGTTCTTGCTTTGGCCACGGACCTTGGCTGTGGTGATCGACAAGGTGATGGCCTTGATGATCGCGATCAGAACCCCGATGGCCCCGAGGGCAAGGGTCACATAACCAACAGCACCGCCCTGATCGATCCGCTCTTGCAAAGTGGGCGATTGGATCAGCAGGCTGAGAAGCTGGCCGCGCGTGGGGTCAACCCCGAACGCAACAGTTTCACCCGGCTCGGCATTCACAAGCGCGGAGGCAGAGCCCGTAAAGCGGGCGGAAGGTTGACGGCCCAATTCGACCACATTGCCGCTTTCAGCAAGATAATCATAATATTTGCCATCGGAAACGAGATTGAAATTCCCGACCCGGACCAGAGGAACGGTTTGTTTCTCGCCCGTGCTGGCAACAACCGTATGATCGAATTTAGTGACTTCACCCGATGCCACCATTTCAAGCATCATCTGCTGCCACAAAACTTCGATTTCGGCAATCGACGGCAAAGTGGAAGACCGCGACGCTTTTTCGATCAGCTTGTTGATGCCATCAACACGCTCGGCCTTGCCATATTCCACCGTGACCAGTGAACCTTCGATAACCCCGCGCATATCGCCGGCTACCTGCTGCAGCACGCCGAACATTTCTTTCAATTCGCCCAGCCGCTCTTGCAAAGTGGCATCGAGTTCGCGAATGCGCTGTTCATTGTTCTGGATGGTCCGCTCAAGATTCTCAGCGGTTTTTTCTTCGGCACCCCGTTCCTGACGCGCTTCCGTAAGCATCCGATCCTGCTGATCACGGCGTGCGCGGAATTCCGCTTCCCGTTCGCGATGCTCAGACGTTTCGGTTACCCGTCCGCGACGCACCTGCTCAAGCAAGGCATCAAGGTCAGCCGGACGCATCTGAGATTGCGGTGCAGGCGGTTCGGTTTGTTCGGCGCTATCCTGTGCAAACGCAACGGAGGCCACACTGCTCATCACCAGGGCAATGGCTGTTGTGAAAAATTTGTTCATTATTTTGCCTCCTTCGACTGTTCAGGACCGGAAACCGGCAGGAGGTACATTTGCGGTGCTGCCTGCTTTTTCGCAAAGCGCATGGCAGCATCGATGGAACCACTATATTCCGCGCCTAAGGCTTCCCAGCTTTTGCTATCCTGATTCCAGCGACCCTGGAACTGTCCATCAAGGGTTTGATAGGCCAGCACCACGCGACCAATGCGCAGAAAATCGACCTGGCGTTCCTGACCATCGATTTCGAGGGAACCGCGATAGGATTCGATGGTCCGACCGAATTCATTTTCGATCTGATAGGCTTCCAGCACGAGGCGGAATTTTTCAGAGGGCGAAATATTCGACATATCCATGAATTCGCGCAGATTTTCGATCCGCATGGTCCGCTGCTCTTTAAGGAACGGCACATCGAGAGCGACAAACTCCCCAAGACGATCGATCATCCGCAGCATCAAAGGCGTGATTTCCCGACGAATCGAGACCACTTCATCAATGGACTGCTGCAATTCGGAAATCTGGCTTTCTTGGTCGCTGACAACCCGGCGTTGCTGGGCATTATAGGCTTTCAGGCTTTCAATTTCGCGCAAAACGGCCTGGAAATCACGCAGCAGCCGCTGGGTTTCAGAGGCGGTGTCGTCAATCCGCTCTTGCGATGCCTGAGCCAATGTGTTGATTTCATTGGCTTCCTTAAAGATCTGCTCGAGATCCTGACCGGTTTGAACTTCAACCGGCGGAGGCGGTGCTTGTGGCGCTGTGCTTTGAGCCTGGGCGACACCCGCGCCGCAGACGAAGGCGACGGCGACCGCCGTCGAGCAAGCGAGCTTTCTCAATCGTGGTTGCATTTTTCTTCCCATAGGACTTGCCACTCTACCGCAGCCCCTGCTGCGGCTCGATTCGGGCAGATTGTGTTCGCTGTGCATCATTGTCTGACCACGGCTCCATCTTGCCCGAATTCATGACCATGTTGAGATATGCAGGAAAGAGCGCCGCCAGATCTGATGCATCTGGCAAACGAATTAAACGGCTGAACTTGCGGGCTAATTTGGCCACACACGATGACACCATCTCTCCTGCGTTGATCCATCCCGTGCCGAAGCCGGGACAAGATTTTCTATAACCTAATGATCCAAATCCGTGCGCAGAGAGAACACTCAAGAGCGCGGACCGTGATCCTTAGCAGTACAGACATAGCGAAAATATGCAGCCAAATCTATAATGGCTTTTAGAACGCTGATGCCCGATTTCAGCTCAATGTGCCAAAACCGCGCCACATAATCCAAGAATTTCGCTCGATTCCAAGCAAAAAGTTTCCAAATTATGTCTTGCTAGATGCCAAGAATTTCCTTAGCGCCCGCGATTCGCTTGTGCGTTCATGATCAGATGAAGGAATGATCCGGGCCACAAACATGGCCAGAAGATGTTGTTTTAAAATGTTTATTATTTATTTCAACGGGCCACGGGCTTGCGCTCGGCTTGCTTACGCAAAGCTTCCAAAACACCATCCCAATGATTTTCACAGCAGGTTTTTTCTGCCGCTTCATATCCCAAATGGCGGAGCAATTCGGTGGCTAAGGCATCAGCATATTGCATCGTCACATGTTTGTGTTGGGTTGCCATGGTCCGCTTTCCATTCGATAGAGGCTCCGGATGTTCACGTATCAAGCGACGACGTGGCTTTCCATGATGCCTTTTCAACTGCCCTTTGCAGCCTTCAACATCCAAGAATACACGCATCGCGTAAAGTGACCGTTAACAATCGCTCCATCTGCATTCATTCTCATCAAGATCAGATAGAATTATGGTTTGATTATGAACGCTTCTTGTCGGAAGCATGGCCACTGCCCGGTTGAAAAAATGGGCCCATACACCGACCAAGACCGCGCACGGCATTGCCGATATAAACAGCATCGGCATGGATCAGATCATCAAGATCGAGGCGGGCTTCCTGTGCTTGCCCCATGGCTAGCAATTCGGCGCGCAAAACCCCCGGCAAAGGACCTTCATCCAAAGCGGGCGTGAGCAGAAATTGGCCCCGCCTGATAAACAGATTACTGCGCAACCCTTCACATAAATGCCCATGTTCATTACAGAAAATGATCTCGTCTTCATCTGATGCAAGCCTCGATGACAATGGCTTTCCTGCCGCATCATGAACGGCATAGCGTTGGCGCAAAGTGGTTTTGTGCCGCCCCAAAAGATCCTGACTGTGCAAAGGCCGGGGGGCCAGATGCAGCCGGATCGGGCTTTGCCAGGGCCGGAAGGGCGCGACCATAACACTGACCGCACCCGAGCGCCCGAGCAGCAGACGCACAAGGCGCTTGCCTGAAGCATCCTCCATCCTGGCATCAGATCGGCCATCAAAATCTTGTGCAAGAGCCTGATCACATGTTCGTAAGATCACATCTTCGTCATAAGGAATGGCAAAATACTGCGCCGAAGCGCGCAATCGGGCGAGATGCCGGGGCAGGCGCGGAAATCCAACACCGGATTGCCAGAGCATGGTTTCAATGAGGGCAAAATCGGCTTGCGCCCATGGGGCATCATCAATACTGGCATCGGGGCTGCTGGCGTCAGGGCTGGCATCGGGGCTGGCATCACCGTTCTTATTGGAACGGCCGCAATCCTCTCCTAATAGCTTTGGCCCCAAAAACTGCCCCTTGAGCAGGCATTCCTCATATTCGGCGCGCCATTGGCTATCAGCCACGATCCCGCTCCCCAGCCCTAAGCGAAACATCCGGCGCGGGGTGGTTGGTTCGGGGCTATTTGGGGCTGGCGCGATCTGCTCCACCAATGTTCTGATCGCTACATTAAAGCACAGATCCCCATCCGGGGCAGCCCAGCCAATGGCCCCCGTATAAATCCCGCGCGGTTGATTTTCGAGGGCGGCAATCCATTCCATCGCCCTGATTTTCGGGGCCCCGGTGATCGATCCACAGGGCATCATGGCCTCGATCAAGGCAGCAAAGCCCAGATCGGGCCGTGGCTGCGCCCTGATCCTTGAAATCATCTGGAGCACGGTGGGATAGTGTTCGATTTCAAAAAGGCCCGGCACCTCGACACTGCCGGGGGCGGCAATGCGGCTTAGATCATTGCGCAACAGATCAACGATCATCAGATTTTCCGCGCGCGATTTTTCATCATCCCGCAAAAAAGCGGCCCGGCGGCGGTCGTCCTCCAGATCAAGGCCCCGCGCCAATGTTCCCTTCATCGGGCGGGTCTCCAGCATGCCCTTGTGACGCCTCACAAAAAGCTCGGGCGAGCGCGAGAGAATCTGCCGCTTACCATCATGAACATAAGCGCCATAGGCCACGGGCTGGGCCTTGCGCAGCTGCTGATAAAGGCTGAGCGGGTCCCCTTCAAGCTCCAGATCCAGCCTCATGCTGTAATTGATCTGGTAAAGTTCGCCCGCATCAAGTCCCGTGCGAATGCGGGCAAAGGCCACTTCATAATCCTTTATCGTCTCAGACAATCGAGGATGGGATAAAACAGCGCGCCTGATCGTGCCGGAATGAGCCTGAGCAAAAAGATCATCCAGATCTGGGGGCGAAAGATCAAGGGGGGCGGGAAACACCCCCAGCCAGATCAGCGGTTCCTGAGGATCAAAGCGCTGGGCTTTGCGGATTTTCGGCTCAAAAGCGGCCGCTGCCTCATAAGCGATCCAGCCCGCCAGCCAATGGCCTGCGGCCAGCGCCGCCTCGGCCTGTTCGAGAACCGGCCAAACCGCATCCACATCCCGGGCACATAAAAAGGCAATGGGCTGGCTGAAAAGCCGCGCCCCCATGGCCCGGCTGTCGATCGTCTGATCCTCTCCACCCGTCGCGGGCGCGCCTTCATCCAGTGCGCGATCAAACAGGGCAAAGGGCGGCTGGCGCAACAGCATGATATCCGGCTCCTCATGGCTTTTAGCCGCAAGCACGGCCCAATCTTAGCCAAAAACTGGAAAGCATGCGGTTTAGCGGCAAATGATCAGCCCATCAACAGCGCCGTATAAAGCCCGCCCAGGGCCGCGACGATCAATGTCAGCAGGGTGATGATGGTGCCCCACATGCGGCCAAAGCTTGCCCCCGCCGAGCGGGAAAAGCCCCAGGCATGAAGAATACGGCCCAGAACCAGCGCAATCGCCACCCCCATGACCAGAAATGTGGGGGCGCGTGCGGCTTCCAATGCCCCCAGAATCACGAGACCCAAAGGCGCATATTCAGAGAAATTGGCAACCACGCGCATCCGGTGATTTAACTGCGCTTCGATCTCGGGCGAAGCGCCACCCGATTGATCCGCCTTGATTTTAAGCAAACGCGCCTGAATATTTCTGACAATCAGAATCAGAAATAAACTAACCAGTAAAGACGCCGCCAAGAGGGTGATCGGCAAAGACATAAGAATATTTCCTGACAAGATGTGATGCTTGCAGCAATCCGAAGGCGCAGCATTTCAGCTCTGCCCGGAAAAGAAAAGCTTCATGAAAAGGGAGGGGGCGCGGATGGAAAACCATCCAAGGGGCCGAGCCTTTCCCTCGCTCAGGAGCTAGAGCGATTTCGAGCGGAGTGGGATCACGACGCGGCAAGGTTTTCGCGTTCAAACAGATATTTAGAGCATTTGATCCGATCCACTTTGATCGGAAAAGGCTCTAAGGGGGACTTTCGTTTAAACGAGACTGTGAAACTTTTTCGTTTAAAAAGGGTTGTTCTGCCCGAAACGATGAACTTTAATTCATCCGGTTGCGGGCGCGCATCGTGCTCTGCAATCGGCGCGATGATAGGAAGATCAGCAGATCAAAGTGCCATATTTTGCCACGATGGGTAACAGTGCAGATCACGGCTTGTAAGAATGAGAGCCGAACAGGATGGATCAGAAACGGGACCTCAATCATGAAAGATTTTAGGCCGTAAACTCATAAACGGGATTCCCAAAGCGTTGC
>BAYV01000015.1 GCA_000710935.1 Iodidimonas nitroreducens | reverse complement strand
CCGCCGGTTATGGCCCCGCCGGTTATGGCCCCGCCGATTATGGTGAGGCAAAAAGGAACGATATGCATGCTCTATAATCTGTTGCTGCCATTGGCCGATGATTTTGCCCTGTTCAATCTGGTGCGCTATCTCACCTTCAGAACCGGGGCGGCGGTGCTGACAGCGATGCTGATCGCTTTGGTCATCGGGCCGGGCTTCATCCGTTGGCTGAAGAAGAAACAGAAAAAAGGCCAGCCCATCCGCAGCGATGGCCCGGCGGGCCATATTCTCACCAAAGCGGGCACCCCCACCATGGGGGGGCTGCTCATTCTGATCGGTTTGGTGTTCAGCACGCTTTTATGGGCGGATTTATCGAATCCTTATGTTTGGGCCTGCCTGGCGGTGACCGTTTGTTTCGGGGTGATCGGCTTTCTTGATGATTTTCTCAAAGTCACCAAGGCCAATCCGAAAGGGGTATCGGGGCGGCTGAAATTCATCATTGAAAGCGCCATTGCGATTGCCGTCAGCCTGTGGGTGGCCAGCATCGGTTCGCCGGGGCTGATGCTGCCCTTCATGAAGGATGTGATGATCAATCTGGGGTGGTTTTATCCCATTTTCGGGGTCATGGTCATTGTGGGCGCGGGCAATGCGGTCAATCTCACCGATGGTCTGGATGGTTTGGCAATCATGCCGGTGATCATTGCGGCTTCGGCCTTTGGGCTGATTGCTTATCTGGTGGGGAATGTCATTTATGCCGATTATCTGCAGATCAGCTATATTCGCGGTTCGGGCGAACTGGCTGTTTTTTGCGGAGCGATGATCGGCGCGGGTCTGGGCTTTTTATGGTTCAATGCCCCGCCTGCGATGGTTTTCATGGGCGATACCGGCAGTTTGTCCTTGGGGGGG
This sequence comes from Iodidimonas nitroreducens, assembly GCA_000710935.1. GTDB lineage: Bacteria > Pseudomonadota > Alphaproteobacteria > Sphingomonadales > Rhodothalassiaceae > Iodidimonas > Iodidimonas nitroreducens. The sequence goes on along the minus strand of BAYV01000015.1, from coordinate 231,915 downwards.
GCTTTGGGGTCCGTTGCTTTGGTGACCAAGCATGAACTGGTGCTCGTGATCATTGGCGGGCTGTTTGTATTGGAAACCATATCGGTGATCGTGCAGGTGGCGAGCTTCAAGCTGACCGGTCGGCGGGTTTTCCGCATGGCCCCCCTGCATCATCATTTCGAGCATAAAGGCTGGTCGGAGCCCACCATCGTCATCCGCTTCTGGATCATTGCGCTTATTCTGGCCCTGATCGGGCTTGCCACCTTGAAGCTGAGATGAGCCGATGATCCCATTGCGCACATATGAAGGCAAAACCATCGGGGTTTTTGGATTGGCCCGCACCGGGCTTGCGGCGCTGTCGGCGCTTTTCGCATCCAAAGCCCGGGTTTTGGCCTATGATGATGCGCTGGCGCACAATCCCGGTGATCTTCGGATGAAAAGCCTGCCGGTGCCCCTCACCGATCTTTATGAGGCGGATTTCAGCCAACTCGATGCCCTGATGCTGGCCCCCGGTGTGCCGCTCACCCATCCGGCACCCCATCCGCTGGTTTTAAAGGCCCGGGCGGCCCATGTGCCGGTGATCGGCGATATCGAAATCTTTGCCAAAGCCCGAAGCGATCTGCCGCCCCATGGGCTGATCGCGGTCACCGGCACGAATGGCAAATCCACCACCGCCGCGCTTTTGGCGCATCTGTTTGCCGCCTGTGGCCGCGATGTGGCCTTGGCGGGCAATATCGGGATTCCGGTTCTGGGCTTAGAGGCTTTGGATGCGGGCGGCGTTTATGTTTTTGAGATGTCATCCTTCCAGATCGATCTCACCCACAGCCTTGATGCCGATGTGGCGATCCTTTTGAACATCAGCCCCGATCATCTGGAGCGCCATGGGGATATGGCGGGCTATGTGGCGGCGAAAGCGCGGCTTTTTCAGATGCAGGGGCCGCAGCATCTGGCGGTGATTTCGGTGGATGATCCCTGGGGCGCAGAGCTAGCCCGGCGCCTACCCCAAAGAACGGTGCCGATCTCGGTGCGCCAGCCCCTTGATCATGGGGTTTATGTGACGGATGGGGGCGATCTGATCGATGCCCGCTCCTTAGCCGAAGGGGCAAGGCTCATCGGCTCCTTGGGCGATCTTCCCACCTTGCGCGGGCGGCATAATTGGCAGAATGCGGCAGCGGCTTATGTGGCGGGGCTGGAATTGGGGCTGGATGCTGCCGGGATCATGGCATCTTTTGCCAGCTTTCCCGGCCTTGCCCATCGCTGCGAGCGGGTGGGCGTGGCCGATGATGTGGTTTATATCAATGATTCCAAAGCCACCAATATCGATGCCGCCGCCACGGCTTTGGCCGCTTTTGATCAGATCCGCTGGATTGCCGGGGGGCGGGCGAAATCCACCGATCTGGCGCCCTTGGAACCCTTTTTCGGCAGGATCAAAAAAGCCTATCTGCTGGGGGAAGCCGCCCCGGATTTTGCCAAAGCCCTTGATGGCAAGCTTGATCATGTGGTTTGCGGCACGATGGCGGCGGCGGTAGCAGCGGCCATTCATGATGCCCGCCCCGGCGAAACCGTGCTGCTGTCGCCGGCTTGTGCAAGCTTTGATCATTATCGCGATTTTGAAGCCCGGGGCGATGATTTTCGGGCCATCGTGCGGCGGCTTTTGCCTCATGTTACCGGCCCTGACGAGGTGCGGTCATGACCCTCCTTTCGCGCGCCGATGAAAGCCTGCTGGCCCGCTGGTGGTGGACCGTGGATCGCAAGCTTTTATTCATCCTTTTAAGCCTGTTGTCGGCGGGGCTGATCTTAAGCTTCGGGGCCTCGACCCCGGTTGCCGAACGCCTTCATCTGCCGATTTTCTATTTTGCCAAGCGCCAGCTCGTTTTCCTGCTGGCGGGGATCGCGATCATGATCGGGGTGTCGTTATTATCGCCACGGATGATCCGGCGCACCGGGATCATCATGTTTTTCATCAGCCTTATTCTGGTGATGCTCACTTTGATCATGGGGGCCGAATATAATGGGGCGAAGCGCTGGATCAGCCTTGGCAGTTTCAGCCTGCAACCATCGGAATTTTTAAAGCCATCCTTCATCATCCTGTCGGCCTGGCTTTGTGCCGGGGCGATGAATGATCAAAGCTTCCCCGGTCGGCGGATCGCTTTGGGGCTGTTTATCCTCAGCGCCGGGCTTTTGGTGGCGCAGCCCGATATGGGGCAAACGGTTCTTCTGGGGCTTATCTGGTCGATGCAGCTTGTGCTGGCCGGATTGCCGCTTTTTTGGATCGGGCTTTTGATCCTTGGCGGTTGCGCCGGGCTCGCGCTGGCTTATCTGCTGATCCCGCATGTGACATCGCGCATCGACCGGTTTTTCAATCCCGCGAGCGGCGATACCTATCAGATCGATACGGCCCTCAATGCCTTTCGGGCGGGCGGGCTTTTTGGTCGCGGGCCGGGGGAAGGGGCGGTGAAAAAGGTGCTGCCCGATGCCCATACCGATTATATTTTCGCGGTGGCGGGCGAAGAATTCGGCACCTTTGCCTGTCTGATCATTTTAGGGCTTTTCTCGGCCATCGTGCTGCGCAGCCTGATGCGCCTCACCGAAGAAGATGATCCCTTCACCATTCTGGCGGTGAGCGGGCTGATTGCCCTGTTCGGCTTGCAGGCGATGATCAATATCGGTGTCAATCTTGCCCTGCTGCCCGCCAAAGGCATGACCTTGCCGTTCATTTCCTATGGCGGATCATCGATGCTGGCCCTCACATGGGGGATGGGCATGGTGCTGGCCCTCACCCGGCAAAATCGGTTCGAGCGTCGCTCAAGCCTTGGTCCGGGGGTTTGGACATGAGCACGGCCCGTTCATCATTGCGCAGAAAAGAGCCCTTGAAGGTGGCGATTGCCGCCGGGGGCACCGGGGGGCATATGATGCCCGCTTATGCCTTGGCTTTGGAACTGGCCAGACGCGGCCATGAAACAGTGCTTTTTTCCGATGCGCGGGGGGTGGATGTGCCCGGCATTTTCCGCAATCAGCAACCGGTTTTGCTGGAATGCGGGCGGATGACCGGGGGGATTGCGATCCGCCTGCGGGCACTTTATCGGGTTATCGGCAATATCGGGGCGGCGCGGCGGGCCTTGCGCCATCATGCTCCGGATCTGGTGATCGGCTTTGGCGGCTATCCCGCTTTGTCGGCCCTGTTGGCGGCGCGCAGCCTTGGCATTGCTTTATGCCTCCATGAACAAAATGCGATCATGGGTCGGGTCAATCGGCTGATGGCGCGCTTTGCCTCTGCAATTGCCTTGTCTTATGAACCCACGAAAAGGCTCAAGGCAGCAGGGCGCAAAAAGGCGGTGCTGACCGGCAATCCGGTGCGCGATCAGGTGGCGGCTTTGGCGCAAAAGCCTTTTCCGCCCCTTGATACCGATCATATGCTGCGGCTTTTGGTGGTGGGGGGCAGCCAGGGCGCGCGGGTTTTGTCAGATAGGGTGCCTGATGCCCTGTCGCTTTTGCCGCCGCATTTAAAAAACAGATTGCAGGTGACCCAGCAATGCCGGGCCGAAGATCTGGAGCGGGTGCGCGGCCGCTATCAGGAGGCGGGCATTGCCGCCGAACTGGCCAGCTTCATCGAAGATCTGCCCGAGCGTTTATTCTGGTGCCATCTGGTCATTAGCCGGGCCGGGGCCACCACTTTGGCGGAATTAACGGCAGCCGGGCGACCGGCGATCCTAGTGCCTTTGCCCGGGGCCACCGATGATCATCAAACCGCCAATGCCCATCATCTGGTGGAGGCAGGGGGCGCGTGGCTGATGCCGGAATCCGCATTGAGCGCCAAGATGCTGGCCCGGCAGATCCAGAAGCTGGCCCTTGATCCCCCTTCCTTACGCAAAGCCGCCGCCGCTGCCAAAAGTCAGGGCGTGCCGGATGCCGCCCTGCGGCTTGCCGATCTGATCGAAACCACTGCCGCCGGAAAGGGAGAGCCTCATGAATAAGAACATTCCCTTTGATATCGGGCTCATCCATTTCATCGGCATTGGCGGGATCGGCATGTCGGGCATTGCCGAGGTGATGCATAATCTGGGCTATCGGGTGCAGGGCAGCGATATTGCCAGCAATGCCAATGTGGATCGCCTGCGCGCTTTTGGCCTGTCTGTTTTCATCGGCCATGATGCCGATCATCTGGGCGAGGCCGGTGTGGTTGTGGTGTCATCGGCGATCCGGGCCGATAATCCTGAATTGCGTGAAGCCCGCGAACGCCAGATTCCGGTGGTGCGGCGGGCGGAAATGCTGGCCGAACTGATGCGCCTTAAATGGTGCGTTTCGGTGGCGGGCACCCATGGCAAAACCACCACCACATCGCTTTGTGCGGCGGTATTGGATGCGGGCGGCTTTGATCCCACGGTGATCAATGGCGGGATCATCAATGCTTATGGCACCAATGCCCGTTTGGGTGAAGGCGATTGGATGGTGGTGGAAGCCGATGAATCCGATGGCACCTTTGTGAAGCTTCCGGCCACCCTCGCCGTCGTCACCAATATCGATCCGGAACATCTTGATTTTTATGGTGATTTCGATACAGAGCGGGCGGCTTTTCGCACCTTTGCCGAGAATATCCCCTTTTATGGCGCGGCGATTTTGTGCATCGATCATCCCGAGGTGCAATCCCTGATGGCGGCCATCAATGATCGGCGGATCATCACCTATGGCTTTTCAAAACAGGCGGATGTGCGGGCCATCGATCTGAATTTCAGCGCGGGCGGGGCGGATTTCGCCGTTGAAATCGCTGATCGCCACAATGAAACGACACGCCGCATCCCGGATCTGCGTCTGCCGATGCCGGGGCATCATAATGTGCAAAATGCTTTGGCGGCGATTGCGGTAGGCCTTGAAATGGGGCTCGATGATGCCAGCCTGCGCCGGGCGCTGTCAGATTTTCGCGGGGTAAAGCGCCGCTTCAGCCTGATCGATGCGGTGGATGGCATCACCATCGTTGATGATTATGGGCATCATCCGGTTGAAATCGCCGCCGTCTTGGGTGCGGCCCGGCAGGCCTATGCCGGGCGGATCGTGGCGGTGGTGCAGCCCCATCGCTATTCCCGGCTGTATAATCTGTTCGATGATTTCTGCACCTGTTTCAATCATGCGGATCATGTGCTGGTCACCCCGGTTTATGAAGCCGGAGAAACCCCGATCGAGGGGGCCCATGCCGAAGATCTGGTGCGCGGATTGAAGGCGCATGGCCATCGTTCGGTGATGGCGGTGGCTGATGAGGCGGCATTGGCAGTGATGCTGGCCGATCTTTTCGCCGATCAGCCCGATCCATCGGGCCATCGCGAAAAGGATCGCGAAGATGTGGTGATCTGCTTGGGCGCCGGATCGATCACCCGCTGGGCCCATGCGCTTCCCGAAAGCCTGCGGGCGGCTTTGGCTGATCGCCGGAGGACCAGCCCATGATGACAGCGCAGCAGGGGGATTTGATGGATCGCCTGCCGCAGGTTAGGGGCAGGCTGCAAAGCCATGTTTCTTTGGCCCGCTATAGCTGGTTTCGCACGGGTGGCCCGGCGGAGGTTTTTTATGAACCCGCCGATGAGGCCGATCTGTGCGCATTTCTGAAGGCCCTGCCCCCCGATGTGCCGCTGACCGTGCTGGGTTTGGGATCGAATATTCTGATCCGCGATGGCGGTATCGATGGGGTGGTGATCCGTTTGGGCAAATCCCTTGGGGATATCCGCTCTGATGGCGTGGATCTGGTGGCGGGCGCAGGGGCATCCGATTTTGCGGTGGCCAATCTGGCCCGGGATCGGGCTGTTGCTGGCCTTGAATTTTTGCGCGGGGTGCCCGGCTCCATCGGCGGCTCGGTGCGGATGAATGCCGGGGCTTATGGCCGCGATATGGCCGATGTGCTGGTGGCGGCGCGGATCGCGGATCGCTTTGGTGAAGTGCAGCAGGTTTTGGCCGTAGACTTGGGTTTCTCCTATCGCCATAGCGCTTTGCCCGAGGGGGATATCGTTTTATCCGCCCATCTGCGCGGGGTGCCCGGTGCCCCCGATGCGATAGCCCGGCGCATGGCCGAAATTTCTGCCGAACGCGATCTGGCCCAGCCCTTGCGCACCCGCACCGGTGGATCGAGCTTTAAAAACCCGCCGGGGGAAAAGGCCTGGCGCCTGATCGATCAGGCCGGCTGCCGGGGTTTGACATTGGGCGGCGCGCAGATTTCTGAAAAACACACCAATTTCCTGATCAATACTGGAACGGCCAGTGCCGATGATCTGGAAAAGCTGGGGGAAGACGTGCGCGCCCGGGTGAAAGCCATGTGCGGCATCGATCTGGAATGGGAAATCCGCATCATCGGCAAAGCGGCAGGGGGGATGCGATGAGCCTGTTGCGCCCCACCGCTGCCCGGGTGAAGGCGATCATCATGATCGGCCTTGGGTTGGCCCTTTTGCTGGCCTTGCACAGCTATGGCCCCCTATTGCAGGGCCAGATGATGCAGAATTTTGCCCGGCTGCAAAATGATATGGGCCTCGTTATCAGATCGGTGGATGTGGAAGGGGCGGTCCATACCCCCGATAGCGCCCTGCAGGAAGCCTTGCGCGATGTGCGGGGCCAAACCTTTGATGCCGTTTCTTTGGATGCCCTGAAAACCCGGCTGGAAGCCATCAGCTGGGTGCGCCGGGCCATGGTGGAACGCCGCCTGCCGGATCGGCTGGTCATTCATCTTGATGAGCGGGTGCCCTTCGCCCTGTGGCAGAAGGATCGCATTCTGGGGCTGGTGGATCGGGATGGCGTTGTTTTGAGCCATGATGATCTCGCCCGCTGGCGCGATCTGCCCCTGATCGTGGGGGATGGGGCACCCCGTGCCGCCGATGGCATTCTCGCGATCATCGCCCAAACACCCGAACTGGCCCACCGGGTTGCGGCTCTGATCCGGGTGGGGGATCGCCGCTGGGATATCAAGATGAGCGATGGCATCCTGCTGCGCCTGCCCGCCGAACCCGGGCCGGATGATCGCCGCAATGGCTGGACAGCGGAACAGGCATGGCTGCGCTTTGCGGCGCTGGAAAAGCAATATGATCTGCTGAAGCGGGCGATCAGCCTTGTGGATCTGCGCCTCGAGGATCGTTTGGCGGTGCGGCTCGATGCCGAAGGCAGGCTGTTGGGTCTGGCCGAAGGGGAAAGCCTATGAGCGCCGACCGGCAGGGGCTGATCGCCGCCCTTGATGTGGGCAGCAGCAAGGTGGGGTGTTTCATCGCCCGGATGGACCCCCAACAGGGGCTTACGATTCTGGGGGTTGGCCATCGTTTATGTGTGGGGGTGAAGGGCGGTGCGGTCGTCGATATCATCGAAGCCGAGCGCGCCATCCGCGCCGCCGTGCAGCAGGCCGAGACGCTGGCCGGGGAAACGGTGGAATCGGTGATCGTGAGTTTCAGCGCCGGGCAATTGCAAAGTCAGGTGATCGAAGTGGATGTGGCCATCGATGGCCATCGGGTGGAAGAGGCCGATATCGCCCGGGTGCTGGCCGAAGCCCGGGCCGCCATTGATCCCGGTGATCGGGTGGTGATCCATGCTTTTCCGGCCTGTTTTGGGATTGATGGTTCTTATGGCGTGCGGGCACCGGTGGGGATGTATGGCGATCGGCTGGCGGTGACCATGCATGTGGTGTCGGCGGCCGCGGGGCCGGTGCGCAATCTGGAAAGCGCCATCCAGAAAGCGCATCTTACGGTCTCGCGCTTTGTGGCCGGGCCTTATGCATCGGGGCTTGCCACCCTTGTAGAGGATGAGCGCGATCTGGGCGCTGCGGTGGTGGATCTGGGGGCGGGGTCCACACAGATCGCGGTTTTTGCGGCGGGGGCGATGGTGCATCTGGATATCGTGCCTTTGGGTGCGGGCCATGTGACCCAGGATATCGCCCGGGGCCTCATCACCCCCCTTGATCATGCCGAGCGATTGAAAACCGTTCATGGCAATGCCATCCAATCGGCTCAGGATGATCGTGAAGACATCACGGTGCCGCAGATGGGCGAAACCGAATTCGATGAGGATGGGGCGAGCCAGATCAGCCGATCCGCCCTGACCGGGATCATTCAGCCCAGACTTGAGGAAATTCTTGAATTCGTGCGAGATCGTCTGGTGGCTTCGGGCTTTGAAGGCACCGGCGCGCGGCGGGTGGTGCTGACGGGTGGCGGCGCACAGATGCCGGGCATCAGGGATCTGGCCCAAACCATTCTGGATAAGCAGGTGCGGATCGGCAAGCCGGTGCGGATTGCCGGATCGCCCGATGCCACATCGGGCCCGGCCTTTGCCACCTGCACGGGGCTGCTTTTGTTTTCAATACTTGCGCCAAAGGAAGCTTTGGAGATGCAAGCAGACAAAAGCCGGGCAGAGCCGCAGGGGCCATGGGCCCGCATGGGACGATGGTTGAAAGACAATTTTTGAAATCAGCGCGACCGGGCAGGGCAGGCCGGCGCACAATGCCCCGAAAGGGGAGCCATAGCAGGAAAGGAGAAGCCCAATGTCGATCGAACTGACAATGCCGGAATTGACCGAGCTTCAGCCACGGATCACCGTGATGGGGGTGGGTGGCGCTGGCGGCAATGCCGTCAATAACATGATCCGATCCGATCTTCAGGGCGTGAGCTTTGTGGTCGCCAATACCGATGCGCAATCCTTGTCCAATAGCCAATGTGAGGCGCGCATTCAGCTTGGCGTTGAAAGCACGCGGGGCCTTGGGGCCGGATCGAAACCCGAAGTGGGCGAACGGGCGGCGGAAGAAACCCTGTCGCAGATCGAGCAATATCTCGATGGTTGCCATATGCTGTTTTTGGCGGCAGGCATGGGGGGCGGCACCGGCACCGGGGCGACGCCGGTGATTGCCCGGGCGGCCCGTGAGCGCGGTATTCTCACGGTTGGGGTGGTCACCAAACCCTTCAGCTTTGAAGGCAATCGGCGGATGAAATCGGCCGAAGCGGGGATCGCCGAACTGCAAAAGCATGTGGATACGCTGATCGTTATCCCCAATCAGAATCTGTTTCGCATCGCCACCGAAAAAACCACCTTCCAGGATGCCTTTGGGATGGCGGATGAGGTGCTGAATTCCGGCGTGCGGGGGATCACCGATCTGATGGTCATGCCCGGCCTGATCAATCTGGATTTCGCCGATGTGCGCACGGTGATGAGCGAAATGGGCAAAGCCATGATGGGCACCGGCGAAGCCGATGGCGAGCGCCGGGCCATCGATGCCGCCGAGGCCGCGATTTCCAATCCCCTGCTTGATGAAGTCTCCCTGAAGGGCGCCAAGGGTGTGATTATCAATATCACCGGCGGCATGGATCTCACCTTGTTCGAGGTGGATGAAGCGGCCCGGCATATCCGCGAGCAGGTGGATGAGGATGCCAATATCATCGTCGGCTCGGCCTTCAATGAAGCCCTGAATGGCCAGATTCGCGTTTCGGTGGTGGCCACCGGGATCGAAAGCGATGCCGCTCAGTTGGCCGTTGCTACGCCAGCTTCGGCGCATGTGGTTAATTTCTCGCGCCCGCAGCGCCAAGGGGGCGCGATGGGCACCGCCGCTTCAACCCAGCTTCGCCATGAAGGGGCGGCGGCCCGGGCCATCGAGGATAAGAACGCCCCCCATGAAGACGAGGCGGCCCTGTTGGCAGTGGAAGAGATGGCGGCCGATGAAAGCCTATCGCAGGCCGCCGATGATGTGCTGATGTCCGAGCCGGAGTCCGAATCAGAAACTGCGGCAAATCCCATGGAAAGCGCAGAAGATCAGGCGGTCTCCAGCGATGCCATCAATGTCTCGGAACCCGCGCCATTGGATGAGGATGTGTTCATCGCCCCCCCGCCACAGGTTCCTCATTCCTTATCCGAACCCCAGGGAACGCCTGATGTGTTCGCCCAGGCGGCTTTTGAAAATGGAGCACGGAAAAGGGCGCGGGATATTCCGGCCGAAGCATCGCAATCCGATGAACCGCGCATGGAACGCGGGCGCGGGCTGTTTCGTCGGATGGCAGCCTTCGGCAGCCGTCAGCCCGCAGCCGATAAGGCGGATGGCGCGGGGTCAGCCGGGGATGCCGCCGCTTTAAAGGATGGGGCAAAAGACGGAGCGAAAAGCAGTCTGGGCAGGCTTCAGCCCGAAGATCGGCCGGTGCCCAGCAAGCGCGGGGATGAACAGCTTGAAATCCCCGCTTTTTTGCGCCGCCAGATCAACTGATCCCGATCCGGTTTGATCCTTAAAGATCATGAAGGCCGCAGCCGCTTTTTCGCTGGCTGTGGCCTTTATTATGAACAGGCTTTTGGCTTAACGCGGGCCATGGGGTTCGGTGCTGAGGATGCGCACCAATGAGCGGATGGAATTGCGCACCCGGGGATCGCGCAGGGCGTTGATCTCCTTGGCGGTCAGCACCACATCTTCCGATGTGATCGGCAGGGCCTGATGGCTGGTGGATTGATCGATGCTGGAGAAAAATTCTGCAACCTCAAGCCCCAGCGCCCGGGCCAGAATATAAAGGCGGCCAGCGGTGATTCGATTGGTGCCATTTTCATATTTCTGCACCTGCTGATAGGAAATGCCCAAAGCCTGCGCCAGTTCCTGCTGGGTTACCCCACGCTGCTGGCGCTTTGTCTTGATACAAAGCCCCACCTGATGATCAACACGATTGGCAAGGCTGGTCAGGTTGTTTTTATCTGATGGATCATCGTTTGTGTTCGCATGTCTCATGATCATGTCGTCCTCATACGCATAGAGCGGCTTTACAAGTTTATGGGGCCCCGGCCTTTTGTGCTTTGCGTAAAAAGCCCCCCGATGTTATGGCTGTTTCAACTAAACATTTGCCCCGCGCTTTGGTGCGATATGCTATAAGCGGGTGCACATCGCTGCCTGCGGGACGGTTGATATTACCAATGGTAGTGCAGCCAAGGTTATGACAACTCGGTGGATATGTATAGATGAGATTTTCCGGAAAAGACATTCAGCAAAAAAGTGTAGCCTTATGCCTGCCCTTAGCGCGCGCGTCCCGGCTTTCTCCTCCGCTGTTTTTAGTGGCGAGTTTGCTGCTGCTGTTTGTGTTATCGGCTTGTTCCAGCAATGAAAAAGATACCTATGTCGCGCGCGATGTGGAAACGCTGTATAATCTTGGCTATATGAGCCTTGAAAAAAAGCGCTGGAAGATGGCGGCGGGCGCTTTCGATGAAGTGGAACGCCAGCACCCCTATTCCGTGTGGGCGCGCCAATCCCAGCTTATGGGTGCTTATGCGCTTTATATGGATGATGAATATGACAGCGCCATTCTGGCGGCTGAGCGGTTCCTGTCCTTGCATCCCGGCAACAGCCATGCCGCTTATGCGCATTATCTGATCGGCATCAGTTATTATGAGCAGATTTCCGATGTTTATCGCGATCAGCGGATCACTGAACAGGCGGCACAGGCGCTCACCGAAGTGGTGCGGCGTTATCCTGAAAGTGAATATGCCCGCGATGCGACCTTAAAGCTTGATCTGGTTTATGATCAATTGGCTGCCAAGGATATGGATGTGGGCCGCTTTTATCTGAATCAGGAACAATATCTGGCGGCGATGGGCCGCTTCCAGCATGTGCTCGATGCCTATGGTACCACCAGCCATGTGCCCGAAGCGCTGCACCGGATGGTGGAATGCTTTACCGCTTTGGGGGTGACGAGCGAAGCCCAGAAATATGCTGCGGTGCTGGGCCATAATGCCCCCAACAGCCAATGGTACAAGCGTTCTTATGCCATGGTTACTGGCGAAGATCCCAATGTGCCCACAGAAAACCGCAGCTTTTTTGCCCGCATTTTCGGTAATTGAGCATGATCCCCGGCCTTTGTTTCCTGTTGTCACCGGCCTGGAAATGGGCGCGCTAAGGGGCTTGGGTCATGCTGCTCAGCCTTGTCATTCGCGATATTGTGCTCATCGAGCATTTAGAGCTTGGTTTTAATGAAGGTTTGACCGTGCTGACCGGTGAAACCGGCGCGGGTAAATCGATCCTCCTCGATTCCTTAGGGCTCGCCATCGGTGCCCGGGCGGAAACGTCTTTGGTGCGGCAAGGCGCCAAGCGCGGATCGGTCACCGCCAGCTTTGCGGTGCCCGCATCCCATCCGGCCCGGCGTTATCTGGATGATCAGGATTTCATTCTTGAAGATGATCTGTTGATCCTGCGCCGGGTGATCAATGCCGATGGCGGCAGCCGGGCTTTTGTCAATGATCAGCCCAGCTCGGTGGCGGTGTTGCGGGCTTTGGGCGATCTGCTGATCGAAGTGCATGGCCAGCATGATGATCGGGGCCTGCTTGATGCCGCCGGTCATCGCGATCTGCTTGATGCTTTTGGCGGCCATGGGGCGGTGCTGAAGGCTGTGGCGGCGTCTTATGATGCTTTAAGCCGGGCTGAAGCGGCCTTATCAGAGGCCGAAGCCCAACATGCCGCCTTGCGCGCCGATGAAGATTTCATGCGCCATGCCTTGGCCGAATTGCAAGCCTTGGCCCCCGAGCCGGGGGAGGAGGAACGCCTGGCCATGGCCCGGGCGCAGATGATGCAGGGCGAAAAGCTGGCGGTTTTATTGGCTGAAATCCGTGAAGAGCTCTCAGCCGACAGTGGCTTTGAAGCCCAATTGCGCGGGGCCTTGCGGCGGCTGGAACGCCTTGATGTTGAGGCGCAGGCCCTATTGGAGCCGGTGCTTACCCCCCTTAATCGGGCCGCTTTGGAAGCTGCCGAGGGCATGGCCGCCCTTGGTCGGGTTGAGGCGGATCTCGATTTTGATCCCCATTGGCTTGAACAAACCGAGGAACGGCTGTTTGCTCTGCGGGCAGCGGGGCGCAAGCATAAATGCCCGCCCGATGATCTGCCCGATCTGCAAAAGCGCATGGCGGCTGCAATCGCATCTCTTGATGACAATGAACATGATCTGGCGGATCGGCGTCGGGCGCTGGATGCGGCCCGGGCCGCTTTTGCTGATCAGGTGGCCGCCCTTCATGCTGCCCGCCGCGAAGCCGCTGCCCGGCTTGATCAGGCAGTGATGGCGGAATTGCCGCCCCTAAAGCTTGAAAAGGCCCGGTTTCAAACCGAAATCACCGCGCTGGCCCAAGATCATTGGGTGCGCCATGGCGGCGATCATGTGGCCTTTGCCATTTCCACCAATCCCGGCGCGCCTTTCGGGCCTTTGATCAAGATCGCTTCCGGGGGCGAATTGGCACGCTTCATTCTGGCTTTGAAGGTGGCTTTGGCCAGCCGGATGAGCGCCGATAGCCTTGTTTTTGATGAGGTGGATCGCGGCATTGGCGGGGCCACCGCCGATGCCGTGGGCGAGCGGCTGGCCCGGCTGGCGGCCCGGGCACAGGTGCTGGTGGTGACCCATTCCCCACAGGTGGCGGCGCGGGGCGATACCCATTTCCAGATCAGCAAATCCGAGATCAGGGAATCTTTAGCAGGCACGACGGACGACGGCCAGATGCGGACCGATGTGCTGGCCCTTGACCCCGAGAGCCGCCGCGAGGAAATCGCCCGGATGCTGTCTGGGGCGGCCATTACCGATGAGGCGCGGGCCGCCGCCAGCAGCCTGATGAAACGATCCGCCTGAAGAAATGCCCATCAGATGACCGAAGACACCTATGCCCATATCCCGGTTGAAAAGCTGGATGACAATCAGGCCCGGCATGAGTTGGCCCGCTTGGCGGATGAGATCGCGCACCATGATGCGCTTTATCACAAAACGGACAGGCCTGAGATAACCGATGCCGATTATGATCAGTTACGGAAGCGTAATGAAAAAATCGAAGCCCGCTTTCCCGATCTGATCCGCGATGATAGCCCCTCAAAGCGGGTTGGGGCGGCGCCATCGGAGGCCTTTTCCAAAGTCATCCATGCCGTGCCCATGTTGTCATTGGCCAATGCCTTTGACAGCGGCGACATCGAAGATTTCATGTCTCGACTCCGGCGTTTTCTGATGCTCGATGCAAGCGATGCGCTGGTTTTTACCGGCGAGCCGAAGATCGATGGCTTATCGGCCAGCCTGCGCTATGAAGCCGGCGTTCTGGTCCAGGGGGCCACCCGGGGCGATGGCGCTGTGGGTGAGGATATTACCCGCAATGTTCATGAAATCGCGGCGATCCCCAAAAAACTCAAAGGCGATCACATCCCTGAGATCGTTGAGATCCGGGGCGAAATCTATATGGGCAAGGCAGATTTTCTGGCCCTGAACGACCGGCAGATCAAGGAGGGAAAGCCAGCCTTCGCCAATCCGCGCAATGCGGCGGCGGGGTCTGTGCGGCAATTGGACCCGAGCGTGACCAAAGCCCGGCCTTTGGGCTTTTTCGCCTATGGCTGGGGCGAACTATCCGATCGCCCCTTTGCCACCCAATCCGAGGCTTTGGCGCAGTTTAAGGCCTGGGGTTTTGCGGTGTGCGAACACAGCGAAACTCTGCCCGATCCCCAGGCGATCATGGCCCATTATGGGCGATTGGCAGCCCTGCGTGCCGATCTTGATTATGATATCGATGGCGTTGTCTATAAGGTGGATCGTCTTGATCTGCAAAGCCGTTTGGGCTTTATCAGCCGCAGCCCGCGCTGGGCGATTGCCTATAAATTCCCGGCGGAAGAAGCGCAAACCATCCTTTTGGCGGTGGAATGGCAGGTGGGGCGCACCGGGGCGCTGACCCCGGTGGCAAAGCTGCAACCGGTGACGGTGGGGGGCGTGATGGTCCGCAATGCCAGCCTTCATAATAGCGATGAAATCCAAAGATTGGGCCTGCGGATCGGGGATCGGGTGACGATCCAAAGGGCGGGGGATGTGATCCCCAAAGTCATCGCCGTGATAGAGGGCGGCCCCCGCGATGAAACGCAGGCCATCCCCATCCCCACATATTGCCCGATCTGCCATGCCGAAGCCCGGCGCGAAGGCGATGATGTGGTGATCCGCTGCACCGGCGGATTGACCTGCCCCGCCCAAAGGGTGGAGCGGCTGCGCCATTTCGTTTCCCGCGATGCGATGGATATCGAAGGCTTGGGAAAAAAGCAGATCAAGGCCTTTTTCGATGGGGGCCTGATCGAAACCCCGGCGGATATTTATACGCTGGAAACCCGCAATGTAACCTTGAAGATCGAAGCGATGCCGGGCTGGGGCGCGCAATCGGCGGCCAATCTGTTTGCTGCCATCGCGGCGCGGCGCACGGTTGTTCTGGATCGCTTCATCTATGCCTTGGGCATTCATCATGTGGGGCAGAGCACGGCCCGGCTGCTGGCCCGCCATTGGCCGGATTTTGGCGATTTGCGCAGCCTTTTTGCCGGTGAGCGGGCAGCGGCCATGGAAGCCCTTATGACACTTGATGGCGTGGGGGAGAAAATGGCGACGGCAATCATCGATTTTTTCCATGAAAAGCATAATCAGGAGGTGATCGATGCTCTGCTCGCTCAGATTACGCTAGAGCCCCTGAAGGAACAGGCGGGCCACAGCCCGCTCAAGGGGAAGCTGCTGGTGTTCACCGGATCGCTGACCCAAATGAGCCGAGCGGAATGCAAGGCCCGGGCGGAAAGCCTGGGCGCGAAGGTGGTGGACTCTGTATCCAAAAATACCGATCTGGTGATTGCCGGAACGGCTGCGGGCTCGAAATTGAAAAAGGCGCAGGCCCTAGGCATTGACATCAAGGATGAACAGGGTTGGCTCGATCTTCTGAAGGCGATTGCGCCTTAAGCATTATGCTCTCATCGGGATGATCGCCCCTATGACCCATGCGTTAAACGCATAGCTGAAATGCTTTGAATTGACCTACTCAAGGCCGGGACAAAGGCACATATGTGCGGTGCAACATAATAGTTTCACCCTATGAAAGGACCGCACATGTTTAGCACCGTTTCTGAAAATGCCCGCCTTGTGGTCAATGGCCTGTTTGGCCGTTCCTATGGCTTTTTTGATTATCTGATCGAAAATGGCCAGTTGAGCGCGACCCCATCGGCCGACATTCATCTGTTCGCAAAGCCCGCCAAAGCTGCCGCGCTCGCAAGCCCGTCGGTGATCGAACAGCAGGCCGCCTAAGCCCTTAAAGTCAAAATCTATCTTGATTTTTTGAGCAGCAGGCTCGGCCAATCGGCGATTTGCAGGCGGCCTTCCAACCGAAAACCCCGGGCGCGATAGGCCGCCAGAACCGCCGTCTCTTGCGATTGCAATAATCCCGCTAAAATCAATCGCCCGCCGGGGGCGATGCCGGCGCTGATGGCGGCGGCCATGCTGATCAGGGGGCCTGCCAGAATATTGGCGGTCACCAGATCAAAGGGCCCCGCCCGGCGCAGGCTGCGATGCTTCATCCCTGGCGCGGTGATGACCTGAAGCCCATGCCCGGCGCGGCGATGCCGGGTTTGGCGCAGATGATTGACCGCGCCATTCTCTGCTGCGGTGCGGCTGGCGATGGGATCAATATCGCTGGCCATCACCCCTTTGCGCCAAAGCTGCGCCATGGCCATCGCCAAAACCCCCGATCCACAGCCCAGATCGAGCAGGGCGCGGGGGTGGCCCGCTTGATTTCGACGGCTGCGGCGGGCCAATTGATCCAGCATCAACAGGCAGCCTTTGGTGGTGGCATGCTGGCCGGTGCCGAACGCCTGACCCGCTTCGATCTGCAGATTGATGCCAAAGGCCCGGCGTTTGGCGCGATCATGGCTGCCATGCACCAGCACCCGACCGGCGATCACCGGCGCCAGCAGTTTCTGGCTTTCGCTCACCCAATCCCGATCTTCCAAAGCCTCGAGCACCAAGGGGCCGAGCCCCAGGCCTTCATCCTCGGCCCACTGGTTGAGCGCGGCCTCCAAGGGGTCTGGATCGGGCTTTTTTTGCAGGCAGGCTTCAATCTGCCACAGGCGATCTTCGGTGATTTCAAAGGTGGACAGGGTCGCATCCTCGTCAAAAGGGATGAGGGCATCCTCAAAAAGCCCTTCAATCGCGGCCACGGCATGGGGCGGGGCGGTGATCCATAATTTCCAGCCGCTCATGAGGATGTCACAAAACTGTCGAGCACATGCTTTACCCCGGAATGTTCAAAATCGATGTGCAGCTTGTGGCCCGAAATCTCGATGATCTCGCCATAGCCGAATTTTTCGTGAAACACCCGCTCGCCTATGGTGAAGGCGGGTGCGGCAGCCTGATCGGCTGATGGATGGCCGGATTTTCGCGAGTCCATGGCCTGCAAACCCACACCCTGCAAACCATGGGCCCGGCGCGAGGATCGGCGCACCCGGTCGCCGCGTCCCTCCACATTTTGGCGCGCGCCATGGGCTTGGGCCCGCGCCCAGCCCGGCCCCCGGGCGGGTTCGGTATCATAGCCCTGAAAGCCGCCCCAGGCCTTGCCCCCGTCCCAGCTTTGATCCCCCACCATGCGCGGGGATCGCGATTGGCCATAAAGTCCTTGTTGCAGATGCTCTTCGATATGCTGGGGGTTGAGATCTTCGATGAAGCGGGATGGCAGGCTCGATTGCCATTGGCCAAAAATCTGGCGATTGGCGGCAAAAAGGATGATCGCGCGCTTTTTAGCGCGGGTGATCCCCACATAGCCAAGGCGACGTTCTTCCTCAAGGGCGCTCAGCCCGCCTTCATCCATGGAGCGTTGATTGGGAAAAACCCCTTCTTCCCAGCCGGGCAGGAACACGGTGTCAAATTCCAGCCCCTTGGCGGCATGAAGGGTCATGATCGTCAGCTTTTCAAGGCCTGATGCCTCCTGATTGTCCATCACAAGGCTGATATGTTCCAGAAATCCGTTGAGGCTGTCGAATTCGCGCATCGCCCCCACCAGTTCGCGCAGGTTTTCAAGGCGGCCGCTGGCATCGGGGGATTTATCCTTCTGCCACATCTCGACAATGCCTGAGTCTTCCAAAATCAGCTCGGTCAGGCTGGGATGATCAAGCTGATCGATCTGTTCGCGCCAGCGCTTGAAATCTTCAAGGAAATGCGCCAGCGCCCGCCGCGCCTGTGGCCGCAGATCCTCGCTGCCGATAAGCTGAGCGGCGGCCCGGCTCATGGATGTGCCCTCGGCCCGGGCCAGCCGGTTGATCATCTGCAAGGCTGCCGTGCCCAGCCCGCGTTTGGGCAGATTGATGATGCGTTCAAAAGCCAGATCATCATCGGGCTGCACCAAAAGGCGCAAATAGGCAAGGGCATCGCGAATTTCCGCCCGCTCATAAAAGCGCGGCCCACCGATCACCCGATAAGGAATGCCAAGGGTGATCATCCGTTCTTCAAATTCGCGGGTTTGAAAACCGGCGCGCACCAATATGGCCATCTCTGATAAAGAATCGCCCTGCCTTTGCCGATCTTCCACCAGATCGCCCACCGTGCGGGCTTCTTCATTGGCATCCCACAGCCCGCGCAGGTCGATCTTTTCGCCCGCGCCCGCCTCGGTCCACAGGCTTTTGCCAAGGCGCGATGCATTGGCGGCGATCAGGGATGAAGCCGCCCCCAGAATATGCCCGGTGGAGCGGTAATTCTGTTCCAGACGGATCACCTTGGCCCCGGGGAAATCCTGATCAAAGCGCAAGATATTGCCCACTTCCGCGCCACGCCAGCCATAGATGGATTGATCATCATCCCCCACACAGCAGATATGCCGGGGTTCAGTCTCCGGCCTTTGCGCCAAAAGCCGCAGCCACAGATATTGCGCCACATTGGTATCCTGATACTCATCCACCAGCAAAAAGCGCGCGCGCCGCTGGATGCTGGCCAGAATATCCCGATGATTTTGCATCAGGGTGATCATATGAAGGATCAGATCACCAAAATCGCAGGCATTGATCTGTAAAAGCCGCTCCTGATATTGCCGGTAAAGGCTAAGGCCCTTGCCCTCGGCAAAGCTCATGCCTTCGGCTTGGGGCACGGTTTGTGGGGTCAGCGCCCGGTTTTTCCAGCGATCGATCAGCCCCGCCAAAAGCCGTGCGGGCCAGCGTTTTTCGTCGATATCCTCGGCCCGGATCAGTTGTTTGAGCAGGCGGATCTGATCATCGCTATCAAGGATGGTGAAATTGGATTTGAGCCCGGCGCGTTCGGCATAATGGCGCAGCCAGCGGGCAGAGATGGAATGAAAGGTGCCCAAAGCCATGCCCGCCGCCGGGCGGCCCAAAAGATGCTCCACCCGCTCACGCATTTCCCGGGCGGCTTTGTTGGTGAAGGTGACGGCCAGAATTTCACCGGGATGGGCATGGCCGGTGGCGATCAGATGGGCAATGCGGGTGGTGAGCACACGGGTTTTCCCGGTGCCGGCGCCAGCGAGCACCAGAACCGGCCCCAAAAGGCTTAAAACAGCATCGCGCTGGGCCGGATTGAGCCCCGAAAGCCATGGCGGCTCGCCAGCAGGATTGGCCCCGGAATTGGCCCCGGATGCGGCCCCGGTCCCGCCAGACGGCGCATCATCTTGAAAATCAAATGGATCAGAATTCATGGATGGCTTTGTAATCATTTGCGGGGCTTTTGACTAGAGCGCATCGGCCCTATCCTTGCGGACTTGCGCCTTAAACTCAACCTTGGCCATGGCTGTGGAGCAGGGCGCGGGTATAGGCTTTCAAAACATCCTCATGATGCAAAAGCCCGATCAGGATGCGATCATTGGGATCAGACAGCACCGGCAGGATCGGCTCGCCTGTTCGCTCCAAAAGCCCAAGGCTTTGTTCCAAACTATCAAAGGCATAAACCACCGCCGGATTGGCGCGCACAATCTCGGCAGCGCGCACCAGATGATCAAGTTCGGGATCAAAGGCCTCATCAGGCAGATCAGACAGGGAAATGATGCCCAAAAGCGCCCCCGCATCATCAGTGACCATCAGCTTGCCGCCGCCCTGAGCCATCAGAACATGCCGAACCTCGAAAATACTGGCCTGAGGTTTGACGGAAATCACATCCGTGCGCATCACTTCCTTGGTGCCGGTGGATTTCAAAAGATAGGATGCCTTGCCCGCTTCCAAACTCAGCCCCCGGCGCAAAAGCTGCTTCAGGAAAAAAGAGGGCGCATAGGAAAAATGGGTGATCATCGATGAAATGGCAGCGGCCACCATCACCGCCAAAGTCACCTCATAATCGCCGGTCATCTCGAAAATGATCAGCATGGTTGACATGGGTGCCCCCAGAATGGCCGAAGCAAAAGCCCCCATGCCCACCACTGCATAAACCCCGGGATCAGACACCAGACCGGGAAAAGCCTGTGCGAGGCCGAGGCCAAAAGCTCCCCCCAGCATGGCCCCGATGAACAGGGATGGAGAAAAAACGCCGGTGCCGAAACCGGCGGCAAAGCACAGGGCCGTGAGCAGGATTTTCCCCCCCAAAAGCACCAGCAGGATATTGAGCTCATAGCTGCCTTTGAGCGCCAGATCGGCCCCTTCATAGCCCACGCCGATGATTTCGGGCAGCCAGATCGCCACCACCCCCACACAGAGCCCGGCCAAGGGCGGCAAGCTCCATTCGGGAAGGGATTTATGGGGGCGGGAAAGCAGCGCCTGCCGGGCATCGATCATTTTAAAGATGAGATACATGAAGAGGATGGCCATAAGCGCCGAGACGATCCCCAAAACCCCGAAGGCGGGAAATTCCCACAAAGACATGATCTGCAGATCGGGCAAGGTGAAGGCGGGGGTATTGCCCAGATGGATGCGCGAGACCACGGTGCCCGCCACCCCGGCCAGAACAATGGGCGCAAAGGCATGAAGGGCATAATGGCCGACCACCACTTCCAAAGCGAACAATACGCCCGCAATCGGTGCATTGAACGAAGCCGCAACACCGCTGGCCACCCCACAGCCGATAAGGGTGCGGGTGATGGCCGGGGTGAGATGCAGGCGATCCCCAATGAACGCAGCCAAAGCCGCTGCCAGATGCACCACCGGGCCTTCGCGCCCCACCGAAGCGCCAAAGCCCAAAGCCGTGGCATTGGAAAAGGCATTGGCAAGGGCGGATCGGATGGGCATCCGGCCATCGCGCAGGGCCACCGCCTCGATTACCTCCGCCACCCCCAGCGGTCGTTTTTCGGGCATCAGAAAGCGCAAAAGCCCGGCCACCAGAAACCCGCCGGCAATGGGGATCAGCATGATCTGCCACCATGGCATCAAGGCCAGCCCGCCGATCAGATGATCACCATCGGCACCGAAAAGAAAAAGGCTCCAGCCATTGATCAAAAGCCGAAAGCCAATCGCCCCATAGCCTGCGAGGATACCGGTGAGCAAAGCGAGGAGAAACAGGATGGAATGATCAAAGCGCAGCCGCCCCAAAAGGCGCTTGGCACCCCCGCGCAGCTTCAGGATCGATCGTTTTTGGGACCATTTCATCCGAAACCTCATGGATCGGTAGAAGGAAGCCGTTATTTGCAGCGACCAATCGAGCCTTCAGCGCAGCGGGTGGTGCCATCCACCCACAGACTGTTGGAAAAATCGGTTTGATAAAGATCGGCCCCATTGAGCCGGGCCCCGCTTAAATCAGCCCCGCGAAGGATGGTTTGATAAAGCCGCGCGCCCCTGAGATCGGCCCCGCTTAAATCGGCTTTGCTCAGATCCGCCTTGGTGAAATCGGCATTGGCAAGGTTCGCCCCATCAAGCTTTACCCCCAGCATGATCGCGGAAACGAATTTGGCGTCGCGGGCATCCACATCGCTCATCACCGCCCCGGTGAAATTGGAGCGCGTAAAGGTGCTTTCCCGCAGGATGGCGTTTTTAATATCCACCTCCTGATATTGGCTGCCGGTCATGAAGCATCGGATCCATGAAGCCCCGGGCCGGGCGGCATCGGTGCATCCCGCATGAACCGGAGCGGCCAATAGCAGGAACAGGAGGACGATAAGATATTTGATGAAGGGCATGATCAATGCAGCTCTTTCCTGATAGCCTTTGGGGCATGGGATGTGCCATTGATCACTGATAGGCAGTGCGGGGCGCGGTTGCAAGTACGAGGCGACGAGGGATGCAGGAAGACGAGCAGCAAAAACCCCCTAAATCCAGCCTGAACAGTGTCTTTTGGCGCAGGGCGGGCTGGGCGATGCTCGGCCTTGTTCTCAGCCTGCTGGTGCTGGCGATGATCGCCCCGCTGTTCATCGATTGGAATGCCTATCGCCCCCGGATGGAGGCAGCCCTTGCCGCGGCCACCGGGCGGGATGTGGTGATCGGCGGGGATTTATCTGTGCGCACCGTGCCTGCTTTGGCCCTGCGCGCGGGGGATGTGCGGATCGGCAATCATGAGGGGGGTGTGGCCGCCAATCTGGTGGCGATGGATCGTTTTGATGTGGTGATCGCGCTTTTCCCGCTTTTAAAGGGCGATCTGAAAATCCGCCGGATCGAGCTTCTTGCCCCTATTGTGGCTTTGGAGCGGAGCGCGGATGGCCGGGAGAATTGGCGGCTGCCGATTTTTTTGCCACCTGAAGCCGGAGAGCCTTCCGCAGCCGCATCGCCAACCGGGACGAGCGGTGATCGCGATCGCTTCAGCCTTGATGATCTGCGAATCAAAAACGGCGCAGTGCGCTATCATGATCATCAATCGGACAGGACTTTCCATCTGAATGAGATCGATATCGCGCTGGAGGTGCAGGCTTTGGCGGGGCCCTATCGCCTTCAAATGGCGGCGCAATCAGGCGATATTCCTCTTGAACTGGAACTGAAAGCGGATCGCTTTGCCCCGGATCGGCGCACGCCTTTATCGGTGCGGCTCGAAATTGATGAAGCGCGGTTCGGTCTTTCAGGTTGGATCAGGCAAAAGGCCGTCCCCCTATCCGATGCCGATCTTCTTTCATCCGGGGGCGCGTTACCCGATTTTTCGTTCAAGCTTGATGCAAAAACCGATGATCTGGGTCAATTTTTTGGAGATTTCGAGGCGGTGGGCCGTGCTTTTTTGCCCATCGCATGGCTTCAGGCCATCCAAAATCTGCCCCAAACCCCCGGGCTGGATAAAGCTTTTGATCTGAAGGCCCGGTTGCTATCGGATGGATCGCTGACACTGGATGATCTGCGCGGTAATTTTGGCAAAACCGGTTTTGATGGCCGGGGCCAATATGTGCCCGGCGCGGCCCCCCGGCTGGCCGTGGATTTTCATGCCGATCAGCTTGACCTCGATCCTTTTTTCGCCGCCTCTCCATCGCCAAAAACCGATGGCCGCACCGCGTTTAAGCCTGATGTGGGGGATGAGACATCGCTTTTGCCCGCTGATCTGGCGCTCGATCTTTCGGTGGCCATCGATGCCGCACGCTATCGCGATCAAGTGATCAGCCGCATTGGGTTCAAAGCCCATGCCGATGAAGGGGCTGTGGTGATCGATGAGGCCGCGGCCAATCTGCCCGGCGCATCCGATCTGTCATTCAAAGGGCAGCTCAAGGGATCACGGGCCGTGCCAAAGCTTGAGGGCGAGATGGCTGCATCCTCAAGCAATCTGCGGGCTTTGCTCGGCTGGTTGGGGATCGAGCCCATAGCCGCATCCGATGG
This sequence comes from Iodidimonas nitroreducens, assembly GCA_000710935.1. Taxonomy (GTDB): domain Bacteria; phylum Pseudomonadota; class Alphaproteobacteria; order Sphingomonadales; family Rhodothalassiaceae; genus Iodidimonas; species Iodidimonas nitroreducens. The sequence goes on along the minus strand of BAYV01000015.1, from coordinate 208,517 downwards.
CCCGCAAGAGGTGCTCAACCGTTTTTCAGTCTCTGCCCATGTCGCTGTCGACCCCACAATGCTGGCGCTTGATGATCTGGCTTTGGTGCTCGATGCCAGCCGCATCAGCGGGCGTCTGGCCCTCAGCGGTCTTGATGGTCGCTTGGGATTGGCCGCCGATCTGGAACTTGATCGCCTTGATCTTGATGATTATCTCGGCCCCGCCCCGGCGGATGCTCCGCCCTTCAGCCTCAAATCCATGGCGGAAATGGCCAATGAGGGCTTAAAGCAGATTGCGCCTTATGATCTGGATCTGAAGCTCAAGGCCCGGCGATTGACCATCATGGGGCAAATCCTGCGCGATATCAGCCTTGGTGCGCAAACGCTGAATGCGGGGGATCAAAAGGCGGCATTCACCATCGAATCCCTCGATCTCAAAGGCCCGGCAGAAAGCAGCCTTGGCTTATCCGGCGGTTTTCGGACCGGGGACGGGGTGCCTGTGGTCGATGGCTTGATCCGGCTCGCGAGCCCCGATCCTGCCGCCCTTCTGGCGCAGTTGAAAGCGGGGGGGGCGGATATATCCGCGCTTGAACTGATCGCTGATCTGGGGCCTGTGGCGATTGAAGGGCGCATCACCGGGCCCTTGGCTGATACCGAGATGGACATGACCGCCCGGCTGGCCGGGGGGCGGATGACCCTGCGCGGCAAGCCCGGGCCTTTGGGGCTGGCCCCGGATGGCCCCATTGATCTTGCCCTTGGCTTTGATCATCCATCCCATCGGGCGCTGGCCGAACGCTTTCATCTGCCCGCTTATGCCACGGGGGATGCCTTGCCCGTGCATCTGGAGATGCGCTTGGGCGGCCTGCTTTCGGCGGCCGACTTTGTGGGCGAGGGGCGGTTGCTGGGCGGTCAGCTGGAATTTTCGGGGCATGTTTCCCGGGGGTTTTCGACCGATCGCCTGATCGATGTCACCCTTCGCGCCCGGCATCCTGCATTGGGGGCTTTCTTGCGGCAATTGATCCCCGATCATCAGCCCCCGGCCCGGGATTTGGGTGATGTTCTGCTGGCCTTGAAAGCCCGCCACAGTGGGGATGAAGGGCTGGCGATCAATCTGCAGCCATCGCATCTGGGGCAAACCACGCTTGCGGGCAGCTTGCACATCAAACCACAGGAAAAGCGGCCTTTCTGGCAGGTGGATCTGGAATTGGGGGATGTGGTAGCGGCGGATTTTGGGGGCGCTAAGGGGGCGGGGGCTCCATCCTCAAAAAGCCCCATGGAATGGTCCCATGTGCCTTTTGATGCATCGGCACTGGCGCATCTTGATGGCCGGTTTCAGATCCGGGCGAAAAGCCTGCGCCATGGCGCTGTTCTTTTGACGAAACCGGCCTTTGATGGCCGCCTTCAGGATGCAGTATTAACCATCGAAAGCATCGATGCCGGGCTTTTTGGCGGTCATTTTCTGGCCACAGGGCAGGTGGATGCCACAGCCATGCCCGCGATTGCTATTGATTTTAATGGGCAATCTTTGGCGATGGCCGAAGTGATGCAAAGCCTTTTTGGCTATCAAACCCTCTCCGGGCGGGCGGCGATCAAGGGGAGCCTTTCGGCACAAGGGGCATCGCCCTTTGATCTGGTTTCGGCCCTGAAGGGGCGGGCGCGGCTTGATATGGCCGATGGGGCGATCAGGGCCTTTGATCTGCCCGGATTGATCAGCCGCATTCAATCGGCCAAAAAACCGGCCGATCTGGCAGGTTTGGCGCAGCGATCCTTTGGCGGTGGGCGCACCGCTTTCAGCCATTTGGGGGCGGATTTAGTGGCCGACAAAGGCATGATCAGCAGCGATCAGATCAGGGCCGATCTGGCGGGTGGGGGGCTTGATGGTCGCGCCACCCTTGATCTGGCGGCCTGGGCCCTGTCGATGAAGGGCAAGGTGGCTTTGGGCGCTTTCCCCAAAGCGCCGGCCATCGGCTTTGATCTGGGGGGATCGCTGGCGGGGCCACGGGCGGCTTTTGATACCGATCCCCTGCAACGCTGGTTGGCGGGGCGCTTGGTTGGTGATGTATTCAGGCGGCTTCAACTGCCCGGCAAAGGGCAATTGCGGGTGCCCGAAATCGTGGGGGGACCAGAAGATGGGTCGGAAAATATCAATGACATGGATCGCGATCAATCCCCCGATGCATCCTCATCCCCTGTTCCTGATCCATCCGGCTCTGCTTCCTCTGGCCCGGATTGATGGGCTCGCGCCTTTAATTGATCCAGCACGAACAGGCGCAGGGCGCTGGATAGATTGCCGCGCCTTTGATGATCGATCTCAGTGATCAGGCCATTGATCGATTGATGACGGATGGCGGCGAGATTTTTCAGTTCCGACCAGAAGGCAGGTTCCAGCGAAATGCTGGTCCGATGCCCGCTGATCATCACCGAGCGCTTGATCGGGCCGATGTCATCGCCCTCATTCATCTTTTGCTCAGGCTTTGGGGTGAACCATATCCGCCGGGCGCACCGCCTGATCGAATTCCTCGGCGCTGACATAGCCAAGTTTCAAGGCCGCTTCTTTTAAAGTGGTGCCGTTTTTATGGGCATCTTTCGCCACTTTGGTGGCCTTGTCATAGCCAATGCTGGGGGCAAGGGCGGTGACCAGCATCAGCGATTCATTGAGCAGGGCATCAATGCGATCTTCATTGGCGGTGATCCCCTGAGCACAGCGATCAGTGAAGGACCGCGCCCCATCGGCCAAAAGGCGGATCGATTGCAAAAGATTATAGATCATCACCGGCTTGAAAACATTCAACTCCATATGGCCATTCGATCCGGCGATGGTGATGGTCATGTGATTGCCCATCACCTGCGTGCAGACCATGGTCAGGGCTTCGCATTGGGTGGGGTTCACCTTGCCCGGCATGATCGATGAGCCGGGTTCATTTTCCGGCAGGCTCAATTCGCCAAGGCCACAGCGTGGGCCGGAGCCAAGCAAACGGATATCATTGGCGATCTTCATCAGGCTGGCGGCGATCACATTCATCGCGCCCGAGGCTTCGATGATCGCATCATGGGCGGCCAAAGCTTCAAATTTATTTTCGGCGGTGATGAAGGGAAGGCCGGTGCTTTGGGCGATTTCCTGCGCCACGCGCACGGCAAAATCGGGATGCGCATTGATGCCGGTGCCAACCGCCGTGCCGCCCTGAGCGAGCTGGTAAAGGGCAGGCAGCACATCTTTGGCCCGGCGCAGGGCATTTTTAAGCTGATGGGCATAGCCGGAAAATTCCTGCCCCAAAGTGAGGGGGGTGGCATCCTGCAGATGGGTGCGGCCGATCTTGATGATCCCCTCGAAAGCCGCGGATTTTTCGCTGAGCGCGGCCAGCAGATGCTCAAGAGACGGGATCAGGCGGTGGTGGATTTCCTCGACCGCAGCGATATGCATGGCGGTGGGGAAGGTATCGTTCGAGCTTTGCGAGCGATTGCAATGATCATTGGGATGCACCGGATCTTTCGAGCCGATGACCCCGCCGAGAATTTCGATGGCCCGGTTGGAGATCACCTCATTGCTGTTCATATTGCTTTGGGTGCCCGAGCCGGTTTGCCACACCACCAGCGGAAAATGATCATCAAGGGTGCCATCGATCACATCCTGCGCCGCCTGATCAATGGCCTGGCCGATATCTGGTTCCAGCATCCCCAGCGCCATATTGGCCCGGGCGGCGGCCTGTTTGATGATCCCCAAAGCCCGGATCAGGGGCACCGGCATGATTTCGCCACCAATGGGAAAATTCATCAGGGATCGCTGGGTTTGTGCCCCCCAATATTTATCGGCGGGCACTTTCAATTCGCCAAAACTGTCGCTTTCAAGACGCACGGCATCGGATTTTTGGGAGCCAGTGGCGAGAGGATCAATCATGGCGTCATTCCTTTTTCGTTCAGCCGTTTTTTAAAACAGAAAGAGGCTGGAGTTTGAAACGATCAGGCCGCCCGGAATCAGGCGACATCTGGCATGGTCTTGGGCAAAGAAACCGGGATCAGGGAAACCGGGATCAGGGTTTTTTGCGAAAAGCATCAAGGGTGACGACATTATCCTCGCCGCCGCTTTTGCCCCCCGTTTCGTCTGTTTTGTTGGCACCGCTTTTGCTTTTGGCCGTGTTTTTATTGGGGGCGGCTTTGGGGCTTTTACTGCTTTTGCCCGGCTTGCGGCCCGGGGCTTTGGGATCGGCTTCATCTTCGTGATTGGCGGCGCTATCGGTGGATGTTACCGCGTCGAAAGCCGGGAAATCGAGCATATCCCCCGCCCCATCATCATCATGGGCTTCATCCTCGCCAATGGGATCATCCTGAAATTGCAGGGCAAATTGCACCGAAGGATCGACAAAGCCAACCACCGCAGCAAAAGGAATTTCCAGCCGTTCGGGCTTGTGATTGAACGACAGCCCAATGACAAAATGATCATCATGAACCTCAAGCCCCCAGAAGCGATGCTGGACCACGATGGTCATATCATCGGGATAGCGTTCCTGCAGATGGCGGGGGATCATCACTCCGGGGGCGCGGGTGCGAAAGGCGATGTAGAAATGATGGGCGCCGGGCAGGCCATGGTCAACGACCTGCTGCAATATCTCGCGCACCACGCCGCGCAGGGCGTTTTGAACCATTTCATCGTAATTAAACAGGGATTGTGACATAGTTTCAACTTGTTCCGAGGTCTTGTGGTCTTTTTCACGGCTGCCCATGGCAACATTTCGCAAAAAACATCGTGTTCGGGGCCCTTATAATCTTTCAGCCATAAGCTTACCAGACGCATTATCACAGTTGCACGGAAAAGTCGGCTTGATGGTATGATTTGCCGATCAACTTTGCCACAATGCGATTGATCATCCGCCGTTTTTATATCGTTTTTTTCATAAGAGAGTTCGTTCATGGTTTTGGCAAAATCGCCCCCTCTGTCTGTTTTCGCCGCTCCCTTTTCTTGTTTTTTCCTCGTTCTTTTTTTTGTTGTGGCGGCCCTTGGTGGCGCTGCTGTGCCGGGGGCGAGGGCGAGCGACGATCCTGCTTTCTCAGGTGCCGAGGCGGCTTTCCCTCATGCGCTTAATCCTTTTGGATTAAAGCCCGATCCGGCGGTGCGCTGGGGGCGGCTTGATCATGGCCTGCGCTATGCCCTGATGCGCAATGAAACCCCGCGTGATCAGCTCAGCTTTTATCTGCGGGTGGATGTGGGCTCATTGGATGAACAGCCCGATCAGGGGGGAATTGCCCATTTTCTGGAACATCTGGCCTTTCAAAAATCGCGCCGGCACCCTGATGAGGGCCTTTTTTCCGAATTGGAGCGCATGGGTCTGCAATCGGGGGCCGATAGCAATGCCAGCACCGGATTGGAGGCGACCACCTATCATCTGACCCTGCCCGGCAGTGATTTTGCGCGGGCAGAGCCCCTTTTGGCCGTGCTGCGCGATATTGCCGATGGCCTGCTGATCACCCCCAAAGATGTAGAGCAGGAACGCGCCGTGGTGATCAGCGAGTTGATCGCCCGCGATAGCACGGCGGCCAAAGCTTCGCGCGCTTTCATGCGCTTTCTCGCCCCCGATAGCATAGCCGCCGAACAATGGCCGGGGGGCACAAGGGAAAGCTTGGAAACCATCGATGCCGCTGATCTGAAGGCTTTTTATCAGGCCCATTATCGGCCGGAAAAAATGATTCTGGTGGTGGTGGGCGATCAGGATGTGGACAGGATGGAAGCCGCTATCATCAAGTATTTTGCCGATTTCAAGGGCCGTGGCCCGGCGGCCCCCATGGCGGATGAAGCGGCCATTGCCGATCTGCCCGCCCCGCCGCGCGCTGCAAGCCATATCGCGCCCGGGCTGCGGCCCATGGTGGCAGTCAATTTTGCGCAGGATCGAACAGCCCTGTTGCGCCGATCCATCGCCTATAGCGGGCGCTATCGGGTGGAGCCAGATGATGCGGATCGCCGGGACGAGATATTGCGCCAGTCTTTTGCTTTGGATTTTGCCCTGGCCGCCTTTCAGCGCCGGGTGCAGGATTTGATGTTTGGTGCGGATGCGGGCTTCAGCGCGGGTGGGGCCTCTTTCGATCATATTCCAAGGGCGGCCTATTTTTTCGGCTTCAGTTTCACCCCGGCGGGCGATGATTGGCAAAAGGCATTGGCCGTACTTCGGCGTGAAGCGGACCGCCTGCGCCTTTATGGGATCACCGAAGCCGAGCTTGATCTGATGCGGATCAGCCAGAAAAAAGCGCTGGAAACCGCTGCCGAACGGGCGGATACCCGGTCATCGGGGGCATTGGCGTCGCAGATCCTGTCGTCTGTCGCGTCGTCTTATGTGTTTCGCCATCCCCGCGATCAATTGGCGGATTTCGCGCGCGTCGCCGATGACATCACGACTGATGATGTGAGGATGGTGGTGCAGGGTCTGTTTCACGCTGGTGATCATGGGGCGCTGCGCCAACCGCTGATTTTTGTGCGTCTGGCTGAAAGCGCGCCCGAAGATGCCGGGGGAAAGGATCATGACGCGGCCGATTCTATGGACGGGATCATGGCGGTATGGGAAGAAGCCGGGGATCAAAGGCCCCCGCCATGGGAAATGGCCGCGCGCAGCGATTTTGCTTATCAATCCTTTGGCCCCCCGGGCAGGGTGATCCATAGGGATGAGATCGCGGATTTCGGGATTTTTCGCCTGCATTTTGCCAATCATGTGGTGGCCCAGATCAAGGAAAGCGATCTGGAACAAAATCTTGTGCGCTTTTCGATCCGTGTGGGGAATGGTCTTTCCCTTTATCATCCCGATGAAGCCGGTTTGATGCTGAAAACCCGGCAATTGGCAGTTTTGGGCGGTTTGGGCGCGCATGATTTTCAGGCATTGGCGGCGATCATGGCCGATCAATCACTATCGGTTTCCCTGTCCATTGATCCTGAGGGCATCAGGATTTTGGGGGCGGCCATCGTGGAAGATTTACCCTTGGCCCTGAATTATGCCACCGCGATGCTCAGTGATCTGGCGTTTCGCGCCGAAGCCGAGCCCCTTTATGAGCGGGGGGTGACCCAGCTTTATACCGGGCTGCGCTCCAGCCCGCAGGCGGTGATGCAGGTGGATGGCCTGCCCTTTGTTCTGGCAGGGGATCGCCGCAAAATCGGCCTGCCTGAAAGCCTTGAAAAGGCATTGGCCCCGGATCGTGAGGCGATCATGGCGCGGATCAAGCCTTTCCTGCTCAGCGATTTTCTGGAAATATCGCTGGTGGGGGCGATTGGGCTGGCGGAAGCGGAAACGCTTTTGGCAAGCACCGTGGGGGCCTTGCCCGCGCGCGCAGTACAGCCCGCCCAAAGCCTGCCCATCGTCCCCACCTATGCCGAAAATGGTGCCAGCGCTTCGTTCACTTATGTGGGCGAGGACGCGGGATCGCAAAATGTGCTGTTCTGGCCGGTGCGCGATGCAATCCCAAGGAAACAGGCCCTGGCCCTGCATCTGCTGACCAGCGTGCTTTCGATCAAGGCGCGGGAGGATGTGCGGGAAATGGATGGCCTGTCTTATGCGCCCGGGGCCTCATGGCAGCTTGCGTCAAGCCTTGGCTATCGTGGTTTGATCAGCCTCTTTGCCGATAGCGATGCCCTGCGCAGCGATGCGGTGATGAAGGCGTTAAAGGCTTTGCTTGATGAAGCGGCAGATCATCCCATCAGTGATGATCTGCTGGATCGGGCACGATTGCCCGTGGTGGAACAATTGAGCCGCTGGCGCGATAGTAATGAAGGCTGGCTTTTCGGGGTTTTGGAAGGGTTGAGCCATGCCCCCGATCGCCTTGATCGCTATCGCACCGTGACAGCCGATTATAGCGCGATCACCGCCAAGGATGTGCAGGAAGCCGCCCAATGGCTGCGGCAAACGGGGGCACCGATTGAGGTGATCGTGGAGCCCGATCAGAAATCATGAGGGGGTTAGAGACAGAGGGGATGCAAAAATGAGTGGAGGGCTTCTGTTGCCCGGTGCCCTCCAAACCGCGGGAATGCTTCTGTTACCCGGCGCACCCCATAAACCGTGCTGATTGCTCTGTAACTTAAACCGCTAGGTTTTTGTTACGCTGCAACAGCAAATGCCTCATTATCATTGGCATTTGTGAATATGGCCCATCAACGGCGGAACCATTCCGGGCAGAAAGTATCGTCTTTCAGCACATGTCGAGCCTATTTCGCCCCCATCAGCAAGGATCGTACTTTTGATCAATTCATGGCCACAAAGCCATTTCATGAAGCCGATCCCTGATGGTGGAGGCGCCGGGTACCGCCCCCGGGTCCATAATGCCTATTTCACGCACCGTTTACTGCCATAGTCGGTTGCCCGACAGGATCTATATAGGCATGTTTTGGTTTCTGTTAAAGAGGCAAAGACGGCAAAATCGATGGGCCGATAAGGGGAAGATCAGGCAATGGATCAATTGACCGCTTTGCGGGTGTTTATCAAGATTGCTGAAAGCGGCAGCTTTTCAAAGGCGGCGCGCAAGCTGGGGATGTCGAAATCGGCGGTCTCGAAAGCGGTGTCATCTTTGGAAGATCATCTGGGCGCCCGGCTTTTATATCGCACCACAAGGCAGGTGAACCTGACCGAAGAAGGGCGGGCCTATCGGGATCGGGCGCTGCGGATCATCGAGGATCTGGCCGATGCCGATACGGCGGTCTCAAGCCTCAATGCCGAACCGCGCGGCACATTGCGGGTGAGCAGCGCGCTCAGTTTCGGGATCAGGCATATCGCGCCCGCCTTGCCGGATTTTTTGCTTCGCCATCCTGATCTGACTGTGGATATGGATTTCAATGATCGATTCGTCGATCTGGTGGAAGAAGGCTATGATATCGCCATCCGCATCGGGGCGATGGCCGATTCAAGCCTGATCAGCCGCAAAATCGCCAGCGCCCGCATGGTAATCGCCGCTGGTACGGGTTATCTCGAACGCTTTGGCACCCCTCAAAAGCCCGAGGATCTGACCAGCCATGATTGCCTGATCTATCGCGGACGCCACAGCCCCGATGAGTGGATTTTCCATGATCGCGCGGGCACGCGTGCATCGGTCAAGGTATCGGGGCCGCTTTTTGCCAATAATGGCGAAGCCCTGAAGGAAGCGGCGCGCCATGATCTGGGGATCGTGGCCATCCCCAGTTTTTTACTGAATCCCGATCTGGAGCAGGAGGGGCTGGTGGAAATCCTTGCCCATTATTCGCAGGAAGATCTGCCGGTTCAGGCGGTTTATCCCCCCAATCGCCATTTGAGCACGAAAGTCAGGCGGTTCATCGATTTTCTGGCGGATCGCTTTGCCACGGCGCAGGGCTGGTCCAATCGCTGACCGCAAAGATTTTTAGAGGATCAGGCCGGTTTCGCGCTGTCATTGGTGATGGCGGTGAGGAATTGATTGATCTTGGTCGATAAGGTTTCCGTGAGGCCGAACACATCTTCGGCCAATTGCCGCACATCCGCCATTGAATGGCCGATATTGCCCGCCGCATCCGAAACTTCGGAAATATTGCCCGAAACATCCTGGCTGCGTTCTGAAGCCACCGTCACGGATCGGGTGATTTCCTCGATGGCCTGGGTCTGTTCATTGATCATCGCGCCGATTTCTTCCGAGATCGAGGTGACCCGTTCAATCGCCGAGCCCAGACGCTGATTGGCATCCACGGCTTCCCGCGTCGCTGATTGCACCGATGAAACCTGGCTGGCGATTTCCTTGGTCGCCTGCGCGGTTTGCCCGGCCAGCGCCTTCACCTCATTGGCCACCACGGCAAAGCCGCGCCCGGCTTCCCCGGCGCGGGCGGCCTCGATGGTGGCATTCAGGGCCAGAAGATTGGTTTGGCCGGCAATATCATCGATCAGCTTCACCACATGGCCGATCTTGTTGGCATAGCCCGCCAGACTATCGATCACCGAACGGGCGGTGCTTGCCTCCACGGATGCCTCGCCAGAGGCCGAAGCGGATCGCTGGACATGCTCATTCATGGCATTGACCGATGCCGATAATTCTTCGGCGGCAGCGGCAGCGGTGCGCACATTATCAGCGCTGGAATCGGCGGCGTCCGATACGGTGGCGCTGGTGGCGCTCATCTGTTCGATGGCGCTACTCACATCAACGGCATTGGTGCGCATGCTTTGGGCCGCATCCGTCACCTGTTTCAGGGCGCTGACCACATCCTGTTCAAAACGGGTGCCATGCTGCTTTAAAAGCGCTTCGGCTTCTTCGCGCACCAGTTCATGATTGGTGGATGACATGATTTCGTTCATCAAAAAATTATGCCGGTTGAGCGCCACAATCGCCCGGGTGCGCTCGCCGCGATCCTCGATTCCCTCGATCGATGCTTTGATGAACTGATCATAAAGGGTGGCATAAGCGGGCAGATAAAAACGCGGCCCCAAACCAATGCGGTGCATATAGGCGCCGCGCTCGGAAATCACCTGCCCATAGCGGCGATCCATCCGCCCGGTAAACATGAACGACCAGAATTCCACCTGACGGGCCTTGATCTTGGGCAGCCGTGATGTATCGATGGCCTGACGCGCTTCTTCATGCACCAAAAGCGTGTCGAAAAACACGGTCAGATAGTCATCGATATGGGGGGCGATGATCGGCCAGATGGGGGCCAGATCATCAGAAAGCCGCCCGCCATTGGCAAAGCTGTCGAGCCGGGGCTGCATTTCCAGCTTTGTGGTGATTTCGCTCAATTCGTCAAGAATTCCGGTCGGTGTGGCGTTCGTATGTGGTTGGTCGGTCATGATGCGGTCGTGCCCCTTCAGATTGCACCCTCAATCGACCCTGACTATCCGTGCTCAGGGTTAAAAGCCTGTTAAAAAACAAGGAGATTAAAATTTTATCCTTTTTCCCCGCCGCATCGGCAGCGGCTTTCGAGGGCTCCCTAGCCTGGCTCTTGCCTGAGGGGCATGAGTGGGTTATTTCGACATGTGCTTGTGGTATGAAGCCCGGATGCGGCTGAGATGGCCGAGATAATCGAGATTGAAATCATGCAGCAATATCTGGATCTTTTGCGCAAAATCCGCACCGAAGGGACGGACAAAGAGGATCGCACCGGTACCGGTACGCTGTCGATTTTCGGGCATCAGATGCGCTTTGATCTGGCCGAAGGCTTCCCCCTGCTCACCACCAAAAAGCTGCATCTGCGGTCGATCATCTATGAATTGCTGTGGTTTTTGCGCGGCGATACCAATATCGGCTGGCTGCAGGATCATGGGGTGGGCATCTGGGATGAATGGGCCGATGCCAAAGGCGATCTGGGGCCGGTTTATGGCAAGCAATGGCGATCATGGGAGGCCGCCGATGGCCGGGTGATCGATCAGATCAGCGTGGTTGTGGATGCGATCAAAAACAATCCCGATAGCCGCCGATTGATTGTCAGCGCCTGGAACCCGGCGGATGTCGATCAGATGGCCTTGCCGCCCTGCCATTGCCTGTTTCAATTTTATGTCGCCGATGGGCGCTTGTCGTGCCAGCTTTATCAGCGCTCTGCCGATGTGTTTTTGGGCGTGCCGTTCAATATCGCCTCTTATGCCCTGCTTACCATGATGATCGCTCAGGTCAGTGGCCTTGAGCCCGGGGATTTCGTCCATAGCTTAGGCGATGCGCATCTTTATAAAAATCACCTGAAACAGGCCGATGCGCAGCTTTTGCGCACCCCGCGCCCCTTGCCCCGGATGGAGATCAATAAGGCGCGCACATCCCTGTTTGATTTTTGCTATGAGGATTTCATCCTCAAGGATTATGACCCCCATCCCCATATCAAGGCACCGGTTGCGGTGTGAAAAACGGCTCGGATTTTTCCGAAGATGAGAACTTTTGCTGCCGCCCCGGCGTTCATATGGCATCGGATCATGATGAAGGGAAAGGGGCGCACCATGGCACCCAATGCATCTTATGAAAAGCTGAAGGCAAGTCTGGATGAATGGGAAGCCGAATTGGATAAATTGCAGGCCAAAGCCAGAAAATTTCAGGCAGGCCAGCAAGAAGATTTCAAGCGCCAGGTGGATGAGGTGCGCCGCCAGCGCGACAAGGCCCATGACCTGATCAAGGGCCTTGAAAGCTCCAGCGAAAGCGCCTTCAACGAGATGCGCAAAGGGGCGGAAAAGGCCCTTGATGATATGAACGAGGCCCTGAAAAAGGCCCGCAGCCACTATCAATGAATGAGGGTGGCTTTTGATCGTTTCTCAGGACGAAGCGGCGGCCAGCGATTCATAAAAGCGCAGGATCAGCGCATGGCCGCGCGGCTCGAAAAGATCCCAGCCATGGCCCGCGCCATCGATCACATGGCGGGTGATATTGTCATGCCCCGCTGCAGCAAGCCTGACCGATTGATGGGCGGGCACGGTTTGATCATCGCTGCCATGCAAGATCAGCACCGGTTCCGTTACATCCTTGATATGGCCAATGGAATCGAAGCGATCCGTGAGCAGGGCATCAACAAACCAGCGGGGGAACTGATCATAGCCCATTTCGGCGATGGAGGCGAAGGGGGCAGCCAGGACCACCGAAGCCACATCGCGCTGTGCCGCCAAAGGTACCGCCACCCCGGTTCCCAAAGAATAGCCATAAACATGCACATCCGATGAGGCGATGCCCCGGGCTTCCATCCAATCAAGGGCGCTATGGGCATCGATGAGGAAGCCATCATCGGATAAAGCGCCCGGATTGCCGCCATAGCCGCGATATTCCAGCATCAAAACGCCATAGCCAGCCGCCACAAGGGGGGCGGTGCCCCGCAGATAGCTGCCGATGCTCTTGGAATTTCCATGCAGATATAAAATGCTGGCCATGCCATCGCGAGGCGGGCTCCACCAGGATTGCAAATCCAGCCCATCGGCGGTTTTGATGGTGATGACCTCGACCGGAAAAGGCGATTTTTCGACATCGGCGCGATCAGGGGATGGATTGAAAATGCGATCCTTGTAATAAAGATGCAAACCATAGCCCGAGGCTCCACTCAGGAAAAACAGGGCGATAAAAGCAATGAGCAGTCGTTTGAGCATGGAAAATCCTGATCGAGCGGGGTTATCGATGAAAAATGAAGGCCCCAAGAAAAGCAGGAAGTGCGCCCCTTGGCAAGATTATCACTGATTGTAGCCGCCGCCGAAAATGGCGTGATTGGCGATCAAGGCCGGATGCCATGGCACCTGCCGCCGGATTTGCGCCATTTTCGCCAGTTGACCATGGGGAAACCGGTGATCATGGGCCGCAAAACCCACGAATCGATTGGCAAGCCCTTAGCGGGGCGCAAAAATATTGTGATCACCCGGCAAATAATGGCGGATGTTCATCCCGATATCCTGCTGGCCCACAGCCCTGATGCGGCCCTCGATCTTGCCGATTCCTGCCCCGAGGTGATGATCATCGGCGGCGCGGAAATTTATCGGGCCTTTCTGGATCGGGCGGATCGCATCTATCTCACCCGTGTGCATGGGGTTTATACAGGTGATGCGATTTTTCCCGCTTTATCGCGCGAAGAATGGCGCGAAATTGGGCGCGAGGATCATCCCGCCAGCGATGGCCAACCGGCCTATTCCTTCATCGAGCTGGAAAGAGCCTGATTTTTTTGAATCACAGGGCAGGGAGCGGGTCACTGGCTCGAAGCTGCTGATCAAGATCAAGAATGGCTTCAAGCAGGGTTTCTTTGGCATTCCATGGCAGGAAATGGTCGCCTTCATCGATTCGCATCAGCTTGAAGGGCAGCGCCGGATCGATCATGCGGCGCAGAAAGGCCACATTGTCATAAGGCACCAGATCATCATCGGTGCCATGGACCATGATGGTGGGGGTTGTGAGTTGGGGCAGGCCCAAAGCCAATTCTTTTAATTCGGCCTTGAGGGCGATCAATTCGCGATTGGCATTTTTAAGGGCGCGGGGCAAAGCCCATGACAGCAGAAAACTATCGCCAAGATACTGGATCGCATACACTTTTTCGAGATCGGGATCAAAGGCCCCGGCGGCGAGCACCAGCCCCCCCACCGCATCGGGATAATCAAGCCCGGCCCGCGCCGCCACCGGCCCGCCCAGGCTGTGGCCTAAAATGATTGGCTTCATGATCGGCTTTTGGCCATTTTCGGCAACCAAAAGCGGGGCGAGAGCGGCGGCCTGATCCTTGAGCGAGACCATGGCCCCCTTGGGCTCGCTCTCTCCAAAGCCGGGGCGATCGATGGTGATGAAGCGCAGATTTTTCGCCCGGGGCTGATCCTCGGCATATTGGATGAAGTCTTTCCAAACCTTGGCCGAGCCCGGTGTGCCATGCACCAATATCACCGCGCGTCCATCATTCGGGCCAGCAGCATAGCCGTTGATCCTGATGATTTGCGGGGTTTCGCCGCCAATTTCGGCACTATATCCCAAAGGCGTGGCATCCCATGCCACGCGCGCAGATGAAATGCCCGGTGGCGAGGCGCAGGCATAAACGCCACCCAGAATACCTAAAACGCCAGCGATCAGCAGGGCGATCTTTCCGGCGCTGCGCCAGCCTCGGCTCCGGGCGGATCGGGTCATGACGCCAGCGGGCTTGCAATCGCCGCCTGTAGTTCCTGCAATTGATGGGAATGATCAGGATTGATCAGCCCGCGCGCCGCCAGATAATCCAGATGCGCCTGCACCGATTGCGCTGCCGCCTGTTCCAGCCGTGGCGACAGACCTTCATAAATATCCGCAACAATCGCATCCGGCGTAGTGCAGCCCTTGGCAAGGCAGGTGATGATCTGCTGTTCGCGATGATGGCGATGGCGGATCAAATCCCGCACATAAGGATGCGGATCATCGATCTGCGGCCCATGGCTTGGCAGATAGAGCCGATCATCGCGGCCCAGCAGGCGATCAAGGGAGGCAAGATAATGTTCCAGATTGCCAAGGGGCGGCGAGATGACGGTGGTGGACCAGCCCATCACCTGATCGCCGGAAAAAAGAATGCGATCATCATCAAGGGCATAGCACAAATGATTGGGGAAATGCCCGGGCGTGTGAACGGCCCGGATGATCCGCCCATCCACCGCGATTTCATCGCCATCGCCAAGGGCGCGATCGGGGGAAAATTCCAGATCCACATCTTCTTCGGTGAGGGCGGCGATGGCCGGATCAAGGGGACGATGGCCCATGACCGGGGCACCGCATTTTTCGCTTAAAACCTGCGCTGCCGGGGAATGATCGGCATGGCTGTGGGTGACCAGAATGGCGCACACCGGGCGCCCGCCAATGGCTTTGATCAGCGCATCGATATGGCTTTCGAGCAGCGGACCGGGATCGATGATCGCCAGTTCCTTCCTGCCGATCAGAAAGCTGTTGGTCCCTTTGAAGGTATAATCCTTGGGATTATTGGCAAGAACACGGCTGATACCGGGCGCAATATCGATGGCGATGCCATAGGGGATGTCAAAATCACGATTGAATTTGGGAGGCACTGACTTTTGACTCTTCCTATTTTTTACTGTTCCGCCCGATTGCTTCGGGCTTGGGGCTCCTTATGCCTTGCCATCAAGCACAGGCACAAGATCTTGGTTTCAAACTGCATATAAGACATCTTGTGCAGAAGTGAAATCGCCTGTGCACAGATAAGCCTAAATCAGGGGTTCACAAAGTTGTCAGGGGCAGCGTATCAAGGCTGTCTATATAATCTTGATAATCTTTGGGGCGGGATCATTGATAAACCGTAAAAGCGATGATGATCCCCATGCATTCGGGAGCACAAAATGAAGCAGATTCTTTTGCTGGGGGCGGGTAAGATCGGTGCAATGATCGCCATCATGCTGGCGGAAAGTGGTGATTATCAGGTGCGTGTGGCCGATCGCGATGCGGCGGCCTTGGCGCGCATCCTGCCTTCGGGGCGGATCAGCACCCAGATCGTGGATTGCACCGATCCCAAGGATTTGGCGGCGGCCATGGCGGGCTGCTTTGCGGTGATGTCGGCGATGCCCTATCATCTCAATCCCCTGATTGGCGATGTGGCCGGGCAATCGGGCTGCCATTATCTTGATCTCACCGAAGATGTGGCCAGCACCCGGGCGATCAAGGCTTTGGCTGAAGGGGCGGCCACCGCCTTCATTCCCCAATGCGGCCTGGCTCCGGGCTTTATTTCCATCGTTGCCCATGATCTGGCGCGGCGTTTCGATAGCCTCCACAGCGTGCAGATGCGGGTGGGGGCCTTGCCGAAATATCCCACCAATGCCTTGCAATATAATCTCACATGGTCAACCGATGGCCTGATCAATGAATATTGCAATCCTTGCGAAGCGGTGGTGAATGGCGCGATGCGCGAGGTGCCGCCTTTAGAGGAAATCGAGCATTTTTCTCTGGATGGGGTGAATTACGAAGCCTTCAATACCTCGGGCGGGCTGGGCACTTTGGCCGAAACACTGGCCGGCAAGGTGCAATATCTCAATTATCGCACGGTGCGCTATCCCGGTCATCGGGATCTGGTGAAGATGCTGTTGCAGGATTTGCGGCTGGCGGAAAATCAGGGGCTTTTAAAGCAGATTTTTGAACATGCGATCCCGGTGACGATGCAGGATGTGGTGCTGATCTTTGTCACCGTATCAGGGCAAAGGGATGGCCGTTTCATGCAGGAAAGCCATGCGCAAAAGATTTATGCCCATGCCTTGGGCGGACGGGTGTGGAGCGGGATTCAGATCACCACAGCGGCGGGCATCTGCGCGGTTCTCGATCTTTTGGCGCAGGGAAAAATTGCCCAAAAGGGCTTTGTGAAACAGGAAGATATTGGCCTCGATCAGTTCCTTGCCAATCGATTTGGCTGCCATTATGCCCTTGATCAGCCTAATGTTGCCGATGCCCATGCCGGGGCGGCGGTGGCCTGAAGGGGCAAAGTTTCATGACATCGAACCCTGATGACAGCATGACCACCGGGGCGCGCCTTCTGGTCGATGCTCTGATCAGCCGGGGCGCGCGCATGGCTTTTGGCGTGCCCGGCGAAAGCTATCTGGCCGTGCTCGATGCCCTTTATGATCAGCAGGATCGTCTGCCCTTCATCACCTGCCGCCATGAAGCGGCCGCCGCCAATATGGCTGAAGCCTATGGCAAGCTGACGGGGCAGCCCGGCCTTGCCTTTGTCACCCGGGGTCCGGGGGCGACCCATGCCAGCATTGGCCTGCACACCGCTTTTCAGGATTCCACCCCGATGATGCTGTTCATCGGGCAGGTGGCGCGGCAGATGATCGACCGCGAAGCCTTTCAGGAAATCGATTATCGCCGCTTTCTGTCGGAAGTGACGAAATGGACCGGCGAGGTGGGTGAGCCTTCCCGCATGACTGAATATGTGGGCCGCGCGTGGTCAACCGCCCTTGCTGGCCGTCAGGGGCCGGTGGCTTTGGCCTTGCCCGAAGATGTGCTGAGCGCCGAATGCGGGGCTGATCCTCATGAGGCTCGCGTTCAAGCATCCCGGCCCGCCCATAAGGCGGTGCAGGCCTCCCCCCATCCCGATGATGTGAAGGCTGTGGCCGAACTTATTTCGCAGGCGAAACGACCATTCATTCTAGGGGGTGGCGGGCCTTGGACAGAACCAGAAGCCAAACAATTGCGGCAGTTTGCGGAAAAGGCGGGGATTCCGCTGGCGGTGTCGTTTCGCGCCCAGTCGCTTGTTGATAATCGCTCCAGCGCTTATGCCGGGCATCTGGGGATAGGCGCTGATCCCGGCCTTGTGGCGCATGTGCAAAAGGCTGATCTGCTGCTGGTTCTCGGCCCCCGTTTGGGGGAGATGACCACCGATGGCTATCGCCGCCTGAAACCGCCTTATCCGGCGCAAAAAATGGTGCATGTGCATGCCGGGGCCGAAGAATTGGGCCGGGTTTATCAGCCTGATCTGGCGATTAATGCCGCACCCGGGCTGTTTATCGATGCCCTGGCCAATGAAGGCTTGCCAGGGGATGTGGCAGGGCGTTGGGCGGATTGGGGGGCTTTGAACAAAGCGCAGGAGCGGGCCTGGAGGGCCCCCGTTTCCAATCCGGGCGGGGTGCAGTTGGCCGCCCTTTATGGGCATTTGCGGGCGGCTTTGCCCGATGATGCGATCATCACCAATGGGGCGGGCAATTATGCCGCCTTTTTGCATCGTTTTTTTGAATATCGCGGCTTTCGCACCCAGCTTGCCCCCACATCCGGGGCCATGGGCTATGCGGTGCCAGCGGGCATCGCCGCCGCCCTTGTGCACCGAGATCGCCCGGTGATATCGGTGGCGGGCGATGGCTGCTTTTTGATGAGCGGCAATGAATTGGCCACGGCGGTGCGCTATCAGGCAAAGCTGGTGTTTTTAGTGCTCAATAATGGCTTTTATGGCACCATTCGGATGCATCAGGAACGCCATTATCCCGGGCGGGTAAGCGGCACCGATCTCAGCAATCCCGATTTCGTGGCCTATGCCCGATCCTTTGGGATGGAAGGATTTCTGGTGGAACACAGCGATGATTTTGCCCCCGCTTTGGCCCGCGCTCGGGCAACGGATGGCCCGGCTTTGATCGAAATCAGGGTGGACAGGGAAGCGATCAGCCCCACCGCCCGGCTTTCAAACCTTGGCCGTGCCTGACATTTTTCACCGCCATACCGGCGCAGAATAAAACCATTAAACGGAGACAATCCCCATGACGATCAAAGAGCTTTTTTCATCCCTGCATCTGGGGCCATTGGATCATTCTGGTGATCAGGCCGGAACTTTGGCGGTCACCAGCCCCATCGATGGAAGCCTGATTGGTCATGTGAAGATGGATAGCCCCCAATCCGTGGCTGAGAAAGTGGGGAAGGCGGTGGAAGCCTTTGCCATCTGGCGGCAGATGCCGGGGCCCCAGCGAGGCGAGTTGGTGCGGCTTCTGGGCGAAGAATTGCGCGCCCACAAGGATGCGCTGGGGCGGTTGGTGAGCGTGGAAAACGGCAAGATCCTTGAAGAAGGCAAGGGCGAAGTGCAGGAAATGATCGATATCTGCGATTTCGCCGTGGGCCTGTCGCGCCAGCTTTATGGCTTGACCATTGCCTCGGAACGGCCCGGCCATGCCATGCGCGAAAACTGGCAGCCGCTTGGCCCCGTGGGGGTGATTTCCGCCTTTAATTTCCCGGTCGCCGTCTGGTCATGGAATACGGCATTGGCTTTGGTGTGTGGCGATCCGGTTTTATGGAAACCATCCGAAAAAACGCCGTTCACTGCTTTGGCCTGCCAAGCCCTGTTTTTGCGCGCTGCCGCCAAATTCGGGGCGGCCCCCGATGGCTTGTCGCAGATTGTGATCGGGGCGGCCGATATTGGCGAAGCTTTGGTGGATGATCCCCGGGTGCCGCTGATTTCAGCCACCGGCTCCTGTGCCATGGGGCGCAAGGTGGCGCCAAGGGTGGCCAGCCGCTTTGGCCGCTGCCTTTTGGAATTGGGCGGCAATAATGCGATCATCGTCGCCCCGTCGGCGGATCTTGATCTGGCGGTGCGGGCGATCGTGTTCGGGGCCGTGGGCACGGCGGGTCAGCGCTGCACATCCACCCGCAGGCTGATCATTCATCGCAGCATCTATGATGATCTGATGCCCCGGCTGAAGGCGGCTTTCGAGCGGGTGACGGTGGGCAATCCCCTGGAAGGCGCGCTGGTGGGGCCGCTGATCGATGAGGCGGCGCTCAATGCCATGGACAAAGCCCTTGAGCGCGCCCGGGCCGAAGGCGGCGTGGTTGAGGGCGGGGGGCGTGTGCTGGCCGATCGCTATCCCGATGCCTTTTATGCGCGCCCGGCGATTGTTGAAATGCCCGCTCAAAAAGGGGTGATGATGGATGAAACCTTCGCCCCCATTTTATATGCGGTGAAATATGATGATTTCGATGCGGCGATTGCCTTGCAAAATGCGGTGTCGCAGGGTTTATCATCGGCTTTGTTCAGCAATGATGTGCGCGAGGCCGAGCTTTATCTGTCCGCCACTGGATCGGATTGCGGGATTGCCAATATCAATATCGGCACCTCGGGCGCTGAAATCGGCGGCGCTTTTGGCGGCGAGAAAGAGACCGGCGGGGGCCGCGAATCGGGCTCTGATGCGTGGCGGGTTTATATGCGTCGGCAAACCTCCACGGTGAATTATTCCACTCAGTTGCCTTTGGCCCAAGGCATCAGCTTCGAGCTTTGAGCGGGCCGCAGGCTGCCGCCGTTTCTCGATAAGGTGATCGAACCCGCCAAACTCTTGTTTCAAAGCCAACGCATCATAGCTTTATGATGTGACGGCGAACAGGGAGAGCTATGATGATCAGGCAATGTGGCCTATCCGGGCGCCTAATGGGTCGCGCTGTTTTTTATGGCGCGGCTTTGTCCTTCGGTCTTTTGGTTTCAGGCGCTCATGGCTGGGCGCAAGAGACGGCGAAAGAACCGGCAAGCGCTGCCGGAGAACAAAGTGACAAGAATGGAAGCGAACAGCCCCCGCAGGATCGCTATGCGGTAATGAAAGGCTATGCCTCGAGCGGTGAGAGCGAGAATTGCATCCGGCTCAGCCAGATCAGGCAAAGCCATGTTTTGTCGGATCGTGAGATTTTTTTTGAAATGCTGGGTGGGGGCGGCTATCTCAGCACGCTCCCCCATCGCTGCTCGCAATTGGGTTTTTATGAAAGCTTTTCCTATTCCACCAGCACCGGGCGGCTTTGCAATACCGATCTGATCACGGTGATCAATCACAGCCCGGTTGCGGGCACGACCTGCGGCCTTGGCCTGTTTCAAGCTTATGAAAAAGCCGAACAGCCGCAGGATTGAGCAGCGGATCAGGTATCAAGGAAGCTTCTGAGCTTTCTGGATCGGCTGGGATGTTTCAGCTTGCGCAGGGCCTTGGCTTCGATCTGGCGGATGCGTTCGCGGGTCACCGAAAATTGCTGGCCCACTTCTTCCAGAGTGTGATCGGTGTTCATGCCGATCCCAAAGCGCATCCGCAAAACCCGCTCTTCACGTGGGGTGAGGGAGGCCAGCACCCGGGTCGTGGTTTCGCGTAAGTTCGATTGGATCGCCGCATCCACGGGCAGAATGGCGTTTTTGTCTTCGATGAAATCGCCCAGATGGCTATCTTCTTCATCGCCGATGGGGGTTTCAAGGCTAATCGGTTCCTTGGCGATTTTCATCACCTTGCGGACCTTATCCAGCGGCATCGACAGGCGTTCGGCCAGTTCTTCGGGGGTGGCTTCCCGGCCGATTTCATGAAGCATCTGGCGGCCCGTGCGGACCAGCTTATTGATGGTTTCAATCATATGCACGGGAATGCGGATGGTGCGCGCCTGATCGGCAATGGAGCGGGTGATCGCCTGCCGGATCCACCATGTGGCATAGGTCGAAAATTTATAGCCCCGGCGATATTCAAATTTATCCACCGCCTTCATCAGCCCGATATTGCCTTCCTGAATGAGATCGAGGAATTGCAGGCCGCGATTGGTGTATTTCTTGGCGATAGAGATGACCAGCCGCAGATTGGCTTCAACCATTTCCTTTTTGGCGATCCGGGCTTCTTTTTCGCCTTTTTGCACGGTGTGCACGATGCGTCGGAATTCCGCAACCTGCAAACCGGTTTCATTGGAAATTTCCGCCACCTGATCGCGGATATTGGCAACGGCCGTGGCTTCGGCAGCGGCGAATTTGGCCCATTTCTTGTCTTTGGTGGAGACCCGGTCGAGCCAGTTTTCTTCGAGTTCCTGGCCCATATATTCATTGAGAAAATCGGAACGCGGGATTTTATAGGTTTCCGCCATGCGCAAAACCCGGCCCCCCAAAGCCAAAAGCCGCTTGTTCAAGGAATATAACTGATCCACCAATTCTTCGATGCGCAGATTATTGAACCGCACGGATCGCAGCAGCGCCACCAGTTCGGCGTGCAATTTGGTATATTTGCGTTCACTGGCGGTGGTCAGTTCCTCGCCTGCGGCGGCGGCTTCAAGCCGGGCATCCTGCAGGCGATAAAGCTTTTTATAAGTGGTGGTGATGGCCTCGAATTTATCGAGGGTTTCCGGCTTTAAATGCTCTTCCATGGCAGCCAGCGACATATTCGATTCGTCGTCATCATCATCATCATCGGTATCGCCGATGCGGGCTGCGGGCTGCTCGTCCTCAGGGCCGCCCTCGTCGTCAGCCGATGCGGGTGCATTTTTGGCCGTGGCGGCGCTCGCCCCCTCATCATCAGCGGCCTTTGGCTCGGTTGTCGGGTCGCTTAAAGCATCGCTATCGGCGCTTTGCGGGTCATTGCTCGCGCTGGCGGCTGCCACCGCGGCTTCCGGGCCACCGCCCATGGTTGCATCAAGATCGATGATATCGCGCAAAAGCATCCGGCCTTCATTCAAGGCCTGCGACCAGGACACCAAAGCCTGAAAGGTGAGGGGACTTTCGCACAGGCCCTGGATCATCGTTTCGCGGCCGGCTTCGATCCGCTTGGCGATGGCAATTTCGCCTTCGCGCGACAGCAATTCCACCGATCCCATTTCGCGCAGATACATGCGCACGGGATCATCTGTGCGATCGCTTTCGGATTTCACTGTCGAAACCTTGAAGGCTTCTTCCTCATCGCCGTCATCATCGTCTTCGTCGTCATCGTCCTCGGCAGCGGGGGCACGGCTGTCGGGGGTTTTCTTTTTGGTGGTGAGGATGGGTTCCTGATCGCTGTCGCCGTCTTCTTCGGGCTCGTCGCCCTCGATCACATTGATCCCCATCTCAGAAAG
This sequence comes from Iodidimonas nitroreducens, assembly GCA_000710935.1. Classification (GTDB taxonomy): domain Bacteria; phylum Pseudomonadota; class Alphaproteobacteria; order Sphingomonadales; family Rhodothalassiaceae; genus Iodidimonas; species Iodidimonas nitroreducens. Next base: position 185,882 of record BAYV01000015.1, on the reverse strand, counting down.
AAGGCTCATGATGTCTTCGATCTTTTCAGATGAAATCTCATCGCTGGGCAGGGCTTTATTGATCTCGTCATAAGAGATATAGCCGCGCTCGCGGGCACGGCTGATCATCTTTTTGACAGAGGCCTCGCTCATATCAAGGATCGGGCTATCACCGTCTTCGCGGGCGTCGATGGCGTCATGTGCGTCGGGGCTGGATGCCATTATTTGTGTCTCTTGTTTTCAAAAACGTCAAAAGTCGTCACGTCCATCTTTCATCCTCGATGCGCCATGAGTCCCACCCCCTCATTTGCCACATCATTGCCGAAAGACATAGCCTTCCAATTCGGCCTCGGTGCCTTCGGTCAGGTCATATTCCTGCTTCAAATGAACAAGCTGTCGCAGCGTTTCATCGCTTCCATGATCCCTATAGGCTGCTTCTGCGGCAGCAATCTCATCGCTCAAAGCCAGCCGCCGCAAACGCGCCATCACATGATGCCAGCCAATGGCGGCTTCCTGTGCGGTGGCTTCGGGCCAGGCCGACCATGCCGGTCTCAGCAGTGGCGAACTCATAAGCTGCGCAACAATCCCCTTGAAACCGTTCTTTGCCAAATGGTCCTTCAGTGCGCCTTGATCAAGACCTTTCCCTGAACTGAGGGTGACTAGGATTTCCTGACGCAATTTGTCAAGCGCGCTGTCGGTGAAATCGACCAGGGCCAAAGCCTCGGCATGGCTTTCCGCCAGCAATGGATGGTTAATGGCATAAAGACAGAGCAATTGTTCAAAAAGAATGCGGTCCGGCCCGGGGGTATTGCGACCCAGACGACTCGCTTTCAACTGCGGCGATGCGGGGCCGGGGGCCATGCCCGGATGGTGAAAACGGCTCACAGAACTGCCCAATGATCTGGCCAAAGACCCACTTTGAAAACGGTTTTGGAAACTGCCCTTGCCCGCGGCCCGGCCCGCTGCCCGGCCCGATGCAGCGGGGCGGCCAAGGCGATAGAAACGATCCCGAAAATCGCGGATATAAAAGCCTCGGATTTTCTCATCCGTAATATTTGTAAGCATGTTGAAGACCGTTTGCTCCAAACCGGCGCGGCGTTCGGGCGTCCCAATATCCTTACCGGTGATCAGGCTGCGCCAGAGCAGTTCGGACAAGGGTTCGGCGGCATCCAGAACGGCCTGAAGGGCCTTGGGGCCATCCCGGCGCAGCAGATCATCGGGATCAAGCCCTTCGGGCAGGATCGCAAAGCGCAGGGATTTCCCCGGTTTGAGCAGGGGCAGGCAGCGTTCGGCGGCACGCAGGGCGGCCCGCTGGCCAGCCTGATCGCCATCAAAGCACAGGATCGGTTCGGCGCTCATCGTCCACAAAAGGGCGATCTGCTCAGGGGTGAGGGCGGTGCCCAAAGGGGCGACGGCATGATCGATCCCCGCCTGCGCCAGTGCGATCACATCCATATAGCCTTCCACCGCCACTACGCTGCCCGCCTGATGCGCGGGTTTGCGGGCATTGGCTAGATTATAAAGGCTGTGGCCCTTGTGAAACAGCTCGGTTTCAGGGCTATTGAGATATTTGGCCGGATTATCAGGTTCCATCGATCGCCCGCCAAAGGCGATCACCCGGCCCTGACGATCGCTGATGGGAAAGATGATCCGGTTTCTGAACCATGAATAGGGCGCGCCGCCCTTCTCCGATGGTTTCAAAAGGCCCGCGTCGATAAGCTGGGGCACGTGCAGCCCCTGTGCCACCAGGGCATCTTTCAGGGCTTCATAGGAATCGGGGGCAAAGCCCAGCCGAAAGCGGCGCATGATTTCGGTATCAAGGCCGCGATCCAGCAGATAGCGCCGGGCCGCCCGCCCCGATGCGCCGCCCAATTCCTGCTGAAACCAATGGGTCGCCGCCTCTAAAACTTCAAAAAGGCTGGCCGATTTTTCTGCCTTCTGGCGGGCTTGGGGATCGGGCTTGGGCAGGGCCATGCCCGCAATCTGTGCCAGTTGCTCCACCGCTTCGGGAAAGCTCAGCCCTTCGCTTTCCATCAGCCAGCTTATGGCATCGCCATGGGCCCCACAGCCAAAGCAATGATAGAAATTCTTGTCTTCCACCACATGAAAAGACGGCGTTTTCTCGCTATGAAAAGGGCACAGGCCCTTCAGATCGCGCCCCGCCCGGTTGAGCTTGACCTTGCGATTGACCAGATCGCCAAGGGGCACCCGATCGCGCAATTCATCCATGAAACGGGGTGGAAAACGCATCTTTGAGTTCATCCATCGCGATGGGGAGCCAAAACAGGCCCAAAGCCGAGGCCAAAGACTAAGCGACCCGGCATCGGGGAGACAAGATCATCACGCCCGTTCTTCAGGTCGACAGGATCGCTTTTACCTTCTGGCTGGCTTTGGCGAAATCCATTTGCCCGACATGGCGTTCTTTCAGCACGGCCATACAGCGGCCGATATCCTTGAGGGCTGTGGCCTCCAGCTCATCGACCACCGCTTGGCAGGCGGTCTCGATTTCCTCGTCCCCTAATTGGCGGGGGAGAAAGGCCGAGATGATGTCGATTTCCTCGCGTTCCTTTTCCGCCAGTTCAAGGCGACCGCCTTCTTCATAGGCTTTGATGCTGTCATGCCGTTGTTTGATCATGCGGGCCATGATTTCGCTGATGATCAGATCATCATCGCGCTCATCCGATTCCGTGCGGCGCACGATATCCCGATCCTTCACGGCGGCCAGAATCAGCCGCAGGGTGGAAAGCTTGCGCTGCTCTTTGGCGCGCATGGCATCCTTCACGGCGGCATTCAATTTTTCACGTAAAGTCATGGCTTTATTCCTGTCCCTGTTGGTCTTTTTTGGCGCTTATCGTCCAGTTGGTCTCTGGTTCTGGTCAGGCGCTTTGGTGGTTATGGGGGTGGATCTTTGAGGGGGCCCACGCCGTCTTGACCTTGGCCGTCGCATTCACTAATGTCCGCGGCGGTTTAACCCCTCCTTCTCGCGCCATCAGGATGGGACTCCCTAAACCTATCTGCCCGAGGCTGCAACATTCCAGTGCGGTACCAAATCCCCCAGAGCGGTACCAAACCCAAAGACCGGAAGTTCTGATATGGATGATCTCCCGACGGAAGACCTCTCCAACCGGCTAAAAACAGCCGTTCTGGTTTTAGCGGATGGCAGTGTTTATCATGGCGAAGGCATAGGGGCCACCGGCGAGGCGGTTGGGGAAATCTGCTTCAATACGGCGATGACAGGCTATCAGGAAATTCTCACCGATCCATCTTATGCCGGGCAGATCATCACCTTTACCTTTCCCCATATCGGCAATGTGGGCACCAATCGCGAAGATATGGAAAGCGCCACACCCGCCGCCCGTGGTTTCGTGGTGCGCGAGCCCGTGCCCGCGCCATCGAACTGGCGATCCGAACACAGCCTTGAAGATTGGGCCAAAGATCAGGGCCTGATCGGCATTAGCGGTGTGGATACAAGGCGGCTGACCCGTCATATCCGCGCCCATGGGGCCCCCAATGGGGTGATCGCCCATGATCGGGCAGGCCAGTTTGATCTGCCGGCGCTTGTGGAAAAGGCCCGGACATGGCCCGGTTTGCATGGGATGGAACTGGCGCGGGATGTCAGCACATCCACCCCTTATCCCTGGCAGGAAACCCTGTGGCAACGCGAAGGCGGCTATGGCCGGCTTGATCAGGCGCGGGCCCATATCGTGGCGGTGGATTTCGGGATCAAGCGCAATATTCTGCGCAATCTGGCCTCGGCAGGGGCGCGGGTGACGGTGGTGCCTGCCGAGACCTCATTCACCGAGATCATGGCGCTGGCGCCCGATGCGGTATTTTTATCGAATGGACCGGGAGACCCGGCGGCAACGGCGGGCTATGCCCTGCCGATGATCAAGGATCTGATCGCATCCGGCCTGCCGGTTTTTGGCATCTGCCTTGGCCATCAGATATTGGGATTGGCGCTGGGTGGACGCACGGTGAAGATGCAGCAGGGGCATCGCGGAGCGAATCATCCGGTGAAGGATATTGAAAGCGGGCGGGTTTCGATCACCGCGATGAACCACGGCTTTGCGGTGGCCAAAGACAATCTGGCCGAACAGGGTGTGGCGATCACCCAGCTTTCCCTGTTCGATGGTACGATCTGCGCCCTGAAAGCCAAGGATGGCCGCATCTTTTCGGTGCAGCAGCATCCCGAAGCTTCGCCCGGGCCGCAGGATAATTTCGATCTGTTCAGTCGGTTTGTGGATCAGGCCGCCTCGGCCTCCCAAACATAGCCTTTGCGTTATTCGCTCAAGGAAAAGAAATGCCCAAGCGCACTGATATATCCTCGATCCTGATCATAGGGGCCGGGCCGATCATCATCGGGCAGGCCTGTGAATTCGATTATTCCGGCACGCAGGCGGTGAAGGCTTTGCGTGCGGAAGGCTATCGCATCATTCTGGTGAATTCCAATCCCGCCACGATCATGACCGATCCTGAATTGGCCGATGCCACCTATGTGGAGCCGATCACGCCTGAAATCGTTGAAAAGATCATCGCCAAGGAACGCCCCGATGCTTTATTGCCCACAATGGGCGGGCAAACCGCGCTCAATACGGCGCTGGCGCTGTCGAAAAGCGGGGTGCTCAAACGCTATGGCGTGACCATGATCGGCGCCAATGAAGAGGCGATCAACAAGGCGGAAGATCGCCTTTTGTTTCGGCAGGCCATGGATAAAATCGGCCTTGAAAGCCCAAAATCGGCCGTGGCCCACAGCCTGGCCGAAGCGCAGGACATCCTGCTTGAAACCGGCCTGCCAGCGATCATCCGGCCTTCGTTCACCATGGGCGGCACGGGTGGCGGCATTGCCTATAACAGGCAGGAATTCGAGGCGATCGTGAAATCTGGGCTCGATGCCTCGCCGGTGAAGGAAATTCTGGTCGAAGAATCGGTTCTGGGCTGGAAAGAATATGAGATGGAAGTGGTGCGGGATCGCGCCGATAATTGCATCATCATCTGTGCCATTGAAAATCTCGATCCCATGGGGGTTCATACCGGCGATTCGATCACCGTGGCCCCGGCGCTGACCCTGACCGACAAGGAATATCAGGTGATGCGCAATGCATCGATTGCGGTGCTGCGCGAAATCGGCGTGGAAACCGGCGGATCGAATGTGCAATTTGCGGTCAATCCCAAAGATGGGCGGCTGGTGGTCATTGAAATGAATCCACGGGTATCGCGATCTTCGGCGCTCGCCTCCAAAGCCACCGGCTTTCCCATTGCGAAAATCGCCGCCAAGCTGGCGGTGGGCTATACCCTTGATGAATTGGATAATGACATCACCGGCGTGACCCCGGCATCTTTTGAGCCGACCATCGATTATGTGGTGACCAAAATCCCGCGCTTTACCTTTGAAAAATTCCCCCATACCAACAAGACCCTTACCACTTCGATGAAATCGGTGGGCGAATCGATGGCGATTGGCCGCTCTTTTCCTGAAAGCCTGCAAAAAGCCCTGCGTTCGATGGAAATCGGACTTACCGGGCTCGATGATGTGGAGATCGAAGGCTATGATCCCGAAGCCCCCGATCTGGATACCATTCGGGCGGCTTTGGTGCAGCCGGTGGCTGAACGCCTGTTGCGGATTGCTCAGGCCTTTCGTTTGGGGATGGATGTGGCCGATGTGGCCGCCATCACCCATTATGATCCCTGGGTTCTGGGCCAGATCAAGCGCATCACCGATGCCGAGGACAATGTGCGCCGCCATGGCCTGCCTCAGGATGCCCAGGGCCTTTTGGAACTGAAGATGCTCGGCTTTTCCGATGAGCGTTTGGCGCATCTGGGCAGCCTGATGGAAGCCGATGTGCGCAGCCTGCGCCATCGTCTTGGGGTGACCCCGGTTTATAAGCGCATCGATAGCTGTGCGGCGGAATTCGATGCCCAAACCCCTTATCTTTATTCCACCTATGAAACCGGTATCCTGAATGCCCTGACCGGCAAGATGATGCCCCCCGAAGACGAGGCCGAAATCAGCGATCGCAGCAAGGTGATGATTCTGGGCGGTGGGCCCAATCGGATCGGGCAGGGCATCGAATTCGATTATTGCTGCTGCCATGCCTGTTTTTCTTTGTCTGAGGCTGGCTATGAAACCATCATGGTGAATTGCAACCCGGAAACCGTCTCCACCGATTATGATACATCGGATCGCCTGTATTTCGAGCCGCTGACCCATGAAACCGTGCTTGATATCGTCCGCGCCGAACAGCGCCGGGGCACGCTGGCCGGGGTTGTGGTGCAATTTGGCGGGCAAACGCCCCTGAAGCTCGCCAAGGGGCTGGAGCAGGCGGGCGTCCCCATTCTGGGCACCAGCACCGATGCCATTGATCGCGCCGAAGATCGGGATCGCTTTGCCACCATGCTGAAAACGCTGGGCCTGAAACAGCCGCCCAATGGCATGGCGCGGTCCGCTGCCGAAGCGATCACCATTGCCGAACGCATCGGCTTTCCGGTTTTATTGCGGCCCTCTTATGTTTTGGGCGGGCGGGCGATGGAAATCGTCAATGATCATGCCCAGCTCGAACGTTATATCCGGGAAGCGGTGAAGGTATCGGGGGATAGCCCGGTGCTGGTGGATGGCTATTTGCGCGATGCCATCGAGGTGGATGTGGATGCCTTATGCGATGGGGAAGATGTGCATGTGGCCGGCATCATGGAACATATCGAGGAAGCGGGAATTCATTCCGGCGATAGCGCCTGTTCCCTGCCCCCCTATAGCCTCTCCGATGCCATTGTTGCCGCCATCGGAGACCAGACAAAAGCGCTGGCCTTGGAATTGGGCGTGCGTGGGCTGATGAATGTGCAATTTGCCGTGGTGGGCGAGGAGATTTATCTGATTGAGGTGAATCCCCGGGCCAGCCGCACGGTGCCTTTCGTGGCCAAGGCCACAGGGGTACCCATTGCCAAGATCGCCGCCCGGCTGATGGCAGGGGCGCGGCTCGCCGATTTCGATCTCAGCCCCTTTCCCCGCCGCCATGTGGCGGTGAAGGAAGCGGTTTTCCCCTTTGCCCGTTTCCCCGGTGTGGATGTGATTTTGGGCCCGGAAATGCGCTCCACCGGCGAAGTGATGGGAATCGACAAGGATTTTGCCCGGGCCTTTTTGAAAAGCCAGATCGCCGCGGGCACTATTCTGCCCGAAAGCGGGCTGGTCTTCGTTTCCGTGCGCGATTCCGATAAAGCCGCAATCATGCCGGTGGTGCGCGATCTGGTGGCTTTGGGGTTCGAGATCATCGCCACCCGCGGCACGGCCGGATTTCTGGCCGAACATGGCATGAAGGTGCGGTTGGTAAACAAGGTGGCGGAAGGGCGGCCCCATATTGTTGATCTTTTAAAGGATGGCGAAATCGATTTGATGTTCAACACCACATCGGGCAGTCAGTCCCTGTCGGATAGCTTTGAAATCCGGCGCAGTGCGCTGACCATGGGAACACCCTATTACACCACATTGGCCGGGGCGCGGGCTGCGGTGATGGCTTTATATGCCAGCCAGCGAGGAATGCTTGAAGTCGCGCCCTTACAATCATACTCTGACAATACGGGTTGACTTGAAGGATCGTTTCAGGCGAAGACCCACAGCTTTGCCGGTCGCATAAGGGCAGGATGATCTGCTTTTGATGCGCCCGGCTTTTGATTTCCATCATTGCAACAATAAGAGCACGAGAGATGACCGAAAAAATCCCGATGCTGGTTTCTGGTTTTGAAAGCCTCAGGACGGAGCTTCACCGTTTGAAATCGGTGGATAGGCCCGCTGTGGTGCGTGCGATCGAAGAAGCGCGCGCCCATGGTGATCTGTCGGAAAATGCCGAATATCATGCCGCCAAGGAAAAACAGGGCCTGATCGAAGCCCGGGTGATGGAGCTTGAAGATCAGCTCAGCCGCGCTGAAGTGATCGATCCCACGACCTTGAAGGGCGATAAGGTCATGTTTGGTGCCACCATCACCTTGCTCGATGAGGATGATAAATCAACGATTTATCAGATTGTGGGGGTGGAAGAAGCGGATGTGAAACAGGGTCGGATTTCCTATAGCTCGCCGATTGGGCGGGCTTTGATCGGTCGCTCTGTGGGCGATGAGGTTGAAGTGACCACGCCATCGGGCGAGAAATATTTCGAGATCGAAAAGGTCGATTATCGCTAAGTCTATCCGCTAAGTTCTTCAGGGGCTGATGAGGGCGCGGGCCTGTTTTTGCGCATAATCTTGTGACATCTTATCAAAGGCCGCCATCACGGCGGCCCGCCCATTGGGTGCAAAACCGGTTTGGCGATCAAGGGGATCGCCATTCACCGGCTGTAAAAGCCAGATCACGCCATCGGGGGCCGGGGTCAGCTCCAGCGCATAGCCATCGGCAAATCCGCCAGCCTGTGCCGTCGAATCAGGATCGCTGTGCCGGGGCCACAATAAAGCGATATGGCTCAGCCGCCAAAAGCGCGTGCGGGGCACAAGGGTGATTTCGCGGGCCAGATCATCGGCGGTCACGGGTGTGCCGTCTTCCAGCTTCCAGCCTTCCATGCTTTGCACTATCTGATGTGTCATGAAATTGACATATCATAGGATCGGTAAAGCGAAAGCGTGGATTTCGCGCTTTTTGGGCCACACATTTTTGTGAGGGGGTGGTTATCACCGCCATAAACACCAGATTGTAGCATGACGCCGGTTCTGGCGCCTTTATGATCGCCTCAGGCTTTATCGTCTAAGCTTTCCCAAACAGGAGGATGAGATGTCCGACTTCAAATTCCATGATGCTGCAAGTGCCCCGGAAGGATCGCGCCCGATTCTTGAAAAAGCCAAAGAAAAATATGGCTTCCTACCCAATATTCTGGGGGGTTTGGCGAATGCGCCTGCGGCTTTGGAAGGCTATGCCACTTTGGCCGGGATTTTTGATAAAACCAGCTTTACACCGGTGGAACGCCAGGTGGTTCTGCTCACGGCTAGCCGCCGCAATGGCTGTGATTATTGCATGGCCGCCCATTCCGGCGCTGCCAAAATGGCAAAAATCGATGAGGATGTGCTGAGCGCCCTGCGCGGCGATAAAACGCTGCCGGATGAAAAGCTCGAAGCCCTGCGCCGCTTTACCGATGCCGTGGTTGAAAAGCGCGGCTATGCCGATGATGCGGATGTGAAGGCCTTCCTTGATGCTGGCTATAATCACCAGAATATTCTGGAAGTGGTATTGGGCGTGGGCGTAAAAACCCTGTCGAATTACGCGAATCACATGATGGAGCCCAAGCTCGATGATCAGTTCAAGCCTTTGGAATGGACTGAACCCAAAAGCCAGGCAGCGGAATAAGCCTCATCAGGCATAAATCCCCCCATCAGGCATAGAACAGAAAAAGCCGACCGGAGACACTCTCTGGTCGGCTTTTGATTGGGGTCGGCTTTTGATTGGGGTCGGCTTTTTATAGGGTTGGCCATCTATGAAGAGGCACAAAGCCCCTCTAGAGACTGAATCCACTCAGGCCCCTCAGGGGATATTGACCCCTTATTGACCTTTAGGGGTGATCACCTGACGGCCGCGATACATGCCGGTTTTCAGATCCACATGATGGCGCAGCACATATTCGCCGGTGTGCGGATCTTCCTGATAGTTCACAGGTTCCAGTTTATCATGTGACCGACGGTTACCGCGGCGCATGGGGGACACTTTTCTTTTAGGTACAGCCATCTCGTCCTCGCTTGCTCGATGCCGCACCGTCTGTCGGCGCGAGCCAAATTCCATGGAAGTTCGGTGAAAGGATTTCTGCCAAGGCAGCAACCCATATGCCGATAAGGCGCGGACAATAAGAGCGCTTTGCATGAAAATCAAGGTTGATCTTGTTTATCCCGGCGGTCTTTTATGATCAACGCTGCCAATAAGCATAAGTAAGGGCCGGATAGCATTGCCTGACGGTTCAGATCAAGCTAGCAAGGGACGAGAAAACAAGACCGATCCTGGGAAAGACCGCATCATGTTCAAAAAGATCCTCATTGCCAATCGTGGCGAAATCGCCTGCCGAATCATCAAGACAGCCCGCAAGATGGGGATCACCACGATTGCCGTTTATTCCGAGGCGGATCGCGATGCCCTGCATGTGGAGATGGCAGACGAGCATGTGTTCATCGGCCCGGCGCCGGCAGCGCAAAGCTATCTTTTGGGGGATGTGCTGATCAAGGCTGCCCTTGATCATGGGGCGGAAGCGATTCATCCCGGCTTTGGGTTTCTGTCGGAAAACAAGGCTTTTGTCGAAGCCGTGGAGGCTGCCGGATTGGTGTTCATCGGCCCGCGCCCCCATGCTATTGCGGCCATGGGCGACAAGATCGAATCAAAGCGCCTGGCAAAGGCTGCCGGGGTTTCCACGGTGCCCGGCCATATCGGCGAGATTGCCGATGCCGATGAAGCCGCAAAAATCGCCGCCGACATTGGCTATCCCGTGATGATCAAGGCCTCGGCCGGGGGTGGGGGCAAGGGGATGCGCATTGCCTGGGATGATGCGGAATGTCGGGAAGGCTATGTTTCGGCCCGCTCGGAGGCAAAATCGAGCTTTTCCGATGATCGGGTCTTCATCGAGAAATATATCGTCGAGCCGCGCCATATCGAAATTCAGGTGCTGGGCGATAGCCATGGCAATCTGGTGTATCTGTGGGAGCGGGAATGTTCCATTCAGCGCCGCCATCAAAAGGTGATCGAAGAAGCGCCTTCGCCTTTTCTGGATGAAGACACCCGCAAAGCCATGGGGGCGCAGGCCGTGGCGCTGGCTCGGGCGGTGGATTATCAATCGGCGGGCACGGTTGAATTCATCGTCGACAAAGACCGCAATTTCTATTTTCTTGAAATGAATACCCGCTTGCAGGTGGAACATCCGGTGAGCGAAATGATCACCGGCCTCGATCTTGTGGAACAGATGATCGAGATTGCCGCCGGAAAGCCTTTGGGCTTTGCTCAGGATGATGTGCGCCTTGATGGCTGGGCGATGGAATGCCGGATCTATGCCGAAGATCCCTATCGCGGTTTTCTGCCCTCGATCGGTCGGCTCAAACGCTATCGCCCGCCCCATGAAAGCGATCGGGTGCGCAATGATACCGGCGTTTTTGAAGGGGCCGAAATCTCGATGTTTTACGATCCGATGATCGCCAAGCTCGCGACATGGGGGGAAACACGCGATGCCGCCATCATTGAAATGCAGGGGGCGCTGGATCGCTTTTATATTCGCGGCATTGCCCATAATGTACCGTTTCTGGCGGCGATGATGGCGCATCCCCGGTTTCGCGAAGGGCGATTGACCACCAATTTTATCGCCGAAGAATATCCCGATGGCTTCAAAGGCGGGATCATGACCGATGCCATCAAAACCACCATGATGGCCGTTGCTGCCTATATGCATGCGCTCAGCACCGCCCGCGATGGCCGCATTTCGGGGCGGATTGCCAGTGTGCCGATGATGGATGCGGTGGATTGGATCATCCGGCTGGATGATGCGAAGGCCACCGCTAAAATCACCCCCACCACAGAAGGGGCGCGGATCACCCTTAATGGCAATGATCACAGCCTTGAAAGCGATTGGACCCCCGGCGCGCCGGTTTTTGCGGGCATGCTTGATGGGCGCGCGATCACCCTGGAGGTTGATCGCCTGAAGCTGGGCTATGGCTTGTCTACAGCCGGGGTGCGCCAGACTGTGATGGTGGTGCCGCCGGTGATTGATGATCTGATGGGGCATATGCCCGTGAAGGACATCGCCGATACCTCAAAGCTGCTCTTGTGCCCGATGCCGGGGCTGATGGTTGCTTTGAATGTTGTGGTTGGCGAAGAAGTGCGGGCCGGTCAGGCGCTGGCCGTGGTGGAAGCCATGAAAATGGAAAATATCCTGCGCGCCGAGCGTGATGGCGTGATCGAAAAAATCCACGCCGAAAAGGGCGATAGCCTCGCGGTGGATCAGGTGATTTTGGAATTTGCCTGAAAGCTGATTCTGAAGCTGAATTTGCGGGAATCGGCAGGTCTCTTGGGATCGGCAGGTTTGGGCCCGCCCTATTGTGCGGCTTGGGCCAGCGCCTCTAGTAGTCCGGTCATTTTCTGGATCATCCTTTCGGGGTTCGGCAGCCCATGGCGTTGGGCAAGGAAGCGGGGATCATTGAAGGCGATTTTGATCGCGCCGGTTTCATCCTCATAAACCAAAGCCTTGAGCGGCAGATCGATGCCAAAGCTTTGGGCCGCCTGCATCAGGGGTGTGCCACCGGCGGGATTGCCAAAAATCAGCAATTGCGTGGGGCGCAGCGCCTGATCGATGCTTTCGGCACCCGCCTGATGATCGATCCGGGCAAAAACTTTGAAGCCCCGAGCCGTGGCCGCCTGTTCGAGCCGATCCATGGTTTGTGCAACAGTCTCGCCGCCTTCAAGGATCAGCAGGCCATTAGCCTGTTCATGATGGTGATCCTTGCCTTCGGATGTGCAGGAACCGAGCAGAAACACTATGAACGCGATGAGAATGAATACAGGACGCATGGCCTAGATCCCCGATCAATCAAAAGAAGGGGGATTATGGGGAGGCGCGTGGCATTTGTCCATGCCGCTCCTGCGATCATTCGGCACTGAAAGCGGGGCGCATAAAAAAACCGCGGAGCACGATGGCTCCGCGGGGTCTTGTCGGTTTGCAGCGATCCCCTGAAAGGATCGGTGAGGGCGGGGCTTAAAAGCCCATGCCGCCCATACCACCCATGCCGCCCATATCGGGCATGCCGCCGCCGTGGGAATGACCGGAGTCTTTCTCTTCCGGCGCATCGGCGATCAGCGCTTCGGTGGTGATCAACAGACCGGCGATGGAGGCCGCATCCTGCAGGGCGTGGCGCACGACCTTGGTGGGGTCGATGATGCCGCGTTCCACCAGATTGCAGTATTCTTCCTTCTGGGCATCAAAGCCGAATGAAGGATCATCCTGCTCTAAAAGCTTGCCGGCAATCACCGCGCCATCAAAACCGGCATTGCTGGCGATCTGGCGAACCGGGGCTTCAAGGGCCCGGCGAACGATGGCGATACCTTTGGTTTCATCGTCATTCTGGCCTTTGAGATCGATCAGAACGCGGGTGGCATAAAGCAGAGCCGTGCCGCCACCGGCAACAATGCCTTCTTCCACCGCGGCGCGGGTGGCATGAAGCGCATCATCAACGCGATCCTTGCGTTCTTTCACTTCCGATTCGGTGACACCGCCAACCTTGATCACGGCCACACCGCCGGAAAGCTTGGCAAGACGTTCCTGCAGCTTTTCCTTGTCATAATCGGAATTGGTGTTTTCCACCTGTGCGCGGATCTGTTCGCAACGCGCTTTGATGTCGTCGCTATCACCGGCGCCACCCACGATGGTGGTATCGTCTTTGGTGATGGTCACTTTCTTGGCGGTGCCCAGCATGTCGAGGGTGACATTTTCAAGCTTGATGCCCAGATCTTCGGAAACCACCTGGCCCTTGGACAGGATGGCGATATCTTCGAGCATGGCTTTCCTGCGATCGCCAAATCCGGGGGCTTTCACTGCCGCAACCTTCAGGCCACCGCGCAGCTTATTCACCACCAGCGTTGCCAAAGCTTCGCCTTCAACATCTTCAGCGATGATCAGCAAAGGACGGCTGGATTGCACAACGGCTTCCAGAATGGGGAGCATCGCCTGCAGATTGGACAGCTTCTTTTCAAACAGCAGAATATAGGGATTCTCAAGCTCGGTCACCATCTTTTCGGAATTGGTGATGAAATAAGGTGAGAGATACCCGCGATCAAACTGCATGCCTTCAACGACATCAAGCTCGCTTTCAAGGCCTTTGGCTTCTTCAACGGTGATGACGCCTTCCTTGCCCACTTTATCCATGGCTTCCGAGATCATGCGGCCGATCTCGGCTTCGCCATTGGCGGAAATGGTGCCAACCTGCTCGATTTCGCTGGAGGAAGAAATATCCTTCGAGCGGGATTTGATGTCGGCAACGGCGGTGGCCACGGCCAGTTCGATCCCGCGCTTCAGATCCATCGGGTTCATCCCGGCGGCAACGGCTTTCGCGCCTTCCTGAACGATCGATTGGGTGAGCACGGTGGCCGTGGTGGTGCCATCGCCTGCCATATCATTGGTGCGCGAGGCGACTTCTTTCACCATCTGGGCGCCCATATTCTCGAACTTGTCTTTCAGTTCGATTTCCTTGGCAACGGTCACCCCATCCTTGGTAATGCGCGGCGCACCAAAGGATTTTTCGATGACGACATTACGGCCTTTGGGGCCAAGGGTGACTTTAACGGCATTGGCCAGAGCATCCACACCGCGAAGAATGCGGGCGCGGGCATCGGCGTGGTATTTGATTTCTTTAGCAGCCATGAACTGACTCCTTGATACGACATGAAATTAAATTATCGAAAGCGATCTCGGCACAATGGGGGATGGCGTTCAGCCAATGATCCCCAGAATGTCTGATTCTTTCATGATCAACAGGTCTTCCCCGTCAACCTTGACTTCGGTCCCGGACCATTTGCCAAACAGAACGCGATCACCGGCCTTGACATCGAGCGGGGTGATTTCACCCTTTTCGTTTTTGGCGCCAGAGCCAATGGCGACGATTTCGCCTTCTTGCGGCTTTTCTTTGGCGGTATCGGGGATGATGATACCACCCCGGGTTTTTTCTTCGCTTTCAACGCGACGGACCAAAACGCGGTCATGCAGCGGACGGAATGCCATGAAGTTTCCTCCTACAGGCTAAAAGGTGCGGAATGCCCCTTGAAAATATGCGTGCGGCCTATGCCGCGGATCATGTTAGCACTCACCATCAATGAGTGCTAACGGGTGCCCTGTAATTACGCTGCCGGGGCCGGATGTCAAGGGCGGGGGAGAAGAAAATTTATAAAAGCCGCCAAGGGGCTGGCGTTAAAGGGGCTGGCGTTAAAGGGGCTGGCGTTCAAGGGGCTGGCGTTCAAGGGGCTGGCGTTTTTTCTCCGGGGCATTTGACGCTGTGCATGAAGAGGCTCATTTCATAGCACAGGATTTTGACGGGATCGTTACATGCTGATGCTGATATGTGACCGGCGTGGCCTTTTTTATGAAGACCAAGGGCATCATCTATCATAAGAGGCTGGCCAACGCCACTATCGCGGGCATACAGCCGGAAATATATAGTAAGCTAGAAACTTGGTAAGCCAGAAACTTGGTAAGGATGTGACATGATAAAGGCTATGACAGGATCGATCATCACCCCCCGGCAGGTCCGCCTGCTTTTTGCCAGTGTTTTGCTGGTCGGTCTTGCGGCTGTGCTCGACCCCGTGCCGGTCTTTAGCCAAAATCTTGTGTCCCAATCATTCCAGGCTTCATGGCCCGATATCGATCTGGCCAAAGAGGGGATCGACGGCACCGCCCTGCGGGTTTTGAGCGATGATGAAACGCCCCCGGCTTATGATGATCCGGCCCTTATCCCGGTGGCTATTGATGGCATAACGGGCAATCTGGAACCGGTCATCGCCGTTGAGATCAATGGTGTTTTGCGGGCCTATCCCATGCGCATCGTGGCAGCGCATCGGATCGTCAATGATACATTGGGTGGCGTGCCGATTGCGGTTACCTATTGCCGGATTTGTGCATCGGCGATGGTTTTTCACCGGGTCGTGGATGAGCAAACCACGAATTTGCGGCTGACCGGGGCCTCTTATGACCAGAATATCATCCTTTATGATGAAGCGAGCCGCACATGGTGGCAGCAGATCAATGGTCTTGGCCTTGCCGGTCGCCATGCCGATGGGGCGCTGGATGTGGTGCCTTCACGCCTTATTTCCTTTGCATCCTTTTTAAAACAGGCGGCCAAGCAGCCGGGTACCCTCATTCTTGCCGATTCCGATTATAGCCGTCAGCCCTTGAGCCTCAAACAAACCGTTGATCTGCCGCCCTTGCCCGGCATGGCCGCAGGGCTCAACAGCACGGATCGCGTGGTGATTGTGGGGAAAGAAGCATGGCCCCTGGAATTATTGCGCAAAAGCGGGCGGATCGAGCAGGATGATCTGCTGATCATCTGGGAACCGGGGCGTATGGCCACCCCCGATTATTATGGCGCCGATCAGGGCCAGGATGTGGGCAATATCACCGCTTTCAGCCGCCGGGGCGATGATCTTCTGGAGCGGGAAACGCGCATTCAGCTTCTGCATGCCTTTTTCCAGTTTTCGGATGGCGAAAAGCTTCATCTAAAGCGTGGTCAGGAAAAAAATGAAGTGATCGATTGAGGGATCGATTGATAGCCAACCCCCCTTTCTTGTGGTTTGATAAGGGATCAGGGGTTTGGGGCGATGGATATGATGAAAGAGCGGCAGATCGTCATCATCGGATCGGGGCCGGGTGGTTTCTATACCACCCAGGCCTTATTGGACCAAACCGATAAAGCGCAAAGGGCCGATCCCGCAAGCCCGGGGGTCAGGATCGATGTGATCGACAGCCTGCCTACCCCCTATGGCCTGATCCGGGCAGGGGTTGCCCCCGATCATCAATCCATCAAGCAGATCACCGGACGTTTTGATGAAACGGCCAAAGATGATCGGGTGCGCTTCATCGGCCATCTTTGTGTGGGGCGGGATATCAGCCTCGATCAGTTGCTGGCACTTTATGATGCGGTGGTTCTGGCCACCGGGGCGGGAAAGGATCGCCCTTTGGGCCTGCCCGGCGAAAATCTCAAAGGCGTTTATGGCTCGGCGGCCATTGTCGGCTGGTATAATGCGCATCCCGATTATGCCGATCTCGATCCCCTAGGTGATGCCGCCTCAAGACGGGCGGGGGGCGATGCGCCCGCCATGGCGGTGATCGGCAATGGCAATGTGGCCATTGATATTGCCCGGATTTTTGCCAAAACAAAGGATGAACTGGCGCAATCGGATATCGATCCGAATGCCGAGCGCCTTCTGGCTGCCATGCCTATGCATGATATTCATATTTTTGGCCGTCGTGGTCCGGCGCAGGCAAAATTCACCATCAAGGAAGTGCGGGAAATGGGGGCGCTCAGCCATGCTGTGCCTTTGGTTGATCCCGCCGATCTGCCATCCTTTTCAGAAGAACAGGCCATGCCGCCGGGCCAGCGCAAGGTGCTGGCCACATTGCGGGAATTTTCCGAAATTGCTGAAGCCGATGCCAGTAAAGCCGAGCCAGGGGCGGCGGATGTGCGGGTGCATTTTCATTTTTATGCCCGCCCGGTGGAAATTTTGGGCAATGATCAGGGCCGGGTGCGGGCCTTGCGCCTTGAACGCACCCGGATCGAGGCGGGCAGCGTGCACGGTACTGGGCGATTTTTCGAGGTGCCCTGTGCTTTGGTGATCAGTTGTATCGGCTATCAAAGCAGCCCCATCAAGGGCGCGGTTTTCGATGCGCGCTCGGGCCGTTTCGTCAATGATGCGGGCCTTATCCGACCCGGTCTTTATGCCACGGGCTGGGCCCGGCGCGGCCCCACAGGCACCATTGGCAGCAACAAGCCCGATGGGGCCGAGATCGCCGCCCGCATTCTGGCTGAAACAAGCCCCCGGAGCGTTTCGCCTCATGAGATTTCGGGGTATCCGCCCGAACATTGGGGCCCTGCCGGGCTCGATGCTTATATCGCGGCCCACGGGCTGCATGTGGTGAGCTTTGAAGATTGGCTGAAAATCGATGCCCGGGAAAAAGAAGCGGCGAGGGGTGATCATCCGCGATTGAAATTTGCCCGCTTACAAGACATGCTGGATGCAATCGAGGCTGAAGATATCCCTCAGCCAAGCACATAAATAGGGACCATGTTCATCTCATGAAAGCCATATTCCGTTTCATCTGGTCGGCCATTCGCGCGTTTAATACATTGGCGGCGCTGGTTTTTTTCATCCTGTTTTTGACCTTGATCATTTCCGTGAGCGGGATGATGGGCGATAAGCCCTCAGCCGAAATCGCCAATGGCGGCGCGCTTTTGTTCAATCCTGAAGGCCGGATCGTTGAAGAAAAGGCTGTGCCCTCCTTTGAGGACGTGCTGCGCGGTGAAAAGCCCGAAGAAATCGCTTTGCGCACCGTGCTTGCAGGGCTTGATCGTGCGGCGAAAGATGATCGAATCGGCTTGATGGTCATGGATCTCGAACGCTTTAACGGGGCTGGCCCGGCGACCCTCCACAGCCTTGGAAAGGCGCTGGATGCCTTCCGGGACAGCGGCAAAAAAATCATTGCCTATGGCGATAGCTATACCCAATCCCAATATTATCTGGCGGCCCATGCCGATGAGATCTGGCTCAATCCGGCTGGCGGAATGACGATCACGGGCTATGGATCGTTCCAGCCCTATTTTGCCGAAGCGCTTTCAAAGCTGAAAGCCAATGTGCATGTTTTCCGTGTTGGCACCTTTAAATCGGCGGTGGAGCCCTATATCCGGGATTCGATGTCGGATGAAGCCAAAGAGGCCAATCGCGCGTTCCTCGATAGCCTGTGGCAAAGCTATGAAGCCGATATCACCCGCCTGCGCGGCCTTGATGATGGGGCTTTGTCGGGGCATCTGGCCAATATCGTTGAAGCACAGGCGGCAGCGGGCGGCGATATGGCGCAAATGGCGGTGGATCTGAAATGGGTGGATGCCTTGAAAACCCGCCATGCAGCGCTTGCGGCCTTGCAGGATCTGGCCGGTAAGAAAGACGACGGCTATCGCCATATCGGCCTCAAGGCTTATCTGAAGCAGACAAAGCCCGCTACCTCCGAACAGAAAGAGGGACCGCTTCTGGCCGTGGTAACCTTGCGCGGCACCATCATCCCGGGCGAGGCGCCGGTGGGGGATATCGGCTCGGAAAGCGCCCTGAAGCTGATCCATGAAGCCCGCACCAATGATCGGGTGAAGGCGCTGGTCTTGCGTGTCGATAGCCCCGGCGGCAGCGCTTTTGCCTCGGAATTGATCCGCCAGGCGGTGCTCGAAGTGAAGGCGGCGGGCAAGCCGGTGGTGGCGTCTTTCGGCTCGGTGGCGGCATCGGGCGGTTATTGGATTTCCGCCAATGCCGATCAGATCTGGGCGATGCCGGAAACCATTACCGGTTCCATTGGCATATTCGGTCTGGTGGCAACCTTTGAAGAGTCGCTGGCGTCACTGGGGGTGCATAGCGATGGTGTGGGCACTTCGCAATTGGCCGGAGCTTTTGACATAACGCGGCCGCTTTCGCCTGCGGTGGCGGCTTTGGTTCAGGGTTCCATCGAAGATGGCTATGAAAAATTTCTCTCCATCGTGGCTGAAGGCCGGGGAATGAGCATTGAGGCCGTGGATGAAGTGGCGCAGGGCCGGGTGTGGGCGGGCAGCACCGCCCGTGATCTGGGCCTGGTGGATGAATTGGGTGGGCTCGATGCGGCGATCAAGGCGGCAGCCAGCCTTGCCAGCCTTGAAGACGGGGCCTATCAAATCCGCCATATCACGGAAAAGCCCGATCCTTTTGAAGCCTTTTTGATGCAGCTGATGGCGGAAAGCGATGCGGCGGCTTTGTTGCCCCGATCTCTGCTGGCCAGCGGCAACAAGGGCGGGCTGATGCAGGCTGTGGCCGGGATTGAACAATCGATCCTGCGGCATCTGCAAAGCCTTGGCTGGATGCGCGATCCAAAAGGCGCCTATAGCCTGTGCTTTGCCTGCGAGGTGAGTGGCGGATGAGCAGGGATCACCAGACTATGCCTGAAAGCGATTCCCAATGGCTGGCGCGATTGGGCGAGGAACGCTTTTATGTTTGTCGCCGCCATGGCACCGAGCCGCCTTTCAGCGGGGCCCTTTTGGGGGAAAAAAGGCCCGGTCGCTTTCATTGTGCGGGGTGCGATGCGGTTTTATTCTCATCCGATGGCAAATATGACAGCGGATCGGGCTGGCCATCCTTTTTCGATGCCATCGAAGGGGCGGAGATCGAGGAAATCCGCGATACCAGCCATGGCATGGTGCGCATAGAATTGCGCTGTGGGCAGTGTGAAAGCCATCTGGGGCATCTGTTCCCCGATGGCCCGCCGCCCACTGGCTTGCGCTATTGCGTCAATTCTCTGTCGCTGGTTTTTCACCCCGAAAACAATGCGCCTTCAAAACAGCTTTAAGCCGCTTTGAGATGATTGCGATTATGGGGCTGCCCTAAATCCAGATCCGGGCCTTTGGGCACGATGCCGGTGGGATTGATGCTGCCATGGCTTTGATAATAATGCAGCTTGATATGATCGAAAACCACAGTATCGGCAATGCCGGGCATTTGATACAGCTCGCGCAGATAGCCTGAAAGATGCGGATAATCGGCGATTCGCTTTTTGTTGCATTTGAAATGCCCTACATAAACCGCATCAAAGCGCACCAGGGTGGTAAAAAACCGCCAATCGGCTTCGGTCAATCTTTCGCCCAATAAATAGCGCCGGGTGGCCAGCCGCTCATCCATCGCATCCAGTGTTTCAAACAAGGCATCAAAGGCCTCTTCATAAGCGCTTTGGGTGGTGGCAAATCCCGCTTTGTAAACGCCATTATTGATCGCATGATAGATGCGTTCATTGATGGCATCGATCTCCAATTGCAGATCTTTGGGATAATAATCGCGCTCGGGATGGCCGATCCCCGGTACTGTATCAAAAGCGCTATTCAAAATCCGGGTGATTTCCGCCGATTCATTATTGACGATCCGGCTGGTTTTTTTGTCCCACAAAACCGGCACAGTTACCCGCCCGCTATAATGGGGATCGGACTTCGTATAAACCTGATGCAGGCGCTGAAAGCCATGGATATGATCGATGGTGGCGCCGGGGGTGCTGTCATCAAAGCGCCAGCCCTCATCATCCATATGCCAATGCACCACGGAAACGCTGATGATATCCTGCAATCCCTTTAAATGGCGCAGGATCATTGCCCGATTGGCCCAGGGGCAGGCATGGGCGATATAAAGATGATAGCGCCCTGCCTCGGCCGAGAAATCGCCACTGCCATCCGCGCTGATCCCATTGCGAAAGCGGGTATCGGGGCGCTTGAAGGCCCCGCCATTGGATTTGGTATCATACCAGGCATCCTGCCATTGTCCGTCAACCAAAAGACCCATTGTGCTTCTCCTTGATGAGATCGATCCCTGATCGGGTACATGGTTCCAAGATGGCGTCGTCCTTGGCTTTTGTCATGGGCTGTGAACGAAACGCAGTGTTGCGAAATGCCAAACAATGCCGCAAAAGGCGATCACAAACTGTTATTTGGGGGGCATTTGAAGGGGATGGCAAAAGGGTGATGCGACAGCTCGATCAGGAACATGAAGACGATGCGACCGCTATTGATGCTTTGCTCGATGATCTTTTCGGGGCTGATCGTTTTGGGCGCACGGCCTATCGCTTTCGCGATCACTGCCCGCCTTTGCAGGATATGGGCTTTGTGATGCGTGAAGGGGATCGGCTGCTGGCCTCGGTGCGCTTTTGGCCGTTGGTGATCAGGGCTGCGGATTTTCGCCATGATGGCCTGCTTTTGGGGCCCTTGGCTGTGGCAAAGCACATCGCGGGCACCGGGGCGGGCACTGCGCTCATGCGCCATGGCCTTGATCTGGCATCGGCCAAAGGCTTAGGGCCGGTTTTTCTGATCGGCGATCCCGGCTATTATGGCCGGGTGGGGTTTCGCCCGGTTCTGCCAAAAACATGCCATCTGCCCGGGCCGTTTGATGCCATCCGCCTGCTTTATCATCCGGCGGGCGGGCCTTTTGGCAGCCTTGATGATCTGCCCGATCCTTTGGCGCTCGAACCCGTGACGCGATAAGGCTCAGGAGATCAGCGGCTTTCGCGCCACCATGTGATCGCCAGCAGGCCGCCCAGCAGCAAAGCCCAGATTAAGGGCGGCAAAAGCGGCCTTTGGCTGAGCGCATCGGTGCGGCTGGCATTGCGCTTGGGCAATCCAATCCAATTCGCGCCAAAAGCGGTGGCCTTTTCAGATGGATGGCGGAAATCGGGCAGGCCATCCTCCAGCCAGAAAACCCCGCCGCCGGTTTTCTGCGCCAGATCCCGCACGATCTGATCGGTGGGCAGGATTTGCGACAATTCATGTCCGCCCGCAGGGCCGGTGCCCACCACCGCTTCGTCCTCAGTGTCAAACACCCGATAAAGCCCCGGATCGGGGGCGCTGATGGTGGCCCGGGCCAGCCCATCGGCATCAGGGGTGAGGGTCACGGTGCGGCGCGTGCCATCGGGGGCTTCAACCGTCACCTCGGTTTGTTCGGGCATCAGGCTGCGGCGTTCGATCCTGATCTCATCGCCATCGGCGGTGGCTTCAAGGGCGGTTTCTTCCAGATCGGGTTCTTTCATCAGCCAATGAACCGAGCGGCGCAATAATTCCTGATAGGGGCCGCCGCCTTCGATCCCCCGCGCCCATAGCCAGATATGATCCGACATCAATTGAGCGATACGCCCTTCGCCGGCATGGTTTAAAACCAGCAAAGGCATGGCATTGGGGCCTTCCAAAAGCACCTGTCCCTGATCCACATTGCTGTCGATCAGGCGAAACCAGCGCCCCCATTGGGCTTCATCCCCAATCGCCACGCTTGCGCCGGCTTCAAAGGATGCAAGGTTTTTGCTGACCGGATGGCGGCGGCCAATCCTTGTGAGCGCGGGGCGATAGCCATTTTCGCTCACAAGGCCGGTGGGGCGGGCGGGCAGAACACTGGCCAGCGGGGTGTTATAAAGGCTCAGGCTTTCGGCATATTCCGGCCCATTGGCCACGAAAAGGGCACCGCCCTGTTCCACATAATCCAGCAGATTGGTGAAATAGCGGGGCTGCAATACCCCCCTCAAGGAATAGCGATCAAAAATCACCAGATCGAAATCATGAAGCTGTTCGGCAAAAAGCTGTTCGGTGGGAAAGGGGATCAAGGAAAGCTGGCTCACCGGCGTGGGATCTTGGGATGAGGGCAAGCGCAGGATGGTGAAATGAATGAGATCCACCGCCGGATCGGAATTGAGGGTATCGCGCCAGACCCGTTCCCCGGGATGGGGTTCGCCCGAAATCAGCAGCACCCGCAGGCGATCCCGCACCGCATTGATGGAAAAGAGCGCGCGATTATTGACAAGGATCGTTTCCCCCGCAGCGGGGGCGGCATCGACCTCCACCAGCATCTCGCCCCGCCGTTCGGGCATGAGGGTGATGGAAACCGGCTTGCCGGGCTCGACCATCCTTGTTTGCGCGGGTTTGCCATATTGCCGAATGGTCAGGGCCACCGGCTCGGTGCCGGCGGCGGGGTATTCTTCAACGCTCAATTCCAATGTCACCGGGCGATCCACCAGCCCGAATTCCGGGGCGCGAATGATCCTGATCCGCCGATCGATGGCGCTGCGATCCCCGGTGATCAGGCTGTGGATGGGGCGGTCGGCGGCGATCAGGCGGTGCGCTTCTTGTGCATCATCGATGCGGCCATCGCTGATGATCACGGCGGCTGAAAGCTGATCTTTGGGCACCGCCGATAAAGCTTCGGCCAAAGGCTCAAACAGCCGGGTGCGATCTTCATCGGGATTGCTCGTCACCACCCGCAATTCGCCGCCCTGTTCGCGTATATTTTGCGCCAGCGCTTCCAGCGCCCGGTCGGTTTCATCCTTGCGGCCATCCAGCCGATTGCTGGCACTGCGATCCACCATGGCCAGGGTGATATCGGGCAGGGCGGTTTGTTCTTTTTTGATCAATTGCGGGCCGGCAAGGGCCGCCAGCAGGACACTGATGAACAACAGCCGCACCCAGCGCCCGCGCGCCCGCCGGATCAGGGCATAAACACCGGCAAACCCGAGCAACAGCCCCAGAAGGATCAGGGCCCATTGGGGAAAGATGGGATCAAAGCTCAGCGATAAGGCGGTCATCACCGGATCATTCCCCCAGCCTGTCGATCAGGGCGGGCAGATGAAGCTGATCGGCTTTATAGGTGCCGGTCAGGGCATACATCACCAGATTGACCCCAAAGCGAAAGGCCAGTTCGCGTTGGCGCGCCCCTCCGGGCAGGCGAGGCACGATGAAATGATCGAATTCATCGAGCGCCCAGGCCGAAGCCCAATCATGGCCGCCGATTAAAATCGGGCTGACAAGGGCATCCTTGCCAAAAGAGTCCCGGGTCGCCCATAAGGTGCGGCCAGCGAGCCGTCCGGGAAAATCATCGAGCAGATAAAAGCTGCGGGCCAGCACATGATCGGGGTCCACCGGCAATAATTGGGGCAGATCAAGCATCCCCACGGTGCGCTGCAGGGCCTCGCGGGCGGTTGGATTTTCAAGGCCCAAAGGATCGCTGGTGCTGTCATCGATGCCGGTATCCATTAAAACAATGCCGCCATTGCGCAAAAATCGGCTTAAATTATCAAGGGCTTTGGCGTCCAAAGCCGGGGCATCCGCCGTGATCGGCCAATAAACCAGCGGAAACAGCGCCAAAGGGTCGCGGGTGGGATCAAGGCCGATGGGCTTGCCCAGCTTGACCGCCGTGCGCAGGCCTAAAACACGCTGCAAACCATAAAGGGCGGCATGGCTGCGGGCATCGATTTCGGGATTGCCGGTGCGGATATAGGCAATGCGTGTGGATGTGGTGGCATCGATGGCGAATTGCTCATCCAGAATCGGGCGATCCTGCGCCTGCGCCGGTGAAGACCATGATAAGCCCAGCATTAGGCCCATAACCGAAAGACCGATCACGGCCAGCACCCCCAGCCCGCGCCCGCTGAAGGCTTTGGATGCACCCCTTCTGGCCCGCCCAAAAGGCAGCAGCCCGCGCAGACCAAGGCTGATCAGCATATCGGCGATGATCAACAGGCTCATCAGGAAAAACAGCATCGGCGCAAGGGGGCGTTCCCCGGGCGCATCGCCACCAAAAAAGATCATGGGCCGGGTGCTTTCCTTGAAGCTGAAATCTGCATCCACCGGGCCATTCGCCGCCACAATAGAGAGGGCGAGCGGAGCCTGTGCCTCCCCATAAAGGCCGGGGGGATGCTGGGGAGAGGCGGCGACATCACCAAAAGCATTGCTGGGGATAGGGGCAATGCCGGAGGCAGCTGGTTCCAATCGGCCAAAGCCATCGAGCAGAGCCTGATGGGCAAGACTGCGGTTTCCGCCGCTTTGAAAGACAGCATCAAGGCGGCCCTGAGCAAGGGGCAAAAGCCGTTCCAGCATATCCACAAACAGGCCCGATAAAACCAAAGACGACCAATCGGCATTGGCGGTGGTGTGGAAGAATACGATCCAGCCCTGGCCTTCGCGGGCGGCCGTTACAAGGGGTGTGCCATCGGCCAGCCGGGCCCATGTTTTTTCTGCCAGATCGATATTCGGGATGGCCAGCAACTGGCGGCTCACCGTCACATCATCGGGCGCGAGCAGCCCATCAAAAGGCCCATCAGGATTAAAGCTGCCTAATGCCTGCGGTTTTTCCCATGAGAGCGCGCCCCCCACCGCCCGATCCCCTGATCGCAAGGCAACCGGGATGAGCTGATTGCGGCTGGCTGCCATATGCGGACCGGCAAAGCGCAGCAAAAGCCCGCCATCCTCCACCCACAGCTTCAGGCTTTCGGCGGTCTGTGGCTCGATCCGGCCAATATCGGCAAGAATGATGACCCCCGGCTTTTTCCGCAAAAGGGCGGCAGGCGGGCCTTCAGAAAGGTCGGCAAAGGGCTCAAGGGCGCGGCGCAGATAAAAAAGCGGTGATTGCAGGGGCTGAAGCGCCGATCCGCTTTCCCCGGAAAACAGCCCGATGGCGGGCCTGCCGGATCGCCCATCGAGCAGGATCGTTGCCCCGGCGCTTTGCTCATCGGCAATGTCGATGCGCGCCACCTGATTGCGGATTTCCCGGGGCAGATCAAATGTCGCCTCGGCAGTGGTTTCATTGGCGGCAAAAAGCGCCGATATTTGGGCCAGAAGGCGGCCATCAGCGCCCCGCGCTTCCAGAATGGCCCCGGCGGGCATGGGGCGGGACGGACGCTTTATGGTGGTGGCCATCCCGCTGCCCGTTGATCTGAGGGGAGACAGCGCCAGCGGATAATCGGCAGGCTGATCGGTGAAAATGCGCACCGGCCCCATATCCTCGAGGCGTGATAAAAGCGCATCGCTGCCGGGATGATCCAGACCATCGCTGATCCAGATGCTTTGGGCTATCGGCCGGTCGATGCTTTCGAGAATACGGGCAAGATGGCGATGATCCGGGGCCCAGGGGCGGGGGGTGATGCCGGGCAAAGCGGCCCGCAGATCGCTGGCGGCCTGCGGTTCGATGCTGATGCTGTTGCCGTCCCCATCCCCATCCTCGTTCTGATCCTGGGGCCAGCCATTGATTGGCGGGGCGGTCCGCAGCCAAAGAACCGGCCTTTGCTGCCGGGCGGCTGTGGCCAGCAGGCGATCCAGTTCAGCGATCCGCGTGTCCCAGCGGCTGGCGGCCTGCCAGCCATCATCCAGCACGATCAAAAGGGCGGCTTCATCCGCCACGGCTGTTGGCGTGCTGCCATCCGCTTTCCCGGTGCTGGGGTTTAAGATCGGGCCACTGAAGGCCAGCACCAGAAGTGCTGCCAAAAGCAGCCGCATGATCAAAAGCCAGGGCGGGGTGCGGGCGGGGGGCGGGGCGCTGTGCGCCAGATCACCCAATAAAACAATGGGAGGGAAGTGATGGCGTTTGGGCTGGGGAGGCAAAGCCCGCACCAGATAATAAATCACCGGCAGGGCCAGCAGGCCCAGCAGCACAAAAGGCGTGGTAAATCCCAGCACACCAAGGGGGCCTAAACCAATCATCAGCCCCTCTTGCCGGTGAGGGCGATCAGGCCGAGCAAAGCCTGGGCCGGGCTGTGATCGGTGCGATGGATGCTATGGGTCCATCCGGCGCGGCGGGCCATGGCCCCCAGATGATCGATCCAGGCCCGCATCCGGCTGCGATAGGCGGCGGCTTCCTGTTCGGCGCGTTCCATGATCAGGGGGGCTTCCTGTTCCATTCCCGAAAATCGGATGCGGCCTGCAAAGGGGAAATCGTCTTCGATGGGATCGATGATCTGTAAAAGATGGCCATTCACCCCCAAACCCACCAATTGGCGCAGGCGGTTTTGGGTTTCATCGCTTTCCCCCAGAAAATCGCCGATCAAAATTAACTGGGCATGACGGGGCAAAGCGGTGGCGGTGGGAAAAGGCGGATCATCATGCAGGCGATCTTTTTCAAGGCTTTCCAGCATGCGCGACAGGCCAAAGCGCCCGCCCATGGCCTGATCATGCACCCCATAAAGCCCGACCCGTTCGCCCGCAGCCGTAAGCAGGCGAGCGGTGGCCAGCCCTAAAAGGATCGCCCGATCCGCCTTGCTGTCGGCCATGGGGCGCGATCCAAACTGCATGCTGGCGGAACGATCCATCCAGATCCAGATATTCTGGGCAGTTTCCCATTCCTGTTGGCGCACATAAAGGATATCGGATCGCCCCGAACGCCGCCAATCGATCTGGGCTGCGTGCTCGCCCTGTTCATAGGGGCGAAACTGCCAGAAACTATCACCCGGCCCCGCCCGGCGGCGGCCATGCACCCCGCGTGCGGCGGCCCTGAGACGCGGATCGGCGCGCACGCTGTGGGCGGGCAGGCGATCAGCCAGGCTTTGCGCCCTTTGCCACAGATCGCTGATCGGCACCGGATCCCGGCCGGAAGCCGCACCCAACCCATCGGCGCTTGCCGGTTGCAAGGCCGTGGCGGATAAAAAGGAGCGAAGCCATGCCATCATCTACGGGGCCTGCTCAAAGTTTGGCCGCCAGATCGGCGATCACCTGATCATTGGTCAGGCCATCGGCGCGGGCCGGAAAGCTGAGCGCCATGCGATGGCGCAGGATCGGCACCGCCAGATCTTTTACATCATCCACCGATGGCACCTGCCGCCCATCAATGAGGGCGCGGGCCCGGCATCCCAGCATCAAAGCCTGTGCCGCCCGGGGACCGGGGCCCCAGGTGATTTCAGGATGATCGGCGCCCGGGCGCGCCCCCCTCACCAGATCGAGAATGGCATTGACCACGCTTTCGCCCACCGGCAGGGATCGCACCAGCCTTTGCAAATGCATCAGGCGCTGGCCATCAATGATCTGTTTGGGCGTTTGGCTTTGGGTGCCGGTGGTGTGCAAAAGGATCGCCCGTTCCGCCTCGCGATCGGGATAATCCACATGAATTTGCATCAAAAACCGGTCGAGCTGGGCTTCGGGCAGGGGATAGGTGCCTTCCTGCTCGATGGGATTTTGGGTGGCCAGCACATGAAAGGGTTCGGGCAATTGATGGCGCACCCCGGCGACTGATACCTGCTTTTCCTGCATCGCCTGCAAAAGTGCCGATTGGGTGCGCGGGCTGGCCCGGTTGATTTCATCGGCCATCAGAAGCTGGCTGAAAACCGGCCCGGGCAGAAAGCGGAAATGGCGTTTGCCGCTCTCATCTTCTTCCAGTACTTCGCTTCCTAAAATGTCGGCGGGCAAAAGATCGGGGGTGAATTGCACCCGCTTTTCCGAAAGCCCCAGCACCGTGCCATAGGTTTCAACGAGCAGGGTTTTGGCCAGCCCCGGCACCCCCACGATCAGGGCATGGCCGCCGCCGAGCAGGGTGGTCAGGGTTTCTTCGATCACCCGATCCTGACCAAAGATATGCTGCCCGATTTCGGATTTGATCTGCTGGATGGCGTGGATGGCGGCTTCAGCATCCCGCCCGCTATCTGGAAGGGGAGAGCGATGCGCGGGAGCGTTTGTTGCCTGGCTGACGTGCTCGTTCATAAAGGCGGGCCTTTTTATGGTCGGTCTGCGGAATGGCCATGCCATGAAAAACCCATGACAGTCCATTTGGTGACATGCTGTTCCCATACTATATAGAAAGGATGAGGCGCGACGAAAGGCGGAACTATGACGAGAAGCAAAAACAATCCCATAAATGCGCCACAGGCGGAGGCCCCAAACCGGCTGAAGGATCTGTTCGAGGCGATTTCCAAGCAGCGCTATCCGCCGGTTCATCTGTGGGAGCCCGATCTGTGCGGCGAGATCGATATGCGCATCAAAAGCGATGGCACATGGCATTATATGGGCACGCCGATCAACCGGCCTGAAATGGTTCGGCTGTTTTCCAGCGTTTTGCGCCATGATGATGATGGCACTTATCTGGTAACCCCGGCGGAAAAATTGAAGATCACCGTCGAAGATGCCCCCTTTCTGGCCATATCCGTGGATGTGGAGCGGGAAGGCGATGAACAATTGCTGGTTTTTGAAACCCATGTGGGGGATCGGGTGATTGCCGATGATGAGCATCCCATCTGGATGAGCGCCGATAAAGATGGCCATAAACGGCCCTATATCCTTGTTCGCAACCGGCTTGAGGCGCTGATCGCCCGCCCGGTTTATTATGAGCTTGTGGATTTTGCCGAAGCCCTCACAATAGATGGGAAAGAGATGCTGGGCCTGTGGAGCCGGGGATCTTTTTTCGTGCTCGACGAGATGACAAGGGACTAGGCCGTGCTTGAATTGATCCGCCAGCGATTGCAACAGGGGCCGCGCCGGGCCCTGCGCAGCGATTATGATCTTTATGAAGGCCCCGATGCCCCGATTAAACAAAGCGATGCGGTGCGCCGGGCGGCGGTTCTGGTGCCGATCATCCCCCGTGCCGAAGGGGCCACCATTCTGCTCACCCGGCGGGCCGAACATTTATCCCACCATGCGGGGCAGATCAGCTTTCCCGGGGGCCGCGCCGATGAGGGCGATGCCAATGCCATTGCCACGGCCCTGCGCGAAACCCACGAAGAAGTGGGGCTGACGTCGGATCGGATCGATATTTTGGGGCGGCTCGACAGCTATGAAACGGTCACGGGTTTTCGGATCGTGCCGGTGGTGGGGATGGTGGCTCCGCCCTTTGATTTAAGGCTCGATTCCCGCGAGGTGGCAGATGCCTTCGAGGTGCCTTTGGATTTTATCCTCGATAGCACCAATCATCAGCGCCATAGCCGCATGTTTCGCGGGCAGCGGCGGCATTTTTATGCCATGCCTTATCAGGATTTCTATATCTGGGGGGCCACGGCCCATATGCTGGTCAATCTGGCCGAAGTGCTGGGCGATGAACGGCCTTTAGAACAATCGGAACCAAATCTATGAGTGCTTTATTGATCAGGCTGGGGCTGTTTTTGCTGCCCTTCATTTTTTTCTTTTTATGGCTTTTACTGGTGCGCCATCTCAAGCGCGCGGGGGGCAAAATCAACCCGAAGCTGGATTATGCCATTATGGGGGCAGGTTTGGGCTTTATCGGCCTTTATGGGGCGATTTTCTATTTTTATGCCCAATCCACCCCCCCGGCACAGGATGATCTGCGCTATGTTCCTGCCCGGATGGTGGATGGGGAGATGGTGCCCGGGCATTTTGAAAAACGCGGTACCGAGCCGCCCCAAAGCCCTGTGGCCCCACAAGAAAATTGATCGGGCATGGGGGTGATCACACGCCATGCGGATCTGTTGAAACGGGCCTTTGCCCATGATCGGGCGCTGGTGGCGGTGATCATGGCTTTGGGGGCTGATCAGGCCCGGATTGTGGGCGGGGCGGTGCGCGATGCCCTTTTGGGCCGGGTTGTTTCAGATATCGATATTGCCACATCCCTTGATCCCCGAATGGTGATGGACAGGCTTCGGGCGGCGGGTATGAAAACCGTTCCCACCGGGCTTGCCCATGGCACCATCACTGCGATCAGCGGTCATCGCCCGTTCGAGATAACGACCCTGCGCCATGATGTGGAAAGCTTTGGCCGTCATGCCCTTGTGCGCTTTACCGGTGATTGGGCCGCTGATGCCGCGCGGCGGGATTTTACCATGAATGCGCTTTATGCCGATCTTGATGGCCGGCTTTATGATGAGGTGGGCGGCCTTGAGGATGCCCAAAAGGGGCGGGTGGTATTCATTGGCGATCCGGGCCAGAGGATTGCCGAAGATGCCTTGCGGATTTTGCGGTTTTTTCGCTTTCACGCCCATTATGGCCGGGGCGAGCCGGATCGGGAAAGCTTGCAGGCCGCCATCGATCTGGCGGATCGGCTGGATATTTTATCGGTGGAGCGTATTCGCGCCGAAAGCCTGAAACTGCTGGCGGCTGCCGATCCCTGTCCGGTGATGATGTTGATGGATCGGGGCGGGATATTGGCGCATATCCTGCCTGAAAAGGTGCCCGATCCCGAATTTGGGGTTTTGCGCCGGTTGATCGCGCGGGAAACATCTTTAGGCATCGGCGATCCCCTGCGGCGTTTGGCGGCGGTGATCCGGGTTGGTGCGCGGGCGCATGTGGGGGCGCGGCTCAAATGTTCGGGGGCAGAGCAAAAGCGCTTGGCAGCGATGGAAGGGCCGGTTCCGGCCTGCGACCCCCCATCGCTGGGCCGGGCGGCCTATGCATTGGGCGGCCCCACGGTTCTGGATCGCCTGTTGCTTGGGGATCAGGAGATGAGCCCGTCGGCGCTGGCAGCAATTCGCGATCAGCTTGATGCCATTGCGGCCCGGCCCCGGCCTCGGTTTCCGGTTTCGGGAGCGGATCTGGCGGCCTTGGGCGTGCCTGCCGGCCCGCAGATGGGGGAAATCCTGGGTTTGCTGCAAAAGCACTGGGTGGCGAGCGATTTCAGCCTGTCGAGAAACGCGCTTCTGGCATTGGCGGAAAAGCAAGCAGACTTGAAATCTGAAAAACCGAAGCCCGGAAAAAATGCGGGAGACAGCTTTGATGCATAAAAAAGAGCCATGGGAATGGGCGATTTTAGGCGGGTTGGCTTTGGCCGGGCTGCTGATCCTTGGCTTTTTCACCCATGCTTATCTTAAATCCCAATGGGTCATTGAAATCGCCCTTGATCTGCCCGCCCCCCCTGAGGCTGCTTTTTATCTGCTGAGCGACCCTGAAAGCCGCGTGGCCTGGCAATTCGGGGTGACGGATATTGCCCCTCTCACCGGCGAAGGCCATGCCATTGGCGCCACCCGGATGATCTATCTGCGGGTGGATGGCAAGCCCATACAGATCAGCGAAACCCAGTTGATTTATGATCGGCCCCGCCTTTGGGCGGTGGCTCAAGAGGCTGCGGATGCCGAGATCGAGGTGCGGGCGCAGCTTCAGCCCACCCCCCTTGGCAGCCAGCTGATCTGGCGTGAAACATGGCGCTATCAAACCCCCATGGCCCGCCTGTTGGCCCCCTTTGCAACGGGCACCCGGAAAGATCATCTTGAACGCGCCCTCGATCGCTTGGCTGATAGAGCGGCCAAAACCGAGGGGCAGGGCGGCTGATCCTTTTTTTTCGTGGAAGATGGCTGGACAATGGCGCCAATCGCGCTATCCTCCAGCCGCATTATCAGATGAATATGGTCTGATTTATGATCCCCGTTCATCATGGCTCAAGGAGAACCCCATGACACTGCAAAAAGGCGATAAAATTCCATCCGTAGAATTGGCCCATATGGGCGAAAAAGGGCCTGAGAAAATTGCCAGCGATGCCCTGTTTGCTGGTAAAACAGCCGTTGTTTTTGCCGTTCCGGGGGCGTTTACGCCCACCTGCTCGGCCCGCCATCTGCCGGGTTTCGTGGATCAGATCGATGCGTTGAAGGCAAAGGGTGTGGATCTGGTGGCCTGTCTTTCGGTCAATGATGTGTTCGTGATGAATGCCTGGGGCAAATCCGCCCATGTTGATGACAAAATCCTGATGCTGGCGGATGGGAATGGCGCCTTTGCCAAGGCCGCCGGGCTGGAAATGGATGGCTCCGGCTTTGGCATGGGCATCCGCTCCAAGCGCTATGCGATGATCATCAAGGATGGGGTCGTCAGCGATATTTTTGTTGAAGAACCCGGCGCTTTCGAGGTGTCTTCCGCCGAATATGTGCTGAAAGCGCTTTAAGCTTCTGTTCGTAAAGAATGATCTGCTTCTGGCCGGTTTCTCACTAAGGGGCCGGCCAGAATTTTTGGCGGCATTATCCGCTCAGGCTTTGGCGGCCTGGGCCATATCCCTGATTCGTTCGAGCATGGAAAACAGCCCATTGGCCCGCATGGGCGACAGATGCTGGCGCAATCCCAAATCATCAAGAATGGCGCGGGCATCAATATCGAGAATGGCATCGGGGCTTTTGCCCGAAAAGATCAGCAGCATCAAAGCCACCAGCCCTTTAACGATATGGGCATCGCTATCACCCGCCAGATAAAGTCTTGGCCCGGTTTCATCTGCGGTTTGATCCGCACCATCCTCATCCAGCCGGGCGACCAGCCAAACTTGGCTGGTACAGCCGCGCACTTTATTCTCTTCGCGATAGGCATCCTCGGGCAATTTGGGAAGTTTGCGCCCTAAATCAATGATATAGCGATAGCGATCCTCCCAATCATCCATCAGATCAAAGCTATCACGCACCATTTGCAGGTCCGTATCACCAAGGGCGATGGAGGGGGATTGTGCATTTAGTGTTTGTGATTGGGTCATAGGCCTGTTCAACTTTGTTTCTCTTGAGGATTTGGCCCGCCTGAACGTCAATGTCAATGTGCGGGGGCATTTTCACTCACCGTCACTCGATCACAGGGACCAGAGGTCATAAGGAAAGGGACTGCCGCGTGACTATAAATTCGGATCATGACAGGCCAGAGGATGCCGCAGGAAAAAGCGATAAAACACAGCCCATCCCCTACCCATCGCAGCCCGTTGCCTGGGGCATCGTGGCTTTGCTGCTATTGATCTATACGGTTTCTTTCATCGATCGCCAGATATTGGCGCTTTTGGTGGGGCCGATCAAAAGCGATCTTGGGGTCAGCGATCTGGAATTCGGGTTGCTCACGGGCTTGTCTTTTGCCTTGTTCTATACATTTTTCGGCATTCCCTTTGCTCGCCTTGCCGATAGCAGAAGCCGCCGGGGCCTGATCGCCTTTGGCATTGCGTTTTGGAGTTTGGCCACTGCCGCCTGTGGGCTGGCGCGGAATTTCGGGATGCTGTTCATCGCCCGCATGGGGGTGGGCATTGGCGAGGCGACCCTTACGCCTGCGGCCAATTCGCTGATTTCCGATCTGTTTCCGCCGCATTTACGGGGGCGGGCGATCAGCATCTATACGCTGGGCATCCCCCTCGGCTCGGCTCTTGCCTTTTTATTCGGGGGGGCGGTGATTGCGTGGGTGAGCGCCAGCCCCACCCAAAGCCTGCCTTTTTTTGGCGAGATTCGCGGCTGGCAGATGACCTTCGTCATCGTTGGCCTGCCGGGGATCTTGCTTTCGGCGGCGATGCTTTTGTTTGTCAAGGAACCCCCCCGCCGCGAAAGGCTGAACCAAAGCACCGAACCGGTCCCCATCAAAGACGTGGCCCGTTATTTTCTCGCTCGCTGGCGGGTTTATGGCCTGGGCTTCACCGGGATCGCTTTTTTGTCGGCTTTGGGCTATGGCACGATCTATTTCATCGGGGCTTTTTTTGGCCGGGTGCATGGCTTTAGCCCCGCTGAAATCGGCCTGACCTTTGGCCTGATCCTGCTGATTTTCGGTACCGCCGGGATTGTTTTTGCAGGGATTTTAGCGGATCGCTGGGTGGCACAGGGACGCAGCGATGCCCATGTGCGGATTTTGATCCTGTCGATTGTGTTCGGCGCCCCTTTCGCGCTCAGCTTTCCCCTTGTCAGCTCGCCCGCGCTGGCGATTGCCCTGCTTTCGGGGGCGGTGTTTTTTTCCAATTGGGTATGGGGCACGGCTTATGCCGGGGTGGCGGCGGCCAGCCCCAATGAATTGCGCGGGCAGGCGACGGCCATTTATCTGTTCGTCATTAATCTCATCGGGCTGGGTTTGGGGCCAACGCTGTTTGGCTTTCTCACCACCAAGGTTTTTGCCGATGATCAGATGATCGATTGGGCCTATGTGGTGGTGGCGCTGATTGCCATGCCTATTGCCTTTATCTGTCTGATGATCGCTCGCCCGGCTTTTGCCCGACAATTTGATGAGGTGAACAGGCTTTAGGATCTGATCCTGGCCCGGCACCCCATCATTTTACAGTCCGGCTCAGTCTTCAAGGCTTCGTAATTCGCGATCAAGCTTGAAGCGCTTTGAAGTGAGATAGGATTCCATCGATTGGATGCGCCGGTCGATGGATCGAAAGCGCTTTTTCAGATCCACAGCCATCACATCGGGATGGGTGCGGGCGGTGCGCCAAAAGCGTTCTTCCTCTTCATTGGCGTAAAGATCTTTCGGTTTTTCATCGAGAACGAAATAGAGCACGATATATCCGACCAGGAGAGGGCCAAACCATCCAATGACACTGCCAATCACAAGGGCGGCGCGCAGGATATTGGCCTTGATCCCGCTATAATCGGCAAGACCGGCGCAAATACCCAGAATCTTGCCATTTTTCGGATCTTTATAAAGCTTGTTGGGGCTAAAGCGTGTCATGGCGACGTGATCTCCAATCTGGCACTTCATCATCAAGGATGCGCTCAAGGGTTTCCATACGATCTTCAAGCTTTTCGGAAAGCTTGCGCAGTTCATCCAATGTCGCTTCGTCCTGGGCGGTCAGCCCCTTGGTCTTTTTCATTTCGGTTGCATAATGAAATATGACGATCAAGGGGATGACAACGGCGAAGAGCAAGATGAGCGGAACTTCAAGAAACGACATGGGAGGCTCCGATCATTGGGCTGATTTTTTGCTGGGGGTGATTTTTTTCTTCAGGGCATCAAGCTCGGCTTCGATGGCATCCTCGGTTTCCAGATTGGCAAATTCATCTTCCAGGCTGTTGCTTTTTGATCGCCCCAGATCAAGGGCCTGCGCTTCGCCTTCAATGCGGTCGAGGCGGGCATCCACCTTGTCGAAGCGTTCAAAGGCAGTTTCCACCCGATTATCATAAAGCGTCCGCTTGATCCGCAGATTATTCTGGGCGGTTTTATAGCGGGCCTCAATGGTCGATTTCTTGGCCTTGGCTTCGCGCAATTTTGTTTCCAGCTTCAGCGCGTCTTCTTCATGACGCCCCAAAGCTTCGCTTAAATGATCAAGCTCTTCCTGCAGATGGGTGGCAATTTCGCCCAGCTTGGCTTTTTCCTGCAAAGCACCGCGCGCCAGATCATCCCGATCCTTTGAAAGCGCCAGTTCGGCCTTGCGCTGCCATTCGGCCTGAGCTTCGATCAAACGGTTCAA
This sequence comes from Iodidimonas nitroreducens, assembly GCA_000710935.1. Taxonomy (GTDB): domain Bacteria; phylum Pseudomonadota; class Alphaproteobacteria; order Sphingomonadales; family Rhodothalassiaceae; genus Iodidimonas; species Iodidimonas nitroreducens. The sequence goes on along the minus strand of BAYV01000015.1, from coordinate 149,863 downwards.
CCGGCGTTGATTGTCTTTTTGATCGGCGATGGTTTTGGCTGCGGCCGAACGCACCTCCACAAGGGTGTCTTCCATTTCCTGAATCATCAGCCGGATCATTTTTTCCGGTTCTTCTGCATGATCGAGAAGGGCATTGAGATTGGAATTGATGATGTCGGTCAAACGGGAAAAAATACCCATGGTTCATTATCCTTTTTTATTGTCTCGCTGTCGTCACTCGGGCTGGTTTATCGGGCGCTTTTCACATCGCCTCTGGTTTTAGCGGCTGCGGCTTTTAGCGGCTGCGGCGATTGCGATCGCGGCGGCGTTGCCGGGGCGCCCATGTCTGGTCGGCGCGGTGGCGGTTGGTGCTTGTCAGAAACCGGGCCATGCCATCGGTTTCGGATTGCAGGCTATCGGTGCTGGAAAGGGCGGCCCCCACATGTGTCAGGATATTCATTGATCGGTTTATCCTTGTTTTATGCTCTATCGGTATCGACCGATTTGCTGTGTCGATATCACGTATTAAGCAAAGCCTGTGCCAGTTTTGGAAAAAAGTGTTAAATTATTGATATAATAAGGTAATTCAAAATATTGGTATTTTTCTGGTCTCGCTGGGTCTTGTGATATATCCTAAATTAATGGAAAAAATACTGAATATTGGTAAAAATTATGAACCCCGACAAACATGCCAAAAACTGATATTCATATTCTGGGCAGTGATCCGGCTTTTCTCGACCTCATGGATAAGGTGAGTGTAGCGGCAGCGCTCAATCGTCCGGTTCTGGTGATCGGCGAGCGGGGCACCGGCAAGGAACTGATCGCGGCGCGGCTGCATTATCTGTCCCGGCGCTGGGATCAGGCTTTTATCAAGCTGAATTGCGCGGCCTTGCCCGAAACGCTGGTGGATAGCGAATTATTCGGGGTGGAACCCGGGGCCTTTACCGGCGCTGTGCGGCGGCGTGCCGGGCGATTCGAGCAGGCGGATGGCGGCAGCCTTTTTCTTGATGAGATCGCAACTTTATCCATGGCGGCGCAGGAAAAGCTGTTGCGGATCATCGAATATGGTGAATTTGAACGTCTGGGCGGCACGGATACGCTGTCGGTGGATGTGCGCATCATCGGGGCGACCAATGTCGATCTGCCTGCTTTGGCCGATGAGGGACGGTTTCGCGCCGATTTGCTCGATCGGCTGGCTTTTGATGTGCTGACCGTGCCGCCCTTGCGCGCGCGCCCTGATGATATCCTTGATCTATCCGAGCATTTTGGCCGCGCCATGGCCCATGAACTGGGCTGGTCGGCTTTTCCCGGCTTTACACAATCGGCCCGGGATCGTTTGTTGGCCTATCCATGGCCGGGCAATGTGCGGGAGCTGAAAAATCTGGTGGAACGCGCGGTCTATCGCTGGAGCACCCCGGACCAGCCGATAGATCGCCTGCAATTTGATCCTTTCGCCTCGCCCTATCGTCCGGTGGCCATGCTGCCTGAAGATGTGTTGAAGCCCTCCGCGCCCGCTCCCCTTCAATCTGAGGAAAAGGACGAAGGGCAAGCGGTTCAAAAACCGCTGGATTTACCCTATGATTATCGGCAGGCTGTGGCCGATCATGAACGGATATTGCTGCATGATGCCTTGCGTCTGTGCAAATTCAATCAGCGTGAAACGGCGCAAAAGCTGGGGCTGAGCTATGATCAATTGCGCCATGCTGCCAAAAAGCACGGCCTGCTCTAAATCGTGAAAGGCCTTTATGGGGAAAAAACCGTCCGGATCTATGCTGCGCTTCGGCATCACAGCCGCTGCTTTGGGAATCTCTTATGCGGCATGGCGGCTTTATCTGCGCTATGGGGCCAGCGATGTGACACAGGCGGAAACCATCATTTATGGGATGCTGCTTTTTTTATTGCTGATCATTGTGATGGCTTTTTTGGTGGTGGCGTTGCTCAGGATCATCGGGGGATTGCGCAAGCGCCGCTCGGCGTTTCACCCCGATAGCGGGCCTGATAGCAGTGAGGATCGCGACCGGAAACATTGAGCCATCCCGTAAAATTCTTGCTATCATTGGAAAACTTGGCACCATGGGTATCTGGGAATTAGGGGCCATGATGCCCCCTGACAGGAAAGAAGCGGAGCAGAGAATGCAGCACGTGCCAAGCCCGAAACAAAAGATGCGAACTGCTGCAATCGGCCTGTTCATGGCCCTGATCACGGCCTTGGTTTTTGCATCGATGGGCATGACGGTGGCCCGGGCATCCAGCCTTTTGCTTCATGGCGGGCCGATCCACACCGCCGATGATGCCCTGCCCATGGTGGAAGCGGTTCTGGTGGATCAGGGGGTGATCATCCATGCCGGTTCTTTGGCCGATGCCAAAGCTTTGGCCACGGATGAAACCAAGATCATTGATCTGGCGGGGGCGGCCCTGTTTCCCGGCTTTGTGGATGCCCATGCCCATATGCATGGCATTGGCTTGAGGGAATTAACCCTCAATCTTGAGGGGACAAGCTCGATCAGCGATCTGCAAAAGCGGCTCAAGGCGCATCTCAAAAGCCTGCCCGCTGATGATCGCAGCCTTGTTATCGGGCGGGGCTGGATTGAAACCCACTGGCCGGAAGGGCGCTTTCCCAATCGCGGGGATCTTGATGCGGTGAGCACGGATCGCCCGATTGTTCTGGTGCGGGCCGATGGCCATGCAGCGGTGGCTAATTCCATGGCCCTTGAGGGGGCCGGGATCGATGCTGAAACAAAGCCGCCTTTCGGGGGCGATATCTTGAAAAACGAGGCGGGCGTGCCCAACGGCATGCTGATCGATACCGCCATGGGGCTGGTGGTGGATGAGGAGAGCGCCGATGGCGACCGCGATCTGGCGCAGGTTTTTCTGGCGGCCGATGCGGTTTATCGCTCTTATGGCTGGACCGGGATGCATAATATGTCGGTGGTGCCCGATCATGTGCCGGTTCTTCAGCGCTTGTCCGATGAGGGGGCGATCGGGATCAGGGTTTATAATTCCATCGAACGATCCGGGGCCGAGGCCCTGATGGCCCAAGGCCCGCAGCAATCGGCGAATGGCCTGATCCGTACCCGGGCGGTGAAGCTTTATATGGATGGAGCGTTGGGATCGCGCGGGGCGGCTTTGCTCGAACCCTATGCGGATGCCGATGGCACTGGCCTTTTAATGATGAAAGAGGCGGAAACGCTGGCTTTTTTGAAGCAGGCGCTGGTGGCGGGCATTCAGGTGAATACCCATGCCATTGGCGACAGGGCAAATCGGCTGGTGCTGGATTGGTATGAACAGGCTTTTGCCGCCGTGCCGCCCAACAATCGCGGTGTGGCCAAACCGCGCTGGCGGATCGAACATGCGCAAGTCATCAGCCCTGCGGATCTCGGGCGTTTTTCTGAAATGGGGATCATTGCCTCGATGCAGCCCAGCCACGCCATTGGCGATCTGCATTTTGCCCCCGATCGTTTGGGCATGGCGCGTTTGGCCGGGGCCTATGCCTGGCGCGATCTGCTTGCCGATGGCACGATCATTGCTGCCGGATCGGATGCCCCGGTGGAACGCGGCGATCCGATGATCGAATTTTATGCCGCCGTGGCCCGCATGGATATTTCGGGCTATTCGGCCGAGGGTTGGCACCCCGAACAGGCGGTTGATCGGCAAACCGCTTTGAAAATGTTGACTCTGTGGCCTGCTTTTGCCGCCTTCCAGGAAGATGAGCTGGGCAGCATCACCAAGGGCAAGCGCGCGGATTTCAGTGTTTTTTCACGCGATATTATGAGCATCGATCTCGCCGATATCCCCAAAACAAAAGCGGTGATGACCATCGTGGATGGCCAAATCATCTGGCGCGATGCGGGCTTTGCGGGGGCTGATGGGGGGCTTTGAAGCTTTTTAAAAGCGATAGGCAATGGCGGCAAACAGCCCGAACTGATCTTTATCGAGGGAAACCGGGCTGTCGGCGCTATCAGAGACCAGACGGAAATATCTGATTGCGCCCACCGCATTCCAATTGCCAAAGAGCGGATAGCTTAAAAAGGCGCGCCCGCCAATGGATTGCAGGCCAGCATCGGCATCAAAGGGTCTAAGCCCCGATGCAATGCTTTGATCGGCGGTGACACTGAAGAAGCTATCCATATAATCACCCGAGCCAAAGCGAATTTGCGGCCCGATCCGAAACAGGCCCTTTTTGCCTTCCAGCCTTTGGGTATAATTAAGGCCCAGATCGCCTGTCAGCCCTTCATGGCCTTCGCCCAGCATATCTTTGGAAAGGGTCAGCTCCACCGACCAGTTATCGAAAAAGACCTCGCCAAAAACCCGGCCTTCCGCCGTCAGCCCCACGCGGGGCATGCCTGCGATATCATTGCGGCTGCGATTATCAAGGCTGGGGCCCGCACTGATACCCAGCATATATTTCAGACGGCCATTTTTATCGCCATAAAGAAATGTGCCCAAACCCCGCCCTGAATTCAGGAAAAAACGCTTTTTATAGGTCAGATCGATAAATGGCACCGGGGTGATGATATGATTGGATGCGCCCGGAAAATCCGGCCTTAAAGCCGCGCCCATGCCCAATTGCGCATTCCAGTCTTCAGGATCGCCGGGAATAAACCATTGGGCGCGAGCCGAGGGCGTAAAGCCAAGGATTAAAAAAAACGCAATCAGGGCAAAATGGCTAAATTGCTGGATTGAGCGGGCGCCGATAAAACGAAAAGCCATAAGGAACTCCGATAAAATCATATGAACGCATCAACGTTATTGCGCGTTTAAAAGATCTCTAAAAAAGCACATCCATAAAAACGGACCCATATGGCATTATCATGGCCGGATAAAAGCCGATATCAGGGCCGTTCGCCCATGCCCAGAACCGGAATGCGGATCATCTGCTCGCCGCTTTCTTCGAAAATCAGATTGATGCTGATTTCATCACCTTTCACCAATGGCTTTTCCAGCCCCATCAGCATGATATGCAGAGCCCCCGGGGCAAGGCTGATTGTTTCACGGGCGGGGATGCGAAGCGCTTCAACCGATCGCATCCGCATCATGCCATCCTCTTCGCTGGTGCTGTGAATCCCGGCATGGGCGGCAAGATCCGTGGCCACGCTCAGCAGGCGATCATCAATGTCGCCTTCATTGGCTATGGTCAGATAAAGGGCGGCATTGGGCGCGCCTTGTGGAGTTTCCCGGGCCCAGGCCTCACTGATCTCGATTTTCGCCGGAGATTGCGACGGGGCTTCGTCTTGGGAGCAGGCGGCAAGGGACAGGCTGCCAAAAGCAAGCAGCAGGATAAAGCGGGGAAGGCGCAGCATGATCGTTCCTTATCTCAGGATAAACAGATCATCAGACTGACGCATTCAGAGAATGAGTGCAATCTCTGCTCGCTTCTTCGGACGCTTTTGCGGACGATTTCGGTTGCCTGTGATCAGTTTCAGATCAGGCCTTTGTCTTAAAGTGTCAAAACCCTGATTATGCTGTTCCAAACTGATGAGGGCCGCAAGTTGAGCAGGGCTGAGGCCAAGAATTTGCATGGTTGAAATCTCTTTCGAAGCAGGATCGCCATATTATATGCTAGTGATAATCAATATCAATAAAAAACAACAGGGCTTGCAATGGAAAAATCATCCAGCCTCATCGGCTGTGTCGTCCTGCGGGAATTGGGCCTAGCCGCGCCTGTTAAGCCGGGCGAAATGATCGGTGGCATTCACCAGTTCATGCACGATCTGCGGCTCAAACGCGGAATGGCCAGCCACTGGAACCAGCCTTAAATCGGCATGGGGCATGGCTTGCTTTAATTCAAAGGCGGAAACCGGCGGGCAGATGGCATCATAGCGGCCCTGCACCAGAATGGTGGGAATAGCGGCCAGATGATGAACATTGGCCAAAATAGCCTCGCTTTGATCCAAAAATCCCAAATGCTTGAAAAAATGGCATTCGATCCGGGCAAAGGCGAGGGCAAAGCGGCTATTGTCGGCGGCTCTGATCTGCTGTTCCTCGGGTACAAGGGTCACACAGCTGCTTTCCCAGCGGCTCCAGGCTTTTGCGGCTTTTAATTGGATATGCTCGTCATCCGATGTCAGCCGCCGATAATAGGCTTCGATCAGGTCGCCCCGTTCCTCGGGCGGGATATCCGCGATGAAAGCCTGCCAGGCTTCGGGGAAAATGGCATTGGTGCCGCAGCGATAAAACCAATCGATCTCGCTTTCACGCATCAGAAAAATACCGCGCAAAACCAGCCCGATCACATGCTCGGGATGTTTTTGGGCATAAAGAAGCCCCAGCGTGCTGCCCCATGATCCGCCAAAAACCAGCCAGCGATCAATGCCAAGGCTTTGGCGCAAATGCTCGATGTCTTTGATCAGATGATGGCTTGTATTGGCTTCAAGACTGGCGAAAGGCTCAGATTTCCCGCAGCCGCGCTGATCGAATAAAATGATGCGATAGCGTTTGGGATCAAAAAAACGCCGCTGCACCGGCGATGTGCCGCCCCCCGGTCCGCCATGCAAAAAAACCACCGGCAGGCCATTGGGATGGCCCGATTCTTCATAATAAAGCCGATGGCCATCTCCGGTATCGAGAAATCCTGTGTCATAGCAGGCAATCGGGGGGTAAAGGCTGCGCTGGTCTGATCTGGGCATATCCATAATATGTGCGCCTGGTTCAATTGATTTCAATCACATCGTCATCTTAATATCAGCTTCGGTCCTATACAAAAACACCATTTGGTCATGAGGATTTAACGACATTGTATCTCATGACCAATCAGCCATAAAAAAACCCTGCGATCAAGGAAATGACCGGTTGTTGCGTGAAAGGGCGAAAAGTTTTATTGACATTGCGTGGATATGGGGATAGGGATGCCCTATGAATAGAAAAATCTGCAGCTTTTATTTTGGGTTCTTTTTTACACCCCCCATCCGGGAGGTTGCGAATCCGTTCGGCTGCTGATCAGCACACAGCATCTTTGAAACGAGCAAACCTCCCGGAACCCCCGGGAGGTTTTTTTATGTGAAGGACACCACAGATCATGAGCACGCCATCCACGAAAGAGCCAGTCCACGGCAAAAATGCGAGCATTGGGCTGGATGATACCCGCGCCAGAATTTCAGATGTCGATCAAAAGCTGCTGGAGCTTTTGGCCACCCGGCGCGGTTTAAGCCTCAAAGTCGCCGAAACCAAACAGCAAAGCGGCCAACCGGTGCGCGATACATCCCAGGAACGCAAAAGCCTTGTGTCGATGATCCGCCGGGGCCGTGATCTGGGGCTTGATGCGCATCTGGTAACAAAATTGTTTCAGGGCATTATCGAGGATTCGGTTTTGTTGCAGCAGGCGAGCCTGCATGCCCGGGAAAATGCCGAGGATGGCAGCAAGCTCAAGCGGGTGGCGTTTCTTGGCGGGGCGGGGTCTTATAGTCAGGCGGCGTGCCAGAAATATTTTGCTCGGCGGGCAGGTAAGATCGTGGAACTGGGCTGCGATACTTTTGATGGCGTTTTCAAAAAGGCCGAAAGCGGCGAGGCGGATTATGCCGTTCTGCCCATCGAAAATTCCACATCAGGCAGCATCAATGATGTGTATGATCTGTTGCAGCACACCGGTCTTTCCATCGTGGGTGAGGTGACGCACAAGATCGAGCATTGCCTGCTCGCCGCCGATCCCGATCAGAAGATCGAGCAGATCAAAGCCCTTTATGTGCATCCGCAGGTGCATGCCCAATGCAGCCATTTCCTCGCCCGTCTTGGCGATGTGGAAATCGTTTATTGCGAAAGCACATCCCACGCCATGGAGCGGGTGGCGGATGCCGGCCCTGAAGCGGCGGCCATTGGCTCGCGTGAAGCCGGGGCGCTATGGGGTTTATATGACATTAAAAGCGATCTGGCCAATCAGCGCCAGAATCACACCCGCTTCATCATTGTGGCGCGCACCCCTGCCATTGTACCCGAAAGCGTGCCCGCCAAAACCACGCTGGTGCTTTCGGTGGATCAAAAGCCCGGGGCCTTGGTGGATGCCCTGTTGGTCTTCCGCAATCATGGGATCAATATGCTCAAGCTCGAATCCCGTCCCCTCCATGGCAATCCATGGGAAGAGCTTTTCTATATCGACCTTCTGGGTAATGCCCGCGATAGCGAGGTCCGCGCTGCCCTCGATGATCTGGCCCGGCGCACGCGCTTTTTGAAAGTGCTCGGCTGCTATCCCTCCGAAGATGTGGCCCCCACCGAAATATCGCCCGATCAATTGCGCCATGATGTGCAGGCGGTGGATCTGGCAGCGGGGAAAGCCGCAAAAATCGCCACCAAAAAGGCCCCGGAAAAGGCTAAAGCCGATGCCGCCCCGGTGGCGGCTGCGCCCAAGGGCTGGAAGCTCGCCAGCCGTCAGCATAAGCCCGATGATACGGTCATCCATGTGGGATCGGCCAGCATCGGCAAAGGCTTCACGGTGATTGCCGGGCCGTGCTCGGTGGAATCGGCAGAGCAGGTGATGGCCTGTGCCGAACATGTGCGGGCGAATGGGGCCACACTTTTACGCGGCGGCTGTTTCAAGCCCCGCACCAATCCCTATAGCTTTCAGGGCATGGGCTTTGAAGGGCTCGATCTTTTGAAACAGGCGGGGGATCGCCATGGCCTGCCGATTGTAACGGAAGTGCTGTCCACCGATCAGGTGCTCGAGGTTGCCAAACACTCCGATATCTTGCAGATCGGGGCGCGCAATATGCAGAATTTCCCGCTGTTGAAACTGGTGGGGCGGACCCATCGCCCGGTGCTTTTGAAGCGCGGCATGATGGCCTCCCTCGATGAATTATTGCAGGCGGCGGAATATATTCTGTCGGAAGGCAATCAGCAGGTGATTTTGTGTGAACGGGGCATCCGCACCTTCGAGCCGGCGACCCGCAATACCCTCGATCTGTCTGCGGTGCCTTTGCTCAAGCAAATGAGCCATCTGCCGGTGATCGTTGATCCCAGCCATGCGGTGGGGCGGCGTGATATGGTGATCCCCATGGCGCGGGCGGCCAAAGCCGTGGGCGCGGATGGCCTGATCGTGGAATTCCATCCCAAGCCGGAAGAAGCCTTGTCGGATGGCCCGCAGGCACTCACCTTCCCGATGTTTGAACAGATGATGGAAGAACTGGCCTGATCAGGGCCGGGGCAGATTGATCACAGATAAAAACCGGCCGGTGCGCCTTGCGCCGACCGGTTTTTTTGCGGGGGGATGGAATTATAGAAAAGGCTCCGGTTTTTGGCGGTGGCTTTCCCGGCGGGCAGGGCCGATAATGGGGACAGTCACATGGCTTTGAGGATCGCATATCATGGATTTTGCCTATTCGCCCCGTTGCAAGGATATTCTCGCCCGCCTGCGCGCGTTCATGGATGCGCATTATTATCCGCGTGAAGCCGATATGTTTGCCGAAGTGGCGAGCGGTGATCGCTGGCAGCCTTTGGCGATCATCGAAGAGCTGAAAGACAAGGCGAAGGCCGCAGGGCTGTGGAATTTATTCCTGCCCGAAAGCGATCAGGGGGCCGGTTTAACCAATCTCGATTATGCCCCTTTGGCCGAAGAAATGGGCCGCTCGTTCTTTGCATCCGAAGTGTTTAATTGCTCGGCGCCCGATACCGGCAATATGGAGGTGCTGACACGCTATGGCACGCCCGCCCAGCAGGAACGCTGGCTGAAGCCGCTTTTGGCTGGCGAAATCCGCTCCGCCTTTGCGATGACAGAACCCGATGTGGCTTCATCCGATGCCCGCAATATTCAATCCAGCATCCTGCGTGATGGCGATCATTATGTGATCAATGGCCGCAAATGGTGGACATCGGGTGCTGGCGATCCCCGCTGCAAAATATTGATCTTCATGGGTAAATCATCGCCTGATCACAGCGATCCCTATCGCCAGCAATCGATGATTCTGGTGCCGATGGATGCGCCCGGCGTTGAGGTGAAGCGGATGCTGCCGGTTTTTGGCTATGATGATGCCCCCCATGGCCATGCGGAAATGACCTTCACCAATGTGCGGGTGCCCGCCGATCATATGCTTTTGGGTGAGGGCCGGGGCTTTGAAATCGCTCAGGGCCGTTTGGGACCGGGGCGGATTCATCATTGTATGCGGCTGATCGGTTTGGCAGAACGCGCGCTGGAAAAAATGTGCACCCGTCTTGCCGCCCGCGAAGCTTTTGGCAAGCCGGTTTTGCGCCAAAGCATCTGGTCGGAACGCATTGCCGATGCCCGCATCCGCATCGATAGCGCCCGGCTTTTGACCCTGAAAGCCGCCTGGATGATGGATGAGGTGGGCAATAAGCTGGCGAAAAAGGAAATCGCCATGATCAAGGTGGCCGCCCCCAATATGGCGTGCGAGGTGATCGATTGGGCGATCCAGGCCCATGGTGGCGGCGGGGTTTCGGATGATTTCGGCCTTGCCTATGCCTATGCGCAGGCCCGCACCCTGCGCTTGGCCGATGGCCCTGATGAGGTGCATCGCAATCAGATCGCCAAGCTTGAAGCGGTGCAGCACACCGGGGCCAATCGCTGATCGGCGGATGAAGGAATGATGCGGCGGGCAACTGCTGCATTGGAAATATCGGCTGGGCGCGCTAAGCTCGTTTCATGGCACCGAAAATGGATAAACCGTGAGTTCCATGGACAGAGTTGCGCCCAGCGCTGAAAATCAGGATCATGATCGTCTCAGTGCTGATCGTCCCGGCCTTGATCTGGATGGGCGGGGCGATGTTTTGCGCCTTGTGGCCTGTGGGCGTTGGGTGATTGCGCAGGCCAATGCATTGGAAGAGATCGTTGCCGGTGTGAAACCGATGACCCAAAGCAAGGCGGAGATCGACCTCACGGCTTTGACCGGGCTCGATACGGTGGGGGCGTGGCTTTTATATCGCCTGCAAACCCAATTGGAGAAAGATGAGATCACCGTTGATTTCCGCTTTCGGGATGAGCGCCAGAAACGGATCCTTGCCCAGATCATCAAAAGCAATGTGGCGTGCGATATCGAACCCCCCGAAGAGCCGGGTCTGCTCAAATTAATCGAGGAAATCGGGCTGGCTACGGTGTCATTGGTGACCAATTTTGGCGCTTTGCTGTCGTTTCTGGGCAATGTTTTTGCCCGCATTCTCGATTCCATCCTCAATCCCTCGCGCATTCGGCTCAATCCGCTGGTTCATCAGATGGAGGTGGTGGGCCTGAGATCCCTGCCCATTGTGGGGCTGATTTCCTTCCTCATCGGGGCGGTGATCGTTAATCAGGGCGCGGTGCAATTGCGACAATTCGGGGCTGAAATTCTGGTTGTGGATATGGTCAGCATCGGGGTCTTGCGGGAATTGGGGGTTCTGCTCACCTCGATCATCGTTGCCGGGCGTTCGGGCAGTGCCTTTGCCGCGCAGATCGGATCGATGGTCATGCGCGAAGAAGTGGCGGCCCTCAAAACCTTAGGGATCAGCCCCATTGATGTGCTGGTTTTGCCGCGTTTCGTGGCCATGGCGCTGGTTTTGCCCCTGCTCACCTTTTTTGCCGATGTGATGGGGCTTTTGGGCGGCGGGTTGATGGCCTGGGTGACTCTGGATATCGCGCCTTTTCAATTTCTCAACCGGATGGGCGATCTGTCTTTATTGAGCGAGCTTTATATCGGCCTCATCAAATCGGTGTTTTTTGCCGGAGTGATTTCGATCAGTGGCTGTTTTCAAGGGCTGAGCGCCAAGGGCACGGCGGAATCTTTGGGTCAAAATACCACAACGGCGGTGGTGGAATCGATTTTTCTGGTTATCGTGCTCGATGCCTTTTTTGCCATTTTCTTTACAACGATCGGCTGGTGATGCCTGAGGACAAGAGCCTGAAATCCAATGAGAATGCGCCAGATGATGATCTGGTTGTTTCCGTGCGTGGCCTGCGCAATCAATTTGGCAGCCTTGTGGTCCATGATGGTCTGGATCTTGATCTCAGGCGCGGGGAAATTCTCGGCGTGGTGGGGGGATCGGGCACCGGCAAATCGGTTTTGCTGCATTCGATCATCGGCCTGCATAAGCCCAATGCCGGAAAGATCAAGGTTTTTGGCCGGGATCAGGCGGGCCTGAGCCGACAGGAAATGAAGGAAGCGCGCGGGGAATGGGGCGTTTTGTTTCAGGAAGGGGCGCTGTTTTCATCCCTCACCGTGGCGCAGAATGTGCAGGTGCCCTTGCGCGAATATTTCGATCTTTCGCCCCGCCTGATGAAGGAAATCGCCGCCTATAAAATTGCCATGGTGGGGCTGGCGGCCCATGCCGGGCCGAAATATCCATCGGAAATATCAGGGGGCATGAAGCGCCGGGCGGGTTTGGCCCGGGCCCTGGCCCTTGATCCCGATCTGGTGTTTCTGGATGAACCCACCGCCGGGCTTGATCCCATCGGGGCTGCGGCTTTTGATGAAATGATCCTGTCTTTGCGCGATACTTTGGGGCTCACTGTTTTTTTGGTGACCCATGATCTCGATACCCTGTTCACAAGCTGTGACCGGATTGCCGTTCTTGCGGAAAAAAAGGTGATCGTCACCGGTACTGTGGATGAATTGCTTGCCTATGATCACCCTTGGGTGAAAGACTATTTCCATGGCCCCCGATCCCGCGCGGCGCAAAAAGCCCGTGGGCGCTGAATTCGGGGCTCGTTTGTCGGCTTTTCCTGCTGCTTTGGCCGGCTTTGTTATCCGAGCTTGAAAGAGATATCTGATGGAGACACGCGCACATCATCTGCTTATCGGCCTTTTCATGCTTTTGATGATCGCGGGGCTTTTTGCCTTTGTCATCTGGCTGGCCAAGGTTGATGTGGATCAGCAATATACCCGCTATGAAATTTTTTTCGAGGGTTCGGTCGCGGGCTTGAACGAAGGCAGCGCGGTGCGGCTGAATGGGGTTCCCGTGGGGTCGGTTCTGGATATTTCGATCCCCCGCGCTGATCCATCGAAAGTGCGGGTTTTGGTGCGGATCGAATCTGATGTGCCGATTTTGGATGGCAGTATGGCCCGCCTTGAATTGCAGGGCTTTACCGGCATCGCCTTCGTGCAGATCAGCGGCGGTCAGGAAGGCGAGGATATCAAACCGCTGGAAGGCCGCGAACTGGCGGAAATCCCCTCGGAACGCTCGCCTATTCAGCAGGTTTTTGAAGAAGCGCCCAATCTGATCAATGAAGCCATTTTGGTGGTCAATAATATCAAGCAGCTTTTGGGGCCGGATACCCAAATGCGGGTCGCCAATATCTTGCAAAATATCGAAATGCTGAGTGGCGAACTGGCCGCCCGGGCCGATGGAATCGATGCCGTTCTGGTGCGGGTGGATGAAGCTGTGCGTGATTTTCAACAAACCGCTCAGGCTTTTACCAGATTGGCCGAAACCACCGATGGCCTGATGCAAAATGAAGTGCGCGGCACCTTTGCAGACGCTGCGGAAATGGCCCGATCAGCAGATGCCCTGGCCGATGAACTGACGCTTTTAGTGGCCGATAATCGCGAGGGCGTTTCGCGCTTTGTGAATACCGGCCTGCCCGAAGTGGCCCGGATGATCGGCGATCTGCGGCGGCTGACCATGCGGCTCAATATGGTGGTTCAGAAATTTGAAGATCGCCCGATCGAGGCGCTTTTTGGTGGGCAACAGCCCGAATATCGGGGGGATGAAAAATGATCATGGGCATTTTGGGCCATCATGAAAAAGATCTTGGCAAGCGCCATCGCCATGGGCTTTCATCGGCCAAGGGCCTTGCCCGGCTTTTCATGGGCCTTGGGATCATGGCGGGGCTTTCGGGCTGCGGCGGGCTGGTGAATTTAGGGCCAAGCGGGCCGCCTTTGGCGATTTACGGGCTGGACCCTTTGCCCCTTTTATCGGATGAACGGGGTGGAGTGCCGCTGATCTATATCGAAGAACCGCAGCTATCGGGGGCGCTGGATACGGTGCGCATTGCCATCAGCCGGGATAATCGCCGATTTGAATATCTGGCCGATGCCCGCTGGGAGGAGCGCACACCGCAATTATTGCAGCGTTATCTGGCGCGCTCCATCGATAATGGTCCGGCTTTGGATGCGGTGGGCAATTTCAATATCGATCTGCCGGTGGATTATCGGCTGCGAATGGATCTGCGCCGCTTCGATGCGCACAGGACATCCGATGGATTGACCATCGAAATCACGCTGCTGGCAAGCCTTGTGGATGCCTTGTCATCCGATCTTTTGGGCAGCCGCCATTTCAAGGCGAGCCATCCGGCGGCATCAAACCAGCCCGATGATATCGTGGCGGCCTATAATGCCGCCCTTGATGAGATGACTAAAGACCTGTCTTCCTGGATCGCCGGCGCGGTGGAGACGGCGCGCGGGGCACCCGCCTGATTTCGCGAATGGCCCATAAAACCCCCAATGAGGTAAAGCCCATGGCGGCGAAAAAGGGAGCTTTAGGGCCATAAAGCATCATCAGCCCGCCGCCTAATGTGGGGCCGATCACCCGGCCGATAGCCGAAAAGCCATTGGCCAGCCCCAAAGCCGCGCCCTGCACATGGGCGGCATTGCGCTGGGAGACCAAACTGTTCAAAACCGGGAAATAGAGGGTTAATCCTCCCATCATCAGGGGAAAGGCGATGAGCACGGCGATCAGATGCTGGGGCAGGGTCAAAACCATGATGCAGCCAGTGATGCTGGCCGATAAGGCGATCATATAGGTGCGGATTTCGCCATAGCGGTCAGCCAGCCGGGCCACGACGAAGGCTTGGAGAAACGCCACCACAAGGCCCACGCTCATCATCAAAAAGCCCACCTGCCGTTCGTTCCAGCCCCATACCGCATTGGCCCAAAAGCCCGACATGGCAAAGATCATGCTTTGGGCCGCAGAGGCGATCACGAATTGCAGCATCAAAAGCCCCTTTTCCGGGCCGCGCAGAAAATCAAGAAAGCGGCGAGAGCGAATGATCTGCTCATCATCATGGCGGGAAGAATCCGGGCGGTTGGAATCAGCGTGGGCGGGATCATGCCGGGCGGAATCCGATGGCAGGCGGGTGAGGGCCAGGATGCTGGCGGTAAAGCTCAAAGCCGCGGCGGCAAAGGCGGATAATGCCAAAGCATCGGCTCCGGCAAAGCTCGCCACAAGGGCAGCAAGCCCCGGCCCTGCGGCAAAGCCAAGGCCGAAGCTGACGCCGATCATGCTCATGGCTTTGGTTCGGCCTTCATTGGGGGTGAGATCGGCCATCGCCGCCATCACCACCCCCACATTTCCCGCCATTGCCCCGGATAAAGCGCGGGCGATAAACACCATGAGCAGGGAATGGGCCAGCCCTAAAACCACATAGGAAATCCCGGCCCCGAACAGGGTCATCATCAAGGCCCGCTTACGCCCGATACGATCAGAAAGCCGCCCCCATAAAGGACCACTTAAAGCCGCCATGCCCGCATAAATGCCGAACAAAAGCCCGCCGGTCATCTCGCCGCCGCCAAAGGATTGCACGATAAAGGGCAGGATCGGCAGGATGATGCCAAAGCCCACCAGATCGATGAACAGGCATAAAAGCAAAACAAAGGCCGGGCTCATAAAGCCTTTGACCATAAGGCCATCATGAAACGATCCGATGCCCTGCAAAAGGCCGCCTGGGCCATGGTTTTATTTCCTGCGCATATCATCGAGCTGTTTTTGCATCATGGCCAATTGCTGTTCCAGATGATCAATCTTGTTGTCTGCGGCGGATGTGGTTTTGCCTGATTGCTCCTGACCGCCACTGGGCTCGCCGGTTTGGCTGCTCGACGTGCCCTGGCTTTCCGCAAAGGGATTAAACATCTTGAGGGCCTGCTCGAAAACGGCCATGTTTTTGCGGGCGGCTTCATCCATGATCGACAGGGTTTGCACCGGATTGAGGCTGCCCTCAAAGGCCTGGCGGATGCGATCCTGATTTTGCGAAAAGCTTTCCATCGATGATTGCAGATAGCCCGGCACCATGGTTTGCAGGCGATCGCCATAAAAACCGATCAACTGGCGCAGAAAAGGAATGGGCAGCATTTCCTGGCCCCGGCTTTCCTGCTCGAAAATGATCTGGGTCAGCACGGATCGCGTGATATCATCGCCGGATTTGGCATCGCGCACAACGAAATCCCGGCCATCGCGCACCAATTGCGCCAGATGATCAAGGGTGACGTAGCTTGATGTTTCGGTATTATAAAGACGACGATTGGCGTATTTCTTGATGATGACAAGATCGCTATCGGATTTTTTTTGCGCCATGAAACTGCCTGTTATGGGGATGAATGAAAGACAAAAGCCCATTTTGGGCCTTTTCAATCGCTTGGCATTTCACAGATGCCACCCCATGATTTTGCAACGGAGCACCGCCCGATGGCAAGTGTTAATTTGATGCAGGTGCGAAGGCCATTTTGCTGCGCAACAAAAATATGATCATGGGGCAAGGGGGTGCAGCATGACCAGGGGCAAACAGCCACCTTTGCGGGCGGGGCCAAAGCCTTTGGGTCTGCATCTGGCGATGATGAGCGCGGCGGCGATGATGGCCCATGCCAAAAATCCCGCTGCGGGGGATAAGAATGGAACAGATCAATTATCCCTGGCGCTTCAGGGCATTGATTTATGGCGGGCGCATCCCTTTCGGCGGCCTGATAGCGGGCTTGTACGTCGCCATCCCATCGGTCAAAGCAGCCTTTTGGATATCGCGGCGGCGCGGCGGAAATCTTCTGGCGGCGAAGACGAGAAGGGGCAAACCCCGGCCTCTCGCAAGCCGGTTTTGCTGGTGCCATCACTGATCAATCCCCCTACGATATTGGATCTCTTACCCGATAACAGCCTTGCCGGTTTTTTATATGATCAGGGCTTTGCGCCGATGCTGCTGGATTGGGGGGCGCCCGGCGCGATGGAGCATGATTTTGGGCTGGCCGATTATTGCGCGCGGATCCATCAGATGATTGATCATCTGGTCGAAGCATGGGGCGGCCCGGTGCCGGTGATCGGCTATTGCATGGGCGGCACTTTGGCCCTGGCCGCAGCCGGGCGCGCCGGGGCGGCGGTGGAGCGTTTGGCCTGTTTGGCGGCCCCATGGGATTTTCATGCTGATGGTGCGGTGCATCAGGGGCTGGCCCGGATGGCGATGCCCCTTTTGCCCCTGATTGCGCATCTGGGGGAGGCCCCGATGGACCTGATCCAGAGCTTTTTTATTTCATTAAGCCCCGATGCCGCCCTCAGGAAATTTTCCCACTTCGCAAGAATGCCACAGGATGGGCCGGACGCGCGCCTGTTCGTGGCGCTGGAAGATTGGCTGAATGAAGGCCCGCCTTTGGCCGGTCCGGCAGCGACAGAGGTTTTGCGCGATTGGTATGTGCTCAATAGCCCCATGCGCGGCTGCTGGCAGATGGGGAGCGAGATGGTTTCGGCGCGCGATTATGCCGGGCCGGTTTTTTGTGCAGTGCCGCAAAATGATCGCATCGTTCCACCGCAAAGTGCCCTTGGTCTGGTCGCGGGCTTCCACCCCGATCATCTGGTGCGGCCATCAAGCGGCCATGTGGGGATGATCGTGGGGCGCCGGGCGCGCACGGATTTATGGATGCCTTTGTCCAAATGGCTGCAAGGCTGACAATGGTTTCAAATGTAACCGGGAAATCCGCAGGAAATTGTGGAAAATCAACGAAATTGTGGGCAATCAGGGTCTTTGATCTGCGCCCAAGGCGTGCCATTCTAGGATTGATCTGTCAAAAAAGAAGGCCGCATCCATGGGGCCTGTTCATCGTTTAATGAAGGAGTATCGCTTATATGTCTGATATTGTTATTGCGGCCGCCGCACGCACTGCTATCGGTGCTTTTAATGGCGGGCTGAGCAGCGTTCCTGCGCATGAACTGGGTGAACAGGTCATCCGCGCGCTTTTGCAACGGGCCGCCCTGCAGCCCACGGATATTTCCGAAGTGATTCTGGGGCAGGTGCTCACCGCCGGGCAGGGGATGAACCCGGCGCGTCAGGCCGCGATCAAAGCCGGGTTGCCCAAGGAAACCACGGCCTGGGGGCTTAATCAGGTCTGTGGTTCGGGCTTGCGGGCGGTGGCTTTGGCGGCGCAGGCGGTTAAAACCGGCGATAGCCGCATCGTGATTGCGGGCGGTCAGGAAAATATGAGCCTCGCCCCCCATGCGGCGCATCTGCGCAATGGCCAGAAAATGGGCGATCTTTCGTTCATCGATACGATGATCCGCGATGGCCTTTGGGATGCCTTTCATGGCTATCATATGGGCACCACGGCGGAAAATGTGGCCAAAGGCTGGCAGATTTCCCGCGATCAGCAAGATGAATTTGCGGTGGCCAGCCAGCAAAAAGCCGAAGCCGCGATGAAAGCCGGGCGGTTCAAGGATGAAATCATCCCCATCACCATCAAAACCCGCAAGGGCGATGTGGTGGTAGACAGCGATGAGCATCCCCGCCATGGCACCACTTTGGAAGCGATGACCAAGCTGCGTCCGGCCTTTGATCGTGACGGAACCGTAACAGCAGGCAATGCCAGCGGGATCAATGATGGTTCGGCGGCGGTTGTGGTGATGTCGGCGGATGAGGCCGCAGCCCGGTCGATCACCCCCTTGGCGCGGATTGCCAGCTATGCGGTGGCGGGGGTTGATCCCGAAGTGATGGGCACCGGCCCCATTCCTGCCAGCCGGGCGGCTTTGGAAAAAGCGGGCTGGAAGGCATCGGATCTCGATCTCATCGAATCCAATGAGGCCTTTGCCGCGCAAGCCTGTGCCGTGAACAAGGATCTGGGCTGGGATACCGATAAGGTGAATGTGAATGGCGGGGCCATCGCCCTTGGCCATCCCATCGGAGCCAGCGGCTGCCGGATTCTGGTGACCTTGCTGCAAGAAATGGCCCGGCGTGATGCAAAGCGCGGCCTTGCCACCTTGTGCATTGGCGGCGGCATGGGCATTGCGCTCTGTGTGGAGCGTCCCTGATCTTTCAATCACTGGCTTTTCTTTAAAAAACCCAACAAACAACCCTGAGGGGAGATGATCATGTCAAGAGTTGCAATCGTTACCGGCGGCACCCGTGGTATCGGTGCTGCCATTTCCAAAATGCTGAAAAACAATGGCTTTGAAGTGGCCGCCAATTATGCCGGCAATGATGAACGGGCCCGCCGTTTCAATGAAGAAACCGGGATCAAGGTTTATAAATGGGATGTGGCGGATTTCGAAGCCTGTGCCGCTGGCTGTGCGCAGGTGGAAAAGGATCTGGGGCCGGTGGATGTGCTGGTCAATAATGCCGGCATCACCCGCGATACCACCATGCATAAAATGTCTCATGAGATGTGGCAGCAGGTGATCGATACCAATCTGGGCGGCTGCTTTAATATGTCGCATGCCGTATTTGGCGGGATGCGGGATCGCAAATATGGCCGCATCGTCAATATCGGCTCGATCAATGGGCAGGCCGGGCAATATGGTCAGGTGAATTATGCCGCCGCCAAATCGGGCATCCATGGCTTTACCAAGGCTTTGGCCCAGGAAGGCGCGCGCAGCAATATCACCGTTAATGCCATTGCTCCGGGCTATATCGATACGGATATGGTGGCGGCAGTGCCCGAGGCGGTGCTGGAAAAAATCGTCGCTAAAGTGCCGGTGGGCCGCCTTGGCAAGGCCGAGGAAATCGCCCGGGGTGTGCTCTTTTTAGTGACGGAAGATGCAGGCTTTGTCACCGGATCAACTTTATCGATTAATGGTGGCCAGCATATGTATTAATGATCGCAATAACTTTACAGGGCGTGAGGGCTGAATTTAAATTTTGTTTAGCTTTTGCGCCCTTAAGTTTTCAGTTCGGTGGCCGCACATAAGGATTGGCTCGGCCCCGGACTGGAGTGCGTATGACATCTATCTTCAATGTGCGCAGGCGTTTATTCGCTGTGGCGGGTTCGATCCTACTCTATTCTTTTTTGGTTTTGATCGCGGTTCAGATCCTGAAAAATGGCGGTATTCTTCATCGTTTGACCTTCGAGCATCTTGATCAGGCCCGCCGCATCGAACAGCTATTGGCGGAACTGCCCAGCCAGCCAGGGGCACCGCAGGCGCTGATGCAGGCCGATGGCCCCTTGGCCGGAATCAGGGAAAGCGGCGCTTTATGCCGAGCCTTGATGGAAGAAGGGCCGATCAGCTTTTTTCTGCGGCTGGCGGGATCGCCCCTGATCGCCCAAAATTGCAGCGCCACGGTTGAAAGTGCCGACGCCATGCTGGCGCATCTGCGCTCTTTTGATGATCGGGGGGCAAAAGATGGCCTTGCCCGCCGTCTTGAGCCGATCGCGGCGCAATTTTTCGTCCAATCCCAGCGGCTGGATCATCCCGTAGATGCCTTGAACAGCAAGATTGTGGTGATTTTGGTGTCTTTTGCCTGTCTTTCCGGGTTTTTAGGTGCGGCTTATGGCATTTGGAATGCGGTGATGATCGCCCGGCCCTTGATGCGGCTGGAAGAAACCGTCACCACCTTGAGCGAGGGCAATCTGGCGGTAAAGGTGCCCGATCAGCAGCGCCATGATGAATTTGGCAGCTTTGCCCGCAGTCTCGAACGCTTCAAGATCGCCGCGCATGAGCGGATGCAGCTTGAAGCAGAGAACCGCGAACGGATCGAGAAAGAAGCCCGGATGCGGCAAAAGCTGGCCGAAGAGCGCGAACAGGCCGCGACCGCTAAACATCATGAGGAACAGGCGCAGGCCGAGCAGGTGGTGCGCCGCGAGCGGGCCCTGCAAAAGCTGATCAATGGCTTTGATCAAACCGTGGTCAAAACCCGGGCAGAGCTGACCCAAGCCATGGATAGCCTGCAAAAAATGGCCGAACATATCGAGAAAACTACCACAATCATGGGTGATGGCACTGGGAAGGCGGCCTCTTTATCCGAAGATGCCTCGGATGCGGTGAAAGCTGCTGCCGATGAGATGTCGGGCTTGTCAAAGGCGATTGCCGCCATTGCCCAGCGCCAGACTGTGGCGGACAAAGAAGTGAGCGGCGCGGCGGATCGGGTGCGCCGGGCGATGATCTCGGTTGATGACTTTGTCAAGGTGGCGTCAGAAATCAACAGCATCACCGCATTGATCAACGATATTGCCGAGAAAACCAATTTACTGGCGCTGAATGCCACCATCGAAGCGGCCCGTGCGGGTGAAGCCGGACGGGGCTTTGCCGTGGTTGCCCATGAGGTGAAGGCGCTGGCGGCGCAAACGGCGAAAGCCACGGGCGATATCGATCATCATATCCAAAGCCTTCAGGCATCGAGCACCGAAGCGTCGGGGGCGGTGAAACAGATCGGCGATATCATCCAACGGGTGGATCAGCTATCAAAAGAAACCGGCGAGGAAATCGCCCAGCAAAATAAGGTGATGGAGGCTATTTCCGGCCATGTGCAGGCCGCCGCAGGGGATGCGGCTGATGTGCGGCAAACCCTTGATGATATTGGCGGAAAAGCTGATGTGATGCGCCAGTCGGTGCAGCAGATCAAGCAATCGGTTTTGGGGGTGAGCGGATCGAGCGCCGAGCTTGATCAGGAAATCCGCAAATTCCTTCATGAGGTGAAAAGCGTTTGATGGATGCGGGCAAGCGGGTTTTTCCCTATGCTGGCCGCATCCGATGGCTGGTTATTGAACTGTATGAGACCCCATGCGCCCTGATGTGATTGCCCTGCGGAATTTTTATGAGCGGCCCTTGGGCCGGGCCGCGGCCTCGTGCATTGCCGATCAGATCGATCGACTGTGGCCCGATCTGGGAGGCCAGCATGTGGCGGGGATCGGCTATGCGCCGCCTTTGCTCGATCAGCTTTTGGTGCGCCATGATGTGGCGGGGAAAAAGCCGCCAGCCAGTATGGTGGCCCTGATGCCGGCCGCCCAAGGGGTGGTGCACTGGCCTGATACCCATCGGAACGCTACTGCTTTGGTGGAAGAAGATGCCCTGCCCTTGCCCGATGGATCGTTTGACCGGCTGGTTTTGATCCATGCTTTGGAGGTGGCCGATCATCTGCCGGGATTATTGCGCGAATTATGGCGGGTGCTGTCGCCGGGGGGGCGGGTGATCATCATCGTGCCCCGCCGCCGAGGTACATGGGCGGGGTTCGAGCGCACGCCCTTTGGATCGGGGCAGCCTTATAGCAGTCAACAGCTCGAGCGCACTTTGGCCAGTTATCTGCTGCCCGTTACCCGCATCCGCCGATCTCTGTTCGTTCCGCCTTTCGGGCCCTTTTCTCAAGGGCGGGGGGTGCGCTTTCTCGAACGATCCGGGGCGCTTTTCCTTGGCAGCCTTGCCGGCTTATTGATCGTGGAAGCGGAAAAGCAAATCTATCGTGCGGTGCCCAATGCGCCGGTGCAGCGCCCGGTTTTTGCCCCGGCGATCCGCAAGCCCGCCTTGGGATCGCTGTCTCAAAGCCATGGGGGCGAAAGCTAAAAACCGCTGTCTGGCGGTCATCTGCTGTTCAGCGGGGTGCTGGTAAACCCCGCTTTGTGGCCATTTCATTGATGAAGCGGGCAAAATCGGCATCGAAGGGCTCGATTTCCAGCAAAAAGCTGTCATGTCCGGCGATGGCCTGATAGCAGCGATGGATATGCACCACATCGGCACGCGCCATGGCATCGGCCAAAAGCTGTGTTTGTGCCGGGGGGTAAAGCCAATCGCTTTCATAAGCCCCTAAAAACATGTGGGTTCTCGCCCCCACAAAGCGGGCCGCCAGATCCCCATCGGGGGCCAGATCGAAATAATCCATGGCTTTGGTGATCAGAATATAGCTGGCCGGATCAAAGCGTTCCACAAAGCGGCGGCCATGATAGGCAAGGTAATTTTCCACCTGATAATCGATCCCCGGGCCATAGGCCGGCTGATCGCGATCTTGCAAAGCGCGTCCGAATCGGCTGTCGAATTCTTCGGGCGCGCGATAGCTGAGATGGGCCAGCATTCGCGCCACCTCAAGCCCGGCAATCGGGGCATGGCCGGTGCCATGATAGCGGCCATCCTGCCAATGGGGATCGGCCAGAATGGCCCGCCTGCCGATGGAATGCAGGCCGATCTGCTGCGGGCTGTGGCGGGCGGCGGTGGCCAATGCTGCGCCCGCAAATAAACGCTGGGGATAATCGCGCAGCCACTGCAAAACCTGCATCCCCCCCATCGAGCCGCCAATGGCCATGAACAGATCATCGATCCCCAGATGATCCAGCAGCCGGGCTTGGGCCCGCACCATATCGCCAATGGTGATGAAGGGGAAATCGGCGCTCCAAAGCTGCCCGGTGGCGGGGTTGATGGCCGCAGGTCCGGCGCTGCCCATGCAGCCACCAATGACATTGGCGCAGATCACGAAAAAACGGTTGGTGTCGATGATCCGGCCCGGCCCCACCATGCGATCCCACCAGCCCGGACGCTTGGTCACGGGATGGGTGCCGCTGACCACCTGATCGCCGGTGAGGGCATGGGCGATCAGGATCACATTGCTTTTGGCGGCATTCATCGTGCCATAGGTGGAATAGGCAAGGGGAAACGGCCCCAAATGCCCGCCGCTATCCAGCGGCAGGGGGGTGGCATCGCCCAGAATCAGCACATGGCCGGGTGGCGTTTTGGGTGGCGAAAATTCGGTCATAAGCCCTTTTAAATTTGCCCCTTGCTAGCGCCTTGTGCGCCGCGCGGCAATCTTTTGCTTTTCCTGTTGGCTTTGATTAAAAGCTTTTGTCAGAATTTTCGCACGAATGGGAGCATTTATGGGCATGTTGCAGCCAAATCCATGGGTTTTATCGCTGGCGCCTTATGTGGCCGGGCGGGCCAAGGCCGATGGGGTTGAAAAGGTGGTCAAGCTCTCGGCCAACGAATCGGCGGTGGGGGCGAGCCCCAAAGCCGCTGAAGCGATGGTGGCTTCGGCCGTGTCGATGCATCTTTATCCCGATCCCGATGCTTTTGATCTGCGCCGGGCCATTGCCGAAGTGCATGGGCTGGCGGCGGATCGGATCATCTGCGGGGCCGGTTCGGATGAAATTCTGCATATGGTGGCGCAGGCTTTCGTGCGCGAAGGGGATGAGATTATCCATTCCCGCTATGGTTTCATGATGTATCCGATCATCGCCCAATCTTTGGGGGCGCGCCCGGTGGCGGTGCCCAATAAAAACTGGGCGGCGGATGTGGATGGCATTCTGGCCGCCGTCACCGATAAAACGCGGATCGTTTATCTGGATAATCCCAATAATCCCACCGGCGCTTATCTGCCGAAAGCCGAAGTGGAGCGCCTGATTGCGGGCCTGCCGAAAAGCTGTGTGCTGGTTTATGATGCGGCCTATGCGGAATGTGTGGATGCCGATGATTATACCGATGGCACCGATCTGGCCATGGCCCATGATAATGTGCTGATGAGCCGCACCTTCTCAAAGCTTTATGGATTGGCCTCCTTGCGCATTGGCTGGGGCTATGGATCGCCCGCTTTGCTCGATCCCATGAACCGGATCCGGATGCCGTTCAATGCCAATCTGCCCGCGCAGAATGCGGCCATTGCCGCCGTGCGGGATCGAGATTTCGCGGAAAAGGCGACCCGGTTCACGGTACAATGGCGGCAGTGGCTCAGCGCCCGGATCAGCGCTTTGGGGCTGGAGGTGGTGCCCAGCCAAACCAATTTCGTGCTGATCCGTTTTCCCCAATCGGGCGACCATCAGGCCGAAGCGGCCAATGCCTGGCTCACCGAACATGGCTATTTATTGCGCTGGCTGCCCGGTCAGGGCCTGGCGGATTGCCTGCGTTTAACGGTGGGCACCGAGCAGGAGAACCAAGTGGTGGTAGCGCTTTTGGAAGCCTTCATGAATCGCTAATGGCGCGTTCATGCGGCTTTTCAGGGTTTTAAAAGCGGGCTGATTTTTGCGACCGGAAAAGGGCCGGCCAGGATCTGCCCGTCTTGCAAGGTGATCGGCAGGCGCATGGCCCGATCCCCCCCCATCATGGCGATCTGATCTACACCCTCGGCCAGATAAGGCGCGCTTTTGGGATCGATCAGCCCCTGTTTTGCCAGATAGGTGACCAAAAGGCCCGGTTCTTCAAAAACCAGCGCCAAAGCCCCCAATGGCCGTAACTGTTCATCGAGGGTCAGGCTGCCATCCCCCTTCAGATGCAGGCGGCCCCAATCGATCTGCAGATCGGTGATTTCGATGGTGCCACCGGCATCGCGCCATTTTTCAAGGCTTTGGGCGGTGATCGGGGTGGTGATCAGGCCGTGTAATTCGCCACGCAGTTCGATTTTTGAAATCACCGGAGCCGGGGCACCGGGGGCGAAAGGGCCAAGGGCCAGATTGGTCAATTGGATGGCGATATCGGCCCGCTCGTTTTGCAAAAGCGGGGTCTCATCCTGATCGGGGGCTGATGGCGGGGGGGCAGACAGGGGCCATTTGCCATTCAGCCGCATCCGTTCAGCGGGCAGGACCTGACCTTTGCTGGCGGGAAAATCAAAGCTGACCATCCCCAGATCCATATCCAGCATCTGTTCTTGTGCGCCCGTTAGCAGGCTGGCCATGATTTTGGGTGCATGAAGCCGCAGATCGGCCAGCCGAGCTTTTAGATCATGGGCCTGCGCCACCTGATGATCGGGGGTCCAAAGATGGCTGAAAATCAAAAGCTGATCGGCAGCCGCTGCCCATGCCGGTTTACTGTTTTGGCTTTCGATGCGGGGCCGGGCGATATTGATGGTCAGGCGATAGGGAAAGCCGGAAATATCGATCTGATCATTTTGGGCGCGGAAGGCCTGTTGATCACGGTCGCCAAACCATGTGCTGATCCGATCGCGGCTTTCATTGGCGATAAAATGCCAAAGCGCGCCATAGGCGAGGGCGGCGAGAAGGAAGGTGCCGATCAAAATCCGATATTTCATAAAGGGCCTTTTGGGTTTCCGCTCAGATGGGTTCGCCTTGTCATCTCTCGCCGCTTTTTAAGGGTCGATCCGGGCTGAAGGCCGCCCGGGTCCATGCGGCCAGAAATTTATTATATTCGATCATCAACCGCCCCGGCCCGGCCTGGCTTTCCACCGGCAGGGCATGGATCATCAGCCCATGCGCATGCCGGTTCAGTTCGATCAGGCTGCGGCGCATATGCCAATCCGCTGTTATAACCAGAATTTTGTCATAATCACGATGGCGGGCCCAATTGATGGCCTCCAAAGCATTGCCTTCGGTATCGCGGGCCATGCGCCCCAGATCAATGCAGCAGCGGGCCAGTTCATCCTTGCCGCCAATCGCCGATCTGATCACATCGGATGATAAATCGCTATTGACCCCGGAAATCAGCAGGCGCTGGCCCAAGCCCTGTTCCAAAGCAGTGATCCCCGCCTGAATGCGCCCGGCACTTCCGGTAAAAACGATGATGCCATCAACCGGATTGAGAAGGGCGATGGGCTGGCTGCGGGGAATGAACCAGGAAAAGCCCACAAAGCCCAAAAACCAGATCAGCACGCTGGCGCTCATCAGGATCAGCACATATCGATGGCCCCTGCGCCGCGGCCTGCGCATCAGGAATATCCCGCCAATTCACGATGAACAGTGACATGGGCGGCCATCATGGTCAGGAGGGCGGCAAAAATCGGGAGCAAAATCAACAGCAGCCACGCCAGAGCCGAAAGCGAAAGATCAGGCACCAGCCCGCTGCCAATCTGGCTTGCGAAATGGCCCAATGTCAGCATCACCAGCAGCCCGGCGATGAGGCCGCCCAAGCCGCCCTTCAGCCCTTGCAGCATGAAGCGATAGCGAAATTCATGAGCAATCAGGCCATCCTCGGCCCCCATATGATGCATGATTTCAATACTGGCCCGATGGGCGGAGAGGCCGGCGCGGGTGCCAAAAGCGGCAATGGCGGCGGTGGCGCTCAGGATCAGCCCCACCACGAGAAGAGCCACCATTTGCAGGCTCGTGCTCAGCCGATTGAGCTGCACCAGCCAGCGCTCATGATCATCGAGATTGGCATCGGGTGCCACCTTTTGCACCTGCGCTTCCAATGCCGCCAGATCGATACGCGCGCCCGGGCTTGTGGTAACCTCGATCAGGATCGGCACCGGCAGATCGTCGGTCACATTGCCTGCCCCCAGCCATGGCTCAAGCAGGGCTTTGCTTTCGGCATCCGACAGGCGCACGGCATTTTCGATACCGGGGATCGTTGGCAGCAGGGCCAGGGCGGCATCGGCCTGCTGGCGGCGGGCCTTGCCATCGGCGGTGACGATCTGAACCGAAATCTGCTGAGAAAGCTTATCGGCCCAATCGCCCATGCTTTGATGGAGGGCAAAGGCGAAAATGCTCGCCAATGTGCATAAAAACACCATGATCCCGATGACCCAGGGAAGGGTGCCCCCGGCTAGGCTGTTTTCAGGCAGAAAACGCAGGCTTTTTCGTTTCAGAGACAAAAGCCCGGTGCGAGCCGCTGATGATGGGGCGGCTGATTGTGTCGCCGTTTGGCCCGCAAAAGGCTTGGGCGTGCGTCCAAGGCCGTGCCCCGGGCTGCGGGGAGGATTTTTGCGGCCAAACCCGCCGGGCTTTTGGGGATCATGCCATCTCATGATGACAAATCCGATGATAAATTCGCTGACAAATTTGGCCGCGATGGATCGGTTGCAGAGACCGGTCCGCGTGCCCGCTCGGGCAGATGGCGGCTGGACAGTTGGCCATCTTGCAGATGCATTACCGGGCCGCCCATTTCATGCACCAGTTCCAGATCATGGGTGGCAACAACCGTGGTGGTGCCCAGCTTGTTCAATTCGGCAAACAGATGCATCAGGCGGCGGGCCATTTGCGGATCGACATTGCCGGTCGGCTCATCGGCCAGCAAAAGATCGGGCTTGGCGATCACCGCCCGGGCAATCGCCACCCGCTGTTTTTCGCCGCCCGAAAGGGTGGGGGGCTTGGCGTGCATCCGATCCTTCAATCCCACCCACATCAGCAATTCTTCCACATGCTCGCGGATTTTATGATCATCGCCACCGCCCGCCAGGCGCAGGGGCATGGCCACATTTTCAATGGCGCTCAGATGATCAAGCAGGCGATATTCCTGAAACACCACCCCGATGCGGCGGCGCAGGCGCGGCAGGGCCGTGCGATGGGCGGTGGTAACATCATCGCCAAACATCGAAACGATCCCCCGCGAAGGGCGATGCGCCAGATAGAGCAATTTCAGCAAGGATGATTTGCCCGCCCCCGAGGCGCCGGTCAGAAAATGAAAAGAGCCCGGCTCCAAAACGAACGAAATATCCTGCAAAATCTCGGCACCCATGCCATAGCGCATGCCCACATTTTCAAATTTTACAAAACGATTGCTCACGATACTCTTGCTGTTCCCGATCCCGCGCCTGAATACTGAGTTTAATTGTGATTTTTACACCGATCTGAAGCGCAAAAACACCCGCAATGATGCTGATCGCAGCATGACACAGGCCATCAGCCGGCGTCCAGCATCGCTGCATTGCAACAAGATCGGTGATGATTTTGCCTGATAATTTTGCCTGAAGATTTTGCCTGTTTATTTTGCTTGATGATAAAGTGGTTCGCAACTTGCACCAAAGACAGGATACTCATATAGCTCGAAAGCTGAATGCAATATCTGTGATGGCCCGCTATGCTCGAAGCTGACCGATCTGTTTTGAAGGCTATCAATCCACGAAAGAGTGCGCTCTGGCGATGATTTTGACCTGTCCTCACTGTGCGGTGCGTTTTCATGTTCCCCCCGATCTTTTGGGGCCAGAGGGGCGGCGCGTGCGCTGTGGTTCCTGCGCGCATATCTGGCATGCCATGCCTGATGAGGCCGAAGCCGAACCAAAGCCCAAGGACAAGGCCCGAGCAAAGCCTGCAGCAAACCCCGCAAAAAAACAGGGGTCGGCCAGCAAAGATGCGCCCGATCCTCAAAAGCCTGCATCCGATTCTGTTGATTCTGTGATCGAGGAAGAAAGTCAGGAGCAGATTCTGGCCGCTATTGCTTCGGCCATGGAAAAGGCCGGCCTGAGCGATGGCTCAGAGTCTGCCGATGAGGATCAACAGCAGGACGACCCTGCAGGCGATGAGGATAAAGATCCCTTCAGTGCTGATCTGCCGCCCACTGACGACACCCCATCGGAAAGGATCGAACCTCAAAAGGCCGATGAGGTGTCTCCCCCCAATGCGCCTCATGATGATGCGCCTTCCCCCAATGTGCCTTCCGAAGATGTGCCGCTTGATGATCATGATGCGGACGAGGATTGGACCCAGCGCGATTTGGATGATGATCCGCCCTTTGAAGGGGGCCTTGATGATGACGAGGAGGATGCGCCCCGCTATCAGCCCGGAAAAACCGCTGATTTTGCCGAAGATGTTGCCCGCAGCCTGCGCCGCCTGCGCGATGAAGAAAGCATTTATGGTGCGGCCCCGGTCCCGGCCCTGCGACCAAAGCCAAGCCGCTTCGTGCTTTTTGGCTGGGGGGCCTATGGGCTGTTTGTGATCGCGCTTTTGGGGGGTTTTCTGGCCTTTGCCCCAAGCCTGACCGCAGCCTGGCCACCCATTGGCAGGCTTTATGCGCTGATCGGGATGGAGGCTCCACCTGCGGTTTCAGCCGATCAAGGAACGCCTGAGGCGGCAAAGGCCGATGCGCCGACGGAAAAATCCCCCCCCATCAGCCCCGATGAAGCCTTGACGGTTGCCCTTGATCCCAATCCGGAATGGCAGGCGCGGGATTATGGCTGGGATCTGCGTGTTTCAGGATCGGTTTCCAATCGCCTTGAAAGCGGCTATGAGGTGCCGGCGCTCACGCTTCTTTTGGTTGATTCTGCGGGGGAAACTTTGCAGCGCACCCCCGTGATCCTTGATGAAACCCTGTTGAATGCCGGGAAAGCCACGCGCTTTTCCGTGCAAATCGAAAACGCCCCGGCACAAACGACCGGAATCGTGCATGAATGGCAAGAGCGGAGCCCAAGCTGATGGCAGATGAAGATCTGATGGCCGGAAAAACGATCAAAACCCTTTATTCGGCGGCGGAAATATCCGCCCGTATCGATGATATGGCCGATGCCATCATCACCCATGCGATCATCACTGAGGCCAAAGGGGCTTTGCTGGTTGAGGTGATCATGAATGGCGCGGTGATTTTTGCTGCCGATCTGGTGCGCGCCTTATCCCGGCGCGGGCTGGATATCGAGATCGATTTCATTGCCCTGTCCAGCTA
This sequence comes from Iodidimonas nitroreducens, assembly GCA_000710935.1. GTDB lineage: Bacteria > Pseudomonadota > Alphaproteobacteria > Sphingomonadales > Rhodothalassiaceae > Iodidimonas > Iodidimonas nitroreducens. The sequence continues at coordinate 119,782 of BAYV01000015.1, read as the reverse complement.
TGGCGAGGGAACGGAAAGTTCGGGCAATGTGGTATTGGAAGCCGATGCGCGGGGGGCCATTGCCGGACGCACTGTTTTGCTGATCGATGATATTCTGGAAACCGGACGAACCCTGAATTATGCCCGCAGCTATTTTCTGGGCAAAGGGGCGGCCCATGTGATGACCGGGGTTTTGCTGGATAAATCCGCGGGCCGCGATCCGGTGATCCGCCCCGATTTTGCTGGTTTTGAATGTCCCGATCTGTTCGTGATCGGCTATGGGATGGATTATGCATATCGTTTTCGTGAATTGCCCTATATTGGTTATATGGAGCAAGGAGCGGCGGCTGATGGCAAAGATTCTACTGGCTGAAGATGAAGACAGCGTGCGGGAATTCGTCCGCCGGGGGCTTGTGGGCCATGGCTATGAGGTGAAGGCCACCGCCGATGGAGGCGAGGCTTTGGAGGCTTTGGCCCATGATCAGTTTGATCTGGTGCTGGCCGATATCGTGATGCCGGTAATGGATGGCATTGCGCTGGCCTTGAAGCTGGCCGCCGAACGCCCCGATCTGCCGGTTTTGCTGATGACCGGCTATGCCATGGAAAAACAGCGCGCCCATCATCTTGATTGTTTGGTCAGCGATGTTTTGAGCAAGCCCTTCAGCCTTGATCAGCTTTTAAGGGCGGTGCGGCAGACCTTGAAAGCCGAACAGCCAAAAGCCTGAAAAACCTTATTGATCGCGATACCAGCCGGTGATCGAGAGCCGGGGCGCCCCGGCAAAGGGGGCCACCTGGCCCACCGCATGGGGATGGCGCGTGGCAAAAAGATTGAGCACATTAAAGCGCGGTATCAGGCCCCATGTGATATCCCCTCTTTCATCGAAAAAATTGAGATAGCCGCCCCAATCCGTCCGCCATTCGGGGGTGAAGCCAAAGACATAGGCAAGCCTGCGATGTTCTTTTTCCACCTCATCGCGATGATGGAGCAAAAAATGATTCTGGCTATAGAATGTGGCTTGGGCATCCGCCTTGATGATCGCGGCAAGGCCTGAAATCTCGCGGATCAGATCAAGCATCGGCGCGCTATTGAGAAATTCCAAAAAGCGCATCAGAAGATGATCGGGCTGCCACTGCTCCAAATAAGCCTGCAGCATGGGATAGCAGAAATAGAAATAGCTGTAATCATGGCGCGCCCGGGCCATCAGGCGGCTGTTGATTGCGGCCAATTCATCGGGCTTTTTGGCCGCAATCTCCTCGCGCCGGATGAAGTGATGCGCCCCATCATAATAGGCGATGCCCCATGGGGTTTGCTGGCCCAAAATCTGATAAAGCCGGGCGGCGCTCTCAGGGCTTAGAATATCGTTGATCTGGATCCGCTCGCCCTGTTCCACGAATTGGCGGGCAAGGGCGGGTCTGTCAAGCGCGGGATTGAGGCGAAACAGATCGCCAAGATCGATGGCGGATGGGGGGCGGGTCATGATGAAGCGGGCTCCTTGGCGCGATACCAGCCCGATATGGCATAGCGATAACCGCCCGCAAAGGGGGGAATGAACGTCACTGCATGGGGCTGGGGCACGAGAAACAGATTGAGCTTGTTGAAATCGGGTTTATAGGCGGTTTGGCCATTGCCCAGATCATCAAAAAATTGCAGATAGCCGCCCCAATCAGGCCGCCAGCGCCTTGTGAAATTAAAGACATAGGCACAGCGGCGGTGGCTTTTGGGCACATGATCATTGTGATAGGTCAGATATTGTCCGGGGCCAAAGCGGGTGGCCTGCGCATCGGCTTTTACCACCGCTTCATCGCCCAAAAGATCGCGGATCAGGCCGATCATCTGCGGCCCTTGCAGAAAATCGAAAAATGAAAGCAGATAAAGATGCCGGTCGCGATCAAGGCGCACCGATTCCTGCAAGGGATAAAATCCATAGGCATAGCTGAAGCGATCCCGGGCCAGCAAAAACAGATCGCGCTGTAATTGGCTCCATTTTTCAGGGCTGACTTTGGCCATATCCTGATGATCGAGGATGCAGGCGGCTTCGCCATCAAACCAGGTGAAGGACCATGGCGTTTCGGCTTCAAGGCAATGGGCCAGCCTTTCAGCACATTCGGGGGCCAGCACATTGCTGATCTGCACCCGGCGGTGTTTGGCGAGGTCTGCCGCAATCGCCGCCCGATCCAATGCGGGGTTGAGCCGGAAAGCCGGGGCATTTGCTGCTGAAGAGGGGATGGCCATGTTCATGGCTCCTTTGTTTCGCACAAAATGGCATCCGTTGGAAACAGGCGCGCGATCACGATCCCAATAAACCGATAGGCGATCAGAAGAAACAGCATGCCCCTTAAAAAAACCAGACTATGGATGGGGGAGAGCAGGGCGAGATCGAGATCACCCCCCAAAATGGGGATCAGGCTGAAGCGATCGACCGCGCCATGGATCACCGCCGCTTCGATCAGGGCCACAACCAACAGAAACAAAGCCCGTGGGGGCAGCCTGTCAAGACGATGGGCAGCCCAAACAAGGGCGATGATGGCGGGCACAAGTGCCAGCCCGCGTGCCAGCCCTTCCAGCATCACCGGCCCGCGCCAGCCCATGGCCGCCAGAAAATAGGGGTCGAGCATAAAACTGATGGCAAACCCTGCGATCATCGGCCAGATGACGAGGCATCGCCCATGCCCTTCTCGTCTCAAACCAAAGCGGATGGCAAAACCGATGGAGCCGCCGATGATCAGCCCCCCAAGGGCCGCGCCCGCCACCAAAAGGGCCAGAAGTGCCGCGCCCTCAAGCCAAACGGGCTGCACCAGATAGCGCAGGATATTCTCACCCGCTTGGATGGCTGAGGCCAGAAGGGTGCCCACAATCAGCCCGATCAGGGCATGGATAAGAAGCCGGGGGTTTTTAATCACGGCATTTAATCCCTTTCGGAGTCTGCTGGCCGGGGCGCAGCCGCCCGCCCCTTGTCGGATTTTGCCGGCCGGGGCGCAGCCGCCCGGCGGAGGCGATCATTGATGGCAAGGCCCAGGCCATGATCGGGAATGGGGGCGATGGCAAGCCCTGAGGCGCCGCTGTCATCCGCTTGGCGCAAAGCGGCGAAAAGCCCGGCTGCCGCCTCGATCAGGTCGCCCTTGGGGCTTAAATTGAGATCGCCCCCGATGGCACCAAATCCGATCATGAATTCGCCATCCCCGGCCCTGATGGCATCGAGCCGTAATTGGCCGCGCGGGGCATAATGGCTGAGCAACTGCCCCGGTGCGGTGATAGCCCCGCTTTGATCCGCTTCTGGCCTGATGCCGCAGATTTCAGCGATCTGATCGGGGGTGATGCCGCCGGGCCGGAGCAAAAGCAGCCGGTCGGTTCCATCATCCGGCAGCCCGATGATGGTGCTTTCAAGGCCCAGGCTACAGGGCCCGCCATCAAGGATCATATCCACATCCTTGCCCAGATCATCGGCCACATGCCGGGCCGTGGTGGGGCTGATCGCGCCGGATCGATTGGCGCTGGGGGCCGCCAATGGCCGCCCGGTCTGGCGCAGCAGGGCCAAAGCCATGGGATGGGCTGGCATCCTGATCCCGACCGAGGGCAGCCCGGCGCTCACCAGATCGGCAAGGGGGCTATCGGGCCTTTGGGGCAGCACCAAAGTCAGCGGTCCGGGCCAGAAGGCGGTGATCAGGCGATCCGCCAGGGGGCTGATGCGGGCGATCCGGGCAGCATCTTCCGGTGCGGGCACATGGCAGATGAGGGGATTGAAGCCGGGCCGCCCTTTGGTGGCGAAAATCCGGGCCACGGCTTTGGGATTGGTGGCATCAGCCGCCAGCCCATAGACCGTTTCGGTGGGGATTGCCACCAGCCCGCCCCGGCGCAGGATCCGGGCAGCATCCAAGATGGCCTTGTCAGTGCTCATTTGGAAAGAGGCATCCTTAGTTTTTACTGAAAAATATGGGCAATGCGGGGCTGTCGGTCATGGCAGGGATCATCAGGGAAGCATGGCAAAAACGGTCAAAGATCTGCTAGGACATCTTGTGACATGAGCATAAGCGTGCCTATGCTTTTTCGACAAATAAAAACCAACCTTATCGATACGGCCTTTTCGGTAGGGCTATAAAGTTTCTGCGCCTTGTTCAGAAGAAGGATCGGCTTATGACCAGCTATCGCGCCCCGGTGAAGGATATTCAGTTCACTTTGGAAACCATCTGTGATTGGCCGTCGCTGACCCGCCTTGATGCTTTTGTCGATGCCACGCCCGATGTGATGCTTGCGGTGATCGAAGAAGCGGCGAAATTGTCAGCGCAGGTGATTGCCCCTCTCAATCGCAAGGGCGATCTTGAAGGATCGCGCCTTGTGGATGGCAAGGTGGTGACGCCGGATGGCTTTGCCGATGCCTATCGTCAATATGTGGATGGCGGCTGGAACGGCCTCTCCTTCAGCCCCGATTGGGGCGGGCAGGGCCTGCCTTTTGCGCTGGCTTTGGCGGTTCAGGAAACATGGACGGCGGCGAATATGGCCTTTTCCCTGTGCCCGATGCTGACACAAGGCGCCATCGAGGCGCTGACCCATCATGGCTCGGATGCATTGAAGGCGCTGTATCTGGAAAAGCTGGTGACCGGCGAATGGACCGGGACCATGAACCTCACCGAGCCGCAGGCGGGATCGGATGTGGGGGCCCTGAAAAGCCGGGCCGAACCCAATGACGATGGAAGCTGGAAGATATTCGGCCAGAAAATCTATATCACCTGGGGTGATCATGATATGGCCGAAAATATCATCCATCTGGTGCTGGCCCGTACCCCCGGTGCGCCGGCGGGCACCAAGGGCATTTCGCTGTTTGTGGTGCCCAAATTTTTGCCCGATGCGGAGGGCCGCCCCGGGGCGCGCAATGATGTCACCTGTGTGAGCCTTGAACATAAACTGGGCATTCATGCCAGCCCCACCTGTGTTTTGCAGTTCGGCGATGAGGGGGGCGCCATCGGCTGGCTGGTGGGCGAGGAAAATCGCGGGATGCGCTGCATGTTCACCATGATGAACCACGCCCGCATCAATGTGGGGCTGCAGGGGGTTTCCATCGCCGAACGCGCCTATCAGCAGGCGGTGGCCTATGCCCGGGATCGGGTGCAATCCGCCGATATCAGCCAGCCCGGCGGCGATGGCGTGCCGATCATTCGCCATGCCGATGTGCGGCGGATGCTGATGACCATGAAAGCCAATACCGAAGCGGTGCGGGCGCTTGCCTATTATAATGCGGCGGCGGTGGATCGCGCCCATTTCGGGGCCAGCGATGATGAACGCAAAGCGGCGCAGGGGCTGGCCGATCTGCTCACCCCGGTGACCAAGGCCTTTGCCACCGATCTGGGGGTGGAAACCACATCTTTGGCGATCCAGATTCATGGCGGCATGGGCTATGTTGAGGAAACCGGCGTCGCCCAGCATTATCGGGATGCCCGGATTGCCCCCATTTATGAAGGCACCAATGGCATTCAGGCGATGGATCTGGTGGGGCGCAAGCTGATGATGGAGGGGGGCCTGCATTGGCGCGAACTGTTCCAACAGATCCGGGATGATCTGGGCGATCTGCCATCCCAAGGGGATCTGGGCCTTTTGGCCCCTTATCTGGAGGATGGGCTTGATGCCCTGCAAAATGCCGCGATCTGGCTGAGCGGCAATGATGCCGACAAGATGCGCGATACGGCGGCGGGGGCGGCTCCTTTCCTGCGGATGTTCGGGGCGGTTGTGGGCGGCTGGCTGCTGATGAAGCAGGCCATGGCGGCGCAGGAGCGGCTGGATGCGGGCGAAGGCGACCCCGCCTTTTTGAAAGCCAAGATCACCACCGCCCGATTTTTTGCCGAGCAGCTTTTGCCCCCCGCCACCGCCCTTTTAGGCCCGGTGACCCGGGGATCGGCACTGCTTTATGCCCTTGACGAGGAGGATTTTGCGGCGTGACGGAGGCCCCTTCATTCGCCCTTGATCGCCGGGTTCTGGGCCTGTTTGAAACGCCGGTGATCGTCTCGAAGCTTGCAGGGGCGGCGGCGATCAATGCCGCGCTCGTCCCGCTCATCCACGCCCGGCGGCAGGGGCATCAGGGGATTGCGCGCTCCAATATTCTGGGCTGGCATTCCGATACGAACATGATCGAATGGGGCGGCGAGGCGGCGGCGGATCTGTTGCGCCATCTGATCAGGCTGTGCGATCTGCAGATCCATGATAGCGGGGCCGTGGCCGATGCGCCGCCGCGCTTTATCTGGTCATTTGATATGTGGGCCAATCTGTCGATGCGCGGGGCATCCAATCAGGGCCATGCCCATCCCGGGGCTTTATGGTCGGCGGTTTATTATGTCGAAGATGGCTATCAGGGGTCAAAGGATCCGGCCTTAGGGGGCGAACTGGTTCTTTATGATCCGCGCTATCCGATGAATGCCATGTATGCGCCCGATATCTGGCTGAAAGACAGCCGCGAGGGCGTGCAGGCCCGCGAGCAATATATCCGCCCGGCCACAGGGCGAATGGTGGTGTTTCCATCCTGGCTGATGCATTCGGTGCGGCCCTATCATGGTGATGCTGAACGGATTTCGGTGGCGATCAATCTCAGCCTTGTGCCAGCGCCCATTGATGCGCCCATTGATGCCCCCATTGATGCCCAATCTTCGAACGAGAAGGCCTCATGAACCCTCCCTCTGTACACGCCCGCCCGCCCGATCCCGATCATCATCTGCCTGCCGCTGATGATGATGCGGGGGCCTTGCGCTATCCCATCAAGGATGCACCCGCATCGGGAGGCACCCATGCCATTGCGGCGGGCATCACTTGGCTGCGGATGCCGCTTCCCTGGTCTTTGGATCATATCAATCTTTATCTGATTGATGAGGGGGATAGCTGGTCCCTCATCGATTCCGGGGTGCGCAGCGATGAGGCCATCGCTTTGTGGCGCGATCTCTTTGCCAATCAATTGCAGGGTCGGCCCATCTCGCGCATGATTGTGACCCATCATCATCCCGATCATCTGGGGCTGGCGGGCTGGGTGGCCGAACAGTTTAAGGCTCCGATTCTGGCCTCGCGCTCGGCCTATCTGCTGGCGCGCAGCCTGCTGCTTGATGTTCGCGATGAAGCGCCTGCTGAAGCTTTGGATTTTGCCCGGCGCACCGGCTTTACCGAGGCGATGATCGAAAAAATCCGCCTTGGCGGTTGGGGCAATTTCAATCAGGTCGTCTGGCCCCTGCCCATCGGCTATCAAAGGATGGCGGGCGGGGATCGCCTTTCCTTGGGCGGCACATCATGGCATCTGATTGAAACCGCAGGCCATGCGCCGGGGCATATCAGCCTTTATAGCCCGGATCGCAAAATCCTTATTTCGGGGGATCAGGTGCTGCCGCGCATCAGTTCCAATGTTTCGGTTTATCCCACCGAGCCGGATGGCAATCCTTTGGATGAATGGCTCACCGGCCTTGCCCGCCTGCGGGCCCTGCCTGATGATACGCTGGTGCTGCCCTCCCATAACGAGCCTTTCTATGGCCTTCGGGCACGGCTCGATGCCCTGATCCACAAGCATGTGTCGCGGCTGAATGGGGTGGTGGCTTTATGCGAAAAACCGGCCACTGCCATCGATATTTTCCCGGCGCTGTTTCGCCGCCGGGTGCGGGGGATGGAATTTTCCATGGCGGCGGGCGAGGCGGTGGCGCATCTGCATTTTCTGCTGGCGCTGGGCGTTGTCTCGCGCACTGTTGAAGATGGCGTTGCACGTTTTCAGCGAAAAGCCGATTATGATGAAACCGCTGTGCGTAAAAAGCTTGATCAGATCACCGAACAGGAAAGGAATGCGGCGCCATGGGCAGCCTGAAGAATAAAACGATTTTCATTACCGGTGCGAGCCGGGGGATCGGCCTTGCGATTGGCAAACGCGCTGCCGCCGATGGCGCGAATGTGGTGATTGCGGCGAAAACCGCCGATCCGCACCCCAAACTTGAAGGCACCATCTTTACTGCCGCCAAAGAGATCGAGGCCGCAGGCGGAAAGGCCCTGCCGCTGGTGGTGGATGTGCGCGAAGAACAGGCGGTATTGTCGGCGGTTGAGGCGGCGGTGGCGCAGTTTGGCGGCATCGATATATTGATTAATAATGCCAGCGCCATTCAGTTGAGCGGCACCCTTGCCACCGATATGAAGCGCTATGATCTGATGCACCAGATCAATACGCGCGGTACATTTTTATGTTCAAAGCTGTGTTTGCCGCATCTTTTGAAGGCGGAAAATCCCCATGTGCTCAATTTATCGCCGCCGCTGAATATGGAAGAGCGGTGGTTTGCCCCCCATGTGGCTTATACCATGGCCAAATTCGGCATGAGCATGTGTGTTCTGGGGATGGCCGGTGAATTCCGCGACAAGGGGGTCGCCTTCAATGCCCTGTGGCCGCGCACGGCGATTGCCACGGCGGCGGTGGCCAATCTTCTGGGCGGCGATGACATGGTCAAGGCCTCGCGCAAGCCCGAAATCATGGCGGATGCGGCGCATTGGATCCTCACCCGGCCATCCCGGGAATTGACCGGCCAGTTTCTGATCGATGACGAGGTGCTGGCCAAAGCCGGGATCACCGATCTGAGCGGCTATGCCGTTGATCCCAGCAAAAAGCTGATGCCCGATTTCTTCATCTGATTGCCCTTTGCCCCCATCGCTCAAGACCTATTCCGGAGACCCCTGATGACTGATAAGCCCTGGTTGCAGCATTATCCTCAAGAGATCGATTGGGGGCAGACGATCAAAGCCCGGCCCCTGCATGATCTGCTGGTGGATGCCGCCAAAGAATGGCCCGATCATGTGCATATGGCCTTCATGGGGCGCGATATCACCTATCGGGAAAGCGCCGATCTGGTGGAGCGGGCGGCGAAAGGCTTTCAAAAGCTGGGGGTGAAAAAAGGCGTGCGCGTGGGGCTTTTTCTGCCCAATTGCCCGCAATTCATCATCTGCTATTACGGCATTTTGCGGGCTGGCGGCACGGTGGTTAATTTCTCGCCGCTTTATTCGGTGCCGGAATTATTGGCGCAGGTCGAAGACAGCGAAACCGACATCATGGTGACCCTTGATCTCAAAGCCCTTTACCCGCAGATGGCCGAGGTATTTTCCCAAAGCCGGTTGAAAAAGCTGCTGATCTGCCGCTTTGCTGAAATGCTGCCCTTTTGGAAATCATTGGGCTTTCAGCTTTTCAAAAAAGATATGCGCTCAGCCATTCCCAAAAATGACGATCATGTGCCCTTTTCATGGCTGATCGCTCAAGGACAGGATCCGCAGCCTGTCAGCACCGATCCTCATGCAGATGTGGCGGTGTTGCAATATACCGGCGGCACCACGGGCACGCCAAAGGGGGCGATGCTCACCCATGCCAATCTATCGATCAATGCCGCCCAAACCCTTTATTGGGACCCATCCTTAAAGCCCGGCGAGGATGTGATGCTGGGGGCTTTGCCCTTGTTCCATGTTTTTGCCATGACTTTGGTGATGAATGCCTCGACTTTGGGCGGCGCGAAGATCGTTCTGATGCCGAAATTCGAGCTTGAAGAAGCCCTGCGTCTGGCCGCTGAGCATAAGGTGACCCTGATGCCCGGCGTGCCGACGATGTTTACCGCCATTCTCAATCACAAGGATTTAGGACGGTTTGATCTGTCATCCCTGCGCAGTTGTTTTTCGGGCGGGGCGCCTTTGCCTGCCGAGGTGAAACGCCGGTTTGAGGCGGCCATCCCCGGGGTTATCGTCAATGAAGGCTATGGCCTCACGGAAAGCTCACCCACCGCCTGCGCCAATCCGGTGCAAGGCAAGCAAAAGCCGGGCTCCATCGGCCTGCCGGTGCCGGGCACCGAGATCGTGATCATCGATCGTGACGATCCGAAGAAAACCATGCCTTTGGGCGAGGTGGGGGAAATCTGCGTGCGCGGGCCGCAGGTGATGAAGGGCTATTGGAACAAGCCTGCGGAAACGGCTGCGGTGATGGAAGGCGATCTGCTGCGGACCGGGGATATCGGCTATATGGATGAGGAAGGCTACAGCTTCATCATTGATCGCTCGAAGGATCTGATTTTGGTGGGGGGGTTCAATGTCTTTCCGCGCAATGTGGAAGAAGCCATCTACAAGCATCCATCGGTGCAGGAAACCACGGTGATCGGGGTGCCCGATGCCTATCGCGGCGAGGCCCCCAAAGCCTTTGTGGTGCTGAAAGAAGGCCATGATCTGGGCGACGACAAACTTTTGGCCTTTTTGCGTGATCATCTGGGCAAACATGAATTGCCCCGAGAGATCGAATTCCGCAAGGCTTTGCCTAAAACCATGGTGGGAAAATTATCAAAGAAAGAGCTTGTCGCCGAGGAGCGGGCCAAGTACGAGGCAAAGACAGACGCGCGCGATCAGGCCTAAAAAAGTGCGACTGCGGATTTTTGCGCCGTCCTGTCTTTTGCAGGGCGGGCTTGGGTCTTTGGTTGAACGGGGATGGCTGGTGCTCTATGTCTGATCTCTTGTGAAGATGGTCTAAAACAAAGGCTGAGGCTTGATGACCAAAAAAACGGATGACATGCCTGAAGACATTGCGGCTCTGGCTTTTGAAGATGCCTTGAAAGAGCTGGAACAGATTGTCGGGCGTCTTGAACAGGGGTCGGTCAGTCTGGAGCAATCGATCGATATCTATACACGCGGCTCGTTTTTGAAACGGCATTGTGAAAACAAGCTCAAACGCGCAGAAGAGCGAATTGAAAAAATCACCCTCAATAAAGAGGGAACAGCCGGGCTGGAGGCATTCAACGATCAATGACAATGACCATGGTGCAGGATTTTTCGGGCCTTGAAGCGGCGCTTGGCGATGTGTCGCACGCCCTTGGCGAAACTTTTGATGCATTGCTGCCGGTGCCGGAAAGTGACGATGGCCGGGTGGTCGAGGCGATGCGCTATGCGCTTTTTGCCGGGGGCAAGCGCCTGCGGCCCTTTTTGCTGCGCGCTACCGCCGATCTGTTTGGGGTGAGCCTCACCTCAAGCCTCAGGGCCGGGGCCGCGATTGAATGCATTCACAGCTATTCTTTGGTTCATGATGATCTGCCCGCCATGGATGATGATGATCTCAGGCGCGGCAAGCCCACGGTGCATAAAGCCTTTGATGAGGCAACGGCCATTCTGGCGGGCGATGCGCTGCTCACTTTTGCCTTTGAGATTTTATCGGATGAAAGCACCCATGCCGATCCCCGGGTGCGGGCGCAGCTTGTATCGGTTGCAGCGCGGGCTTCGGGCCATCATGGTATGGTGGGAGGCCAGATGCTCGATCTGGCAGCCGAGCACAAGCAGCTGACGGAACGCGACATCATTCGTTTGCAGCAGATGAAAACCGGTGCTCTGATTGTATCGGCTGTTGAAATGGGGGCGGTGCTGGGGAAAGCATCCACCCATGCCCGCCATGCCTTGGTGGCCTATGCCCGGGCCATGGGGCTGGCTTTTCAGATTGCCGATGATCTTCTGGATGCCACCGCCTCGGCCGATGAAATGGGTAAGGCAACGGGCAAGGATGCGGCGGCGGGCAAGGCCACCCTCGTTTCCCTGTGGGGCGAAGATGCAGCCCGGGAAAAAGCTGAAATCCTGACCGATCAGGCCTTGAGTTATTTGAAAGAATTTGGAAGTAAAGCGGAACTTTTGCGTGAAGTGGCACAGTTTGCTATTCATCGCAGGCGCTGAAGCCTTTACTCTGCTGCCAGTTTTGTGGCCTGCTTTGGTCGACCGGTTATTCAGCCGACTTTAAAAGCCCATGAGATTGCAGAAGAAACGGCCCATAAATAGAGAATACAGGTGAATTGACGTGTCCAGGAAGCCCGAAACCCCGCTGCTCGACAAGGTTCATGTTCCCGCTGATCTGCGGTCATTGAAGCCCAATCAGTTGAAAGATGTGGCAGATGAATTGCGCGCTGAAATGATTTCGGCGGTCTCGACCACGGGTGGGCATTTCGGCTCCGGCCTTGGGGTGGTGGAACTGACCGTGGCCCTGCATTATGTGTTCAACACCCCTGATGACAAGCTGATCTGGGATGTGGGCCATCAATGCTATCCTCATAAAATTCTGACCGGTCGGCGGGATCGCATTCGCACCCTGCGTCAGGGCGGCGGACTTTCGGGGTTCACCAAACGGTCGGAAAGCGAATATGATCCCTTTGGGGCCGCCCATTCCTCGACCTCGATCTCGGCCGCCATCGGCATGGCGGTGGCCAATCGCTTTGCCGGAAAAGCGGATAAATCCATTGCGGTGATCGGCGATGGCGCGATGAGCGCGGGCATGGCTTATGAAGCGATGAACAATGCGGGCGAGGCGGGTAACCGGCTCGTGGTCATCCTCAATGATAATGATATGTCGATTGCCCCACCCGTGGGGGCGATGAGTGCCTATCTGAGCCGGGTTTTGTCATCGCGGGAATATCTGTCGATCCGTGATATTGGCCGGTCGATCTTCAAACGCCTGCCAAAGCCGCTTGGGGATACGGCGCGCCGGGCCGAGGAATATGCCCGGGGGCTGGCCACCGGCGGCACCTTGTTTGAAGAAATGGGCTTTTATTATATCGGCCCCATTGATGGCCATAATATGGATCATCTGCTGCCGGTTCTCGAAAATGTGCGGGATGCAAAAGAAGGCCCGATTCTGGTCCATGTGGTGACCGAAAAAGGGCGTGGCCATCCCTTTGGCAAGGCAGCGGCGGATAAATATCATGCCGTTCCAAAATTCGATGTGGTCACCGGCGAACTGAAAAAATCCGCCTCGAACGCCCCCCAATATACCAAGGTTTTCGCCAATGCTCTGGTGCAGGAAGCCGAAAAGGACGAGCGGGTCGTGGCCATCAGCGCGGCCATGCCATCGGGCACCGGGCTTGATATTTTCGGCAAGAAATTTCCCGACCGCAGCTTTGATGTGGGCATTGCCGAACAACATGCGGTGACCTTTGCCGCCGGGATGGCAGCCGAGGGCATGAGGCCCTTTGCAGCGATTTATTCCACCTTTTTGCAGCGCGCCTATGATCAATTGGTGCATGATGTGGCGATCCAGAAGCTGCCCGTGCGCTTTGCCATTGATCGCGCGGGGCTGGTGGGATCGGATGGGCAAACCCATGCCGGTTCTTTTGATGTCACTTATCTTTCAACCCTGCCCAATATGATTGTGATGGCGGCGGGCGATGAAGCCGATCTGATGCATATGGTTTCCACCGCTGCGGCTTATGATGAGGGGCCCATGGCCTTTCGCTATCCCCGGGGCGAGGGCTTGGGCGTTGAACTGCCGGCCTTTGGCTCGCCTCTTGAAATCGGCAAGGGCCGCATTTTGAAAGAAGGCTCCAAAGTCGCCATCCTGTCATTGGGGGGGCGCTTGGGCGAGGCGCTGAAGGCGGCGCAAGAGCTTGATCTGCGTGGATTATCCACAACGGTTGCGGATGCCCGCTTTGCCAAGCCCCTTGATCAGGCGTTGATCCGGGATCTGGCCGCTCATCATGAGGTTCTGATCACCATCGAGGAAGGATCGATTGGCGGTTTTGGCTCTCATGTTCTGGAATATCTTTCCGCTGAAGGGCTTTTGGATGGCGGCAGCTTCAAATTGCGGACGATGAAACTGCCCGATCTGTTCCAGGATCATGACAGCCCGGAAAAGCAATATGAACAGGCGCGGCTTACCGCCCCTTATATCGTTGAACTGGCCATGCGCACTTTGGGGCGCAATGATCTGGAAGATGCGCATAAGGCGATGGCCTGATCCCGGTGATGAAGGCCGGGGCTGAGGACGGATGAAACCAGGAAAAACCCGCGCCGATGTGGCCCTTGTAGATCGCGGTCTGGTTGAAAGCCGGGCGAAAGCGCAGGCGCTTTTGATGGCCGGTCAGGTTTTTTCAAAAGAAGCGCGGATCACCAAGGCCGGGCAGATGATCGGCGATGATCAGCCCCTTGAGGTGCGCGGCCAGCCCCATCCATGGGTTTCCCGGGGTGGGGTGAAGCTTGCCCATGGGATGGAGACATTCGGCCTCACGGCAGACGGGCTGACGGCGATTGATGTGGGGGCCTCTACCGGCGGGTTCAGCGATGTGTTGCGTCAGGCGGGGGCGGCCAAAATCTATGCCGTTGATGTGGGGCATGGGCAATTGGCCTGGTCTTTGCGCAGTGATCCGCGCATCATCGTGATGGAGCGCACCAATGCCCGCCATCTGGATCAGGCGCTGATCCCCGAACCGGTGGATATTGTGGTGTGCGATGCCAGCTTCATCGGCCTTGAAACGGTTTTGCCCGCTGCTTTGTCGCTTTGTCGGCCCGGGGCGTGGCTGCTGGCCCTGATCAAGCCGCAATTCGAGGTGGGCAAAGGCCGGGTGGGCGCGAAAGGCGTGGTGCGCGATCCGGCCTTGCATGATGAGGTGTGTGCGCGGATAAAGGCATGGCTTCAATCGCTCGATGGCTGGCAGGTTCTGGGGATCAGCGAAAGCCCGATTACCGGCCCCGAGGGCAACAAGGAATTTCTCATTGCCGCACGCTATGACGGATAAGCCAAAAGGCCGAAAAAGCCCCTCATCCAAAGCCGCGAAATCCAAAGCATCCCTGTCGAAGGGGCGGCCTATGCGCTTGCGGATCGAACGGATCGGGGCGCAGGGGGATGGGATCGCCCAAACCGGCGATGGTCCCATTTTCGTGCCCTTTACCCTAGCGGGCGATGAGATCGATGCCTGGCTGGAACCCGGCCCCCGCGGCACCATTCGCGCCCAGATGGAGGGCCTGATCACCCCCGGGCCGGGGCGTCAGGATGCCCCCTGCCGCCATCATGGGCAATGCGGGGGATGCAGCCTTCAGCATCTGGATGCCGATCTTTATGCCCGCTGGGTGGCGGATCGCGTGCAGATGGCGATGGCCCAGCATGGCTTGGGGGATTGCCCGATGGCCCCGCCGCAGATCAGCCCGCCGAGCAGCCGGCGGCGGCTTTCCCTGAAGGCCATGCGCACCAGCCGGGGCGTTCTTTTGGGATTTGCCATGCGTCAAAGCCATCATCTGGTGGATGTGCGCCAGTGCCCGGTGGCAAGGCCCTCGCTTGTGGCTCTGTTCAAACCCCTGCGCGCTTTGCTGCACGATCTGATGCCTTTGCGCGCGGCTTCGGTGATCAGCCTGACCGAGGCGGATAATGGCATCGATATGGTGATCGATGGCGGGATCGCCCCGGGGCTTTCCATGCGCGAGGCTTTGGCCGCTTTCGCCCAAAGCCGTGATATCGCCAGTCTTCATGTGATGGAGGATGGTTTATGCGATCCGGTGGCGGTCAATCGCCGGGTCGAGATGGTGTTTGATGGCATCCCCGTGCCCCTGCCGCCCGGGGGCTTCATTCAGGCCACGGCCGAGGGCGAAGCGGCGCTTCGTGCTTTGATGCTGGAATGGCTGGAGGGCGCACAAAATTGTGTGGATCTGTTTGCGGGGATCGGTACCTTCAGCTTTCCCCTGGCCCGGCGGGCGCGGGTGCTGGCGGTTGAAGGGGCGCGCACGGCCCTTGATGCCTTGCAAAGCGGGGTGAATAAAGCGTCCCATTTAAAAGGGCTGACGGCACTGCATCGTGATCTGTTTCGTCGGCCTTTATCGGCGGCGGAGCTTGCCCCCTTTGATGGCCTGATCATCGATCCCCCGCGCGCCGGGGCGGTGGCCCAGATGGGGGAAATCGCCAAAAGCGGGGTGCGAACGGTGGTGGCTTTTTCCTGTAATCCCAACAGCTTTGCCCGGGATGCCCGGATTTTGGTGGATGGCGGCTATCAATTATGCCAGATCAGTCCGGTGGATCAGTTTTTATGGTCGCCCCATGTGGAATTGGCGGCCCTGTTTACCAAAAGCTGAAAGCTGGAAAAGGATGGCTCTATGACCGATTTTCGAACCCTTGATCCTGATTTTTATGTGGCGGCGCAGATTGATCACGATGATCTGGTGGCGGCGCGCGATAATGGGGTGCGGCTGGTGATCTGCAATCGCCCGGATGGCGAGGATGAAGGCCAGCCCGATGCGCAGACGGTGGCAGAGTGGGCCAAAGATTTGGGGCTTTCTTTTATGCATCTGCCAATCAGCGGCGGACGTTTCGGACCCGAAACAGTAGCGGCCATGCAAAAAACACTGGATGAAGATGTCAAAAAGGGCGAGGCTGTTCTGGCCTATTGCCGTTCGGGCACCCGGTCCGCCACCCTGTGGGCGCTGGCAAGCGTGGCATCGGGGCGGCAAAGCACGGATCAGGTGATCGCTCTGGCGCAGACGGCGGGCTATGATCTCAAGCCTTTAAGCCAGATCCTGCATGGTCTGGGCTCTGGGAATAACTCTAAAAACTAAGGGATCAGGCAGCAGGGACGAACCGGGGGCATCGCAACACAGATGATCAACGATATCGCATCCTTTCTTCTGGCCTTTGCCCTTATTGGCGCATCTTTTGCGGCAAGTCTTCATATCCTGCTGACCAAAACCGATGTGCGGGCCGCCATTGGCTGGATGGCGATCCTGTGGCTGGTGCCGGGGATCGGGGCCTTTGGCTATCTTGTTCTGGGGGTGAACCGCATCCAGCGCAAGGCCGAGCAGGCCCGCCAGCACAAGCTGGGGCTTAGCCTTGCCGAACAAAGGCGCTATGGGGCGGTGGCGGTCCGTGTGCCCGATGATCATCGATCAGATGCCCCTGATCTGCCATCGGGCCCGGCGATTGCGCCCGCGGGTCTGCCTCATTTCGATGCCACTGCGGCCCCGCGCTTTGTGGCCCATGCCCGCCTTGCCCGGGCGGTGACGGGGATGGCCCTGATGGGGGGCAATGAGGCCGAAATGCTGGTGAATGGCGATGAAGCCTATCCCGCCATGCTCGATGCAATGGCCAAAGCGCGGCATCGCATTGCCCTTTCCACCTATATTTTTGAATGGGATTGTGTGGGCCGGGCTTTTGCCGATGCCCTGAAAGCGGCGCAGGATCGCGGGGTGGCGGTTTATGTGATCATCGATGCGATGGGCAGTTTCCGAGTGGATCGCCATCTGCGGGCCATGGGGATCAGGGTTTTGGCTTTCAATAAGCCGAGCCCATTGCATCTCGCCTTTCTCAATTTACGGACCCATCGAAAGCTGCTTTTAGTGGATGAGGATCTGGTTTTCACTGGCGGGATGAATATCCGCGATGTGCATCAATCCGGCGGCAAAACCGGGCTATTATCCCAGGATGTGATGTTTTGCATCCAAGGCCCGATTGCCGCGCAATTTGCCCATGTCTTTGCCGAAGACTGGCGCTTTGCCGGGGGGGAAAGCTTGACTGAGGGGGAAAGTTTGGCTGGCGATTTATGGAAAGCCCCAACCTTTGATCAAAAGATGAAGGAGGGCGATGATGTGGAGCCCAGGCACGCGGTGATGCGCCTTGCCCCCGATGGCCCGGATGGTAATTTTTCAAGGGCCGGCTGGATTTTTGAAAGTGCGCTTTCGGTGGCTCGCCGGTCGGTGCGGATCGCAACCCCCTATTTCCTGCCCGATATCAATATATTGAGCGCTTTATCCCAGGCCGCCCTGCGCGGTGTGGTGGTGGATATCATCCTGCCCCGGGTCAGCAATTATCGGGTTTTGGGCTGGGCATCGGAAGCGTTGTTTGCGCCCCTGCTGTCATGCGGGGTGCGGCTTTATCAAACGCCGCCCCCCCTTGATCATGCTAAAATCATGGTGGTGGATGATTATTGGGCGATGATCGGCTCCACCAATTGGGATGCCCGCAGCCTGCGTTTGAATTTCGAGCTCAATCTGGAAATTTATGATGCCCATTTCGCCCGCAGGCTGGATCAGTTTCTCCTTGATCGCATCGAAAAAGCCGAGGCTGTAACCGGGGCATCGGTGGCGGCCTTTTCCCTGCCGCGTATCCTGCGCAATCGGGCCATGTGGCTGATGAGCCCCTATTTATAAGCCGCCATCCGCCAAAGCCTGTGGGCTGACACAGCACTCGCTGTTCAAGATCATGGCGGCATCATAAGCATCGATATAGCGGCAATAAAGGGCAGCAAAACCAAAGCGCATGATATCAGGCGGGCGGAAATCCACCACCACCCCACGGGCGGCAAGGCGGCCAGTGATGGCCCGGGCATCGGGATGCGCTAAAGCCACATGGCAGCCCCGTGCCCCCCTTTTGGTGGGGGAGAGCACGCAAAGATCGGCATGGCGGGCGATGAGCGATAAAAACACATCACATAGTGCCTGCCCCTTTTCAAAAAGGGCTTCCAAATCCACTTCGGAAAAAAGTGTGAGCGCCTGATGAAGGGCGCTTAAACCCAGAATGGGCGGCGTGCCACAGGCAAAGCGCCGGATATCGGGGGCGGGTTCATAGCCGGGGGCAAAGGCAAAGGGATCGCGATGCCCCATCCAGCCCGCAAGGGGATTATCCAGCTTGTTTTGCATGGCTTTGGCCACATAAAGAAAAGCCGGGGCCCCCGGCCCGCCATTGAGAAATTTATAGCCACAGCCCACGGCCAGATCCGCCCCGCTCTGGTGCAGATCAACGGCAACAGCCCCCACGGAATGCGATAGATCCCACAAGCACAAGGCCCCTTTTTGATGGGCGGCGGCGCTGAGATTGGCCATATCATGGGCGCGGGCGGTGCGAAAATTGACATGGGTGAGCGCCAGCAGCGCCACATCCTCGTCAAGGGCATCGATCAGATGGTCAGCAGAAACGGTGCGCAGATGGATCGGCCGCCCGGCAAGGGAGGCCAGCCGCGCCAGTCCATCGAACATATAAAGATCGGTCGGGAAATTGCCCTCTTCCGATAGGATCACCGAGCGATCAGGGCGGGCCAGCAGCGCCGCTGCCGCCAGCTTGAACAGATTGATGGAGGTGCTGTCGCAGGCGATCACCTCATCTTCATCCGCCCCGATCAAAGGGGCGATCAGCGCCCCGGTTTTGAGGGGCAGGTCCATCCAACCTTCCGACCATCCGGCAATCAGCCGATCCCCCCATTGCTGCCGGGTCACTTCACCCAGATGCGCTGCCACCCCCCGGGGCAGGGCGCCTAAGGAATTGCCATCGAGATAAATCAGCCCGCCGGGCAGATCAAACCGCCGCCGCATCAGCAACAGGGGATCGGCCTGATCCATTGCTTCGATCTGCGCGCGGGTGGGCAGATCGGGGCCAAAATCGGAAGCGGGGCGGTCCGCACTCATGATCGCTTTATCCTGATCTGTTGGGGGGTCAGCCAGAGTATCATTGTGTTGATCGGGCCGGATTTGTGCGGGCCTGTCAAGTCGGTGGTCTTGATTGCCGCTTCTTATATCATCATGATTGCTGATCCAATTAAAGAAAGCTGCCATCGCTATCAGCGAACCATAAACCAGAAGGAGCTAGCCCCAGCGTGGCCGAGAAACCCCATCATGCTGAACATGCCGATTTGCCTGAACTCGGCCTGCCGCCCCAGCTTTATACCGAAAGCGGCGAGGAGCGGCGGCTGGGGGTTGAGATCGAATTTGGCGATCTTTCGATTAAAACGACGGGCGCGATCATCACCTCGCTTTATGGGGGCAAGATCAAAATCGATGATCCCTATCGCCTGAATGTGGAGAATACCCGGCTGGGCGATTTTCTGGTGGAATTGGATGCCGTTTATGCCCATCCCCAGCGCCCCGCGCCACAATTGGATCAGGATGGGCCTTCCCCCGAAGAGAACCCCAAGAAGCCGGAATTTCTGGATTTGATCGCTGAAACCATTGGCGATCTCAGTAAATCATGGGTGCCGATGGAAATCGCCTGCCCGCCGGTGGCGATCCGCAGCCTGCCCGCCCTTGAAACGCTGGTTATGGCTTTGCGGGATGCCGGGGCCACCGGCACCGGGCGGCAGATTTATTATGCCTTTGGCTGCCAGCTTAATCCCGAACTGGCAAGCCTTGAAATCGGCCATGTTTTGGGCCAGTTCAAGGCATGGCTTTTGCTCGAGGATTGGATGCGGGAGAAAGCAGGGCAGGACTTGTCGCGGCGGCTCACTGCTTTTGCCAATCCCTTTCCGCGCGATTATGCCTGCCATGTTCTGGCGGATCGCAGGCCGCCGCAATGGGATCAGTTTGTTGAAGATTATCTGCGTGATAATCCCACCCGCAATCGCGATCTGGATCTGTTGCCGCTCTTTGCCCATATCGATGAAGATTATGTAAAATCTTTGGGGGATGAGCGGATCAAGGCCCGCCCCACTTTTCATTATCGGGTGCCCGATAGCCGGGTGGATGAGCCGGGCTGGTGCCTCACCACCTTGTGGAATGATTGGTTGCGGGTGGAAAATCTGGCCGCTGATCGCCCGATGATGGAGGCGATGACCCGGAAATTTTTAGCAAAAAGCTGGAGCCGCAGCCAATGGGCCGATGAGGTGAGCCGATGGATTGCGCCATGATGGGGCGCGATCAGCGTCCGCGCATCGGGGTGACAACATCGAGCCGGGGCGGCTGGTGGATGTGGATGTTCAATCGTTTCAGCCTGTGGCGGGCAGGGGCGCGGGCGGTACGCATCCATCCCGAAAGCCCTTGTGATCTTGATGATCTGCACGGGCTTTTGGTGGGGGGCGGCGATGATATCGGCGTAGGGCTTTATCATGCCCATCCCGAACCGATGATCGCCATCGATCCCGCCCGGGATGATCTGGAATGCGGGCTGGTGCGAAAGGCCCATGAAAGGGCAATGCCGGTGCTGGGGGTATGCCGGGGGGCGCAGATGATCAATGTGGCTTTTGGAGGCAGTTTGCATCGCGATATTCATGATGTTTATCGCTCAGCCCCGCATTTGCGGACCGTTTTGCCCCGAAAAAGGGTGCATCTTGATCCCCAAAGCCGGTTGGCGGCGATGCTGCGGGGGCAGCGCTTTCGGGTCAATGCCCTGCATCGTCAATCGATTGATCGGCTGGGGCAGGGTTTGGTGGCCGTGGGCCATGATCATCATCAGATCATTCAGGCCATCGAGACCACGCGATCAGATCGTTTTTGCTTTGGTGTGCAGTGGCATCCCGAATTTTTGATCTTCAATCCGCACCACAAAGCGCTGTTTGGGGCCTTGGCCAAAGCGGCGCGGTGCTATACCCATGGGCATGAATCACAAGGGGCTGAGAGTATCACCAAGCGATAAGGAACTTTTTCATGTCTGACCTTACATCTTCTGGCGCATGGACATCGCTGGCCGCGCATCGAGACGTGCTTGGCGAACAAAAGATCAGCGATCTGTTTCAAAGCGAGCCGGATCGGGCCACCCGCATGTGGATCGAAAACAAGGGGTTGGCGCTGGATTATTCCAAGAATCGGGCGAGTGCTGAGACCATGCGCCTGCTTTTTGCCTTGGCCCGGGCGCGGAAGCTTGAAGAATGGCGTGATCGGATGTTTGAAGGCGAGCCGATCAATGGCACCGAGCATCGTGCGGTTTTGCACAGCGCGCTCCGCGCGGGAAGCGATCAGATCATCAAGATCGATGGCGATAATATCATGGAGCTGGTCACCGCTGAGCTTGATCGCATGAAGAATTTTGTGCACGCCGTGCATGAAGGGCGCTGGCGCGGCTATAGCGGCAAGCCCATCGATACCATTGTGAATATTGGGATTGGCGGCTCGCATCTGGGGCCGCAGGCGGCGATGGAGGCCCTATCGGCCCATGCCGTGCCGGGCATCCGCACCCATTTCGTGTCTAATGTCGATGCCCATGATATGGCCCCGGTGCTGGCCGGGATCGATCCTGAAACCGTGCTGTTTGTGATTGCATCGAAAACCTTCACAACCCAGGAAACCATGACCAACGCGATGACCGCGCGGCGCTGGCTGGTGGCCAAAATGGGCGGGGATGAAGGGGCGGTGGCGCATCATTTCGTGGCGCTATCCACCAATGCCCGGGCGGTGGCCGATTTTGGCATTGATAGCCGCAATGTCTTTCACTTCTGGGATTGGGTGGGGGGCCGCTATTCCTTGTGGTCGGCCATTGGTTTGAGCTTGGCTCTGGGCATCGGTTGGGAAAATTTCTCGCAGATGCTGGCGGGGGGTCGGGCGATGGATCGGCATTTCCAAGCCGCCCCGCTGGAGCGCAATATGCCCGTTGTGATGGGGCTTTTGGGGCTGTGGTACAGCAATTTCATGGGGGCCGAAACTTATGCCGTGCTGCCCTATGATCAGCGGCTTGATCGTTTTGTCGATCATTTGCAGCAGCTTGACATGGAAAGCAATGGCAAGCGCGTGAATCGCGAGGGCGCGCCGGTGGATTATACCACCGGGCCGGTGATCTGGGGGCGCACGGGCACCAATGGCCAGCATGCCTTTTACCAGCTTATCCATCAGGGAACGCGGCTGATCCCGGCGGATTTCATCGCCATTTTAAAGGCCGATCATGATCATCTCGATCATCATCGGATTTTATTGTCAAATGTTCTGGCGCAAACCGAAGCTTTGATGATCGGCAAATCCACCGATAAGGTTTTGGCCGATCTGCTGGCGCAGGGTCTTTCCAAGGAAGAGGCGGCGCTTTTGGCCCCCCATAAAAGCTTCCCCGGCAATATCCCCACCAACAGCCTTTTGCTCGATCGCCTCGATCCTTTTCATTTCGGGCAGCTTCTGGCGCTTTATGAGCATAAGGTTTTTGTGCAGGGGGTGATCTGGAACATCAATTCCTTCGATCAATGGGGGGTGGAACTGGGGAAGGTGCTGGCCAAAACCACTCTGGCCGATCTCTCTGGCACAGGGCCGATCACCGGTCATGATCCTTCCACCAATCATCTGGCGATGATCATGCGCCAAGCGCTCGATGGGGCGGCAGTTGATAAGAAAGGGGGCTGATAAGAAGGGGGGTGGCAGCGAATAAAAAAGCCTGAAGGGCAGTTTGGATATTTTGCACATTCGGCCTTTGCAATCTCCCTGATTTTCTTCTAGCATGTTCGCCTTGTGTTCTTGTTAGGATGTTTCATGACGGATCTGATGCTCGATAGCCTGTTGCCTGCGCTTTTGGGGTTGCTTGTGGGGGCGGCTCTTGTGGCGCTGATGGGCCATAAAGGGCGGCAGAGCCTTACGGGCAAAATCAGGGAGCAGGATGAAGCTTTGCTAGAGGCCGATTTCGCGGTGCGGCAGGCGAAAGATCAGGAAAAACGTGTTGGCGAACAGGCCGATAAGCTGGAAGCGGCTTTGCATGCGGCTAATAATCAGCTGGCAACTGCGAAAGCGGAACTGGCGGCGCAGGAGGCCCGGATGGCCGAGCGCGAACATGCGGTTGAGCAAGAGCGCCTGTCGCTCGTCAGCCTGCGCGGTGCATTGGAAGAAAAATTCAAGGTTCTGGCCCATGAAAGCCTGGAAGCCAGCCAGAAATCCTTTCTGCTGCGGGCCGAAGAAACCTTGAAAACCTATAAAGTGGCCGCCGATGGTGATTTGAGCGCCCGGCACAAAGCCATCGAAACCCTGCTCAAGCCCATGCAAGACAGCTTAAAGCGCTATGAGGAGAATCTGGGGGCCATTGAAAAAGCCCGCACCCAGGCTTATGGCAGCTTGAGCAGCGAATTGAAAAATGTGCTGCAAGCTCAGGATGGTGTGCGCAGCGAAACGGCCAAGCTGGTGAATGCCTTGCGCGCCCAGCCCAAAACCCGTGGCCGCTGGGGCGAACATCAGTTGCAAAGGGTGATGGAGCTTGCCGGGATGAGCGAGCATGTTGATTTCGACACCCAAAGCAGCTTTGTCGATGAAGATCAAAAGCGCCTGATCCCCGATGCGATCATCCGCCTGCCGGGGGATCGCACCATTGTGGTGGATGCCAAAACATCTCTGTCGGCTTATTTCGATGCCATCGAAGCGGTGGATGAACTGAGCCGCGAGAGCTTTCTGGCAAAACATGCCCGCGAAATCCGCACCCATATGAAAGCTTTGGGGCAGAAATCCTATTGGCAGAATTTGAAGGATAGCCCCGATTTTGTTGCCATGTTCATTCCCGGTGAAAATTTTTATGCCGCCGCCATCGAACGCGATCCCGATTTGTTTGAGGATGCGATCAGAAGCCATGTGCTGATCGTGACCCCCACCACCCTGATCGCTTTGGCCAAAGCCGTGGCCTATGGCTGGCGGCAGGAAGCCATGGCGGAAAATGCCCGCCATGTGGCGCAGCTTGGTCATGATCTTTATGAACGCCTGTCGGTGATGGGGGGGCATGTGGCCAATACCGGAAAGCATCTTGAGCGCGCCGTGGGGTCTTATAATAGCATGGTGGGCAGCCTTGAACGCTCGGTGATGTCACAAGCCCGGAAATTCGAGGATTTAAAGGTAGATCATACCGGCAAGGATCTGCCCGAACTGACGCCGGTCCTCACCGAAGCGCGGGCACTTGCCGCCCATGAATTCAAAGAGACCCTGGCCGATGAAAGCGCTAAGGACACCGCGCGTGCGGAGGCGACCGGGGAAAATAAGCTGGTGCCCAGATCATGATATGAGCTTTGATCGTGCCCTGATTGTTTCATCTTGCGAACCAATTATTTTCGATCAGAAGTCTTTGCTTCAAACATATATGGCTTATCTTATGAAAAGCGGTGAGAAAAGTGGCCGCGAGAAAAAGGATTGAGGCAGGCTTTATAAATGTCATGATCAGGATGGATCATGGCCCTAAGGTTTGACTCTATAAAGATAGCCGCTTTGCTTATTCGGCGCTTGTTTTCCATGTGCTGGAAAACGGATTGAAATTATTTATGAACCTGGGGATAGACCATGACACGGATGAAAACTTTGATGATGGCAGCCGGTGCAGCCTTGCTGATGACCGGTGCGAGCGCGAGCGTGCAGGCAGCGCCCGAAACTTTTGAATTCGATGAGGCCCATACCCATATCGGTCTGGCTTGGAACCATCTGGGCTTTTCCGAAACCCGCGCCCGCTTTGCTGATTTTGAAGGGGCCCTGATCCTTGATCAGGACAATCCCGCCAATTCCAGCCTGTCGGTGACCATTCCGATCAGCAGCCTTGATACCGGCCTTAAGAAATTCGACGATCATCTCAAAAGCGCTGATTTCTTCGATGCCGCAACCTATCCTGAAGCCACCTTTAAAAGCACGAAGATCGAGCTTGATGGCGATAAGGCCGCCAAGGTGCATGGGGATCTGACCATTCATGGCGTCACCAAGCCGGTGGTGCTTGATGTGACCCTTAATCAATTGGGCAAGCATCCGATGAATGGCAAAACCCATGCGGGTTTCACCGCCACCACCAAGATCAAGCGCAGTGATTTCGGCATCAATCAATATGTGCCGATGGTGAGTGACGATGTGGAGATCTTCATTTCCACCGAAGCTTCGAAAGCCGAATGATAGAGCGCGTTCATAGGCTTTTTAATATCTAAAGAAGGGGGGCGATGATGCAGATTTCCAACAGCACTGAACGTTGGGGCTTCGTGAGTATGGCCTTTCACTGGATTGTCGCCCTTCTGGTTATTTTCATGTGGGGTCTTGGCTATGCCATGACCCATCTGATCGAAGATCTGCAAACAAAATTTGAATATTTTCAATTGCATAAGTCGATTGGTCTGACGGTTCTTTTATTGGCATTTTTGCGGCTTGTCTGGCGGTTGACACATCGCGGCCCGGCCTTGCCATCTGACCTCAAGCCCTATGAGCGGGGGCTGGCGCATCTCACGCATTATGGGCTTTATGCCATTTTGTTTTTGATGCCCCTTTTGGGGCTGATCAGCGCCGATACCTCAGAACTGACCATTCCTACCCGGATTTTTGATCTGTTTGCTTTGCCCACGATTTTTGGCCCTACGGAATGGCTCCATGATCTGGCCAAAGGAGGGCATGAACTTTTGGGATGGGCGCTTTTGGGGCTTTTAGTCTTGCATGTGGGGGCCGCTTTGAAACATCATTTCATTTTAAAGGACGAAACCCTGCGGCGGATGCTGCCCTTTGCGGGCTCTTCTCGTCATGGAGACAATCAATGACATCATCGATGCGATCCACTTTCTTGGCAGTGGCGGCAGCCGGCTTGATCCAGATGGCCCTGCCGGGATCTGTCCACGCCCAGCAATGGCAGGTGATCAAGGACAAAAGCGCCATTTTATGGACGGCGAAATGGAATACCTCGCCGGTGAGCGGTGGATTCAAGGATTTTACCTCCGAGATCAGCTTTGATCCCGAAGCCCCTGAAGATGCCGTGATCAGGGTCGAGGTGGATAGCGGCAGTATTTATTTGAATGGGCAGGATGCCCGCTCCACTTTGGTGAATTCCAACTGGTTTTTTATCGAAGAATATCCCAAAGCGGTTTTTGTTTCCGAGCAGATCACGCATCTGGAAAATGGCCGCTATGAAGCGCGTGGCAGCCTGACGATCCGGGGCCATGAACAGCCGGTGACCTTGCCTTTCAAGCTGACCATCGAAGGCGATGTGGCGCAGGTGGTTGGCAGCATCACCCTTGATCGCAACAGCTTTTCTTTGGGCCAGAAGGGCGATGTGGCGAAGGCCGTTGCGGCCAATGTCAATGTTTCGGTCGAGGTGACGGCCAAGCGCCTTGGGGACTAGAGTTCCCGCTTTCGTAATCCGCACCGTACATAAGAGTTTAAAATAAAATCCCGGGCTTTAAGCGCTTTTTACGGCGGTCAAAGCCCGGGATCGGTTCTTTTTAGGGTTCGTTTTGAGGATCAGGTGTTCGCACCCCCTATGATGCGGCCCGTTTTTCCTCTTTGATCAGCATAACGGCTTCGCTTAGGGCTTCCTTGCGGTTTGGTTTGACCTGCGCTGCCGGGATATGGGTGAAGGTTCCCAATCCTTTGAACAGATCAGTGATAGCATCGCGCATCCCGGTCATATAAACGGTGACACCACTGTTTTTGGCATCAGACAGAATGGTTTCCACCGCCGTCGCCGCCGACATATCGATGAATGGCACGCGCGAGAAATCTAGGATGAGAACAGAGACTTCGCCACCCGTGCGCTCCCGCGCATGATGTCCCATATCCGCAGCCGCTCCGAAGCTTAAAGGCCCACCGAAATCGAAGATTCTGATCCGGTTATCGACAGTTTTCAGCAGAGCGGTTTCTTCCTCATCCATATCACGCAGGCTGATATCGCCGATCGAAGCAAGCTGGGTTTTCGCCAGTTGCTGAATGAAGGCAAGGGCGGCCAAAACTACACCCGCAGCCACCGCAGTGATCAGATCGACAAACACCGTCAGCCCAAGAACCATTACCATCAGCAACAGATCCCAGCGCGGGCCACGATGGGCACGCTTAATATAAGACCAATCGATGATGTCATAGCCCACCTTCACCAGAATACCGGCAAGGGCGGCATGGGGGATGGCTTCCGCAAGCGGGCCAAGACCCAAAACGATGGCCAGCAAAACCAGCGAATGCAAAGCCCCCGAAAGCCGGGTGGTGCCGCCAGAGCGGATATTGATCACCGTGCGCATGGTGGCCCCGGCACCCGGGATTGCCCCAAAAAGCCCGGCAATGCTGTTGCCCACGCCTTGGCCGATCAGCTCGCGATTGGAATCATGGCGGCCACGGGTCATATTATCGGCAACCAAAGAGGTCAAAAGGCTGTCGATCGCTCCCAGCGCTGCCAAGACCAGGGCCGCTTCCACGACGAGGAAAGCGCTATCCGCCGTCAACATGGGTAATTGTATGCTGGGCAGGCCGGTGGGGATCGATCCCAATATGGGGACACCGGGAAGCAGCATAGCGACAGGCGTCGCGATCAAAAGAGCCGCCAGCGGCCCGGGCAGAAAGCGCCCCAGCTTGGCAGGCCATAAAAAGACCACGGCCAGTGAAATGGCGCTGATGATCAGGGCCGATAGATTGGGATTGCTTATCGCATCGGGAATATTGCCCAAAGCCATCAAGGGGCTGGAAGAGGATTCCTGCCCCATCAACTGACCAAATTGCAAGATGATGATGATGCAGCCAATCCCGCTCATGAAGCCGGAAATCACCGGATAAGGAACCAGCCGGATATAGGTGCCCAGCCTTAAAAAACCGCCCAAAATCATGAAGAGTCCAGCCAGAATCACGGCGGTGAAAACAAGCTCGAGCTGATCGGAAAAAGCGGCAAAAACACCGGCAAAAACAACCACCATCGGGCCGGTGGGGCCGGAAATCTGGGTGGGCGTTCCACCCAGAACCGCAGCAAAAAAGCCAACGATGATCGCCCCATAAAGGCCAGCAATCGGGCCAGCGCCGGACGCCACACCAAAAGCGAGCGCCAGCGGCAGTGCGACCACGGCGGCCGTGAGACCGCCGAAAATATCGCCGCGTATTTGATCGACATTATAGGACATGAAATATTCTTTCTATGGGTGCCAAGGGACACCAAGGCCGTTTCATGGGGGGTAAAAGCAAGAAAAGGTCGGGTTTGTGATCACTTTGCCAGCGTCGAATCATAACCCTCCTTGGTCAGAATTTTGAATTGTCCGCTGTCCTCGTCATAGGCTTTGATCGCGCCGGTTTTGATATCATAGACCCAGCCATGAAGCTGCAAACGCCCGGTCGAGAGGCGGGCCGCCACATAAGGATGGGTGCGCACATGATTGAGCTGCATCAGCACATTCTGTTCGATCAGGGCATCGAGCCGGTCCTGCTCGGAGCGCTCGCCGGATTGTTCATCAACAATCTTCAGCGCCGCTTCTGAATAGCCAAGCCATTGCTTTACATGGGGGAATTTCGCCAAACCAGCGAGATCCATGGCACCCTTCATAGCCCCGCAATCGGTATGGCCACAGACCACGAGATGCTGAATATTCAAGGCCCCGATGGCATATTCGATGGTGGCGGTTACCCCGCCGGCATCGGCAACATGGGGCGGCACAATATTGCCGGCATTGCGGCAGATAAACAGATCGCCGGGCTTGGTCTGGGTGATCATCGAAGGATCGACACGGCTATCAGCACAGGTGATAAACAGCGCCTCCGGAGATTGCCCCCCTGCCAGCTTGCGAAACAGATCTTCATTTTCGGGATAGACGGTTTTCTGGAATGTCGAAATTCCTGAAAAAATCTTTTCCACGTCTCGTCTCCTTGCCATTGCGAACCAAATCCGGGTGGATCCCGGATATTTTATGCTGTGCAGTTTGGATGAGCCATATGATAATGGAAGCCAAATATTTTTGAAAAGGTGATCAGCTTTGACTATCACAAAAAAACAGACTCATCGCGAACCCGGGGTTAAACAAATCCGCTATTTCCTTGAGGTAGCGAAAGCGGGCAGCTTTCGCCGGGCCGCCAGCCGTTTGGGCGTTTCGCAGCCAACGCTTTCGGCGCAGATTTCGGCTTTGGAGGAAATTCTGGGCTGTATCTTGCTCGAACGCGCGAAAACGGGGGCCATGCCAACCCCCATCGGTCAGGAAATCATCCCCTTGGCTGAAGAAATTCTGCATGATATCAGCCTGTTGATGGATCGTGCCCGGCTTGGCCATGGGGGCCTTGGGGGCACCCATCGTTTGGGGGTGTCGCCCTCTATCGGGCCTTATCTGCTGCCCGAAGTGATTGGTGCCATTCATGATGCCTATCCCGATTTGCGTCTTTATGTCCGTGAAGAAGATCCGCGCGCATTGGAAGCCAAATTGCTCGATGGCCGATTTGATATCATTCTCACCTCCATGCCGATGGATATCGGCGGCTTGGTCACCCACAGTCTTTATGATGAACCTTTATTGCTCACGGCGTCCCTTGATCATCCGCTGGCTGCGAAGGCCATGGTCGAAGGGGCCGATCTGCGCGATCAAACTTTGCTGGCACTGGAAGAGCGCTATCGGTTTTTTGATCAGGTGCAGGAATTGGCGCATCGCTTTCAGGCCCGACTTTTGCGCGAATATGAAGGCACCAGCCTTGATACCCTGCGTCATATGGTTGGCATGAATATGGGCTTGGGTTTTTTGCCAGCGCTATATGTGCGCTCTGAAATCCTGCCGCGCAAGGATGTACTGGTTCTGAGCTTGAACGAAGAGCTGACCTATCGCACGGTGGCGATGGCTTGGCGACCCAGCGTGCCGCATCGTCGGCTTTACCGGGAACTGGCGCAGTTTATTCGTCAGATTTGTCAGGATCGATTGTCGGCCGATGTGCGGGTGCATGAGCCATCCGCATTCGAAGCCCGCCAGGATTAAAGCGGCTGCCCGCATTGTTTGGCTGGTCCGTCTTTCAGCCGCATTGTGCCCGGTGCAGCATCATATGATCGGCCAGTACCAGCGCCAGCATGGCCTCGGCCACGGGCACGCCGCGAATGCCCACACAGGGATCATGGCGGCCTTTGGTGATGATCTCCACCTCTTCGCCATCGCTGGTAATGGTTTGGCGGGGGATCAGGATCGAACTGGTGGGTTTGATGGCAATCTTGCAGCACACCGGCTGGCCCGATGAAATGCCCCCCAAAATGCCGCCGGCATGATTGGATAGAAAGCGTGGATGGCCATCGGGGCCCATCCGCATTTCATCGGCATTATCCGCCCCGCTCAGGCGGGCGGCTTCAAAACCCGCGCCGATCTCAACGCCTTTGGCGGCATTGATCGACATCATCGCCGCTGCCAGATCGGAATCGAGCTTGCCATAGATCGGGGCGCCCCAGCCTGCGGGCACACCATGGGCTTCCACGGCGATCACCGCGCCTAATGAATCGCCGCTTTTACGCACGGCATCAAGGCGCTCGGCCCAGCGTTGGGCGGCTTTGGCATCGGGGCAGAAAAAGGGGTTTTGATCCACCTCATCCCAATCAAGGGCGGCGTCATCGATGGCATCGCCACCCATTTCCACCAATCCGCCATGGATGACGACCCCCGCCCCCAGAATCTTGCGCGCCACCGCCCCTGCGGCCACCCGCATGGCGGTTTCCCGGGCCGAGGATCGCCCGCCGCCCCGGGGATCGCGATGGCCATATTTGGCCAAATAGGTGTAATCGGCATGGCCGGGGCGAAAACGCTTGGCGATGTCGGAATAATCCTTGGAGCGCTGATCGGTATTTTCAATCAGCAAAGAAAGCGCTGTGCCGGTGGTCCGCCCTTCATAAACGCCGGAAAGAATCCGCACCTGATCAGGCTCTTGCCGTTGGGTGGTAAAGCGCGATTGGCCGGGTCGGCGTTTATCGAGAAAGGGCTGGATATCGCCTTCGCTCAAGGCAAGGCCGGGGGGCACCCCATCAAGCACGGCCCCGATGGATGGGCCATGGGATTCCCCCCAGCTCGTGAAGCGCAGAACATGGCCAAAGCTGTTTATCGACATGGTGCAATTCCCGTGCGGGCGGCGCAATCAGCCAAGGGTGATATCGGGCGCATCAACCTGTTTCATGCCAACGGTATTATAGCCTGCATCCACATGATGAATTTCCCCGGTGACCCCGGAGGCCAGATCAGAGAGCAGATACATCCCCGCGCCACCCACATCATCGATGGAGACATTGCGGCGCAAGGGCGAATTATATTCATTCCATTTCAGGATATAGCGAAAATCACCAATGCCCGAAGCCGCGAGCGTTTTGATTGGCCCGGCGGAAATGGCATTGACCCGGATGCCGCGCGGGCCCAGATCATTGGCCAGATATTTGACGCTGGTTTCCAAAGCGGCCTTCGCCAGCCCCATGACATTATAATGCGGCATCACCTTTTCCGCGCCATAATAGGATAAGGTGAGCATCGAAGCGCCCGCGCTCATCAGCTTTTCCGCGCGATTGGCAACAGCGGTAAAGGAATAGCAGCTCACATCCATGGTATTGAGGAAATTTTCCCGGCTGGTATCCACATAGCGGCCACGCAATTCATTCTTGTCGGAAAAACCAATGGCATGGATCAGAAAATCAAGCTGGCCCCATTCTTTTTCGATGATCGCAAAGGCTTCGTCGATGGAGTGCATATCCGCCACATCGCAAGGTGCCAAAAGCGTGGAGCCCAGGCTTTCAGCCAAGGGCCGCACCCGGCGCTCCAGTGCCTCTCCCAAATAGGTAAAGGCAAGCTCTGCCCCCTGGGCGCGGGCGGCGCGAGCAATCCCCCAGGCCAAAGAGCGATCATTGGCAACCCCCATGACCAGCCCCCGCTTGCCTGTTAAAAGACCGGCCTGATTATCTGTTTTGAGATCTGATGGTGCGGTCATGACCTGTCCTTTTTGTTCGGCGCGTTCGCTCTGCGCATATCGTCGTCAATTCATAGTCCGTTCATTCCTGTGCCGGCCTTTATATCTAACCGGCCCCGGCTGCGGAAATATCCTACACAGGCTTTGGTGCAAATCAATGCGCTGGATCATCCTGTTCATCCAAGCGTGATGGCAGATCATGATGATGGCGGCTATAGCCAGCATTGAGATGCGCGCCAAGAATAAAGGCCGCCGCAATGATATAAATGAAGAGCTGCAAGATCACCATGCCCGCAAGGCTGCCATAGATCACGTCATAGCGATCAGCATGATTGAGAAAAACCGTCATGCCCTTCCCCAGCAAAAGCCAGACAAGAACCGTGAACAGCGCCCCGGGCACATAATGGCGCCGATGCCGGGGCAGGCGCGGGGTGAAATTCTTGTAAAGGGCCAAAAGCGCTAAAAACAGCAAAAGGGGCGCGGCGATATAGCGGGCCCAGATGCTGTAATCGCGGATGGTCTGCGGCAGATAAAAAAGCTCGGATAAAAAGCTCAAAGTTACGGGAATGGCCACCAGAAAGGACATCGCCAGCAAAATCGCCAGAGCGGTGATGATGATCAGGGCGAGGTCTGCCAAAAGCCGTCGCCAGAAAGGCGCTGCATGGTGCCAGCTTCCAAAAGCATGGATCACCGTTTTTCGCGCCCCTTCCACCCCTTGCACCGCCGACCATAAAGCAAAGGCGATGGAGCCGGTGAGCAGCCCGCCCCCGGAAACCTTGAGGATATTATCAATCGGCCCTTCCAGAGTTTGGGCAATGCCTTGGGGCAGATTGGTGAGCAGGAAGCGGATGGCATCCTGGCCCATATCGGTTTGACCGATAAAGCCCGACAGGGCGATCATGAAAATAAGAAACGGAAACAGGGCCATCACCCCTAAAAAGGCGAGATTTCCGGCATCTTCCAATCCGTGGTTCTTGAAAAACCGCAACAGCGAAGCCCAGCAGATGCGGCCATGGGTGCTCAGTTGCCCTTGGCCTTTTTCGGCTTGCTGCCCAACGGAACCGCTGTCTTCGCGCACCATATCCTGCCTTATGATTTCAGGGCGGCGCGAACATCATAAGCATGGGATTTCGCCCAGCCCTTGATCGCTTTTTCCAGATCCTGATCGGGATGATCGGGCAGAATGATTTTCAAGGTCACATATTGATCACCGGTTTTGCCCCCGGCGCCGATGCCCTTGCCCTTCAGGCGCAGGCGTTTGCCGCTCGAAGCATTTTTGGGGATCATTAATGTCACCTCACCATGGGGGGTGGGCACTGAAAGCCTGGCCCCCAAAACCGCTTCATCGATGCGGATGGGCAGATCAAGGGCGATATCAAGGCCATCGCGGCGGAAAAAGGGATGCGGGGCGATTTCAACCTTCACCAAAGCATCGCCCGGCGGCCCCCCCGCCTCTCCGGCTTGGCCTTGCCCTGCGAGACGAATCTGCTGGCCATCGGCCACGCCTTGAGGGATTTTCACATCCAATGTTTTGCCATTGGACAGGCTCAAGCGCTTGGTGATGCCATGGATGGCATCGATGAAATCCACCTTCAGGCGATAGACCACATCGCGCCCGCGCTGGGGCCGGGGCTGGGAACGGCGGCCACGGCCAAAGCCGAAGAGATCGGCAAAGATATCATCACTATCGGTAAAGGGCGCTCCGCCCATATCGGCACCGGGCCTGAAACCGCCCCCGGCACCGGACCGATAGCCCCCCGCCGCTCCGCCAAAGGGGGCGCGTTCGGCACCGCTGGCATCAATCTCGCCGCGATCATAACGGGCGCGCTTGTCTTTATCGCCAATGATATTATAGGCCGCCGATACTTCCTTGAAGCGTTCGACGATCTTGTCATTGCCTTTATTGCGATCAGGGTGCAGTTCCTTCGCTAATGTGCGATAAGCGCTTTTGATGGTGGCATCATCGGCGGTTTTGGGAACCCCTAGAATAGCATATGGATCTTTCATGGTCAGCCTTGATCATCTCATCTGTCGTACGTGATATGTGGTTTTATCAGCTTTGGAGACTATGTATGGAAAAAATTACCCAAACCAACCCTTTCAAGGCTTTTGCGCAATGGCTGGATGAAGCCAAAGAGGCGGAGCCCGATAATCACAATGCCATGACTTTGGCCAGCATCAATGCCGCCGGGCGGCCATCGGCGCGGATTGTGCTGCTCAAAGAATGGGATGAGGCGGGCTTTGTTTTCTATACCAATCTGGCGAGCCGCAAGGCCCGCGATCTTGCAGCCTCGAACGCGGTGGCGCTTTTGTTTCACTGGAAAAGCCTGGAACGGCAAATCCGCATCGAGGGCTTTGCGAGCCCGGTCTCGGATGCGCAGGCGGATCGCTATTTTGCCGGACGCCCGCGCGCCAGCCAGATCGGGGCCTGGGCATCAAAGCAATCGGCCCCGATGCCCGGTGGCCGGGATGAATTCCAAGCGGCGATTGAGCATTATGAACAGAAATTTGCGGGCGGGCCGGTGCCAAGGCCGCCTTTCTGGTCGGGCTTTCGCCTTAAACCCGATCTGTTTGAATTCTGGCAGGAAGAGCCCTTTCGCCTGCATCATCGGGTGATTTTCAAGCCCCATGCACGGGGGGAACGGGCACCGGACGATTGGGAGCGCACGATTCTTTATCCCTGAAGGGGCGAGAGGACAGGATGATCACCATGCCGGAGGCCAAAAACGCTCGGGCGGAAAGCCCCGATCTCGCTTTGCGCAAGCGGGCGAAGCTGATGCGTTTGGCGGCCTATGCCAGCATGGCGGTGGGGGGCACGCTTGCGCTATTGAAAGGCGTGGTCTGGCTGCTCACCGGGTCGGTCACCATGCTCTCCTCGATGACCGATTCGCTCCTTGATCTGTTTGCTTCGGTGATGAGCTATATGGGGGTGCGCACCGCTTTGCAGCCCCCGGATGAGGCCCATCGCTTCGGCCATGGCAAGGCCGAGGCGCTGGCGGCTCTGGCTCAGGGTGCGGTGATGCTGGGATCGTCGGCCTTCATCATCTTGCAATCTGTTTTACGCCTTGCCGATCCGCAAGCCGTGGTGATGGCCTGGACCGGCATGGCCGTTTCGGTGGTGGCGATCATCCTGACTTTGGGGCTGGTGCTGTTTCAGCGCCATGTGATCGCGCGCAGCCCATCGGTGGCCATTACCGCCGATCATTTGCATTATACCGGCGATCTGTTGCTCAACTTGTCGGTGATGGTGGGGTTGGCGGTCAGCGCTTATGGCGGCCTTCATTTTATGGATGCGCTCTTTGGCATCGGGATCGGTGGCTTTATCGGCTATAATGCCTGGGGGGTGGCCAAAGGGTCCATTGATATGCTGATGGATCGGGAAATGGCCAGTGCCGAGCGCGAAGCCATTTTCAATATCGTTTTGGGCAATCGCGATATTTTGGGCCTGCATGATCTTAAAACCCGCAAAGCCGGGATCGACAGCTTCATTCAATTTCATATCGAAATCAGCCCTCATGCCAGCCTGCATCAGGCGCATCTGGCCGCTATCGAGGCCGAAGCGGCGCTCAGCGAGCGATTTCCCGATGCCGAAATCATCATCAAGATCGATCCCATCGGCTTTGAAAAGCCCAATCTGACGATGAAAGAACTCGATTGATGAAGGTTCTTATGGCAAGCAGGGGCGGTTATCGCTAAGACCATGGATAAAGCTATCAATTAAATTGGGGTGCCATGATCATTCTGTTTGGCCTCAAAAACTGTGATCGTTGCCGCGCTGCCCGCACATGGCTTTCGGGTGAGGGGGTTGCTTATCAATTCGTTGATCTGCGCGATCATGGGGTGAGCGAAGATCAGATGGATCGCTGGATCGATGCCCTGGGCTGGGAGCATTTGCTCAATAAACGCAGCACCACATGGCGCGGGCTGGCCCCTGCCGAGCAGGGTGAACTCGATGGCGAACGGGCGCGACACCTGATGCTGGCCCATCCGGCCTTGATAAAACGGCCGATCTGGGATTTGGGCGCGCAGATCCTTGTGGGGTTTGATGATGCAGTCAAAGCGGTGATCCGGGCCGGGGGGGAGCAAAAATGAGCCAGAATATTCGTATCGCTTTTTTGCAGATCGATGCGTTTACTGATCAGGCTTTTCGCGGCAATCCGGCGGCTGTTTGCCCCCTTGATGCCTGGCTGCCCGATGCTGTTCTGCTGGCCATTGCTCGGGAGAATAATCTGTCGGAAACGGCCTTTTTCGTGCCCGCCGAGGATGCCGACGAAGCGGATTTTCATCTGCGCTGGTTCACGCCGGAGGTTGAGGTGGATTTGTGCGGTCATGCCACTTTGGCAGCCGGTCATGCCATCCTCAGCAATCTGCATGGCAAGGCCAAAGCCGTGCGCTTTGGCAGTCAGGCCGGGATTTTGACCGTGACCCGCGATGGGGATCGGCTGTCTTTGGATCTGCCCGCCCGCCGGGCTGGCGATGCAGCTGTGCCTTCGGGGCTTTATCAGGCCATGGGGGCGGCCCCTTTGGCCTTGTGGGGCGGTGGGCGCGATTATCTTTTGCTTTATGAAAGCCAAGCCGATATTGCGCGGCTGAAGCCCGATTTCGTGGCCCTGAAGGCTTTGGGGCGGCATGGCTTCATCGCCACGGCCCCCGGTGATGATTGCGATTTTGTGTCGCGGTGCTTTTTCCCCGGATATGGGATAGACGAAGATCCGGTGACCGGATCGGCGCATTGCGTTTCTGCGCCCTTTTGGGCTGATCGTTTGGGCAATAGCACGTTATTTGCCCGTCAGATTTCAGCGCGGGGCGGGGATCTGTGGATCCATGTGACCAAGGATCGGGTGCATATGTCGGGCCATTGTGTGGAGGTGATCGCTGGTGAAATGTCGGTGCCGGAAAGCGTTTGAACAGCCATGCCGATGATTGAAGTCAAAGCTTTGGTGAAAACCTATTCCGGCCCCGTGGAAGCCTTGCGCGGGATCGATCTGCGGGTTGAAAAAGGGCAGATCTATGCCCTTTTGGGCCCCAATGGCGCGGGTAAATCCAGCACCATGCGGATTTTGGCCAGCCTGTCGCAGCCCACGGCGGGCCGGGTGAAGCTGGCCGGTCATGATGTTTTTGGCCCTGATGAATATAGCGGGCAGGGGCATCGGGGGGCTGAGGCGGCGCGCACCGCCCTGCGCCGGGATATGGGCTATGTGGCGCAGGCCTCGACATCGGATGAAACCCTGACGGGCCGCGAAAATCTGAGGATGCAGGGGCGTTTATTTGGCATGGGGGGGGATGATCTCGCCCGGCATGTGGCGCATTTATTAAAGCTTTTCGATCTGGATGAGGCCGCTGACCGCCGCACCAAAGGCTGGTCGGGGGGAATGCGCCGACGGCTTGATCTGGCGATGGGGCTGATCCATGGTCCACAGATTTTGATTCTTGATGAACCTTCAGCCGGGCTCGATCCCCAAAGCCGGGCGGTGATGTGGCGCGAAATCAGGCATCTGGCCCAAGATCAGGGCATGACCATTTTATTTTCCACCCATTATCTGGAAGAAGCCGATCAACTGGCTGATCGGGTGGCGATCATCGATCAGGGGCGCATTGTGGCCGAAGGGTCGCCCAAAGCCCTGAAGGATCGCTTGGAAGGCGATCTGATCAGCATCCGATTTGCCACCGCGCCCGATCCGCAGGATTTGGCTGAGCGGCTGGCGAAAGCCGGATTGCCGACCGATCATGCATCTGCGGATGCGGTACCGGCGGCTTTGGGGCCGGATCAGGATCGCCTTGATCTGCGGGTGGCGCAGGGATCATCCATTTTGCCGCTTCTGATCGGGGCCCTGGATGGCTTGCCCCTTTTGGATGTGAGCATGGCAAGGCCCCGCCTTGATGATGTGTATCTGCAGGTAACCGGTAGGCGGTTCAAAGCTGCGGATGGCGACAGGGAAGCGAAATCATCCGCTGCATCGCCTGATATTGCGGATCATTCCGCACCCCAAGACGAGACCGTTTCATGAAATTTTTGCGCGATCTGTTCATCCTGGCCGGGCGGTTGCTGGTGCATAGCAAGCGGATGCCGGTTTTTGTGATCATCTCGATCATTCAGCCGGTTTTATGGCTTTTGCTTTTTGGCCAGCTTTTTGGCGGGGTGACGGCGCTGGGCGGATTTGGCACCCAATCTTATGTGGATTTTCTGGTGCCCGGCCTTGCGGTGATGGCGGCGCTTTTTGGCTCTGCCTATTCCGGCATGTCTTTGCTAATGGATCATGAGCGGGGGATTTTGGATCGTTTTCTGGTGACCCCGGCGGCGCGGGGGGCGCTGATTGGCGCTTATGTTGCCCATTCCGGTGTTCTGGTGATGGGGCAGGCCACGGCGATCATTGGGGTTGGCCTGCTTTTGGGGGCAGGGATGACAGGGGGTGTGCTGGCCTATCCGGTGATCTTGCTCGCGGCTTTTTTGCTGGGCTCGGCCTTTGGGGCTTTATCGAATGCTTTGGCTTTGATGATCCCGCGCCATGATGCGATCATCGCGGTGATGAATTTCGTGATCCTGCCTTTGGTCTTCCTGTCATCCATGATCATCTCCACCGAAGCCATGCCCGGCTGGATCAGGGCGATCTCTGCCTATAATCCCGTGGAATGGGCAGTGCGCATGGCCCGGGGTGCCTTTCTGGGCGGCGATTGGCTGATGGTGGGGGTGAATGGCGCCTATCTTTTGCTGTTTTCTTTCCTGTGCACGGGCTTTGCGGTGCGCGCCTTTCACCGCTTCATGGCCAAATCCTGAAAAATTCGATCACAAAGCCGGGGCGCGAATGCCAGCCACGATCAGCAGGGCCCATCCCGCCATCAGGCATAGCCCGCCCAAAGGGGTGAGCCAGTGAAAAACCCCAAGGCTGCCCGATCCCATGAAGGCCAGCCAATATAAACTGCCGCAAAATAAAAGCACGCCCGCCTGCCACAGCATCCCCGTGGCCGGGATCAAGGGCATGGTTTTGATGGAAAGGGCGGCAATGCCCAAGGCGAGCAGCGCCACCCCATGGATCAGTTGAAACTGCGCGGCCTGGGTAAACCAGCCCAGCCTTTGTTCATCAAGGCGCGCGGCAAGGATATGGGCACCGGCGGCCAGGGCTGCCACCGCCATCAGGCCATTCACACCGGCCAAAGCGATCAGGATGTTCATTCCTCATGGTCCTTCATGATCGGGGTGCCGCCCTGTTCAAAATCAAGACCGATATCGATGGCCGGGGCACTTTGGGTGAGCCGGCCGATGGAGATACGATCCACCCCGCTTTCGGCAATCGCGCGCACGGTTTCAAGCCGCACCCCGCCCGATGCTTCGGTGGGAACGCGGCCCTTGATGCGGGCCACGGCCCGGCGCAAAAGATCGGGTGCCATATTATCCAAAAGCAGGCTGCCTGCCCCGGCGGCCAAAGCTTCATCCACCTGATCAAGGGTATCGCATTCCACCTGACAATCATCATGCCCTGCGGCTCTGGCGGCTTCCAATGCCGGGCGGATGCCGCCTGCCACGGCAATGTGATTATCCTTGATCATCACCGCATCATAAAGCCCCATGCGGTGATTGACCCCGCCACCACAGGCCACCGCATATTTTTCAAGCCGGCGCAAAAGCGGGGTGGTTTTGCGGGTATCCAGAATGACCGCGCCGGTGCCCTTGATCGTCTCCACATAGCGATGGGTGAGGGTGGCAATGCCCGAAAGATGCTGTACCAGATTAAGCGCCGTGCGTTCAGCGCTGAGCAGGGCGCGGGCCCGGCCATTAAGGCGCAAAAGCACGGAACCCGCCTGATGCGCTGTGCCATCATCGGCCATCGCCTGAAGCCCCACATCGGGATCAAGGGCTTTGAAAATGGCACAGGCGAGCGGCAGGCCAGATAAAACCATCGGCTCGCGCGCCCGCATGGTGGCGATCAGCCGGGCCTCATTGGGGATCACCGAAGAACTGGTGAGATCGCCGCTCCCTATATCCTCGGCCAGGGCGGCCGCGATAAAGTGATCGCGTGCATCATCGCTAAGGGGAAAGGGCAGGTTGGGCATGTTTTTTTCCTTGAACTTTACCGGCTCTTTACACTGCATGATGCAGAATTTGAAGCCTGCCTGAAGGGGATGGGTCATGCAAACGCTGAAGTTAAAGCCCGGCGATCTGGTTTATGCCGAAGGCGATGAAGCCGAAGCGGTTTATCTGATCGAAGAGGGCGCCATCGAGGTTTCGCGCCAAGCCGCCGGGCGGGCGGTGCGGTTGGCGGTTCTGGGGCGGGGTGAGATATTTGGCGAAAGCGGGGTCATCCGCAATAAAGCGCACAGCACCAGCATGAAGGCGCTCACCCCATGCAGCCTGCTCGAGGTGACCAAGCCGCAATTTCTGAAATTGTTCAGCGATCAAAATCCTTTGGGCCTGCCGATGCTGCGGATGCTGAGCGAACGGCTGGAAAAGGTGGATGAACGCCTGCTTTCGGGGGGCGGAAAATCCCGCGATAAAGCCCTTTTAATACAGATCGGGATGATCCGGCTTTTGCCTGCGCATGAAGCCATGATCAAGCAGATGGGCGAAGATGGGGTGATCATTGAAAAGCTGCCCTTCGTCGTGGGGCTGCGCACCGGCCAAAGCGATGGGGGCAACACATCGGATCAGCATCTTTTGCTCGGGGCGTTGAAGGATTATGCTCTTTCGCCCGAACATTTCGGATTGGAAAAACGCGATGGCTATCTGATCATTCGTGATCTGGGCAGCTATCTGGGCACCATCGTCAATGATCAGCCTTTATCGCGCTTTGGTCAGGAAGCCACTGCCATTTTGCACATGGGGGCAAACAGCGTGATTGCCGGACCCAAAAGCGCCCCCTATCAATTCCGCATCATGGTCGAACCCAAAGCTTTATAGAATGGGCCTTATAGGGCGAGCCTTTTTGAATGGGCAGTGATATGCCTTATCTGATGGGCTTCAGGTTTGATGCAAAGGCGGAGATGAGCAAATGACCTCGACCAGTGAACAAATGCGCGCCTGGAGCGGTCCGGCGATCCTGACCTTTGGCTTTCGCCCATTCTTTTTCGGGGCGGCCATCTGGGCGGTGGTTGCGATGGTGCTGTGGATTTTGATGCTGTCGGGGCATCTTATGCTGCCCAGTGCTTTCGATCCGGTGAGCTGGCACGCCCATGCGTTTCTTTTTGGTTATCTGGGCGCTGTGATTGCGGGGTTTTTGCTGACGGCGGTTCCGAATTGGACCGGGCGATTGCCGATTGTTGGCTGGCATCTGGGATTTCTGGTGTTGGTCTGGCTGGCCGGTCGTGCGGCCCTTTTGGTTTCGGGCGTATTGTCAGCCGGGCTGGTGGCTGGGATTGATCTGGCCTTTCCGGTGCTTTTGGCGCTGGTCATCCTGCGCGAGATCGTGGCGGGCAGGAATTGGCGTAATCTGATCGTGCTGATCATGCTGGTGATCTTTACCTTGGGTAATGCCCTGTTTCATTGGGAAGCCGCCCAAGGTGATTATGCCGCGCAGGGCTATGGGATGCGGCTGGGGCTGGCTGCGGCGATCATGATGATTGCCGTGATCGGTGGTCGGGTCGTACCGTCTTTTACCCGTAACTGGCTGGTGAAAAGGCAAGACAAGACCTTGCCGGCCTCACCGATGCAAGGGTTCGATAAACTGGCTTTGCTGGCCTTGCTGGTGGCGCTGGTTTTTTGGACCCTATGGCCTGCTGCCATCGCGACCGGTGGGTTGCTGGTGCTGATCGGCGCGCTTCATCTTATACGGTTAGCCCGCTGGGCCGGGCATCGGACGATGGCCGAGCCGCTGGTGACAGTGCTGCATGCGGGCTATATCTTTGTGCCTTTGGGGGCTTTGGCCCTTGCAAGCGAGATCCTTGCCCCCGGGTTCCTTGGCATGGCGGGGGCGCAGCATCTGTGGATGGCGGGGGCGATCGGCTTGATGACGCTGGCTGTGATGACGCGGGCCACTTTGGGCCATAGCGGCCAGATGCTGAAGGCGGGGCCGGGTACGGTCGCGATTTATCTGGCCCTGATCCTGTCGGTGATAGCGCGGGTTATGGCCGGATTATGGCCCGCGCAATCTGAATGGCTGCATGGGTTGGCCGGTCTTTTCTGGATCGGGGCTTTTGGCGGTTTCGCCCTGATTTATGGGGCTCTCTTGCTCCGCCGTCTTCCCTAAAGGCTATGCTTTGATATCGTCGATCCATGTTTTGGCGGCCACGGCCCGAGGAAGGCCAAGCGGGGCTTATCGCGTGGTTGCCTGTCCGTTTTTAGCTTGATAAGTCGTCGATCAGGGGATTGGGTTTGGCGAACCGCTCGATATCGGCTTGATTGTGAATGCTGATCAGCGTTCCATTCACCGTCACGCCATAGGGTTGAAGGCCCTTGAAGGCGCGGCTGAGATTTTCCGGTGTCATGCCCAGAACTGAGGCCAGAAGCCGCTTTTCAAAATCCAGCTCGAAAGTTGCTCCGCCGCCGCTGCGCTTTTGCATCCGCAATAAATAATTCGCCAGCCTTTCCAATGAGGTTCTGAGCTTGAGGTCTTTTTGTGTTTTGATGACCGCGCGATAACATTGTGCCAGTTCGGTGACGATGGCGCGGGCGAAATCGCTATCAAGTTCAAAGATTGCGCGAACATCCTGGCTGGGAAGCAGCACGATACGGCTTTTCTCCAATGTTCGGGCCGACATCAGATAGGGGGCATCCCGGATGGTTGCGGCCAGAATAAAGGTCGAGATAGGGCGCACCACGGCGAGGCTGCTATCGCGGCCATTCCAGCAGGAAAACAGATCGACCGAACCGGAAAGAATGATGTGCAGAAAATCGCTGGGCTCACCTTCGGTGATCAATTCGATCTGGGCAGGAAAATTTTGGATATAGGCACCCCGCATCAAGGATGTGAAATGTTCATCCGTCATCTG
Organism: Iodidimonas nitroreducens; assembly: GCA_000710935.1. Taxonomy (GTDB): domain Bacteria; phylum Pseudomonadota; class Alphaproteobacteria; order Sphingomonadales; family Rhodothalassiaceae; genus Iodidimonas; species Iodidimonas nitroreducens. The sequence continues at coordinate 76,878 of BAYV01000015.1, read as the reverse complement.
CGAGAAGATATTGAGTTGTCTGATATCGCGATATTCCGAATCGGGCATTTCATTCCCTTCATATGATCACAGATGGCATATATCAAGAAATGGATTGATATATGTCAATATTATGATTGATCCGCATGATTTTAACCTTGATACACCCTTGCACTATAGATGATAATTTTCAGTAACTCATTTATTTCATTATTGTTTTTGCGTTTCATGATCTAAATCAAATCATCCTGGCAGCCCTGGCTTGAAAGTAGCCTCTGATCCCTTTTCGGGGGGTGAAGACGCATTATTTTCGCCGGGGAGTCTCCTATGCCGACCGAAATTATGGCCTCGCAGGCCGATCAAACACGCGCTTTGAGTTTGAGCACAATCGCCTTCACGGCTTGTTTTGCAGTGTGGACGATTTTTTCGATTATTGGTGTGGCCATTAAATCCGAGCTTGGGTTGAACGATACACAATTTGGCTTATTGGTTGCCACACCGATTTTGACCGGTTCCATCACCCGCATCTTTCTTGGTGTCTGGACGGAAAAATACGGCGGCCGGCTTGTTTTTTCCGGGCAGATGATCCTCACAGCCTTGGCCACCTGGGCGCTGACGCTGGCGGATAGCTATATCATGTATCTGATTGCGGCCTTGGGCGTTGGGCTTGCGGGTGGCTCTTTCATCATTGGGGTGGCCTATGTCAGCCGCTGGTATGAGGCGGGGCGACAAGGCACGGCGCTTGGCATTTTCGGGGCGGGCAATGTTGGCGCGGCGGTCACGAAATTCGTAGCCCCTTTTGTGATGGTTGCTTATGGCTGGCACGGGGTGGCTTATGTGTGGGCGGCGGGGCTGTTCATCATTGGCGTGTTGTTTTTCCTGCTGGCCAAGGATGATCCCGAACTGGTCGAGCGGCGCAGAACAGGGGCAAAGGCGCCCTCGCTGGCAGAGCAACTGGCGCCTTTAAGAAACCTTCAGGTCTGGCGCTTTTCCTTTTATTATTTTTTCGTCTTTGGCGCCTTTGTGGCTCTGGCGCTGTGGATGCCGCATTATCTGATCGATGTTTATGGCCTTGATGTGCGCTTTGCCGGCATGGCCGCCGCTTCTTTCAGCCTGGCCGCGTCTTTATTCCGCGCTTATGGCGGGCATTTGTCGGATAAATTTGGCGCGCGATCCGTGATGTACTGGACCTTCGGTTTCAGCCTCCTCTTTTTGTTCATGCTCTCCTACCCGCCAACCGAATATATCATCAAGGGCAAGGATGGCCCGATTGCCTTCTCCACGCAGATGGACCTGTGGCCGTTCATTGTTACGCTCTTTGCCCTCGGTTTTTTCATGAGCCTCGGGAAAGCGGCGATTTTCAAGCATATCCCGGTTTATTACCCCCGTCATGTTGGGGCGGTTGGCGGTCTTGTCGGCATGATCGGCGGTCTTGGTGGGTTCGTTTTGCCGATCATATTTGGCGCGCTGCTTGATCTTACGGGGATATACACATCCTGCTTTGCCCTGTTGTTCGTGCTGGTTGCCATTGCCTTGGGCTGGATGCATCTGTCGATCCGGGCTATGGAGCGCGCCGCCCATGGCGAAGCGCTTGATCGCCTGCCGAGCCTGCCAGAGATGCAGGATATCCATATTCCGGGCCAAACGGTGATGCCCAAGGTGCTGGATGATTGGCAGCCCGAAAAGCCTCAATTCTGGGCGGAAAAGGGGCGGGCTATTGCGCGCCGGAATTTATGGATATCGATTCCGGCACTGCTTTTGGCTTTTTCGGTCTGGATGGTCTGGTCGGTTGTGGTTGCCCGCCTGCCTGCTATCGGGTTCGATTTTACGCCGGGGCAGCTATTCTGGCTTGCCGCCCTCCCGGGATTGTCGGGCGCGACGCTGCGCATTTTCTACAGCTTCATGGTGCCGATTTTTGGTGGGCGGCTGTGGACAACGCTTTCAACCGCATCTTTGCTGCTGCCCGCCATGGGCATCGGATATGCGGTGCAGAACCCCGAAACGCCTTATCTGATCTTCCTCGTTCTTGCCCTTTTATGCGGTTTTGGCGGGGGGAATTTTGCCTCGTCGATGGCTAATATCGGCTATTTCTTTCCTAAAGCTGAAAAAGGCAATGCTTTGGCGCTGAATGCCGGGCTGGGCAATCTGGGCGTATCGGCCATGCAATTTGTGGTGCCGCTTATCATCACGGCGGGGGTGTTCGGGGTGATCGGCGGGGAACCGCAGATCATGTCGGATGGCGGCAAGCTCTGGATGCAGAATGCGGGCTTTGTCTGGGTGCCTTTCATTCTGGCGGCGACGATTGCTGCCTGGTGGGGCATGAATGATATTGCCGATGCGCGCGCCAGCTTCGCCGAACAGGCGGTGATTTTCGGGCGTAAGCATAATTGGCTGATGTGCATCCTTTATACGGGCACATTTGGCAGCTTCATCGGTTATTCGGCGGGCTTTCCCTTGCTAACGCGCCTGGCTTTTCCTGAAATCAATGCCCTGAATTATGTTTTCCTCGGGCCGCTTGTGGGGGCTTTGTCGCGTGCCGGAACCGGCTGGATCAGTGATCGCTTTGGCGGTGGGCGGGTCACGCTATGGACCTTTGTCGCCATGATCCTTGCGACCGCTGGCGTGATTTATTTCCTTGGCGCGGGATCATTCATCGGCTTTTTCGCCTGCTTTATGGCGCTGTTCTTTCTGACCGGGGTTGGCAATGCCTCCACCTTTCAGATGATCCCTGTGATCATGGGGCGCGAAATACCACGGCTGATGCCCCATCTTTCGGCGGATGATCGCCAGCGGCAAATCGCCATGGAATCGGGGGCAATCACCGCCTTTACCTCAGCCATTGCGGCCTATGGCGCCTTTTTCATCCCCAAGGCCTATGGCACATCCATCGCGATGACCGGCTCGGCTGTGGGGGCGCTTTGGGGCTTTCTGATTTTTTACGTGATCTGCGTGGGGATCACTTGGGCTGTTTATACCCGCCCCGGCGGCCTGCTTTACGACATTGAAAAACGAGATGACGCCGGCAGCAATGCCGCCCAGCCCGCGCAATGAACCTGCCAAATTTCCGGGTGGCATCCTTCGTCGCCTGAAATCTGCTAATTGAAAGGACAGCACGATGAGCCATCTGCTCGATAAATTGAATTTTTTCCAGAAAAAGGAACTGGAACAATTCTCGGACGGTTGGGGCCAAACCACGCGAGAAAATCGTGATTGGGAAGATAGCTACAGAAACCGCTGGCGGCATGACAAGATCGTTCGCTCCACCCATGGGGTGAACTGCACCGGTTCGTGTTCGTGGAAAATCTATGTGAAATCCGGGATCGTCACCTGGGAAACCCAGCAGACCGATTATCCACGCACCCGCGCGGGCCTGCCCAATCATGAACCACGCGGTTGCGCGCGCGGGGCCAGCTATAGCTGGTATCTTTACAGCGCTAATCGGGTGAAAAATCCCCTGATCCGGGGCCGTTTGATGCGCGCCTGGCGTAAAATGCGGGAAACCATGACCCCGGTGGCGGCATGGGCGGCGATCCAAAATGATCCGATCCTGCGCGCCTCTTACACCAAAACCCGTGGCAAGGGCGGTTTTGTGCGGGCGACCTGGGACGAGGCGACCGAGATCGTCGCCGCGGCCAATGCCTATACAGCCAAAACTTATGGCCCTGATCGTGTATTCGGTTTTTCACCGATACCGGCCATGTCGATGGTCAGCTATGCGGCAGGCACGCGCTATCTCAGCCTTTTGGGCGGCACCTGCATGTCGTTTTATGATTGGTATTGCGATCTTCCGCCCGCTTCGCCCCAAACCTGGGGGGAACAGACCGATGTGCCCGAAAGTGCAGATTGGTACAATGCGGGCTTCCTGATGCTGTGGGGCTCGAATGTCCCGCAGACGCGGACGCCCGATGCGCATTTCTATACCGAGGTGCGCTATCGCGGCACCAAATCCGCGGTTGTCAGCCCCGATTATTCCGAAGCCGCCAAGTTCGGCGATATCTGGCTGAACCCGCAGGCGGGGACCGATGCCGCACTGGCGATGGCCATGGGCCATGTGATCCTGCGCGAATATCATCTGGATCGGCAGGCCGAGTATTTCGAGGATTATGCCCGCAAATATACCGACATGCCGATGTTGGTGCGGCTTGATGAAAAGGATGGGCATCTGGTGCCGGGCCGGATGCTGCGGGCCGATGATTTTGCGGATCATCTGGGCGAGACCAATAATCCCGATTGGAAGACGGTGGCCTATGATGAGACCTCGGGCCGGATCGTTGTGCCGAATGGGTCCATCGGCTTCCGCTGGGGTGAAGAGGGCAAGTGGAACCTTGAACAACGCGCCAAGGGGGGCGCGGCACAGCTTCGCCTGAGCCACATCCTTGATGGAGATCATGACGAGATCGTGGGGGTTGATTTCCCCTATTTTGGCGGGGCGGCAACGGGCGATTTCGTGAAATGCGATCACCCCGACATTCTGACGCGCAATATCCCGGCCCGCCGCGTTACGCTGGCCGATGGGCAGGAGGCACTGGTTGCCACTGTGTTCGATCTGTTTTGCGCAAATTATGGTTTGGATCGGGGCCTTGGCGGCGATTGGGTATCGCAGGATTTCAACGACGACAGCCCCTACACCCCCGCCTGGGCCGAAAAAATCACCGGCGTTGAGCGCGAAAAAATCATCGCCGTCGCCCGGGAATTCGCCTCGAACGCAGAAAAGACCCATGGCAAATCCATGGTCATTTTAGGGGCTGGCCTGAACCATTGGTATCATATGGATATGAACTATCGCGGCATCATCAACATGCTGGTGATGTGCGGTTGTATCGGTCAGGAAGGCGGCGGCTGGTCGCATTATGTGGGGCAGGAAAAACTGCGCCCGCAAACCGGCTGGCAGCCATTGGCCTTTGCGCTGGATTGGAATCGACCGCCCCGGCACATGAATTCGACGAGCGCCTGGTATGCCCATACGGATCAATGGCGCTATGAAACCTTGCGCGCGGGTGAGATTTTATCACCCACCGCGCCCGAGGGCGATTGGGATATCAGCCTGATCGATTATAATATTCGTGCTGAACGGATGGGATGGTTGCCTTCTGCACCGCAGCTCAAAACCAATCCGCTGGAGGTATCGAAGGCGGCGAAAAAGGCTGGCAGGCAGATCAGGGATTATGTTGCCGAACAGCTGAAATCCGGCGGTCTCGAGATGTCCTGCGAAGACCCGGATGCGCCGGAAAACTGGCCGCGTAATCTGTTCATCTGGCGCTCGAATCTGCTGGGGTCATCCGGCAAGGGGCACGAGTATTTCCTCAAGCACCTTCTGGGCACCGATCATGGTGTGATGGGCAAGGATCTGGGCGAGGAAGGCGGCGTCAAGCCCAAAGAGGCCGTTTGGCATGACGAGGCGCCAAAAGGAAAGCTCGATCTTCTGGTTTGTATCGATTTTCGGATGAGCACGACAGCGGTCTATTCCGACATCGTGCTGCCGACAGCCAGTTGGTATGAAAAGGACGACATGAACACCTCGGACATGCATCCGTTCATCCACCCGCTTCAGGCAGCGGTGGACCCGGCCTATGAAAGCAAGTCCGACTGGGAGATATTCAAGGCCATTGCCAAAAAATTCTCGGAAGTCGCCCCCGAGGTGCTGGGGGTGGAAACCGATATCGTCCAGCTTCCCCTGCTGCATGATACGCCGGGCGAATTGGCCCAGGCCCATGTGAAGGATTGGAAAAAGGGGGAATGCGAGCTGATCCTTGGCAAAACCGCACCAAATTATGTGGCGGTAGAGCGGGATTATCCAAATCTATACAAGAAGTTCACATCCATAGGGCCGCTGCTGGAAACCCTTGGCAATGGCGGCAAGGGCATCAACTGGGATACCAGGACAGAAGTTCAGCAACTGCGTGATCTGAATGGCGTGGTGCTGGATGAGGGGGTATCCAAGGGTCAGGCCAAGCTTGAAACAGCCATTGATGCTTGCGAGATGATCCTGATGCTGGCCCCTGAAACTAACGGCCATGTTGCGGTCAAGGCTTGGGAGGAACTGGAAAAGCCGACGGGGCGACAGCACGCTCATCTGGCGGAAGGTGCCCATCATACCAAAATCCGCTTTCGCGATATCGCGGCCCAACCGCGCAAGATCATCTCCTCGCCCACATGGTCGGGGATTGAGAGCGAAGAGGTCTGCTATAATGCAGGCTATACCAATGTCCATGAACTGATCCCATGGCGCACCCTTACGGGCCGGCAACAGCTTTATCAGGATCATCTGTGGATGCGGGCTTTTGGCGAGGGTTTTGTGAGCTATCGCCCGCCGGTGGACCTGAAAACCATCACCGCAGCCGTGAATAATGATGCGGCCGAGGGCAGCCCGCATGTGGTGTTGAATTTCATCACGCCCCACCAGAAATGGGGCATCCACTCAACCTATACCGATAATCTGTTGATGCTGACCCTGAACCGGGGCGGGCCGGTGGTCTGGATGTCTGAAACAGATGCCGCAAAGGCTGGGTTGGTCGATAATGATTGGGTCGAAGCCTATAATATCAATGGGGCGCTGACCGCTCGGGTCGTGGTGAGCCAGCGGATCAAGCCGGGCACGCTGTTCATGTATCATGCGCAGGAAAAGATCGTGAATACGCCCGGATCGGAAAAGACCGGCCATCGGGGCGGCATCCATAATTCCGTTACGCGCACCACCTTGAAACCCACGCATATGATCGGCGGCTATGCGCAGCTTTCCTATGGCTTCAACTATTATGGCACCGTGGGCAGCAACCGCGATGAATATGTGATCGTGCGGAAAATGCACAAGGTCGATTGGCTGGATCAGCCCGCAACAGGAAAAGTGGAGGCAGCACAATGAGAGTTCGTGCGCAGATCGGCAAGGTTTTAAACCTTGATAAGTGCATCGGGTGTCATACGTGCTCGGTCACCTGCAAGAATGTGTGGACCACGCGTGAAGGCGTTGAATATGCGTGGTTCAACAATGTCGAAACCAAGCCCGGCACCGGCTATCCCACCGATTGGGAAAACCAGAAGCGCTGGAATGGCGGCTGGACACGGGGGGCCAGCGGTAAGCTGCATCCCAAACAGGGGGCCAAATGGCGGATTTTGGCAAATATCTTCGCCAATCCCTCCATGCCTGAGATCGATGATTATTATGAGCCTTTTGATTTCGATTATGATCATCTGAAATCCGCGCCCGAAATGGATCATTTTCCCACCGCGCGCCCCAGATCGAAGATCACTGGCGAGCGGATGGAAAAAATCGAGAAGGGCCCGAACTGGGAAGAAATTCTGGGCGGCGAATTCTCGAAACGCTCGAAGGACTATAATTTCGAGGCGGTGCAAAAAGAGATTTATGGAGAATATGAAAATACCTTCATGATGTATCTGCCGCGTTTGTGCGAGCATTGCCTCAACCCCACCTGCACGGCTTCGTGCCCCTCGGGTGCGATCTACAAGCGCGAAGAAGATGGCATTGTCCTTATCGATCAGGAAAAATGCCGGGGCTGGCGGATGTGCATCTCGGGCTGTCCCTATAAGAAGGTTTACTATAATTGGGATACCGGCAAATCCGAGAAATGCACCTTTTGCTATCCACGCATCGAAAGCGGCCAGCCGACGGTCTGTTCGGAAACCTGCGTCGGTCGCATCCGCTATCTGGGCGTGATCCTTTATGATGCCGACAAGATCGAGGCGGCGGCGAGCACCGAGCGCGAAACCGATCTTTATGGCGCGCAACTGGATGTGTTTCTTGATCCCAATGATCCTGAGGTGATCGCTGCTGCCCGCCGCGATGGTGTGCCCGAAGATTGGATCGAGGCGGCAAAGATCAGCCCGATCTGGAAGATGGCGATGGATTGGAAGGTCGCCTTTCCCCTGCATCCCGAATACCGCACGCTGCCGATGGTGTGGTACATCCCGCCGCTCTCGCCGATCCAGAATGCAGCCGAGGCGGGCCAGATCGCGATGAGCGATCAGATGCCGGATGTGCGCTCCCTGCGCATCCCGGTCAAATACCTCGCCAATATGCTGACGGCGGGCGACGAGACCCCGATTGTGCACGCCTTGGAACGCATGTCGGCGATGCGGCTTTATATGCGGGCGCTGACGGTTGATGGTGTGCGCGATGAGGGCATTGCGGCCCGCGTCGGCCTGTCGGGCCGGATGATCGAGGATATGTATAAGATCATGGCCATCGCCGATTATGAGGATCGTTTCGCGATCCCCACGGCGCACCGCGAGCAGAATGAAGCCGGCGCCGACATTCGCGGCGGCTGCGGGTTCACCGATGGCAATGGCTGTTCTTCTGGCGAAACAGGCAAGACGAGCCTGTTCGGCGGCAAGAAGAAGCCTCTGGCCCTTCCGCAGGAGTCCTTTTGATGATGGATCGCACATTAAAGGCGCTTTCGCTGCTGCTCAGCTATCCGACCGCCGATTTGCAAGAGGCGATGCCCGAGATCGAAGCGGTTTTCAGCGCCGATCCGCGCCTTGATCCCGCTCTGCGCGCCGCATTGCAAAAATTGACCAAGAGCCTGGGGCAGGGCGATCTTTATGACCTGCAAGAGCGCTATGTCATGCTTTTTGATCGCTCGCGCACTTTGTCGCTCAATCTGTTTGAACATGTTCATGGGGAAAGCCGTGAACGCGGCGGCGCGATGGTCAGCCTGCTTGAAACCTATCGGGCGGGCGGCTTTCACCCTGTTACATCGGAACTGCCCGATCATCTGCCGGTGCTTTTGGAATTCCTTTCAACACGAACACCAGAGGATGCGCGGGAAATTCTGGCGGATGCGGCGCATATCCTTGATGCGATCAGAGCCCGGCTTGCGCGGCGCGAGAGCGAATATGCCGCTGTGCTTGCCGCTCTTTCAAAGCTGGCCGGGATCAAGGCGGATGCAGGTGTTGTTGCGGATATGCTGGCCCAACCCGATGATGATCCCACTGATCTGGAAGCCTTGGACGCCGTTTGGGAAGAGACCGAGGTTACCTTCGGGCCTGATCCCCAAGCCGGTTGCCCGCAAGTGCGCGAGATGCTCACCCGATTGGACCCGCAATCACCCGATGCCGCGCGTGCAGCGCAGGCTGCCAAATAGGAGACTGAAAATGTTTGGCGATTTTGATTTCAACTTCATCCTGTTCGGCATCATGCCTTATGTGGCGCTCACGGTGTTCCTTGTTGGCTCCATTGCCCGCTATGAACGCGATCCTTTCACCTGGAAAAGCGCGTCCAGTCAGCTTTTGCGTCGCAAGCAGCTGATCTGGGGGTCGATCCTGTTTCATGTCGGTATTCTGACGGTGTTTTTTGGCCATCTGGTCGGGTTGTTCACCCCGGTCTGGGTTTTGGATGCTCTTGGTATTCCTTATGTTTTGAAGCAATGGATGGCCGTTTTGATCGGTGGGCCCGCCGGCATTGCGGCACTGATCGGCTCCACGATGCTTTTGCATCGTCGCCTTGTGGATCCGCGCATCCGTGTCACTTCAACACTGCCGGATATTTTGATCATGGTGCTGATCTGGTTGCAGCTTGCCATCGGCCTTTTAACGATCACGCAAACCCTGCAGCACATGGATGGGGTGGAAATGGTCCGCTTCATGAATTGGTCGCAAAGCGTGGTGACATGGAACATCAATGCCTGGGTCACGGTGGTGGATGTGCATTGGCTGTACAAATTGCATATCTTCCTGGGCCTGATCATCACGATGCTGTTTCCGTTTACACGGCTTGTGCATATCTGGTCAGGCTTTGCGGCTCCTTTCCGCTATCTGCTGACGCGGCCGGGTTACCAGATCGTGCGCTCGCGCCGTCGTCGCCCATTAGAGGCGCGCCGCCGTGCTTTTGATAAGCGGCAGGGAAAGCGCGATCCCTCGGCCCCCACAGCAGCGGAGTGAACATCATGAGCACCGCTCTTTTTCCCGATGTCATCGTGAATGGTGAAACCATCGCTTCGGCAATCGTCGCCGCTGAAGCCCAAAATCACAGTGCCCCAAAGGGCAAGCCCGGCATTGCCTGGCGCAAGGCGGCGCAGGCGCTGGCCATTCGCGCGCTTTTATTGCAAGAGGTGAAGTCGCGCGGGCTAAAGCCTGATCCGCTGGAAATAGCCCCCGGACGGGTGGAGACCGAAGACGAAGCTTTGATCCGCGCGCTTCTGGACGAGGCTTTGATGATCGAACCCGTGACCGAAGAAGCCGTGCGCGCCGCATGGGCGCAGGACCCCGAGCGCTTTCGATCCGCACCTTTGTGGGATGTATCGCATATCCTGTGCGGTTGCGATCCGCGCGATGATGCTGATCGGCTGGCGGCCAAGGCAAAGGCTTGTGCCCTGCTGGCCCGACTGGATGATGATGCTAAAAGCTTCGCGTTTGCCGCCCGGGAAAGCGATTGCTCATCGAAAAGATCCGGTGGTCATCTCGGGCAGCTTGGTCCCGGCGACACTGTTCCGGAATTCGAGGCGGCTTTACGCAGCCTTGCCGAAGGGTGCATCAGCTTGGAACCTGTGCTGTCGCGCCATGGCTGGCATATCATTCGCCTGAATGCCATCGCACCGGGGCAGGTGCTGCCCTATGACGCTGTTCGTTTCAGGATTGCCGAGGCCCTGGAAAAAGCCGCTTGGGCGCGGGCTTCGCGGGCATTTGTCGAAAAATTGGCTGCCCAAGCTCAGATCGAGGGTGCCACGCTTGATCCGATTTGAGCCGATAGAAAGGCTTGGGGGTGGCCTTTCAACCGCCCATCCGGTGGCACCGCCCCAGATAAAAGCCGAGAATGAGGAGATGACGTCATGATGAACCAAGTCCTTATAGAGTCGTCGAAATGTGGCTGCGACCGCCAAGGCAGGCCAAAAGATTTGCTTGCATGGGATCAGGCTCTGACGATGATCGCCACACAGATGACGGCCCATCACCCAGCCGCCGATTTATCAGAAACGATCCCATGTGATCAGGCTTTGGGGCGCGTTCTGGCGCAGCCGGTGATCACGCAATCCATGGTGCCATCATTTGATCATGCGGCCATGGATGGCTATGCGCTTACGACCTCTACCCTGATTGGAAACGGCCCCTGGGCTTTGCCGATCAGGGCGCGGATTGCTGCCGGGCAGGCGGCACCGGAAAGCTTATCCGGCGCATCGGCAGCACGTATTTTCACCGGTGCCCCTGTTCCCAAAGGCGCAGATGCTGTGGTGATGCAAGAAGATGTGACGCGCCATGGCGATCAGATGCTGCTGACCCGCCGCCCTGCTCGCGGCCTTAATATCAGGCACGCAGGGAGCGATATGATGGAAGGTGAAATTATTCTCGAGAAGGGGCGCAGGCTTCGATCTGGGGATATTGCAGCCTGCGCGGCAGCCGGGGCCGGTTGTGTTGAGGTGTTGAAACGTCCACGGGTGGCTCTTTTGGTGAGTGGCGATGAATTGCGCATGGCCGGTGGGGTGCGGGCGGCAGCGCAGATCTGGGATGTTAATACGCCGATGCTGCTGGCTTCTTTGGCGGCGACAGATGCCGAGCTTGTGGCCAGCGTGCAGGGTGCTGATCATCGCATCGCTTTGGCAAAGCAAATGGATGAAATGTTTGCGATGGCTGATCTGGTCATCACAACGGGCGGGATTTCAGTTGGCGAAGAGGATCATGTCAAACCCGCTTTTATTGGCTTGGGGGGCGAGATGCTTTTCAGTGGCGTTGCCATCAAGCCGGGTAAGCCGGTCTCTTTTGGTCGCATGGGGCGGTCTTTTTGGCTTGGGCTGCCGGGCAATCCATTCTCGGCTTTCGTAACATGGCAAATTTTTGGTCTGGCTTTGATCCGGCGATTGGCGGGTGAGACTGTAGCTGTCCCGGCTCGCCGCCATGTTGTCACGAAATCGGCTATCCGTCGCAAGCCGGGGCGATGCGAATTTCGGCCTGCCATGCTTGCCGGTTTTGATCCTTGGGGTCGTGACTATGTGCAGTTTGATGATTTTACGCCATCGGCTGGGGTTAAAAATCTGGTGTCGGCAGATGGCTTGATCATCCTGCCTGCGGATATCGAGACCTTGCCTGCCGGGTCTCTCGTTTTATTCCAACCGATCTAAGAGAATCTGGGGAGCATAAAGATGCAACTTGCCTTTATGATGGCACCAACGCGCGGTGATCTGGATAGGATCCTCTCAAAATTGGCCGCTGATCTCATGGCGCGCGGTTTGCGCTGTTGCGGAACCGTTCAGATCAATAGGTCAAGGCTCGGGGTCAAGGATACATATGGCGGTGTTGGCCCCTGTGATATGGATGTGCGGGTGCTGCCTGATGGCCCGGTTTTGCGTATCAGCCAAAATCTGGGCCCATCGGCGCGGGGATGTCGCCTTGATCTTGGGGCGCTGGAAACAGCGGTGGGGCTGGTTGCGGCTGATCTGAATAAGGGCGCAGACCTGATGATCATCAATAAATTTGGCAAGCATGAAGCCCAGGGGCGAGGATTTCGCGATGTCATCGCTCAGAGCTTGGCACTGGATATTCCGGTTCTTCTTGGCCTGAGGCCGATCAATCGCGATGCGTTCGAGACTTTTGCTGCGGGGACGGCCATAGAACTCCCCCCCGATCCTGCCGCCGTGAGGGCGTGGGTGGATCGCGTAACGGCGGCTAAAGTCGAACCCCTATGATGCACATGATCAAAGAAGGGGCGAGGATTGGCTGAGCGAGGGGCAATTCCCATCGTGATCGCGGCCGGTGGTGATGGCGCGCGCATTGGCGGCGGTAAGCCTGATCGAGCATTGGCGGGCCGCAGTTTATTGGATCATGCGGTCGCTTATGCCGCACAACACAGCGATCAGATGGCGATTGCCTTGCGCCCCACAAGCCTGATCGATCTGCCAGATGGCATGATCGCACTTTATGATGCCGCTGATCATGGGGGGCCGCTCAGCGCTTTGGAAAGCGCGCTGACTTTTGCCAAAGCAAGGGATATGCCGACAGTGATGATGATCGGGTGCGACATGCCTTTTCTCCCCGATGATCTGCTGCCGCGCCTTCATCATGCATTGGAAGGTCATGGCGTTGCGCTGGCTTGTTCTGGTGGCAGGTTGCACCCGCTGGCTGGTGTATGGCGAACCGAAGTGCTTGATATCTTGCCAGATTATTGGAATAGCGGTCGTCGGTCGATGCAGGGCTTTGCACGGGAATGTACCATGGCCAAAGTGGATTGGCCGATTACGTCTTATGATCCGTTTTTCAATATCAATACGCATGATGATCTGCAGAAGGCCGAAAGGCTTGCTTCAAGGGGCGAAGGGCACTTTGGCGATAATTCTTTCCGGCGTTTCCGGCGTGCCGGTGATGCGCTATGATCAGCCCGCGGGGGCGCGCCCCGGTCGGCTCATTCGTGGGCCGCGCGGATAGGTCCTTATCTTCGGGGTCGCATCTGGAAAGAACGCCTTTGTGATTGTTCTGCTTTTGCCTTTTTCCCTATGAATGGGCTTTGCGCGATCATGAACGGGCCGATGGCTTGGGATATGGAGTGTTTTGTGACCCCACAGACGATGAATGCTGTGCTTTCCGACCGGCTTTTTGAGATCAAAAAGCGCCATGCCGATGCCTTTTCATGGCTGGATGGCCAGCAGGCGGCGATGGTTGATCAGGTGATTGCCTGGTCAAAAATCAATAGCGGCAGCGGCAATCTCGATGGCCTTCGGCGCATGGGCGAAACGCTTGAGGACGCCTTTGCCAAAACCGGGGCCGATTGCACCCTTTTGCCCTTGTCGCCGGTTCGCATGATCAGCCTGAAAGGCGAGGATCAATCATTGGAACTGGGGCCATGCCGGTTGTTCAGCATTCGCCCACAGGCCCCGCGCAGGATTTTGCTCACCGGTCATATCGATACGGTTTTTGCCGCCGATCACCCCTTTCAAACCCCGCGCTGGCTGGATGATCAAACCCTGAACGGCCCCGGTGTTGCGGATATGAAGGGCGGATTGATCGTGATGCTGCACGCCCTTTTGGCGGTGGAACGATCCGGGGCGTGGGAAGATTTTGACTTCAGTGATTTCGGCTGGGATGTGCTGATCAGCGCCGATGAGGAAATCGGCTCTTTGGGATCGGCGGCCTATCTGGCGGAACGGGCGGCTTTCGCCCGGATTGGCCTGACCTATGAACCGGCTTTGGCCGATGGCACCCTGGCCGGGGCGCGCAAGGGATCGGGCAATTTCAGCTTTGTCGTTCGGGGGCGGGCGGCCCATGCCGGGCGCGAATTTGCCCTTGGTCGCAATGCCGTGGTGATGATGGCCGAATTGATCACCCAGCTTGATGCCTTGAATGGCCAAAGATCGGGGGTGACCATCAATCCGGCGGTGATTGCGGGCGGCGCGGCCCCCAATATCGTGCCTGATAGCGCTGTTTTGCGCTTTAATGTTCGGGTGGAAAGTGATGCGGATGCCCAATGGGTGCGCGAAGGGCTCATGGCGATCAGCAAGGATATCGGTGCCCGGGAAGGGTTTCAGGTCAGCCTTCATGGCGATTTCAACCGTCCGCCCAAGCCCATCGGCCCGCGCAATCAGGCGCTGTTTGATATTGTCAGCGCCTGTGGCGAGGCTATGGATATCGGGATTTCCTATCGCGCCACCGGCGGCTGTTGCGAGGGCAATAATCTGGCGGCCGCAAACTTGCCCAATGTGGATACTTTGGGGGTGCGCGGCGGTGATATTCACAGCGCCGATGAATATGTGCTGGTGGAAAGCTTCGCCGAACGCGCCCGCTTATCGGCTCTCATCATCTTTGGCTTCGCCCATGGGGCTTTTGATGATCTGCTGATTGGGGAGGGGGCCTGATCATGCTGCTTTTGCGCCCGGCCCGGCCTTTGGATGGTGATGATCTTTATGAACTGGCGCTATCGACCGGCGGCGGGCTTACCACCCTGCCGCCCGACAGGGAGATTCTGGCGAGCAAGATCGAGCAATCCGTGAAAAGCTTTGCCAGCGCTTCGGGGCCTGATGGCGATGATTATTATCTGTTTGTTCTGGAAGATGTGGAGCGCGGCAAGGTTGTTGGAACCTCGGGGATTTTTGCCTCTGTGGGCCATAGCAAGCCCTTTTACAGCTACCGCATCCTGCATCTGACGCAACTGAGCCATAATCCCGATATGAAGGTGGATACGAAGCTTTTGCAGCTTGTGAATGATTATGCGGGTACCACCGAATTGGGCACCTTGTTCCTTCATCCCGATTATCGAAAAGGGGCCACCGGGGCTTTATTGTCAAAGGCGCGCTATCTGATGATCGGGGCTTTCCCCGAGCGCTTTTCCCAAAAGATCATGGCGGAAATCCGCGGCTGGACCGATGCGTCCGGGCGCTCGCCTTTCTGGGAGGCGATTGGGCGGCATTTTTTTGGCATGGATTTTCATGATGCGGATCGCATCAATGGCATGGGCAACAGCCAGTTCATCGCCGATCTGATGCCGAAATTCCCGATTTATACCAATCTTTTGCCCCAGGAAGCCCAGGATGTGATCGGCAAGCCCCATGATGATGCCCGGGGGGCCGTGCGGCTTTTGACCGAAGAAGGCTTCCGGGCGGCGGGGGCGGTGGATATTTTCGATGGCGGCCCCTGCTATGAAGTGCCGGTGCGCGATATTCGCACCTTGCGCAAGGCCCGGCGGGTGCATCTGGCCGGGATCAGCAGTCAGCAGGATGGCGAACCACAAAAACCGCCCATGATGCTGGTGGCGTCCCTTCAATGGCCCGATGTGCGGATGCTGGCGGTGCCGGTGGTGCAAACGCAGGAACAGGCGCAGGCGGATCATGAGGGGATCATCCTGCCGCCCGAAGCCGCGCGGGTTTTGGGGGTGAAGATCGGCGATCCCTTGATGATCGCCCCCCTCAATAAGGCCAGAAGCGGCAAAAAATGAGCCATGGATCGGAATGCTTGGCAAGACGGATAGGATAAGGAAAGACGAGAAGGCATGACACAAGGCAGTACACAAGGCAGTACACTGGGCAGTACACAGGGCTGTAATTATATCGATGGCGCATGGGTGCCGGGCAATGGGCCTTTATTGAAAAGCCATGATCCCGCCTATGGCACGGTGATCTGGCAGGGCCAGCAGGCAAATGCCGATGATGTGGACCGGGCGGTCAAATCGGCGCGTGCTGGTTTTCGCCACTGGTCGGCGCAATCCTTGGACGAACGGCTGGTGGTGATCGAGCGTTTCGGCGCGCTTTTGGCGGAGCGCAAGGAAGGGCTGGCACGGATGATCGCCTCCGAAACCGGCAAGCCTTTATGGGATGCCCTGGGCGAAGCCGGGGCGATGGCCGCTAAAATCGCCATTTCGATCCGCGCCTATCATGAACGCACCGGCGCGCGCAGCAGCACCCATGATGGCGTGCGGCAAAAGCTGGTGCATCGGCCCCATGGGGTGCTGGCGGTGTTTGGCCCCTATAATTTCCCCGGCCATCTGCCCAATGGCCATATCGTACCGGCGCTGATTGCGGGCAATAGCGTGGTTTTCAAACCCAGCGAACAAACCCCGGCGGTGGCCGGATTGATGCTTGCGATCTGGCAGGAAGCGGGCCTGCCCGAAGGCGTGCTCAATCTGGTGCAAGGGGCGCGGGAAACCGGCATGGCGCTCTCGGCGCATGAGGATGTGGACGGTATTTTGTTTACCGGCAGTGTGCCCACGGGCAAGGCCCTGCATCGGCAGGTGGCGGGCCAGCCGGGCAAGATCATGGCACTGGAAATGGGCGGCAATAATCCTCTGATCGTGAGCCATGTGGCGGATCTGGAGGCGGCGGCCTCGGTGATCATTCAATCGGCTTTCATCACCTCGGGCCAGCGCTGCACCTGCGCCCGTCGCCTGATTTTACCGTTCGGTTCAGAAGGGGATCAGGTGATCGATGCGCTGGTGGCGCTGATGGACAGGATCATCATCGGCGCATGGGATGAAACCCCCGAACCCTTTATGGGGCCGGTGATCAATGCTTCGGCGGCGGATCGGGTGCTGGATCAAAGCGCCAGGCTTCTGGCAGCGGGGGGGCGGGCGATCCGCCCACCGGTGCGGCTGGAACGCGGCGATGCCTTTCTCGCCCCGGGCCTGATTGATAGCACCCCCATCACCGCGCCCGATGACGATGAAATCTTCGGTCCGGTTTTGCAGATCATCCGGGTGGCTGATTTCGATGCTGCCATCGACCGCGCCAATGAAACCCGCTTTGGGCTGGCCGCCGGGCTGTTATCGGATGATCGCAGCCTTTATGATCGCTTTCACGCTCGCGCCCGGGCAGGCATCGTGAATTGGAACAAGCCGCTCACCGGCGCTTCCTCGGCGGCGCCTTTCGGGGGCATCGGCGACAGCGGCAATCATCGCCCCAGCGCTTATTATGCGGCGGATTATTGTGCTTATCCCGTTGCCAGCCTTGAACAGGACGAGGATCGGCTCAGTGCATCCGCCCCCCCAAAGGGTATCAAGCAGGAAAAGGCCTGATCATGGTTGCTCGGGAATTCAATTTCGATGGGCTGGTGGGCCCAACCCATAATTATGCAGGATTATCCTATGGCAATGAGGCGGCGCAAAGCCATGCCTTGCAAATTTCCAACCCGCGCGAGGGGGCATTGCAGGGGCTGGAGAAAATGCGCAGCCTGATGAAAATGGGGCTGGGGCAGGCGATTTTGCCCCCCCATGAACGCCCGCATATCAAAACATTACGCAGGCTTGGGTTTTCGGGCAGCGATCAGCAGATATTGGAGCGGGCCATCGCCACCGCCCCGGAATTGGTGCGCAATCTCAGTTCCGCCTCGGCGATGTGGACCGCCAATGCCGCC
Source organism: Iodidimonas nitroreducens (assembly GCA_000710935.1). Lineage (GTDB taxonomy): Bacteria > Pseudomonadota > Alphaproteobacteria > Sphingomonadales > Rhodothalassiaceae > Iodidimonas > Iodidimonas nitroreducens. Next base: position 59,124 of record BAYV01000015.1, on the reverse strand, counting down.
ACCATCACCCCCTCATCCGATAGCCATGATGGCCGATTGCATATCACCCCGGCCAATCTGGTGGCGATGTTTCATCGGTCCATCGAACATCCGGTGACGGCGCGGGTGCTTCAGTCGATTTTCCCTGAAGGTGCGCGCTTTGGTCATCATCCGGCTCTGCCATCCTCGCCGCATATGGGGGATGAGGGGGCGGCCAATCATAATCGCTTTTCCAGCGCTTATGATCAGCCCGGATTGCATCTGTTTGTTTATGGGGCCCAAGCCTTTTCCCGCGATGGCGCACCAAAGCGCTATCCGGCCCGGCAAACACGTGAGGCATCTGAAGCCATTGCCCGCCAGCATGGGGTGAAATCGGCGCTGTTTGTGCAGCAAAATCCGGTGGCGATCGATGCCGGAGCCTTTCATAATGATGTGGTTGCGGTGTCGAACGGACCAGTGTTTTTCTATCATGAACAGGCTTTTGCCGATCCTGCGGCTTTGGAGGAAAATTTGGCGAAAGCCGCGCCTGCGATTGATTTTTCCTTCATCAGGGTTCCCGCCGCTGAGGTGAGCCTGAAGGATGCTGTCAAATCCTATCTGTTCAATTCCCAGCTTCTCAGCCTGCCTCATGAACCGGGGATGACCCTGATCCTGCCGATGGAGGTGGCGGAAACGCCATCCGCCAAAGCCTATGTGGATCGCTTATTGGCGCAAAACAAAGTGATCGGCGCGGCGCAGTATCTGGATGTACGGCAAAGCATGCGCAATGGGGGCGGGCCCGCCTGCTTGCGCCTGCGGGTGGTGTTGACCGAGGCCGAACGTGATGCTTTGGGGGCCGGAGTGATTTTGGATGAGGCCCGCATCGATGCTTTATCCGCTTGGGTCAATCGCCATTATCGGGATCGTTTGTCAGCCGATGATCTGCGCGATCCGCATTTGCTGGATGAAAGCCGCACGGCTCTTGATGAACTGACCGGCCTTTTGGGGCTGGGGCCGGTTTATGATTTTCAGCGTGAAGCGGATTGAAAGAGCGGGCATGGCGCGGAAGATGCCGGAGCGTGGGCGCGTCAAAAATAAACTTCTTAAAGTTGCAATGGCTGATTAGTCTTTCTGCAATTATGAATATATCTATTATCTCCTTGAGGTTATTTTTCACCTAAATATTGCGTATATTCTGCAATATTTACAAAAATAATGTCATTAAGCGTATTGTAATGCACGTATTTTAAGAAGTTTTTAGGAATTCCCTGCGAATGATCAATCTCACAACATTGTGATAAATCATTAGAGCGGGAGGGGCGGCATGACTGATGCCACCACGGGAACATTTTCTGATCTTTATCGGGGTGGACGGCCAATGCGCCAAGCCCTGAGCTTGGTTTTCTCGCTTGTTCTTGGCACTTGCCTTGCTTCGCAGGCATTGGCCACCAGCGAAAAAGATCTTCAGGTTGCAACGCGCGCCTTGTCGTTCGTTAGCGATCTGCCGCCGGGCTCCCTTGATACCGCCATCATTTATGATGCGGGGAATGGGGCATCCAAAAGCGATGCTGATGCCATTTTTGCCTTCCTCACCGCCAATCCCGCAGCGGGAAAATCAAAGCTCGTGCCCAGATTGCTGCCAGCGGGCGATCTTTCCGCTTTGGCGGGGGCAAAAATCGCCTTTGTGGCCGATCAAACAACGGCATTTCTCCCCGCTATTGCGGCTGAAGCAAAATCCAAAGCGGTGATTACCGTTTCGTCGGATCGGGCCTGTGTTGAAGGCGGTGCCTGCGTGGTGGGGGTTTCTTCTGCGCCGCGCGTTGAAATTCTGGTCAATAAGGCTGCCGCCGAGGCAACCGGAACGAGCTTTGGTTCGGCCTTTCTCATGCTCATCAAAGAAATCTGAGCCGGTTCACATCAGTTTGCAGGATGACTAATATGCTTAAATTCAAAAAATACGCTCTCACTGCCTGTGTGTCCGTTCTGGCGATCAGTAATAGCCAGATGGCGGCGGCTCAGTCTGTTGATTACGGGTCCCTTGAAATGCTGTTTGGCGAGCCGGTCACGACATCGGCCACAGGCAAGCCCCAACGCGGTTCCGATGTGCCGGTTCCCATGGAAATCGTCACTTCAGAAAATATCGCCCGCACCGGGGCCACCAATATCCCCGATGCCTTGCGCCATGTTCTGGGGATCGATGTGATCCGCTGGACAACTGAAGGTGCCGATGTTTCGGTGCGGGGGTTTAATTCCCCCTATAATCCGCGCCTTTTGGTTCTGGTCAATGGCCGTCAGGTTTATTCCGATCATTTCGGCATGGTTTTTTGGAATGCCATTCCGGTGCAGATGGCGGAAATCCGTCAGATCGAGGTTGTGAAAGGCCCCAATACAGCCCTGTTCGGTTTCAATGCGGCCATCGGGGTGATCAATATCGTTACCTATAACCCGATGCATGATGATGTGAATGATGTGCGCTTTATTGCGGGCACTCAGGAAAGCAAGGAAGTGTCCGGTGTTTTGACCAAGCGTTTCAAATCCGGCGGCATTTCCCTTTCGGGCAGCTATCTCGATGCCGAAGCCTTTGATGCCGGTGAGGCGCCGCGCATCATTCCAAAGGTTGATCCCACGACCAGCGCCTTCAGCACGCGCGGGCAGTTCAGGCTCGATGCGAAATCTGAAATCGGCTTTGAAGGCTCATGGTCATCGACCGAGCGCGCGTCTGTGGTTCCCACTTTTTCCGGAGCCACACCCGATGTGGAAACATGGTCTTTGCGCGGCTCATATTTGCGCGATAGTTCCATCGGCACCTTGAAAGCCAATATGTATTTCAATGCATTGGATCATGAAACCGTGGTGACGGGCTTTGGAGCCCTGAATTACGAAAATGAAGTGTTGGTGGCGCAGGTCGAAGATCTCTTTAAAATCGGCAATAATCACGCTTTCCGCATTTTTGGAGAATATCGCCATAATGTGTTTCGGGGCGATTTTCCGGCCAGCCCGATTGGCGAAGGGGTGAAGGCGAATTTCGATTCTCTGGCGATCAGCGGGATGTGGGATTGGCAGATTGCCGATAATCTCAATTTTGTTGGCAGCAGCCGGGTCGATACCATCGACTTCTAGCGCTCTGGTGATGAAATTCCCGGCTTTCCGCTGACCAATGACGATTTCGACAAAGCTCTGACCAAAATTTCCTATAATGCGGGCCTTGTGTGGCGGGCGGATGCCGATACCTCGCTGCGTCTGTCGGCGGCGCGTGGGGTGAAGATGATGAGCCTTATCGAATTTGCGGCGGTGGGCGTGGGCCCCGGGCCTTTGCCGGGCACCAGCTTTTTCGTCACCGGAAATCCCGATCTGGGGGCCAGCATCACCGAAGGCTATGATATAGGTGTCGAGCGGCAATTGCCCATGTTGCTGTCCAGCTTCAAGGCCAATCTGTTCTACACATCCTTGTCGAAAAACGTGGCGGTGGCGAATTTTGCGCCCAGCTTTGTCAATCCGCCCTTTTTCGTTTCCCAGCCCGTTGATGTGGGCGCATCAGAGCAGGTGGGCGTTGAACTGGAATTCAAAGGGGAAAAAGATAATCTGCAATGGGGTGTGAATTACGCCTTCATTGATGTGAATGACAAATTCGACCTTTTTTCCCAGGGTGTGAGCTTTGTGGGTCTGGAATTCGAGCGTTCGACGCCTAAGCACAAGGTCAATCTGCATGGCGGTTATAGCCTCGATGGCTTCAGCATCGATCTTTATGGCCAATTCGTATCCTCTTCGGATCGGATCGTGCCCAATGCGGGGGGTGGTCTCACTCTTGATCGTGTGGATGATTTTTTCACCCTTTCGGGTCAGGCCTCTTATGACATCACCGATTGGTGGAAAGTGACCCTGTCGGCGGTTGCGTTTGACAGTAAAACCCATCGTCCCAGCCAAGTGGATGCTGCCGAACGGCAGGTTTATCTGCAAACATCGTTCCATTGGTAAAAGAGCAAGGTTAGCATGATGATGACTGGGCAAGATAAATCCCCCGGACCAATGGGCCCAAGGCGCTGGAGATCCATCAGGAACTGGCCGTTTGCGGCAAAATTTGCGATGGCTCCGATCCTTGCGCTTTTGGGGATTGGTCTCATTCTCGGCATCGCGGTGCAGGCCTTGACCGCAAGCAATCAGATCATGAGTGAAATCATCACGCGCGGTTTGAAGGGCAGCGTTATGGTGAGCGATATCGGCAGCGATTTCAAAACGGCTGAAACCCGCCTTTATCGCTTCATGACCGCGACAGCCGCCGGAGAGCCGGGGGTTGATCCTGCGGAAATTGAAGAGGTGGCGGGCGATATCGGTCAGGTGCAAAATCGTCTGGCAGCTTTGGCCAAAACACCGGATGGTGAAGCTGTGGCTGTTCAATTGGAACAGGTGGCGGTGGAATTGCAATCCTATCGCGATGCGCTGGCGGTCGTCTCGGCTATGCTCGAAATCGATTTTGCCAGCGCTGCATCCCTTCTCACCCCTTTTGGGGCTTTGGGGGATCGGGTTTCGCAAACGGTTGAAGAACTTGTTGCATCCAGCGTTGGCAATGCAGATGCCAATGCGGCCATGGCGCAGGATAATGCGGCAAATACTTTGCGTAATCTGATCGTGATCAGCCTTTTGATCGGCTTGCTTTTATTGGGGGCGTCCTTTGTTGTGGGGCGTGAAGTCGTGAAGGGCACACGCACGATTGCTGCGGCAACGGTTCGGGTGGCCGATGGCGATCAATCCCTTGATATTGGGGCCCTGGCGCGGGGTGATGAATTGGGCGGCATCGCCACGGCGCTTTCATCCTTCCGCGCGGCTCAGGTGGAAACCGAACGCCTGCGTGCCGAGCAGGAAGCTAATCGACAAAAGGCTGAGGAACAGGCCGCCGCCGCCCGGGAAGCCGAAGCCCGCCGGGAAGCCGAAGGTCGCGAGAACGAGCTAAAAAGGCAAGAACAAGCGGCGAGCGAGCGCAATAGCCTTGCCTCCCATTTCGATGAAACAGTCTCGAACCTGATGCGCGGTCTTGAAGATCAGGCACGTAAAGTTGAAGAAAGTGCCAAGGGCATGAAGAACCGGGCATCAGACAATCATTCCTGGAGCCGGGAATTGTCTGGCTCATCGAAAGCGGTTCTGGACAATATTCAGGTGATTTCAGCCGCTGCCGAGGAAATGCGGGCATCAGTGGAGGAAATATCCCAGCAGGTTCATCATAGTTCGCGCAATGTAACGGATGCGGTTTCGGCAACAGATGAGGCATCCACAACCGTCAAAACGCTTGAAGACTCGGTTCATCAGATCGGTCAGATCGTCACCCTCATCAATGATATTGCCGATCAGACCAATCTATTGGCCTTGAACGCCACCATCGAGGCAGCGCGTGCAGGCGAAGCCGGGCGGGGCTTTGCCGTGGTGGCCAGCGAGGTGAAAAATCTGGCGGCGCAAACGGCCAAGGCCACTAATGATATTGGGGAGCGGATCAATCAGGTGCAATCGCTGACCCATAATGTGGTGCAGCGGATGGTGATGAGCAAAGATATGATCGGCAAGGCGGAAGAAAGTGCTTCGGCCATTGCCTCTGCCGTTGAAGAACAGGCCGCAGCCACGCAGGAAATCGCCAGAACCGTTGAATTGGCTGCCTCGGAAACGGATCGATTCTCGGAAAAGGTTGAGCAGATGACCAAAGCCGCCAGTGAAAATGGTGCCGCTTCAGAAGAACTTCTGGTCGTGATCACCAATCTGGGCCATGATTTCAAGACCCTGGGTGGTGCTGCCGATAATTTCGTAAAGCAGATCCGAGTCTGATTTCCTAGGCCCTGATTTCGGAGGCGAAACGAAAATTCAAATCCGATCCCGCCACTATTGAGCCAGCCCCCTGTTGCGGCGGTTGTCTTGATGGTGGCGTTCTTTTATGAACAGGTTCGATCAGCAGGCGGCCCGCACGCATTCGGGGCCATAATATTCAGGAGAGCAGGATATGACGATCCGTTTTGATGGCCGTGTGGCGATTGTGACCGGTGCCGGGGGTGGGCTGGGGCGCAGCCATGCTCTGGAGCTGGCGCGGCGTGGGGCGTCTGTTGTGGTGAATGATCTGGGCGGCAGCGTGGATGGATCGGGGGGATCATCCGATGCCGCCAAAGCCGTGGTGGATGAAATTCATGTGCTCGGTGGCAAGGCCATTGCCAATGGTTCGTCGGTGACTGATGAAGCCGGGGTGGCGCGCCTGATGTCCGAGACGATGGAGGCTTATGGCCGGATCGATATTCTGATCAATAATGCCGGAATTTTGCGCGATAAATCCTTTGCCAAGATGAGCCTTGATGATTTTCGGCTGGTGGTGGATGTGCATCTGATGGGCGCGGCCATTTGCAGCCATGCGGTGTGGCCGATCATGAAACAGCAGAAATATGGCCGGATCGTCATGACCTCGTCATCCAGCGGGCTTTATGGCAATTTCGGGCAAACCAATTATGGCGCGGCCAAGCTGGGTCAGGTGGGTTTGATGAATACGCTGAAGCTGGAAGGGGCAAAGGATAATATCCATGTGAATGCGATTGTTCCGATTGCCGCCACCCGGATGACCGAAGATCTGTTCCCGCCCCAGCTTCTTGATCTGTTTCGCCCCGAACTGGTGACCCCGGCGGTGATGCTGCTGGCCGGTGAGGATGCCCCCAATGGGCAGATTATCAGCGCTGGCGCCGGGCATTTTGCCAAAGCCCATATCGTTGAAACCGAAGGGGTGTATCTGGGGGCGGGTGCAAGCCCCGAAGGCCTGCGCGATCAATGGGATGATCTGGTGGCCTGTGATCAGCAGCAGGCTTTGGAAATGGGATCAAAGCACACCGAAAAATTTGCCATGAAGGCTTTGGCGGCCATGAAGAAAGGCTGATCGGGCATCAGGTTCTTGCTTTTTCAGGCTTCAGGCGTTACACCCTCGTGCGAGCACAGAGTCCGAACATCCCTGGAGGTCGGCTGTGCTCCATGAATGAAATCAATGGAGATAAAACGATGGCTCAGGCTTTGACCCTGAACGTGCAATCGCGCGAAAAGGCCGGAAAGGGATCCGCCCGCGCAGCGCGCCGAGAAGGTTTGGTTCCCGCGGTGGTTTATGGGGCGAAAAAAGCCCCCGTAACCGTGACGATCAAGCGCAATGAACTGGTGGCGATCCTTAACCGTGGCGGTTTTCTGTCGCATCAGTTTGAACTGGTGCTGGATGGCAAAAAAGAACGTGTTCTGCCCCGTGATATTCAATTGCATCCGGTCACTGATGTGCCTTTGCATGTTGATTTTCTGCGCTTGTCCAAAGGCTCGAAGGTGACGGTGGAAGTGCCCGTTCACTTCCTCAATGAAAGCAAATGCCCCGGCTTGAAGCGCGGCGGTGTGCTGAATGTAGTGCGCCATGAAATTGAGCTGAGCGTGCCGGCTTCGGATATTCCCGAAAGCATCGAAATCGATCTGAGCGGTTTGGATGTGAATGATTCGGTGAAGATTTCCACAGTTACGTTGCCTGCCGGCTGCGAGCCCACCATCACCGATCGCGATTTTACCATCGCTACCATTGCCGCGCCGTCTGCCCTGCGTTCCGAAGAGGGGGGCGCGAGTGCTGATGATGAAGAAGGCTCATCTGAAGACTGAAAGACAGTTTGATGCGTCTTCTGGCCGGTCTTGGTAATCCGGGCAATCAATATGCTGATAATCGGCATAATATAGGCTTCATGGCGGTGGATGAAATCATCCGCCGCCATCTGTTTACGCCTGATCGTCCGCGCTTTTCCGGTTTGGTGAGCGAGGGCAGCATCGATGGCGAAAAGCTGATCATCATCAAGCCCCAAACCTATATGAATGAAAGCGGCCGCGCCATTGGCGAAGCCCTGCGTTATTATAAGCTCGATCCATCTGATCTCATTGTGTTTCATGATGAGCTGGATCTGGCACCGGGGCGGATGCGGGTGAAGATTGGCGGCGGTCATGCCGGCCATAATGGCTTGCGTTCAATCATCTCTCATGTGGGTGGCCCCGATTTCGTGCGGGTGCGGCTGGGCATTGGCCATCCCGGCGATAAGGATCGAGTGGTTCCTTATGTGCTGTCGGATTTTGCCAAGTCCGAATGGCCCTGGGTGGATGATCTGTGCGAAGCGATGGCCGCCCATGCGGGTGATCTGGGGCGCGGGGATTGGACGCGTTTCATGACGAATGTTGCACAAAGCGTTTCAAAGTCGCGGGCCGGGGGCTGATCGCCCTTTTTTGTAGCCCGACAACGGGAAAAAGACATGGGTTTCAAATGCGGGATCGTTGGTTTGCCGAATGTGGGAAAATCAACACTTTTCAATGCCTTGACCAATAGCGCTGCGGCTGAAGCGGCGAATTATCCTTTTTGTACCATTGATCCCAATATCGGTGATGTGTCTGTTCCCGATCCCCGTTTGCAGCAGATTGCGGCCCTTGCGAAATCAAAGCAGATCATCCCCACACGCTTGTCATTTGTGGATATTGCCGGGCTTGTGCGCGGGGCTTCAAAGGGCGAAGGGCTGGGCAATCAGTTTTTGGGGAATATTCGCGAAGTGGATGCGGTGGTCCATGTGCTGCGCTGTTTTGAGGATGATGATGTCACCCATGTTGATGGCAAGATCGATCCCATCGCCGATGCTGAAACGGTTGAAACCGAATTGATGCTGGCGGATCTGGATTCGCTCAACAAGCGCATCCCCAATCTGGAACGGCGCATTCGCGGCCAGGACAAAGAGGCCAAGGCGATTTTGGGCCTGGTACAGCGGGTGATCACGCTTTTGGAAGAAGGCCTGATGGCGCGCACTCTCGAACGCGCTGACGCCGAGGAAGAGCGCCTGTTCGAGGGGCTGCAATTGCTGACCGGAAAGCCGGTTTTATATGTGTGCAATGTGGATGAAGGCGTTGCCGCCAATGGGAATGAATTTTCGGCAAAGGTGGCCAAAAAGGCGGAAGCTGAAGGGGCTGGATGCGTGATCATTTCCGCAGCCATCGAAGCGGAAATCTCCCAGATGGATAGTGATGCGGAAAAGCGCGAATTTCTAGCCGATATGGGATTGGAGGAAACCGGGCTCGCCCGCATCATCCGGGCCGGCTATCAGCTTTTGGGCCTGCAGACCTATTTCACCGCCGGACCAAAAGAAGCCCGGGCTTGGACGATCACCAAAGGCACCCGCGCGCCGCAGGCCGCCGGGGTGATCCACACGGATTTTGAAAAGGGCTTCATTCGTGCCGAAACCACGGCTTTTGCCGATTATATTGCCCTTGGCGGTGAACATGGGGCAAAGGATGCGGGTAAAATGCGTCTTGAGGGCAAGGATTATGTGGTTCAGGATGGCGATATCATGATGTTTCGCTTTGCCAATTAAGGGCATCCTGGCCCTTTATCGGGCTGGTATTCGGGGCTGTGTATGGGGCCTGCCTTTAGCGGTGGCAGGCAAAAAGGCGTCTTTGGGCTAATATCAGCGATCGATCCAAGGCATAAGGAACAGATATGAGCCAGCACCGGCAGACGGTTTTTTTTGAAGATTTCAAGATCGGACAAGAGGATCATTTCGGGCGCTATGAAGTGACCCGGGATGAGGTGATCGATTTTGCCCGGCGCTATGATCCCCAGCCCTTTCATGTGGATGATGAAGCGGCGCGATCCTCATTATTTGGGGGGTTATGCGCTTCGGGCTGGCATACATGCGCCATGACCATGCGGATGATGGTGGATCATATGAAAGAGAATGGTGTTGCCTCTTTGGGTTCACCGGGGGTTGATGAAATCCGTTGGTTGCAGCCGGTTTTCCCCGGGGACGTGTTAAGCGTGCAGATGAAGATTACGAACACGCGTCGCTTGAAATCCCGGCCCGAAATAGGCAATATCCAAAGCGACTACACAGTCCTCAATCAAAAGGGTGAGCCCGTACTGACCTTTAAAAGCAATGGCTTTTTTGCGGCACGGTCTGCTGGGGAAACTATCTGATTGGCTTGATCTGCGATGGCGCTGTCTGACTGGGATTGTGTTTGGTTTGTTTCGTTTTTTCAGGAGTTAAATATATGCGTTCTTTGTCTGTCATCGCTTTGCTGGTTGCCACAATGGGGATGAACACGGCTCTTGCTCAGGTCCTGAGCGTTGAAAGCGCTCAGGATCAGCTGCGGAATGCCTGCAAGGCCGAGCGGGGGACCGATGCCGAGACCTGTGATTGCTATGTGGACTCACTGGCCCAAACCCTGCCCAAAGACGATTTTGAAAAGATGGTCGTTTTGGCTGCCATCGCCATCAGTGGCGATGATGAAAAAATGACCCAATTCGTCGAGGAGCAGGAACTGACCTATGATGTGCGAAATGAAATGCTGGTGGATACCCGGGCAGCGCTGACAGCGGCGGAAAAAAGCTGCGGTCTTTGACGCCATCACAGGATCTGAACATAAAGAAAAAAGGGCACTCCTTTCATCAAGGCGGTGCCCTTTTTTATGGCTTTAAGGAAAAGATGCGAAAGCCGAGAGAGCGATTATTGTTCCAGGCTTTTGATAGATTGCGCCATGGCGGTGGAGCCTTTTTTCCCGGCCAATTGCTCGCGCATCACCCGGCGGGCGGCCTCAACAGCGATATGGGCGGCTTCGGCCCGCAGGCTTTTGATGGCATCGAGCTTGGCTTGATTGATTTTTTGCGCGGCCATCTCTTCCCGCCGACCGGCCATGCGATCCATGGCGATCACCGCATCATCCATCAACAAACGTGAATCTTCTTCCGCTTGATTGAGGATGGCTTCGGCTTCGGCCGTTGCTTCTTTCTGACGGCGCTGCCGCTGGGCCAGATCGGCCTGCGCCTCTTCGCGAAGCTGGCGGGCTTCTTCGATCTGTCCGGCAATGCGATCAGACCGATCATCAAGCGCCTTGGCGATCATTTTGTGGACGCCAAGCCAAAGCATCAGACCGACAAAAATCAAAAAACCAGCGGCAACAAAAAATTCAGCCGATTGCAGCAAACCCCCATCTTGATGGGCATCAACCTCGACCAGTTCCTGCTGAACCGCTTCCTGATGACCGCCTTGGCCGCCCTGGCCGCCTTGTGCCGCCAGATCATCCGCCGCAAAATCAGCCATTATGAAAAATTGAAGATCACGCGCCATCATGCTGCCTCCGAACGGACTTGTGAAACGACGGCCTCAAGATCTTTAGCGGCAAGCTCTTCGCCCGCTAAACGCGCGATGATCGATGCGGCGACCTCTGCCGCCACCCCATCCACTTCGGATAGTGCCGATCTGAACTCTTTATCAATTTCGGCTTGGGTCTCGACCATTCTGGCATCGAGCTTGGCTTGGGTTTCGGCCATCAACTGATCGGTCCTTTGGCGAATATCCGCCTTGGTCCGTTCGGCGATGGCTGCGGCCTTGGCCCGCGCTTCTGAAAGGGTCGCTTCATAGGCCGCCGTTAACTCATCCGATTTTGCCGACATCTGCCGTGCAGCATCAAGATCGGCTTCGATCTGTTCTGATCGCTCGACCATCGTGCGTTCCACGCGGGGCAGGCCAATGCGGGCCATAACCAGCCAAAGCACGCCAAAGGCGATCATCAGCCAGATGATCTGTGGTGCAAAAAGCGCCGGATCAAACTGTGGCATCTTGCTTCCTTTTGATCGAACAACGGTTCAGATCACGCCCCGGCCATTGAAGGCCCCCAATCCGGCTGATCCGAATTCGGGCGGCATCCATGGCCGGGTGCAATCTCGTTTGCTGCCTTAAGCGACGAACAAAAGAATGAGGGCAACGAGGAACGAAAAAATGCCCAGAGCTTCTGTCACCGCGAACCCGAAAATCAGTGTCGGGCGGAGTTTATCGGCGGCGGCCGGATTGCGCAATGCGGCCTGAAGGAAATAGCCAAAGATCAGGCCAAGGCCGATCCCTGCGCCACCCATGCCCAAAGTGGCAATTCCGGCGCCGATCAATTTTGCGGCTTCTGCGTCCATGTGTCAGTCCTTTCGAATGAGGTCGGTTGATGATGCAAGAGCGTCACACCGGTTGACGGTTGGTGATTTGGGATGAAAGAGCCTTTAGCCGATCAATGCTCAAGATTGACGGCATCATTGAGATAAACGCAGGTCAAAAGCGCGAAGACATAAGCCTGCACAACAGCGACAAGAAGTTCAAGGGCATTAAGGATCACAATCATCAGCGCGGGCAGGACCGAAATGCTCGATAAAAAGCCTCCGGCCAGCAAAAGGCTGACGATGAAACCCGCAAAAACCTTCAACAGAATGTGCCCCGCCGTCATATTGGCGAACAAACGCACCGAATGGGTGACGGGACGCGACAAAAACGAGATGACCTCGATCACCACGATCAGGGGCAGCAAAACAACCGGCGTATCCCGGGGGATGAACATCCCCAGAAAATGCATACCATGATTGATGAAGCCGATGATGATGGTGGCAAGGAAAATCAAGCCGGCAAAGGCGAATGTCACCGCCAGATGGCTGGTTACCGTAAAGGAATAGGGCAAAAGACCGATCAGATTGCCTGCCAGAATGAACATGAACAGGGTAAAAACGAAGGGCACATAAGACCGACCTTTCTGGCCGATATTTTCTTTCACCATGCCTGCGATGAATTCATAGCACATCTCGACCATCGACTGCCAACGCCCGGGGACGAGGCTGCTGCGGCGCATCCCCATCAGCACGAAAAATACTACACTGACACTGGTGGCCAGCATGAAAATGCCGGCATTGGTCAATGAGGCATCAATCCCTGCGATGCTCAAGGGTGCGGTCGGATGAATTTCAAATTGTTCGAGCGGGTTTGCCACGCTTCCATGCTCCGGTGAAAGTCTTCCAACTATCGGTTTACTTCATGTCGTCTCGGTCGTCAGTATCGCTTTGGTCCACCAGCAAGCGCATCAGATTGCGAATACCCGTAACCGTTCCCACCAGCAACAGCGCAATCAGAAAAATCGGCGTGGTGCCAAACCAGCGATCCAGCCAGTAGCCTAAGAAGGCCCCCACTGCAACCGCCGAGACGAATTCAAGACCCATTCGATAGCCCTGTGACAGGCTTTGGCCCTGTTGTCCGTCGTCTGATCCCGTGCCGTTCTCTTTTTGATCGAGACCCTGTTTGGCACGCGCGTCCTGCAACCTCTTTTTGAAGTCGTCTTTTCGATGCGCCTGCTTCTTTGAATCCACGATCATTGGCCGTTTCTGATAGGCATCCGCGCCCGGCAAGCGCCTGACGCGATCAAATGCGCGCGCACTATAGAAGCGGGTCCGGGGCCTGTCAAGAAAAGGTGATCATTATTTAACCTGCTGAAAAACATGGATTATTTGTAGCGCAAGAGGGATGTGAGCCGGGCTATCCGCAATTATTGGGCGGCCACCATCTGTTCGGCCCGTTCCAGATCCACAGAAACCAGCTGCGACAGGCCCCGTTCGGCCATGGTCACCCCAAACAGGCGATGCATCCGGGCCATCGTGACTTCATTATGGGTTACGATCAAAAATCGGGTTCTGGTGCGGCTGATCATATCATCGAGCAGGGTGCACAGGCGCTCCACATTGGCTTCATCAAGGGGGGCATCCACTTCATCAAGCACACAGATCGGCGATGGATTGGTAATGAAAACGGCAAAAATCAGGGACAGGGCGGTCAGCGCCTGTTCGCCCCCCGATAAAAGAGACAGATTTTGCAGGCGCTTGCCCGGGGGGCTGGCCATGATTTCCAGTCCGGCATCCAGAGGATCATCCGATTCGACGAGTTCCAATTGCGCATGCCCCCCGCCAAACAGCGTTTGAAACAGCGAGGTGAAATGCCCGTTCACCGCATTGAAGGCGGTGAGCAGGCGATCCCGCCCTTCGCGATTGAGGCTGCCAATGGCATGGCGCAGGCGGCCAATGGCGGCTTCCAGATCCCTGCGCTCGGTTTCTATATGATTGAGTTGTTCCGTGATTTCGGCCAGTTCCTCTTCGGCGCGCAAATTCACCGGCCCCATCCGATCGCGATCGGCCTTCAGATCTTTGAGATTGCCTTGCAGGCTTTCGATATCGGGCAAATCCTCAGGCGATTCCACAGCCAGCTTGTGCAAAAGATCGGGGGGCGGGCATTGAAAGCTTTCTCCGCACAGCCGCGCCAAGGCGGCCCGGCGTTCCCGGGCGGCTTCAAAGGAGGATTCCATCCGCGCCCGGCTTTCACGCACATCGAAAAGGGCGGTTTGGGCGGCTTTGAGGGCTTTGTCTTTTTCTGCGAAAGCGGTTTCCGCCTGCGCCACTTCATCGGCGGCATCGCGCCGGGCTTCTTGTGCCTTCTTCAGTTCATCGGCCAGCGCCTGATGTTTGGCGGCGCTGTCCTGATCGGGGATGCTGAGCTTTTGTTGCTCGGAACGTGCGCTTTGGCGGCGTTTATCCAGATCGGCCAAGTGATCTTCGGCGCGTTTCAGGCGGCTTGTCCAGGCGGTGATCTCGCTATCGATGGCGAGCAAACGTTGCTGCCGGTTTTCGGCCTCGCGCTTTTGGGTTTCAAAGGCAGAGCGGGCGGCGCTCGCCTCGCGCCGGGCTGTTTCCAACTCGGTTTTTTTTCCCTCAACCCGGCGGTCCAGATCAGCAGGATCGGGGAGGGCCGCCAAAGTTTTTTGGAGGTTTTCCTTGCGGGAAAGCGCCGCGCTCAGATCCTGTTCCAGAGTTTTGCGTGATTCTTCAAGGCCCGCAAGGCGCGAGGCCCTTTTGCTGGCGGCAAGCTCTTTTTCCGATAGCTGCTTGCGCAGATCGCGCAGCTGCGCTTCGGCTTCATGGCCAATCCGGCGCTGACCCTGTTCATCATTACGCGCCTTATCAACAGCGGCTTGGGCCGTGCGATAATCCATCTGGGCGGTTTCCCGCCGCTTTTCATGGGCGGCTTCCTCGATCTTGAGGGCCGCAAAGCGATTTTTCTGTTGTAAAAGCACCGCAGCGGCAGAGGGGGCCCGGGCGCTGCTATAAAGCCCATCCCAGCGCATCATCGCACCATCAGGGGTCACCAGCCTTTGGCCGGGGCGCAATTGGGGGGCAAGGCGATCAAGCTCTGCCCGGTTTGGAACCAGCCCGATCTGCGTCAGGCGGCGGCTGAGAACAGAGGGCGCCTTCACCCACTGGCTGATCGCCTGTGCCGCAGGGGGCAAAGCGGGGGTTTCGGGATAATCGGGCAGATGACGCCAGATCCGATCTGCGTCTTCTGTGCCTTGAGCTTTTTCCCGATCATCATGGGCGGCATCCAGATCATCGCCTAAGGCTGCCCCCAAAGCCTGTTCATAGCCGGGTTCAACGCTGATTTTGGTGGCCAGCGCGGCGGCCCGTCCGGGGGCTTTATCCTTCAGGCGCTTCTCCAGGGCGGCGATTTCGCCGGTGATATGGGCCATCGCACTGCTGATTTCCGAGAGAGCCGCGCGCTTTTGATCCATCAGTTCGTGGGCGGCGGCGGTGCGGCGGGTGGCGTCTTCAAGGGCCTTATTGCGCTGTTCCACGCTTTCGATCTGCCGGGCCAGATCGGCTTCAAGGCGGGCGATATCGGCCTGATCCTCGTGATCCGCCGATAGCAGATCGATAGCCTTTTGATTTTCCAGCATATCGGCCTGCCCGCGATCAAGACGCCGCATCAGGGTCGCCAGATCGCTGCCAAGGCTGGAACGCCTGCCTCGCGCCTCGATCATCTGCTGATTGATCGCATCATGGGCTTGTTCGGCCAGCCGATTATGCTGATCGGCCTCAATCAGGCGGGCTTTGGCCTCGGCATGGGATTTTTGCTGATTTTCGAGGCCCGCGATCAGGCTTTGGCGTTCCTGTTGAAGGCGGTCCAGCGCCTGCCGGGCATCATGGCGGCTTTCACCCTCCCGTTCTTCATCGCGGTTGATCTGTTCGATCTGCCGGGCGATGGTCTCCAAGGCATCGGCCCGCCTTTGATCTTCATGGCGCAATTGATCTGCGGCCTGGCTCAGCCTTTGCACTCTGGCGGCACAATGGGCTTCGGTCTGACGCAATTCGGGCAGAAGGGCGGCCAGTTTTTCATGGGCGGCTTCCAATGCGGATAATTGCAAATTAAGGCTTGCCACCTCCTGATCGGCTTTGCGGATCGTCGCTTCATAGCTTTCGCTTTGGGTGCTGACCATGCGCCATTCCTGATAGAGCAGGCAGCCTTCGGCTTGGCGGATGCGATCACTGATCTGGCGATAGCGTTCGGCCTGCTTTGCCTGCCGCTTCAGGCTGGTGGCTTGGCTTTCAAGGCGGCTGAGGCTGTCTTGCAGACGCAAAAGATTGGCTTCGGTGGCCTTTAATTTCTGCTCGGCTTCCCGGCGGCGGCTATGCAGCCCGGAAATGCCTGCGGCTTCTTCTAAAATGGCCCGGCGATCCCGGGGCTTGGCGGAAATCAGCGCCCCCACCCGGCCCTGGCTTACCATCGCCGGGGAATGGGCCCCGGTGGCCGCATCGGCAAATAAAAGCTGCACATCTTTTGCCCGCACATCGCGACCATTGATGCGATAGGATGAGCCCTGATCGCGCTCGATCCGGCGGGTGATTTCCAGCCGGTCTTCATCATCAAAGGCCCCGGGAAGCGTGCGATCGGGATTTTCAACGACCAGCGAGACTTCTGCCAGATTGCGCGCGGGCCGACGATCGGTGCCGGCAAAAATCACATCGTCCATGCCCGATCCGCGCATGGATCTTGCCGAATTTTCGCCCATCACCCAGCGCAGGGCTTCCACCAGATTCGATTTGCCGCAGCCATTGGGGCCCACGACCCCCGTGAGTCCGGGTTCGATCCGAAGTTCGGTCGGATCGACAAAGGACTTGAAGCCGGTCAGTCGAAGCCGTGTAAACTGCAAGGCAGGAGCCTCAGGCTAGAGTTCGTCATTGATCATTTTGGCCAGACCTTCATAATTCTGGGCTTCTGCCCCCCGCTTTTTACCATCAACGATGATGGTGGGCGTGCCGGTGATCTGCCAGCGCGCTTGCCCGCCGCTGGTCATTTCAACCAGATGCTGCTGCAAATCGCGCTCGGCAAGGCATTGATCGAATTCGGTGCGGCTGATCCCCGCCCGGCGCACCAAAGCCGCCATATCATCAATCACCTGCCCCTGATCCCGGGCATTGGCCAGCCATTCGCGCTGGCGGGAAAAGAAAAGATCAGACAGCGGAAAAAACCGTTCCGGCCCAAAACAGCGGGAAATGCTGGAGGCCGCGAGATCGATACGGTTCATCACATAATTATAAAAAACATAGCGCACCTTGCCGGATTGGATGAAATTTTCCTTCAAACCGGGCAGCACATCCTTGTGAAAAGCAGCGCAATGGGGGCAGGTGAGGGACGCATATTCAATGATCGTGACCGGCGCATCGGGATTACCCATGGCCACACCGCCCAGGGCAAAGCCTTTTTCCGATGCGGTATCGGTGGTGATAACATCAAGATAATTGGGGCCATCGCCTGATGCACTGGCCGTTGATTGCGCCGGGCTTTCGGCTTTGGACGATGAGGATTGAGACGGCTCATTTTCATTGCCGCAGGCAGAAAGCGTTGCCGCCATCAGGGCCAGAATCGAAAGGGCGGCACCCCGCTTATAGGCGCCAAATTGCTTTAAATTGTGTTTCATATGTCTTCACCTTACCAGATATAGTGATTTTAGGGCGTTTATAGCCTGATGGCTATACGGAATTTCGGCGATGTTATACTTTATTGTTGGGCTTTGCCTAAGGATGTTTTTTCGCCAATAGATCCGCGCCCCAGCGTTCCAGCAGGTGGCGCAGATCATCATCGGCCACCCCTTTGGCGAGATGACTTGACTGCACCAAAGCTTCTTGATCAGGGGGGGCTTGCGGATTTTGTGCAGCCGCGCGTGCGGGTTTGGGGGGCAGGGGGCCTTGTTGGAGAAGAATACGGCTTACCGCCCGATAGCCGAAAAAGCTGTTCACCCGCTCGATGATCAGCGGTTCCTGATGTTGCAGGATGGGGGCAAAGGCCGGGGTGACCCGAATTTCAAGGCTGGCGCCCATGCGTTCGCCACGCGGAAAGTTAAGGCGCAAGGGCACGGATTGCGAGGCGATGGCGGTGCCTGTGATCATTGCCCAGCGGGCCACGATTTCCTGATTGATAAACCCCCGTGACCGCCAGACGGATCGCGCCAGATCCGGCATCAGCCGCGACAGGGGCATGGCATGGCCGCGCCGCCCGGGGGGCCGCGTGCCCGCTGAGCCGACGCCCGATGAATTTGGGGACGATGATCGTTTGACGCTTCCGGCTTTGGCTGCCACTGTGCGCGATCCGCTTTTCATCATTGGGTTCTTGTCATTGACGCATGACAGTTTAGGTTATCCTGTGGGATCACGCCAGACATCCATCAGGAAATCGCAAAAAAGATCGCAGCCGATCAGCCGTGATCTGCTTTTATGGTATGATCGCCACCGGCGGGATTTGCCGTGGCGGGCGGCGGCGGGTGAGCGGTCTGATCCCTATGCCGTGTGGCTTTCCGAAATCATGCTCCAACAAACCACGGTTACGGCGGTGAAGCCCTATTTCGAGCGTTTCATGGCCCGCTGGCCGGGGGTGCGGGATCTGGCCGCAGCGCCGCTTGAAGCCGTGCTCGATCAATGGGCGGGGCTTGGCTATTATGCCCGGGCGCGTAATCTTCATGCCTGTGCCATCATCATCAGCCGCGATCATGATGGGCTTTTCCCCGATAATGAAGCGGCTTTAAAGCGCCTGCCGGGGATCGGAGATTATACCGCCGCCGCCATCGCCGCCATTGCTTTTGATCGCCCGGCGGCGGCTGTGGATGGCAATGTGGAACGGGTGATCAGCCGCCTTTATCACATCACTCAGCCTTTGCCCGCCGCCAAAAAGCCGATCAGGGCGCAGACATTGGCGCTTGTTCCCGATGATCGGCCCGGGGATTTTGCTCAGGCCCTGATGGATTTGGGGGCAGTGATCTGCACCCCGCGCCAGCCCCGCTGCCCGGCATGCCCATGGCAGGCTCATTGCCGGGCTGCTGCCAAAGGCGATGCTGAAAGCCTGCCGGTAAAGGCCCCAAAAAAACAGCGCCCCATACGCCATGCTTTGGCCTTCTGGCTGGAAAAGGATGGGGCGGTTTTTGTGCGGCGGCGGCCCGCAAAAGGGCTTTTGGGGGGGATGCTGGAAATTCCCACATCCCCTTGGCTTGATACGCCGCCTTTGATGGCTGAGGCCATGGCCCATGCCCCCTATCAAGCCCAGTGGAGCACCCTGCCGGGCGAGGTGCGGCATGTTTTCACCCATTTTGAATTGCTGATCACCGTTTTGCGGGCCGATCAGCCGATCAGCGCGCCAAAAGATGGGCATTGGCTGGCCCGGGATCAGCTTGATGGCCTGCCCGGGCTGATGCAAAAAATCGCCCGCCATGCTCTGGCCGCCCAGTCCTGATCGCGGTCAGGACTTGCTCTAATTCTGATCAGTCGCGTTGATCAATTCGGCATAAAAACCGATCATCTCAAGATAATTATCGATCTTCAAGCGTTCATTGGTGCCATGGAGCCGGGCGAGATCATCGGGATGAAGGCGCATCGGGCTGAAGCGATAAACATCATCCGCCGCCTTGGTGAAATGGCGGCCATCGGTGGCGGCAATCACCAGCCCGGGGGCCAGCAGGGCATCGGGAAAGCTTTTGGCGATGCTCCTTTCCAAAACCGAGAAAGCCGCCGATTGCGTGGATGAAATGGGCGAGGCGGGCTGTGCCTCTTCGTCTGTGCCATGGATGGTGATCGCCTCATCATCGATCACCCGCCGCACATGATCGAGGATATCCTGCCCGCTATCGCCGGGGCGCAGGCGGAAATTGATGGTGGCTTCGGCAGTTTGCGCCAGCACATTCGATTTAAAACCGGCCTGCAGCATGGTGATGGCGGTGGTGGTGCGGATCATCGAATTGCTTGAAGGGGCGGCAGAAAACTGATCAATCACCAAAGCTTCGGTGAGCCACAGATTGGCGGTGATCAGATCGAGGGGAAAATCCATATGCGGGGCCAGCCGCACAAGCATCTGCGCGGGGATGCCATCAAGGCTGGCGGGCATGGGATTGCGTTCCAGCCGGGTGAGCGCTTTGGCCAGCCTGCCGGGGGCGGAAATGCGCGGCGGCATCGAAGAATGGCCGCCATCTTCTTGGGCGCTGAGGCGGATGGTCATCGATCCTTTTTCCGCCAGCCCCACCATGGCCACCGGCGCGCTGACGCCCGGGGTAATGCCATGCAGAACGGCCAGGCCCTCATCAAGGGCAAAGGCAATGGGAATGTCATGCTCGGAAAGCCATGTGGCGATTTTCACCGCGCCATTTTCGCCGCCCACTTCTTCATCGGCGCCAAAAGCCAGCCATAAAGTGCGCTCGGGCTCGAAACCATCTGCCAGCAAAAGCTCCAAAGCCTCCAGAATGGCGAGGAGGGCGCCTTTGTCATCCATGGCCCCGCGACCCCAGATATGGCCATCGGCAATCGCCCCGGAAAAAGGCGGATGCTGCCAATCTTGATCGGTGCCCGGCTCGATAGGCACCACATCCTGATGCGCCATCAAAACAGAACCCGGCAGTGTGGGCTTGCTGCCCGCAAGCTTGAAAAAAAGCGCATCGCTGCCAAGATCGATGCGCTCCGCCCGGGCATGAACCAAGGGGAAATGATCCGCCAGAAAGGCATGAAAAGCGGCAAAGGCACTGGCATCGCGATCAGCCGGATTTTCGGTGGATATGGTTTGAAATTGCAGCGCCTGCGATAAGCGCATCAGGGCGGCTTCGCCATCAATCGGATGAGAATAGGCCCCCGCCATGGCCCCCGTTATGGCCTGTTGCTTCTCCGAATGCGCGGTATCGGGCAACAGCATCAACCGCAGCGCCATCAAGGCCAGCAGCGTGATAAGGGCCGCAAAAGGGATCGACAGCCATAAAATCAGAGAACGTCGCTTCCTGCCTTTGGCCATGGTGCCGATCCTCTTCGTTATGTCATCGTTATCTGGTCGTTGAACGGCAAGGCCGATGATCTTGCGCGATCAGGCGTGAGACGCGGCCCGCATTTCTTCGCGCAGGCGATCAAGAGGCACCAGATCGCCGCGTTTGTCGATATGCCAGAATGTCCAGCCATTGCAGGCAGGCGCGCCCTGCACATGGGCGCCGATCTGGTGGATCGAGCCGGTCATATCCCGGCAGACAAGGGTACCATCGGCCCGCACCCGCGCCGTGTGGCGGCGGCGGCTGTCATAAAGGGTGGTGCCGGTCTGGATCAGCCCGGCTTCCACCAATTGGCCAAAAGGCACGCGCGGGGCCTGACGTTTGGAGATGCTGTAGCCCAGCGCTTCTTCATCAAGCTTTTGCGTTGTGGCGATGCGTTCACGGGCGATGGCGATATAGCCGTCATCGCGCTCGATCCCGATGAAATGACGGCCCAGCTTTTTGGCCATCGCCCCGGTGGTGCCAGACCCGAAAAAGGGATCAAGGATCACATCACCGGGCCGGCTGGCGGCCATCAGGATGCGATAAAGCAGGGCTTCGGGCTTTTGGGTTGCATGGGCTTTTTTGCCATTCTTTTTCAGGCGTTCCTTCCCCGTGCAGATGGGGATCAGCCAATCCGAGCGCATTTGCAGATCATCATTCATCGCCTTCAGGGCATTATAATTGAAGGTGTATTTGCGCTGATCGGCAGTTTTTGCGGCCCAGATCAGGGTTTCATGGGCATTGGTGAAGCGGGTGCCGCGAAAATTGGGCATGGGATTGGTTTTGCGCCAGATGATATCATTGAGCAGCCAAAAGCCCCGATCCTGCATGGCGGTGCCCACCCGAAAGATATTGTGATAGGTGCCGATCACCCAGATCGTTCCGGTTTCCTTCAATAGGCGCTGGGCTTCAAAAAGCCATGCCCGGGTGAAGCTGTCATAGGCGGCAAAATTATCGAATTTATCCCATTGATCATCCACACCGGCCACAAGGGATTGATCGGGCCTTTGCAGATTATCCTTCAATTGCAGATTATAGGGCGGATCGGCGAAGATCATATCCACCGAAGCATCGGGCAGGGCGCGCATCTGCTCGATGCAATCGCCTTTAAGGATGCTATCAAGGGGCACATGCGCCATTTTGGGGGATGCCTGTGCGCCCGCATTTTCATTTGAACTAAGCGATGGCTTTTTCAGGTTTTCTGGTGATTTCGTCATGATCTTCCCTCACTGAACGCCGCCAGTGTGGAAAAAACAGCGACTCGGGTCAATCAGATTCTTCATTTTGAATCAATATTTTGCAAGATTATACTAGAGTCGAATCTTACGAACCGGGGCAAAGCTCTTGCGATGATGGGGGGATGGGCCCACAAGCCTTAGCGCTTCAAGATGCGCTGGCACGCCATATCCTGCGTTTTTCTGCCATTCATAGTGCGGCCAATCTTGTGCCAATTCCGCCATGATCCGGTCGCGGCTGACCTTGGCCAAAATGCTCGCAGCGGCGATGGAAAGGCTTTTATGATCGCCTTTTATGATGCACTGGGTGGGAAAAGGCAGGCCGGGATCGCGATTGCCATCCACCAAACAGGCTATAGGAGCCGGTTCCAACAGGGCCACAGCCCGGCGCATGGCGAGCAGGCTGGCCTGCAGGATATTGAGGCGATCGATTTCTTCGACCGTCGCTAAAGCAATGGCATGGCTGAGGGCATGGCGCTTGATGGCATCAAATAAAATGAGCCTTTTGCCTTTGCTGAGTTTTTTGCTGTCATCAAGCCCGATGAGGCTGGCATCAAGGGGGCGGGTGCGATCAAAAATAACCGCTGCGGCCACCACCGGCCCGGCCAATGGCCCGCGCCCGGCTTCATCGATCCCGGCCACACGGCCCGAAAAAGCCTGCTCATGGCTGAAATCAGGCATAGGCGCTCGCCCCCGCTTGGCAACAGTCAATCTCTGTGAGGTTTGGCCCTGTGAGGTTTCGTTCAACGATCATGGAAATGACCATAAATGCGCTTTGCCATGGCCCCTGAAATACCATCCACGGCCTCAAGATCCTTCAGGGCTGCATCGGCCACCCCCCCCGCCGAGCCGAAATGATGCAAAAGCGCCCGTTTCCGCCCCGGACCAATGCCCGCAATATCATCAAGGGGATTTTTGCTGATTGCCTTGGATCGCCGGGCGCGATGGCCGCCAATGGCAAAGCGATGGGCCTCATCGCGCAGGCGCTGCAGATAATAAAGCGCCGAATGGCCTTCGCGCAAAATGAAGGGGGGTTTTCCCGGCTTGTGGAATTGTTCGCGCCCGGCATGGCGATCAGGGCCTTTGGAAATGCCGATGATCGCCACATCATCGCCAATCCCGAAATCCTGGGCCACCGCCAGAACCGCCGATAATTGCCCTTTGCCTCCATCGATCAGCATCAGATCGGGCCACAGACCACGGCTTTGATCGGGATCATCTTTCAAAAGCCGGGCAAAACGCCGGGTCATCACTTCGCGCATCATGGCATAATCATCGCCCGGGGTGAGGCTGCTGTCTTTGATATTGAAACGCCGATATTGGCTTTTATCAAATCCTTCCGGTCCCGAAACGATCATTGCCCCCACAGCGTGGCTGCCTTGAATATGGCTATTATCATAAACTTCGATGCGGTTTGGGGTCGTCTCCAGATCAAGGGCCTGTTCCAGATCGTGCAGTAATTGCCGTTCATTGGAGCGTTCAGCCAGGCGTCGATCAAGGGCGAGGGTCGCGTTTTTTTCCACCTCGGCCAGCAGATCGCGTTTGATGCCTTTTTGGGGCAGGATCAAATGCACTTTATGGCCCGCCGATACGCTCAAGGCTTCGGCCAGAAGCGGCAGATGCGCTGGCGCTTCATTCAAAATGATCTGGGCCGGCGGGGGTTTATTGTCATAAAACTGGGCGAGAAAAGCCCCCAGCACATCATCGATGGCCGCATCAGGCTCATGACGTGGGAAATAGGCGCGATTGCCGCGATTTTGCCCGGCGCGATAGAAAAAAACCTGAATGCAGGTGGCCCCGGCCTTATGGCTGGCGGCGATGATATCGGCATCGCGCAAGCGGCTGGTGGCCACGCCCTGATGGCTTTGCACATGGGCCAGTGCCTTGAGCCGGTCGCGCAAAACAGCGGCAGCTTCATAATCAAGGATTTCAGCCGCCTTCATCATATCGGTGGCCAGTTGTTTCTGGATGCCGGTATCGCGACCCTCCAGAAAAGCCCGGGCATCGATGAGCAGCTTTTGGTAATCTTCATGGGAAATGCGCCCCACACAGGGCGCGCAGCAGCGTTTGATCTGGTAAAGCAAACAGGGCCGCGAGCGATTTTCCAGCACCTGATCGCTGCAGGTGCGGAGCAAAAAAATGCGCTGCATGGTGTTCAGGGTTTGATTGACGGCGCTGGCAGACGCAAAAGGCCCGAAATAATCCCCATCCTTGCCCCGTGCCCCGCGATGCTTGGCAATCTGTGGCCATGGGTGGCCGCGCCGGATGACGATATAGGGGAAGGATTTATCATCGCGGAGTAAGATATTATAGGGCGGCTTCAGCCTTTTGATCAGATTGGCTTCTAAAAGCAGGGCATCGGCTTCGGTATGGGTGGTGACAAATTCCATCCGCCGGGTCAGCATCACCATGCGTTTGATCCGGGTGCTCAGCCCCGTGACCCGGACATAGCTGCTCACCCGCTTTTTGATATTTTTGGCTTTGCCCACATAAAGCACATCATCGCGGGCATCAAACATCCGATAAACGCCCGGCGCATGGGGGGCATTGGCCAAAGCCGCGCGGATGGCATCCGCGCCTTTCACCCCGGTATCGGTTAAGGGATCATTTGGCAGATCATCATCGCGGCCATCCCCCAGAAGGGGATTATCAGGCGCGCTGACCCCCTGATGGGATGGGGGATGATTTTGCTGTTGTCTGGCCATGGATCGATCTGCTGCTTTCATCTGCTCAATAGCATGATCTTCTATTATGGACAGGTCATTGCCTGCGCAAAATTTTGCCCAAAAGGGTCTTCAGGGCAAAAAATCATGTCATCTCAAGGGGCTGGATGGGGCGGATTTGAGTCGGCGAAAACTTGTCCACGGAGCCTGTGGATAACTATGTGGGTAAGCTTTGGGCTGTGGCTGTAACATGGCGGTAACCTTTGAGTCACAGGGCTTTGCACAATAAATAGGCAATTTCATCAACATATTGATAATAAAGCATTATTATTAAGTCAATGAACAAATCAGGAAAGATCATTAAGGACATGGAACGGCCATCAGAAGCCGCTTGACGGCTTTGGCGGGCTGTGCAAAAGCTCTATGAGATTCGTGGCCAAAGCCGATCTTTTGAGCTCTTATAAAGGGCGAATGCGCTCGATTTCCACGCCGACACTGGCGGCATCCGCCACGATGTCGAGTTTTTCCACCCGGATGCGTGCCGAAGACACCCGGGAATCGGCGAGCGCCATGCGGGCGATCTCTTCGGCCAGGGTTTCGGCCAGATGGATATGCCCCCCCGCAATGATGGCGCGGATGCCTTTGATCACCTCGTGATAGCACACCACATTTTCGATGCGATCTAGATGGTCGTCCCGATCCTCGACCCCCAGATCCACATTGACCCGAATGCGCTGGCGGGCGGTTTTTTCCTTCTCCCACACGCCAATTTGGGCTTCGATGATCAGATCACGGATGAATACATGGCGGATTTTGCGCCAGGCATTGGCGATATCGGGAGCAGGTCGCGCTGTGATGTCGTCGCTGCCGTCCATATCAGTCTCCTGTGCCTGCATCCACATCGGGGGTGCGCCATGCCAGATGCTGGCCACCATCCAGCGCAATCATCTGACCGGTGATCGAGGGCGTTTCAAGCAGAAAGCGCACGGTTTGCCCGAATTCCTCAAGCTTTGGGCCATGGCCAAGGGGGGTGGCGCTGGCTTCATTCTCGAAAATTTCGACATTCTGATGGATGCTGGGGAGCACCGGACCGGGGCCGATGGCATTCACCCTGATATGGGGGGCCAGCGCCTGCGCGGCGGTTTGGGTGAGGGTCCATAAAGCCGATTTCGATAGCGTATAGCTGGTGAAATGCGGATTGAGCTTCCACACCCTGTGATCGATGATATTGATGATCGATCCCGTGGCATCCTCCCCGCTTTGGTGGCTCAGATGCGCGGCCATAGCCTGTATCAGCACGAATGGCGCCCGCAGATTGATCTGCATATGCCGCGTCCATGTCTCGCGGGTGGTGCTGTCCAGATCATCTTTCAAAAAGATTGAGGCATTATTGATCAGGCCGCCGATCAGGCCAAAGCGTTCGATGGCGCGCGGCCATAAGCGTGCCAGATCATCTTCATCTTCCAGATTGGCACAAAGGGCGTGCGCCCGGCCCCCGGCGGCACGAATGGCATCAACAGTTTCATCGGCATCCTGTGCGGACCGGTGATAATGCACGGCGATGGGATAACCGGCTTTGCCCAGATCAAGGGCCATGGCCCGGCCGATGCGTTGGGCGGCTCCGGTGATCAGGATGGCTTTTTTAAGGGGATAGGGGTTCATGACGGCGGCCTTCAGGAAAGCTGGGCGGCGACATTCGCCATATGCATCCCATTATAGGCAATCCAGCCGATATAGGCGCCATAGAATAAAAGCAGGAACAGGCCCGCCACGCGCCCCACCGAACCGCGCCGCAGGGTAAAGGGGAAGACCGCAAGGCTCGCAGCCAGCATCACCCAAAGATCGACCTCGAAAAAGCTATCGGGCACGGGCACGCTGCCCACCATGACCGTGACGCCCATCACCCCCAAAAGATTAAAGATATTGCTGCCGATGACATTGCCCAAGGCCACATCGCAATGCCCACGGAAAGCCGCCATGATCGATGTGGCCAATTCAGGCAAGGAGGTGCCCAAAGCCACCAATGTGAGGCCGATGATGGCTTCGGAAACGCCCAAGCTTGTGGCAATGAACACCGAACCGCTCACCAGAAGATCAGCCCCGATCACAAGCCCGGCGCAGCCCCCGATAACGAACAGGAGCGATTTGAGCAATTTTTTGCGCGGATTGGCCGCATCATCGGTTTCAACCTCGGGAAGATCGAGAAATTCAGCCGCCACTGCGGGATTGCTGCGGGCGCGCAGGCCGGAATAAACCAGATAACCAGCCAGCCCCGCGAACAATATCAGGCCTTCATAGAAAACCAGAGCGCCGCCCGCCGACAGGGCAATGAATAAAATGGTCGCCCCCAGCATGATCGCCATATTCCGGTTCAGTCGCGGGGCGGAACAGGCCAGCGGTGCGATCAGCGCTGGCAGGCCCAGAACCAGAAGGCTGTTGGCGATATTGCTGCCCACCACATTGCCTAAGGCCAAGGTGGGGGCCCCGCGCAAAACGGCATCAATCCCAACGAAAAATTCCGGGGCGGACGTGCCAAAAGCCACGATGGTGAGGCCAATCAGCAAGGGCGGCAGGCCAAAAGTTTCGGCCAGCGCCACAGCACCTTTGACAAGATAATCACCGGCAATCACCAGAAGGCCAAGGCCGATGATTGCTTGAAGAAGGGCAAAAAGCATATGCGTTCTTTATATCCGGTTCAGATGACAGGAAAAATTGACAGGACAATTGTTCCTTCGCGATGATTGGTTCATATAGGGCTTGATAGGGCCGATTAAAAGCAGTGGCCAGCGTTAATTTCAGGCAGGGAGACAGACACGGATGGAGGCTGAGCTTTCACAGATCGCAACCATTGGAAGTGAAAGCGCCCTTCTCGATGCGCTGGTCTTTCTTCTGGCGGCCATTCTGGCGGCTTTGGGAGTTCAGCGATTAAGCTGGAGCCCGGTTGTGGGCTATATGATCGCTGGTATGCTGATCGGGCCGGGGGTTTTGGGGTTGGTCGAAGAAACCGATCAGATCCATTCCCTGGCCGAATTTGGCATTGTTTTTCTGATGTTTACCATTGGGTTGGAGCTTTCTCTCCAGCGCCTGCGAGCCATGCGCGGCTATATTTTCGGGCTGGGCGGGCTTCAGGTCTCGCTCAGTGCTTTGCTGATTGCTTTGGTGCTCATGGCCTTTGGGGTATCGTCTGAATCGGCAACCGTGGTGGGGCTGGCCCTTGGTTTATCCTCTACGGCTGTGGTCATGCGTTTGATGATCGATCAGGATGCGCTGGCCAGCAAGGTGGGGCGGCGGACATTTTCGGTGCTCTTGTTTCAGGATATTGCGGTGGTGCCGATCCTTTTGCTGGTCTCGGCCATGGCCAATGGGACACCGCGCATTTCCATGGCCGCTTTGTCGGCGGTGGGGGAAACCATCCTCGCCATCGGCGCGGTGATCCTGCTCGGGCGCTATGCCGCCCAGCCTTTTTTTCGGCTGGTGGCACGATCCCGCAGCGCTGAGCTTTTCACCGCCACCACCTTGCTGATCGTTCTGGGATCGGCTTTCCTGATGGAGCAGGTGGGCCTTTCGATGGAATTGGGGGCTTTTCTGGCCGGTATGCTGCTGGCTGAAACTGCCTATCGCTCGCAGGTCGAGCTTGATATTTCCCCTTATCGCAGCCTGCTTTTGGGATTGTTTTTCCTCACCGTGGGGATGGCCATCGATCCTATTCTGGTGCTGGAAAATCTGGGCTGGATTGCGGTTTTATTGTTCGGAATGCTGATTTTGAAGGCGGTGGTGGCGGCCCTTTTGGGGCGCTTGTTCAAGCTGCCCACCGGATCATCTTTGCGCTTTGGGCTGTTATTGTCGCAGGCCGGAGAATTTGCCTTCATCGTTTTTGCCGCCGCTTTGGCCTTGGGCCTGCTCGATGATCGCGCGGTTCAAATTCTGAGCGTGATGGTGGTTTTGTCAATTGCCCTTACCCCGGCTTTGGATTGGCTGGGGCGCTTGATCGAAGGCCGGATGCGCACCCATGCGCTGATCCATGATGCCCAATCCGCCAATCCGGAGAATCTGGAAGACACCGGGCATGAACTGGAAGGCCATGTGGTGATCGCCGGTTTTGGGCGGGTGGGCCAGATGCTGGCGCGGGTGCTGGCCAGCCAAAGGATCGCCTATGTGGCGCTGGATTTGAATGCCGATACCATCGAAAATGCCAATCGCGCGGGCCTGCCGGTTTTCTATGGCAATGCGGCCAGCCCGGAAACCCTGAAAGCCGCAGGGCTCCATAAGGCTTCAAGCCTCATCATCACCCTTGATAGTGCGGCATCCGCCGCCCGCACGGTGCGCACGGCCCGCCGGATGAACAGCGATATTCCGATCATTGCCCGATCCCGCGACCATCGCCATGGTCAGGAACTGGAAAAGCTGGGGGCCACCGCCTGTGTTCCGGAAACTTTGGAAGCCAGCCTGCAATTGGGGGCGCAGGTTTTGCGCAGCCTTGGCCTGCCCCATGGAACGGCGGATGATATTATTGATAGTTTGCGCAGCGAAGATTATGCCAATATTCGTGATCTTGAAGGCCGGGGCTGAAGGTTTCCAGGGCCGCGGCCGCCTTTGCACGATAGAAACAATAAAGTGGATAAAATCCATGCAGGAGGCTTATGTTTGCATTTCCCGTGCCTGAGATGATCAAAACCAATGATATTCATCTGGCTGTTTACCGCGCGGGGCCACCCCCTGAAAAAGCCCGGGCGGTGGTGCTTTTCCTGCATGGTTTTCCTGATCTGGCCTTTACTTGGCGGCATCAGTTCCCGGCATTGGCGCGGGCGGGCTATTGCGTGATCGCCCCCGATATGCGGGGCTATGGCCGATCCGATAAGCCCCGTGATCGCGCGGCTTATGGCATGGGGATGCTGGCCCGGGATATCACCGGCCTGCTCGATCATTATTGGGTGGAGCGGGCGATCATCATCGGCCATGATTGGGGGGCTTTGATCAACTGGTCCTTGCCTTTTTATTGCCCGGAGCGATTGCAGGCCATTGGCAATCTCAATGTGCCCTTTATCCCGCGCGGCTCGATTGCGCCTGTGGCCCTGTTTGCAAAGTCCTTTGGGCCGCAGATGTATATCGTGCAATTTCAGGATGAGGGGCTGTGCGAAGCGATTTTCGAGGACGATATCGAACGCACTATGCGCTTTTTCATGCGGCGGCCAAAGCCGCGCTCCGGCAAGGGCGGCGGGGCTTTTTCCACCCCGGATCTGGATCTGGTGCGCTGGCTTGAGGGGCCGATTGAAAAATGGCCGGGCGAAGATTTTCTGCCTCCACGCGAATTGGCGGTTTATACGGAAGCCTTTCGCGCTGGCGGGATGCTGGGGCCCTTGCATTATTACCGCAATATGGATGCGAACTGGGCGGATATGGAACGCTTTCAGCCCTTGGGGGGCAAGCCCTCCATCGATATTCCGGCCCTGATGATCACCGCCGATCTGGATGGCGTGTGCCCGGCCCATCTGGCCGATGGCAAGGAAGCATTTTTCACGAATTATCAGCGCATCGATATGCGCGGTTCGGGGCATTGGATGCAGCAGGAAAAACCACAGGAGGTGAATGACATCCTGCTCTCGTGGCTTGATGGAATCGTCTCGCGCAGGTCGCGCAGGCCTGCCGATCGCATCAGATGACGATCTGGTCTTTCCTTGAAGGCTTTGTGATCTCGATCGGTTTGGTGATGGCCATCGGCCCGCAAAATGCTTTTCTTTTGCGGCAAGCGGTCCATCGCCAGCATCCCATGGCGGTGGCCCTTACCTGTTTTCTCGCCGATGCGGTGCTGATTTCCCTCGGGGCATTGGGGGCGGGGGCCTTTTTCGCCTCGCACCCCCTGTTGCGCCAAAGTGCGACAGCCATGGGCATTTTGTTCATCAGCTTTTATGCCTTTCTGGCCTTCCGGGCGGCGGCCCGGCCATCCCCCGGTCTTGAGGATAAGACGGCATCGGGCAAGGCGAACATGGCTCGCCCCACAGCGCGTCGGGCCGCGCTGGTGGCACTGGCCCTCACGCTTTTCAATCCTCATGCTTATGTGGATACGCTGGTTTTGGTGGGGGGCTTGGCTTCGGCCCATGCGGCGGGGCTCGATCGCCTGTCTTTTACGGTGGGGGCCGTGCTGGGTTCGGCGGTCTGGTTTTTTGGTCTTGCGCAGATGGCAGGGCGCGCCGCGCCGTTTCTGTCGTCGCCCCGGGGCTTGCGGCGTCTCGATCTGGCCATCGGCATCATCATGACGCTCATCGCCCTTGCTTTGGCCTTTCGGGCCATCAAGGAAGTGACGGCCGATTTTTAGGAAAAATCGATAGGGGGCTTGCTCTTCATCGCCGGTCGCGCAATGATCTGCGCATGGTTTTACCCACAAATTCATGCCAGCGATGAGGCTTCATGACCTATCCCATTCATCTGAAAGTCAATGGCGCGCCGGTCTCGCTATCGGTGGAGCCCAATCGCCTTTTGGTCGATCTTTTGCGCCAGACCCTGGGGCTGACCGGCACCCATGTGGGCTGCGATACCAGCCAATGCGGGGCCTGTTTGGTGCAATTGGATGGACAGACGGTGAAATCCTGCACCCTATTGGCGGTGCAGGCCGATGGTTGCGATCTCACCACCATCGAGGGGCTGGCCACGGGCGATGATCTGCATCCCATGCAGGCCGCTTTTCATGAACATCATGGCCTGCAATGCGGCTTTTGCACCCCGGGGATGATCATGGCCGGGATTGATATTGCCAAACGCCATGAAGCCCCCGATGAAGCCACCATCCGCCATGAGCTTGAGGGTAATCTGTGCCGCTGTACCGGCTATCAGAATATCGTGAAGGCCATCGATGCGGGCGTGCGCAGCCTCAATCAGGCGAAAGCATGATGTACAGCTTTACGTATCAAAAACCCGATAGCGTCACCGCTGCCCGCTCCGCTTTCGAAGCGGCGGATGATGCAAGCTATCTGGCGGGCGGCATGACCATGATCCCCACCATGAAGCAGCGTCTTGCCATGCCCTCAGATCTTTTGGACCTTTCGGCGATCCCTGATCTGAAGCAGATCACCATGGCCGATGATCATCTTGTGCTGGGGGCGATGTGCAGCCATCATCAGGTGGCCATGGCGCCGCAGGTTTGGGGATCGATCCCGGCGCTGGCGGCTTTGGCCGGGGCGATTGGCGATCAGGCGGTGCGCTATCGTGGCACGATGGGCGGCTCGGTGGCCAATAATGATCCGGCCGCCGATTATCCGGGGGCGGTGCTCGCCCTTGATGCCACCATTATCACCGACCGGCGTGAGATTGCGGCGGATGATTTTTTCACCGGCATGTTTGAAACGGCCCTTGATGCGGGTGAATTGATCACGGCCATCAGGTTCAAAAAACCCCGGCGCGCGGCTTATATGAAATTTCATCATCCGGCATCGCGCTATGCCATTGCCGGGGTTTTCGTGGCGGAATTCAGAACCGGCGTGCGTTTGGCGGTCACCGGGGCGGGGCCGGTGGTGCATCGTCTTGATGATTTCGAGCAGGCCTTGCAAAAATCGTTTTCGCCCGAGGCATTGGAGCCGCTCAGGGTGGATGAGGCCGCGCTCAATCATGATCATCATGCCAGTGCCGCCTATCGCGCCCATCTGGTGAAGCTGATGGCCCAAAGGGCGGTGAAGGCCGCCGGGATCGCATCTTGAGCGGGGCAGATATTCAACCGGATCATCAGCAGCCGGATCATCATCAGCAGGCCGATCTCGATCATTTTCGCAGCCTGTTCAAAAGCCCGGCTTTCGCCCTTTTGGGGGGCGAGGTGCTGGCGCTGGATCGGGATGCGGGCACCAGCCTCATTGCCTTTTCCCCCAAGCCTGAATTCTGCAATCCATTCGGGCAGGTGCAGGGGGGCTTTGTGGCGGCGATGCTGGATAGCACATCGGGGATTGCGGCCATTGCCAAATCGGGTTTCACCTGTTTTGTGCCAACGCTGGAAATCAAGACCAGCTTCATCGCCCCGGTGCGTTTGGGGCGCCTGATCGGGCGGGGTCAGTGCCTGCATCTGGGGCGCAGCATCGGCTTTCTTGAAGGCTCGCTTTATGATGCAGATCATCGCCTGCTGGCCCGCGCCACGGTCACCTGCAAACCGGTTTTGATGGAAAAGGCGCTGTCCAGACAGACTGAAGCCTGAAAAAAGCGGCCTTTACCAGGGCACGAACAGGCCGCGCTTGATTGCCTCCACCACGGTTTGGGTTTTTGTATGGCTATCGAGCTTTCTGGCTGCGGTGGCCAGATGCGCTTTCACCGTATGCTCGGAAATCGACAGGATGATGCCGATTTCCTTGTTGGTCTTGCCCTTTGCCGTCCACAACAGGCATTCGCGTTCGCGCTCGGTAATATCGGGGCTATCGATGGGGCGGTCAGTCTCGATCACCGCTGATACCGCTTCATGAAGCCGTGTGGCCAGCTTTTTGATCTCGGCACTTTTTTCCCGCAGCCTTGCCTTCACGGATGGGCGATCATCGCCAAAGATCGAAAAGACCGAAAAATCAAAACCGCCCTGATGAAAGGGAATATTATAGCCCGAGGCGCAGCCAAAAGGCCGCGCTTCATCCATGATGCGGGCCTGTTTTTGGGTGAGCTGCGTTTTTTTGAGAATATCATCCCAAAAGAAGGCGGTATTTTTCGAATAGGACGCATAGGCAATGGGATCATAATAAAGATAGTTCGATTGATGATAATGCTCCATCCACGCGGCCGGGCGCTGATCGATGGCCACGCAAAGCCGCCCCTGGCAGGAGCGGATATAATAGGTGCCCCCAAAGCCATTCAGGCGAATGAAAGATTGGATGTCCAGGGTGATTGGCAGATGAGCGAAATCATCCCAATCATAGAAAGGCATTGTCAAAATAAATTACCGTTTTTTCATAAACATGACAAGAATACACGCATAAATTATGTATTTATAAAATGATGCACCCAAGAGGTGTTTTCTACGAGTGCAACCGTCATCATACAACCGCATTTATGCAGTTTTGGCTATCCATTCTTATATTTATGCCCATCATTTTTGCATGAATACAATTTTTTCACGGGAAAAAGCCCGCATTATCCACGCTTGATCCATTCTCATGCCTATGCGAAAGCTTTTTCATGTCAGATGCTTTTAAAGCCCTGCGTTTCATCAATCCGCGCCATGGCGTGGCGGTGCGGATGAGCCCCATGGTGCGGCGGCTCATTGCGCCCAATCAGGGGCCCTTCACCTATAGCGGCACGGGCACCTATCTGATTGGTGATGAACAATTGGCGGTAATCGATCCCGGCCCGGATGATCCCGACCATATCGATGCCATCCTCCATGCGGTGGGGGCGGCCCGGGTGAGCCATATCCTGATCACCCATACCCATCGCGATCACAGCCCCGGCGCGCGTTTATTGCAGGAACGGACCGGCGCGCCCTGCTATGGCTTGGGCCGCCATGGCACGGCGGCGCGGGATGATCTGCCTGCCGGTTTGGTGGGGGGTGCGGGCGAAGAAGGCGCTGATGTCGATTTCGTGCCCGATCATCATCTGGCTGATGGGGACGAGATCAGGGGCGGGGGGTGGACCTTGAAAGCCCTGTGGACCCCGGGGCACACATCCAATCATCTGTGCTTTGCCCTGATGGCGGAAAACGCTATTTTTACCGGCGATCATATCATGGGCTGGTCCACCAGTGTGATTTCGCCCCCCGATGGCGATATGGGCCGCTATATGCGCTCCTTGCACCTTATCAAGGATTGCAATGCCGCGATTTTATGGCCTACCCATGGCCCGCCGGTCCTGCAGCCGCGCGCGCATATATCGGGGCTGATCCAGCACCGGATTGATCGCGAAAAAGGGATCATCGGTTACGTGGAAAACAAGCCCTGCGGGGTGGAGGAGATCGTCGCAGGCCTTTATGCCGATCTTGATCCCCGGCTTTATCCGGCGGCCCAAAGATCGGTTCTGGCGCATTTGGTGGATCTGGCTGATCGCAAAATCATCAAATTTGAGGGATTATTTGACCAAAGCGGTCGCTTTTTTGTATGAACAAATGAGAGCGGTCTGGAAAGTCTGAGAGAGTGGGAAATCACCGCCTCCCCCCTGCAATTTTCCAATATTTTTCTTATATCAGGATAAAAGCCGGTGCCTGTGACAAATTTCAGCACCAAGCCAAATGGAATGAATTGCCATGGATGATGTCGTCTTTGATCCGTTTCAGCCCTCTCCACAGCCGCTGATCGATCCCTCGATCGATATCGAGGCGGAAATTGATCGCCTGCGCCATGAACGCAAGGCGGTGATTTTGGCTCATTATTATCAGGACCCGGCGATCCAGGATATTGCCGATTTCGTGGGCGATAGCCTTGATCTTTCGCGCCGGGCGGCGGCAACGCAGGCGGATGTGATCGCTTTTTGCGGGGTGCGATTCATGGCCGAGGTGGCGAAAATCCTGTCGCCCCAAAAAACCGTGGTGCTGCCGGATATGCGCGCCGGGTGCAGCCTTGAAGACAGCTGCCCGCCAGCCGAATTTGCGGCCTTCCGCCGGGCTCATCCCGATCATCTGGCGCTCACCTATATCAATTGCTCGGCGGCGGTGAAGGCGGAAACCGATATCATCGTCACCTCATCCAATGCCGAGGCGATCATTCGCCAGATCCCCCTTGAGCAGAAAATCCTGTTTGCCCCGGATCGCCATCTGGGGGCCTATCTGTCGCGCATCACGGGCCGGGATATGCTTTTATGGCCGGGGAGTTGCATCGTTCATGAACGCTTCAGCGAACAGGAATTGATCAAGCTGAAAGCCGCCCATCCCGATGCCCCGGTGGCGGCGCATCCTGAATGTCCGGCCCATATTCTTGATCTGGCCGATCAAGTGGGATCCACCAGCGCGATTTTGAAATTTGCCAGTGAAAGCCCGGCCCGCACGATCATCGTGGCCACCGAACCCCATATCATTCATCAGATGCAAAAAGCCCAGCCCGATAAGATTTTCATCGGCGCGCCGGGGGCGGATGGTAATTGCAATTGCAATATGTGCCCCTTCATGGCGATGAACAGTTTGGAAAAGCTTTATGTGGCCCTGCGCGATCTGCAGCCGCAAATCCAACTGCCCGAGGATGTGCGGCTGAAAGCCCTGAAGCCCTTGCAAAAGATGCTTGAGATGAGCCCCAAATCCGCTCCGGCCACGGATGTTTCAAATGTTGCTATAGCCGATGAAGATGGGCGGTTGCCGGCGTGAAGGTTCTGGAACCCGGCATGATGCGGCTGATGATGCGCGCGGCCCTGTTTTTGTGCGCGGGATTGCTGCTTTTATTGCTCGCCAGCAGCGGATGGCTGGGCCATGAGGGCTGGATTTTGCAATTGGCGCTGATGGGGGCGATTGCCATGAATGCCGCCGCCGCCTGGTATTTTCTGCGTTATTTTCTCAGTGCCGTTCAAGATATCTGGCGTAAATAGGCGGCAGGCATCCCGCAGTTTCATGGCGCTCACTGCTCTTTGATCGTCGCTTTTCCCACATCATCAAATCTTGCATGGGCGATCAGGGCGCAATCCCCTAGGATGACCTTCTTTGTTGGATGATGAGGTGCGTGATGCCATCTGGTTTCGTTGTGGATGCTTTGCTGTTTCTGGCGGCCCTGTTCATTTTCACGGTCGGCCTTGGGGCTATGGCTGTGGTGATTTTATATATCATCGATCGCACCCAAACCAGCCATGCCATCCGGCGAAATTATCCGGTTATTGGGCGGATGCGCTATGTGATGGAGCATATGGGCATTTTCCTGCGGCAATATTTCTTTGCCATGGATCGCGAAGAAATGCCCTTTAACCGATCCCAGCGCACCTATGTGTATCAGGCGGCAAAAAACGAGGATACCACCAGCGCCTTTGGCTCGACCCGGGATATCCACACAGTGGGTTCGGTTTTGTTTGTGAATTGCCCCTTTCCCACATTGGAAAGCGATGCGGCAGAAACCTCGGCTGAAACCATCGGCGCCGGAATGTGCCGGCATCCCTATACCACCTCCAGCCTGTTCAATGTTTCGGCCATGAGCTATGGCGCCATTTCAAAACCGGCGGTAAAGGCCCTGTCGGCGGGATGCGGCATGGCCGGGGCGTGGCTCAATACTGGCGAGGGGGGCTTGTCGCCTTATCATGAGGGGGGCGGGGCGGATATCGTCTTTCAACTGGGCACCGCCAAATATGGGGCCCGCACCCCTGATGGCGCGCTGAGCGAGGAGAAATTGCGCGAATTGGGCGCGCATGAGCAGATTAAGATGATCGAATTAAAGCTGAGCCAGGGTGCCAAGCCGGGCAAGGGCGGCATTCTGCCGGGTGGCAAGGTGACAGAAGAAATCGCCCGGATTCGCGGGATTCCGGTGGGCGAAGATTCAATCAGCCCCAATCGCCATCCCGATATCGATAATGCCGATCAGTTGCTCGATCTGATCAATCGGATGCGCGATATCACCGGCAAGCCCGTGGGCTTTAAATGCGTGGTGGGCGCTTATGGATGGTTTGATGATCTGTTTGAAGCCATCCATCGCCGGGGCCTGCAATCCGCACCCGATTTCATCACCATCGATTCCTGCGAGGGCGGTACCGGAGCGGCACCGATGAGCCTGATGGATTATGTGGGCTTGCCCATTCAGGAAAGCCTGCCGATGGTGGTGGATATGGTCAATGGCTATCAATTGCGGGATCGGATCAAGATCATCGCTTCCGGCAAGCTGATCAATCCCGCCGATGTGGCCTGGGCTTTATGCATGGGGGCGGATTATGTGGTTTCGGCCCGGGGCTTCATGTTTGCGCTGGGCTGTATTCAGGCCATGCAGTGCAATAAAAATACCTGCCCCACCGGCATCGCGACCCACGATAAACGCCTGCAACGCGGCCTTGATGTTGAGGACAAATCCCAAAGGGTGGCAAATTATATTCGCAATATGCACAAGGAAGTGGGGATCATCGCCCATAGCTGCGGGGTGCCTGAGCCGCGCCGCCTGAAGCGGATGCATGCGCGGATCGTGATGCAGAATGGCCGCTCTTTGCCTTTGAACGAGATTTATCCCGATGTTTTGCCCGGAGCGACGCGACCCAACCATTAAGGGCGACGCGACCGAACCATTGAGTGCGACTGAGACCATGGATATCAACTTGGCTTCGGCGCGGGTGAGAGTGACGCAGACGCGGTGCGGCAACTCCGGCGCCTGGGTTTTTGCCGTCGCCTGCGTTGGTCTGCTGCTTGCCGGATGCAGCACACCGAACGCCGATCTGCGCTCCATCGCGAGTGCCGCGACAAAAGCTCCTGTCAGTGACGCAGACTTGCGGGACTATGTCCGCGTGCATGGCTTCATGCTGAGGCTCGAAACGGTTTTCCTGAGCCACTGCCCGCCCCCTTTACAAGGCTATGCCATGAATGTGGTGACGCGAGACGCAGACCCAGCATCAATGAAGAAGAGCATTCCCCTTGCGGTACGCGCCTCGTCTGACGCGCTCACCCTTCCGGATAGCTGGGGAGGAGAGGCCGCCGCTGCTGCCGCGGACGCTGATGACGCAAGCGCCCGCTTCCTTCTTGGTCCAGCCTATCGGGGATTTTCGGCCCTCCCGAAGGCGCCATCAACTGGCAGCTTGCTTTTGCCTGCGTGCCTTTACGCGCTGTCGATCGGCGACACGCGCGGACCGGCAGCGAGCGAGAATGACGGCCAGTTTTTCTTCAGCCGTGCCTTGTTCAATACGCCGGAGATAGAGCCTGCCCTTCCGTTTACCGTAGCCCACGAGGCAGCTCATCTTCTCCTCCGTCACGACCAAAAAAGCCGCGAACGTTTTCACAATGTTGAGGTTTTCCTGCCGGTCACCTTGACCAACATCTTCGGATCGTTATTCGACTTCATTCTTGCGCCTTTTGGGGTCACCGCAATCGGAACATGGCGCGACGTGACCATTGCCCATGCACTTAATCTTGACCGCGTTGAAACAGAGGCGGATGCCGTGGGCTATTGTTTGGCGCGCGCGGCAGGGTTCGATTTGACCGGGCTCGCCCCGGCGCTGCGCGCCGTTGGCAGTCTTTTCCCAAAGATCGCCGCCGGTGATGCGGCCCATGCCGAGCTTGAGGCACGCATAGCCGTTTTGCCTTATACCAAAGAGGCCTGTAACGCCGCCATGGCGCTTCTTGCCAAGAGCAACGTGACCAAACCACTAAGAGCGACGCGACCTAACCATTGATCGTTCAATCGGATTTGCGCTAGCGCCAGCCCGCCTGATCAAACAAACGCTGGGCGGTGGGCTGGTTGATTCCCAATTGCCCCACATTCAGATCATCAACCTTGAAATCGCCCAAGGTTTTCAGGGCGTCATTATTGATCGCCACATCGGTCACCGGATATTCATTATTGCCTGCCGCGAAATAAATCTGGGCGCTATCGCTGGCCAGATACTCGAGAAAGGCAATGGCTTCTTTTTGATGGGGGGCATATTTCAAAACCCCGGCTCCCGAGATATTGACATGGGTACCCCGGCCGTCCTGATTGGGAAAAATGGGCACCAATTGGGCGACGACTTCGCGATCGGCTTGATCTTCTGACAGCATCAGGCGGGCGAAATAATAGCTGTTGGCCACCGCTATGGCGCATTCCCCGGCGGCTGCGGCGCGTAATTGATCGGTATCGCCACCTTGGGGCGGCCGGGCGAAATTCGCCACCACGCCTTTTGCCCAGGCCAAAGCATCCGCCTCACCATGATGGGCGATCATCGAGGCCATCAGCGATAGATTATAGATATTGGAGGATGAGCGGATGCAGATCTGCCCTTTCCAGCGCGGATCGGCCAGATCTTCATAGCCTGTGATCAAGGCGGGATCAGCCAGATCGCGATTGACGAAAATCATCCGCGCCCGGGATGAAAAGCCAAACCACAAGCCATCGGGGTGACGCAGATGCGCGGGAATTTTCGCCGTCAGCTCATCGGATGCGATGGGCTGAAACAGGCCTGCGTCTTCGGCTCGCCACAGGCGCCCGGCATCCACAGTGAGCAGAATATCGGCGGGGCTGTTCCGCCCTTCCTGTTTCAGCCGGGCGATCAGGGCATCGCCTTCGCCTTCCAGCCGATTGATGCGGATGCCCGTGGCTTTTTCAAAATCTTCATAAAGCCGCTCATCAGTTTGATAATGACGCGAGGAATAGATATTCACCTCTTGCGCGGCCAGATCGGGGATCAGAAAAGGCAGGATCATCAAGCCCATCACGGCGGCGAGCCGGTTTGACCCATTTTGGAAAAAGCTGCGCATGATCGTCTCCTGACCAGTGAAAATAAGAATTATTATTATCTAATAAGGGATGGCGGCGGCGCATTCAAGAGCTGTTTGCGCGGCATCGGCGCATGGCCGGGCCGGGAGCGGCTGATCAATCGGGTGAGAATGATCACCGGCAAAAGCCCGACCAAAACGATGGTCAGCGCCGGTGTTGCCGCTTCGGCCAGGCGCTCATCGGCAGCCAGATTATGGGCCTGCACGGCCAGTGTATCGAAATTGAACGGGCGCATGATCAAGGTGGCGGGCAATTCCTTCATCACCTCGACAAAAACCAGCAATCCGGCCGTGAGCAAGGGGGCCTTGAGCAAGGGCATATGCACCCTGCGCAAAGCTTCGAACCGGCCCACCCCAAGGCTTGCGGCGGCGGCATCCATCGAAGGGGTGATTTTCAACAGCCCGGCCCAGGTGGTTTGCTGGGCCAAAGCCAAAAACCGCACCAGATAGGCAAAAATCAGGGCCGCAATCGATCCGGTGAGCAACAGGCCGGTGGAATAATCGAAGCTACTGCGGAAAAATGCATCCACCTTATTATCGAACCACGCAAAGGGGATCAAAACCCCCACGGCGATGATCGAGCCGGGAATGGCATAGCCAATACCGGCAATTGCGCTGGTTGTGCGGCTAAGGGGGGTGCTATCGGTGCGCCGGGCATAGGAAATCAGTAAAGCCAGCATCACAGCGAGCAGGGCGGTGATCAGGGCAAGGCTGATGCTTTTTTCCGCAAGGTCCAGATAGCGATGGCCAAATTGCGCATCGCCGCCCGCATAAGCCAAATGCAAAAGGATCAGAACCGGCAGCAGGAATCCGGCAAAAAAAGGCAGGGCGCATAAAAAGGCGGCCAGCCATCCGCGCAGCCCGGTCAATCGCTGAATATTGAGCGAACGCATTTTCTGGCTGGTTTGGTAATAGCGCGCCCCGCGTCGGCTGGTTTTTTCAAGGAAAAGCAATAAAACCACGAAGCCGAGGAGCAAACTGGCCAATTGCGCCGCCACAACCCGATCCCCAAAAGAAAACCAGGCGCGATAAATGCCCGTGGTAAAGCTTTGCACACCAAAATAGGAGACCGCCCCGAAATCGGCCAGTGTTTCCATCAGGGCCAAAGCCACCCCCGCCGCCAAAGCCGGGCGGGCCAAAGGCAGGGCCACCCGGTGAAAAGCCGCCCATGGGGTGCAGCCAAGGGTGCGGCTGGCTTCCACCACACATTCCGATTGCTGCAAAAAGGCCGCCCGCCCTGCCAGATACACATAAGGATAAAGCGCAAGGATGAAAACCGTGATCGCACCACCAAGGGAGCGGATTTGGGGGAACCAGTAATCGCGCGGCCCCAAGCCGGTGAGATCACGCAGCAGGCTTTGCACCGGGCCCGAGACCTGCAAAAAATCGGTATAGGCATAGGCCAGCACATAAGCCGGTGCGGCCAAAGGCAGGATCATCGCCCATTCAAAAAAGCGCCGACCGGGAAATTCATAGATGGTTACAAGCCATGCCGCCCCGGTGCCGATCAAAAAGGTACCAAAGCCCACCATGAGCACCAAAATCAGCGAGTTCATCACATAGCGCGGCAAAACCGTCTCGCTCAGATAAGACCAGCTTTCCCCGCCGGGCAAAAACAGATGCCCCACCACCACCGCCACCGGCAAACCGATCAGCAGCAGCACGCCTGTCAGCAAAAACAGATTGAGGCTGAAAAAGCGCGACACGGCAATCATCCCTTCAAGGGCGCGTGGATCTGACGACGGATTAAAAGCAATCCATAGCCGATGCCTTTGCCCGCGCCCAAGAGGAAAATGCGAACCATGTGCAAGATCGATTGATTTTGGGCGGCGGAATCATTTTTTTGAAATCATGGAAAATCAGGTTATGGTTTTTTGGAAAGAAACAGATATCGAGCCGGATCATGGGGGAAAAGCAAATGCATAGCAGGGATTTATCCCTCTCAGACAGCCGCATCAATCACTATTGGGCGGCGAATATTTCCCTTTTGGCAAAGCTGATGGCGATCTGGTTTATCGCATCCTTTGGCGCGGGGATTGTGTTTGTCGAACCCCTTAATCACATTCAATTTTTTGGTTTCAAGCTTGGTTTCTGGTTTTCCCAGCAAGGGGCAATTTATGTGTTTCTGGGGCTTGTGCTTTATTATGTGCGGCGGATGAACAGGCTGGAACGGCAGTTTTCTCATCCTGAAAAATCTCGTCCGGCAGAATCTGGCCCGGCAGAATCTGGCCCGGCAGAATCTGGCCCGGCAGAATCTGGCCCGGCAGAATCTGGCCCGGCAGAATCTGGCCCGGCAGAATCTGGCCCGGCAGAATCTGGCCCGGCAGAATCTGGCCCGAATGTAAGGGGATCACATTAAAGCTTATGGAAACGCAAACCCTGATCATCATCACCGTTAGCCTCAGCTTTGCCCTTTATATCGGCATTGCCATCTGGAGCCGGGCGGGAAGCACCAAAGATTTTTATGTGGCGGGTGGCGGCGTTCATCCGGTGGTCAATGGCATGGCCACGGC
Source organism: Iodidimonas nitroreducens (assembly GCA_000710935.1). Lineage (GTDB taxonomy): Bacteria > Pseudomonadota > Alphaproteobacteria > Sphingomonadales > Rhodothalassiaceae > Iodidimonas > Iodidimonas nitroreducens. The sequence continues at coordinate 16,493 of BAYV01000015.1, read as the reverse complement.
TGCCGATTGGATGAGCGCGGCCTCTTTCATCTCGATGGCCGGGATCATTGCCTTTGCGGGCTATGATGGCTCGGTTTATCTGATGGGATGGACCGGCGGCTATGTTTTGCTGGCCCTGCTTCTTGCCCCTTATCTGCGAAAATTCGGTCAGTTCACCGTGCCCGATTTTGTGGGCACCCGCTATTATTCCCGCACGGCGCGGGTGGTGGCGGTGATCTGCTTGATCTTTATTTCCTTTACCTATGTGGCCGGGCAGATGCGCGGGGTAGGCGTGGTTTTCTCGCGCTTTCTGGAAGTGGATATCACCTATGGCGTGCTGATCGGCATGGGCGTGGTTTTTTTCTATGCGGTGATGGGCGGCATGAAAGGGGTGACCTATACCCAGGTTGCGCAATATTGCGTGCTGATTTTTGCCTATCTGGTGCCCGCCATTTTCATGTCGATCCTGATCAGCGGCCAGCCGGTGCCACAAATCGGGCTGGGGGCCCAGATGGCCGATGGATCGGGGCTATGGGTTTTACAAAAGCTGGATCAAACCCTGGTTGATCTGGGTTTTGCGCCCTATACCAGCGGCAGCAAATCGATGATCGATATGATGGCCATCACCGCCGCGCTGATGGTGGGAACGGCGGGGTTGCCCCATGTGATCGTGCGGTTTTTCACCGTGCCCAAGGCATCGGATGCCCGGCTTTCTGCGGGCTGGGCGCTGTTTTTTATCGCCCTGCTTTATACCACGGCGCCTGCGGTGGGGGCCTTTGCCCGGATCAATTTCATCGATCAGGTGAATGAGCAGCCCTATGAAAAGGCCCCCTTCTGGCTTGGGAATTGGGAAAATATGGGGCTGATTGCATGGCATGATAAAAATGAGGATGGGATCATCCAATATCGGGCTGGCGAGGCTTTTGAGGGCGCGCCCCTTTATAAAGATGACCAGCGCGGCCAATGGGGGGAGCGGCTGACCGCCAATCCATCCGATAGCCCCAATGAAATCTATGTGGATCGCGATATCATGGTGCTGGCGAACCCCGAAATAGCCCAGCTTCCACCCTGGGTGATCGCCCTTGTGGCGGCGGGCGGATTGGCGGCGGCTTTATCCACCGCAGCCGGGCTTTTATTGGTGATTTCATCGGCGGTGAGCCATGATCTGATGAAAAAGACATTCCTGCCGGATATGACCGACAGGCAGGAACTGATGTTTGCCCGGCTTTCGGCGGCTACGGCCATATTGGTGGCGGGTTATCTGGGGATCAATCCGCCGGGATTTGTGGCCGAAGTTGTGGCCTTTGCCTTTGGCTTGGCGGCGGCATCCCTGTTTCCGGTGATTTTCATGGGCATTTTCACCAAGCGGATGAACCGCGAGGGGGCGATTGCCGGCATGATCAGCGGCCTTCTTTTCACCTTTGGCTATATCCTGTTTTTCAAATTCGTGATGCCGGAATGGAACAGCGCCGCCCACTGGCTTTTCGGCATCTCCCCCGAAGGCATCGGGATCATCGGGATGCTGGTGAATTTTGCCATGGCCATAAGCGTTAGCCATTTCACCGCCCCGCCCCCCGCCGAGATCAATGATCTGGTGAATGATATCCGCCTGCCCAGCGGCTATGCCGGGGCCCATGCCATGCGCCATCCTGCCGATGAAAGCTCATAAAATTCCCATGTGCTCAGCGGATCTGGCGGCCTTCGATCAGGCTATCCACCACCGAAGGATCGGCAAGGGTGGAGGTATCACCCAGATTTGAAAAATCATTCTCCGCGATTTTGCGCAAAATACGCCGCATGATCTTGCCGGATCGGGTTTTCGGCAGGGATGGGGTGAAATGAATATGATCGGGGGTGGCGATGGGGCCAATATCCTTACGCACCCATTGGCGCAATTCCCTGGCCAGATCTTCCGTGGGCTCCAGTCCGGCATTCAGGGTCACATAGCAATAAATGCCCTGGCCTTTCACATCATGGGGAAAGCCCACCACTGCCGCTTCCGCAACCAGATGATGGGCGACTAGGGCGCTTTCCACCTCGGCGGTGCCCATGCGATGGCCTGAAACATTGATCACATCATCAACCCGGCCGGTGATCCAATAATAGCCATCCGCATCGCGTTTGCAGCCATCGCCGGTGAAATAGGTGCCGGGATAGGCGCTGAAATAGGTTTGGATGAAGCGTTCATGATCGCCATAAAGCGTCCGCGCCTGCCCCGGCCAGCTATCGGTGATCACCAGATTACCGGCCCCCGCGCCTTCGATGATCTGGCCCTCGGCATCCACAAGGGCGGGTTTCACCCCGAAAAAGGGCCGGGTGGCCGAGCCGGGTTTCAGATCCGTGGCGCCGGGCAGGGGGGTGATCATCATGCCGCCGGTTTCGGTTTGCCACCATGTATCCACAATCGGGCACCGGCCTTTGCCCACCACGCGATGATACCACAGCCAGGCTTCAGGATTGATCGGCTCGCCCACCGATCCCAAAATCCGCAGCGAGGATAGATCATGGCGCTCCACCGGGGCATCGCCTTCGCGCATCAGGGCGCGCAGGGCGGTGGGGGCGGTGTAGAAGATATTCACCTTGTGCTTGTTGATGATCTGCCAGAAACGATCCACATCGGGCCAGGTGGGCACGCCTTCAAACATCAGGCTGGTGGCGCCATTGGCCAGCGGTCCATAGATGATATAGCTGTGGCCGGTGACCCAGCCCACATCGGCGGCGCACCAGTAAATCTCGCCCGGCTGATAATCAAACACATAATCATGGGTGATCGAAGCCCATAAAAGATAGCCGCCGGTGGTGTGCAGCACACCTTTCGGCTTACCGGTGGAGCCGGATGTGTAAAGGATGAACAGGGGATCTTCGGCGTTCATCACTACCGGTTCGCACCGGCTGTCCACCTTCAGCGCCGCTTCATGATACCAATAATCGCGGCCATCCACCCATGAAACCGTGGCCCCGGTATGGCGCACCGCTAAAACCGCTTTCAGCCCGGGACAGGAGCGGGCGGCCTCATCGAGATTGTTCTTCAAAGGAATGGATTTTCCGGCGCGCACGCCTTCATCGGCGGTGATCGCCCATTGGCTATCGCAATCCTTGATCCGATTGGCCAAAGCTTCTGCAGAAAAACCCGCAAAAACAACGGAATGAACAGCCCCGATACGGGCACAGGCGAGCATGGCATAGGCCGTTTCGGGGATCATCGGCATATAGATGGTGACCCGATCCCCTTTTTTGACGCCCATATTTTTCAAGACATTGGCAAAGCGGCAGACATGATCATGAAGCTGGCCATAGGTGATGGCATGGTGATAGGCGGGATTATCGCCTTCCCAGATCAGGGCAATATCATTGGCTTTTTCGGGCAGATGGCGATCGATGCAATTGACGCTGGCATTGAGGGTGCCATCCTCGAACCATTTGATCGAGACATCACCATCAAAGCAGGTGTTTTTCACTTGGGTATAGGGGGTTTCCCATTGCAGGCGTTGCCCCTGTTCACGCCAAAAGCCATCAGGATCATCGATAGAGGCACGATAAAGCCTTTGATAATCATCCGCATTGCACCGGGCGGATTGCGCCAATGTTTGAGGCACCGGAAAGCGTGTTTGATCCTGCTCGGTTTTTTCTTGTGTCATGACATGCTCCTGCTACCCAAAAATGGAACCTGATCCAGTTTTTATGCCCAAAGGCTTTATCTGCCCTTGATGGCATAGACGAGGCCGGGGCTGCAAGCGGCGCGGGGATGACCTTATGTTCATGATACCGATGGGATCATTCGGCGGCCAGATGGCGGGGGGGGCCACTTTCGCCCAGGGCCGTATTGGCATGGCCCAGATCAAGGCTGAAAAGCCCCTTTAACAAACGCCCCATATCGGCGGCCACAACCTCGAAAGCGGGCTTTTTCAGTAGCCTGATCTCATCCATATAAAGGCCGCGATTAATCTCGATCTGCAAAGCATGGCGGCCCTCATGGGGGCGGCCATGATGCTGGGTGCAATAGCCCCCGGCATAGGGATCATTGCGGGCCACCCGATAGCCCAGATCATGGAGGATGTCCTCAGCCCGGTTGATCAGGCGGGGATCACAGCTTGTGCCATGGCAATCCCCCAAAACAATATCAGCATCAAAGCCATGCTGATCGCCCTCGCCCGCCCGCAGGGGTTTTGAGGGCATGGAATGACAATCGAGCAACACGGACCAGCCATGATGCTTGTGGGCGGCAGATAAAAGCGCATCCAAGGCCTGATGATAGGGGGTGTGAATGCGTGCGATGCGGGCTTTGGCTTCGGCCAGCGATAAGGGCTTGTGATAGATCGGCATCCCGATGGCCACGACCCGGGCCAAAGTGCCAAGACCCGCGGCCACCCGTTCGCTGATCATGGCGCTGCTTTGGGGCAGGGGATCGCGGATCAGCAGGGGATCAAGCTCGTTTTCCGCGCGATTGAGATCCACATAGGCGCGGGGATAATGGGCCATAAGCAAAGGCGCGCCAAAATCCGGGGCCAGTTGAAACAGCTCATCCACATGAAAATCTTCCGAGCGCCGCAACAGCATTTCATCAAGGCGCGAGGCACGCTTGAAATCATCGGGATAATAGCGGCCGCTATGGGGCGATGCGCACAGAAAAGGGCCAGCCTTGAAGGCCGGGCGAACAAGGCGATAAGGCGCCGGATAAAGGCCAGAGGGTTCAGATGTCATAAAGGCTTGGGCCTTGTTGAGCGGTGAAGATCATGACAAAAGCAAACTTGGCGACCCTCGCAGTTTTGCCCATTGCAGCATCAGGATGCAACAGGCACAATCTGATTGCGGTGCATTTCCTTGCCGTTTTTTATGTGATGAGGCCTGGTGATGGCATGTGAAGGCAACCCCGATACGGGCTTTAGGATACGGGCGATAGGATGTGATTGAGCCTCATTGGGGCCTTTCAGGGCTTTTCATTGCGCCCTTTTTGGGCAGTTTTTTTGCTCTGTTGGCGGATCGCCTGCCGCGGGATGAGCCGGTGGCCATGGTGCGTTCGGCCTGCCGAACCTGCGGCACCCCCTTGGCAGCCTATGATCTGGTGCCGATCCTTTCCTTTCTGATATTGCGCGGGCGCTGCCGCACCTGCGGCACCCCCATTCCCCGCCATACGCTGATTTTCGAGCTTTTGGCCCTGCTGATTGCCGCCCAATCAGGTTTGGCGATGGGCTGGGGGTTATCATCCCTGGCCACCCTGTTTCTGGGGCTGATTCTGCTGACCCTTGCGGTGATCGATGCCCGGCATTTCTTTTTGCCCGATCTGCTGACCCTGCCTTTGATCCTGATGGGGCTTTTTGTGGCGGCCTTTATCGGGCCGGTGGATCTGCTTTCGGCGGCCTTGGGGGCGATGGTGGGCTATGGCCTTCTTGCGGGGATTGCTTTTGCCTATCGCCATCTGCGGGGGCGCGAGGGTCTGGGCCTTGGGGATGCCAAATTGCTGGCTGCCGCCGGGGCGTGGATGGGCTGGCAGGCTTTGCCTTATGTGCTGTTGCTCGCCAGCCTTTCCGGGCTTTTTTATGTGCTGGGGCAAAGGCTGCGCGGGCATCATCTGGGGGCGGGGGATGCCATTCCCTTTGGCCCCTTCATTGCCCTGTCTTTCTGGCTATTATGGCTCTATGGCCAAAGGTTTTTTGGCGGGTTTTAAGCAGGATCAAAGCAAGAGAAAGAGGAGAGTGTGAATGAGCAATCCCACCCAACAGCAGCGTGAAAAGATGGAGGCCGCAGCCTTTCGCAAGCTGGTGCAGCATTTGCGCCATCGCACGGATGTGCAGAATGTGGACATGATGGGCCAAAGCGGCTTTTGCCGCAATTGTCTGGCGGATTGGTACGCCGAAGCGGCGGCGGATATGGGGCATCCCATGGATAAGGAGGCGGCCCGCACCGCAATTTACGGCATGTCGCCCGCCGAATGGAAACAGCGCCATCAAACGCCGGCCAGCGAAGCCCAGCTTGCATTGATGGCCGAAAGCCTGAAGAAAAACGAAGGCCGGGGATTTTAAACCCCCGGCCCGATCGTTTTCAGGAAAAAAAGCGGCTCAGCGGGCGAACACGGTCTTCTTCAAAAGGGCATCAACAGACAGGCTGCCAGCGCCATATTTCATGATGACCAGCATGGGCACGGCCCAGAAAATGTGAGTTTGCAGCATCATCACCCAAAAATCATCGGCACTCCAGAACACATAAAACTGGATCAGCAGGGTCATGAACAAAATGCCCGCAGCGGCAAGGCGGCTGGCCAGCCCGATCAGCAAAAGGAAAGGCAAAGCATATTCCGCCCAGCCCGCCAATAAAGCCGTAACCTCGGGGAAGGGCATGCCGAATTCGCTTTCAAACAGCATGGCCTGAAAAGGCTTCAGTTCAAAAACACCTGCCAGCTTGTTGCTGGCCGATGACCAGAATGTGTGGATGATGGCGATGCGGGCCACCAGCAAAACCAGCCATTCGGGGGTGAGATTGAACAGGCCATAGGCGGATCGGGCTTTATTCACAAGGCTGTCTGAGCCCATGTGCGAGTTGGTCATATGCGGTCTCCTGATGATGACACGGGTTATTTTTCCGTGAAGGATGCAAAAACACCCATTGATAGCGCTTGGCTAAGGACTGAAGAAAGATCGAAATCATTTTGTGATGCAAAGGCGGCCGCCGCACTTTCGCCCAGAGCCGCCCCGGCATCGAGGCTCATGAGAAACGAGAAGTCCCCATAGGACAAGGGGATAATCTCAACATCTCCGTGAAGTCGGATAATCAGCAGGCGGGCAGGATTATCGGCAAGGGCGGGCGCGTTGACGCTATCATCGCCCTCAGCCGCCGCCATGGCCATTTTATAGATATCAAGAACAGGCCAGGGGCTGGCCAGAAGGCAGGCATAAGGGGCCAGATCAAAACGCAGGGATTCCACATCTTGCGGGGGGATGTTGGCCAGAAAGGCAGGGTCAAGCGGGGCCATTTCGGGGGCGCTGAGCATTTTGAAACTGGCGAGTTCGAGCCGGGCGATATCGGCAAAATAGGGATGGCGGTTGGCCGCTTCATAGCGATTGCGAAAATCATCGCTTTCCAAAAACGCTGGCAGATCATGGCCATAATCCACCATGCGCCCATGTGCTGGGCGGTGCAGGCGATGATAATCGCGCATCATCTGGTGGAAAAAGCCTTCGCCCACAAGGGCATGAAGGGCCGGATACAGCCCCTGACAGGACCGGGTGAGGGCAGCGTGGATATTATTGCGATAAATATCGAGCTGGATGCCCGCGGGCACCCCATCCATCGGTTTGATCATCGCTGCAATGGCGTCATCTCCACGCCCTTCAAGGGCAGCGGCAAAAGCCGATTGCACAGCCGCTAAAGACCCGGTTTCAGCCATGATTCGCCTCAGCCAAATGGTCGGGCTGTTTGAAAGAGGGGGATGCCTTGCCCGCCATGATGCGTTCGGCCTTTTGGGCTTCGGCCAGAAGATCAGCGAAGGGCGGCAGATTGTCATCGCGTTCGATCAAGGTGGGGCGTGGGCCGAAAAGCCCGATGGCATGATCATAAAGCGCCCAGACATCATCGCAGATCGGTGCCCCATGGGTATCGATCCGAATATCCCGCGCGCCATAGCGATCAATGGCATGGCCCGCCATATGAATTTCGCCGATGGCAGAACCGGGGATGGCCGCCAGATAGGCATGGGGATCAAAGCCGTGATTGCTGGCGCACACATGGATATTATTGATATCCAAAAGCAGCCCGCAGCCGGTTTCCTTCACCAGTTCACTTAAAAAGTCCGGCTCGCTCATCTCGGCATGGGTAAATTCAAGATAGGTGGATGGATTTTCAATCAGAATCGTGCGGCCAAGGGCATCCTGCATCCGGCCCACATTGGCCGCCATGGCCGCCAAAGCATCGCGGGTGAGGGGCAGGGGCAGCAGATCTGACAGGAAATGATCTTCAAAGCGGCTCCAGGATAAATGTTCGGAGACCACAAAAGGCTCGAACCTATCCTGCAGGGCCTTGAGGCGATCAAGATGATCGCGATCCACCGGATCTTTCGATCCCAATGACGCCCCCACACCATGGAGGCTGAGGGGATAATGGGCGCGAATGGCCTGAAGAGCCTGAAGGCGCGGACCGCCCGCAAGCATATAATTTTCGGGATGAACCTCGAAAAAACCGAGATCGGGACGTCCGTTCAGAACGTCCCGATAATGCTCGACTTTCAAACCGATGCCAGCGCGATGCGGCATCGGTTTGTCAGGCTGTTGTGCCAAAGGCATCAATGGCCTCAGGCTTTGGGCTCAGTCAGGCTGCCACCGGCCAGCTTGTCGCACACGCCTTTAGGAACGAACATCCATGCATTTTCCTGGCCATCCACTTTAGACGTGCCCTGGCATGAAGTGCCGGGACCGGCTTTGCAATCATTCTGGCCGGCTTTGGCAACGCCATAGCATTTTTCGGCCTTCTTGGCCCAATCCTGAGCCTGCACGGTGGTGGCGGAAACGGCGGCGGCAAGCGCACCGGCAAGGGCGAGTGTGGTGGCTTTTGACGTCAGCGTTTTCATAAGATCTTCTCCAATATAATAGGCATATCAAACCTGATTATCAGGTTATCTGTTGCCGGGTATGGCAAAGGGCACGCAATCCCTTTGCTCCGACACAGTGTTAAACTAAGGTGTTAGGGGCCGAAGTTGAAGAGGAATCGATTTCACATTGTTGTCAGCAGTAAAATGCCTGTTCTCACAAAGACTTCAAGTCGCCTCTTTGTACCTCATCATGAACGCGTTTTATGCATGGCATTGCATGTCTTTGGCCATGTCGCTATGGTCCCCCGCCATTATGGGATCGGCAGCGATCCTTTCTGGCCGTAAATGGCAAAGCCCCTCATCAGGAGATTCCCTTCATGGCGACCAATGCAGGCGGAATAGCAGGCGATATTCTGCGTTCTTTCATTGAACGAATCGAGCGTTTGGAAGAAGAAAAGAAGGGGATCGCCGACGATATCAAGGATGTGTACGCGGAGGCCAAATCATCCGGCTTTGATCCGAAAATCATGCGCCAGGTGGTGCGGATCAGAAAAATGGAACGCCATGAGCGCGAAGAGCTCGAAGCCCTGCTCGATGTGTATATGCACGCTTTGGAAGGTGGATCGGCTGCCCCGTCAAGCGAAGAGGACGCCTGAGCCAAGGGGCGCGGGCAAGGCTTCAAACCGGCGCAGTTCGGCCGGCAGACGTGAGGCGAGCCCATTGAGATGGAGCGGATCGGTGCTTGTTAAAAGCCGCAGATGGCCCGCGCCCCGATCATCGATATCGGGATGGCGTTTGAGATAATTCGCCAAGGCCAGCGCCACCATCCGGGGTTGGGTATGGATGGCGATGGCAGGCGATAGGGCCGCGCGAAATTGCTTTAAAGCAAAAGGATAATGGGTGCAGGCCAGCGCCACGCTGTCGATGGCATCGGCCCCCGGCTGCGCCATTAACTGATCCACATAGCCACGCACCAAAGCTTCGATCCGCTCATCGGGGGCATGGGCTTCGATGGCATCGGCCAGCCCGGGGCAGGGCTGTTGCAGCACATGGATAGCAGGGGCGCGGGATTTGATCTCGGTTTTAAAGGCGCCGGAGGTCACCGTACGCGGGGTGGCGAAAATGCCTAAGGTGCGTGGTTTGGCTTCATTTGTGCAGATCGCGCCATGGTCGGCAACGGGATTGACAGGGGCATTCCAGCCCAGCCCGGTGATGCTTTCCACCAAAGGCACATGCACCCCCAAAACCCGGGCATGGGGGGCGGTTTGGGCGAGCCATCCCTGTTGCAGGGGGCGCAGGGCCACGGCGGCAGCGGTATTGCAGGCTAAAATGATCAATCGGCAATTTTGCCCTAAAAGATAATCCACCGCCTGGCGGGTGAATTCATGCACCTCGGCCCCTTCTCGTTCGCCATAAGGGGCGCGGGCGTGATCGCCGACATAGAGAAAATCGCGCTCGGGCAGGGTTTCGCGCAAGGCCTGCAGGATGGTGAGGCCACCCGAGCCGCTATCAAAAACACCAATCACAGCACAAGACTTTCGGTTCCACAGAAGAACGATGCTTCAGCATAGGCTGATTTTGGGTGCATTTAAGGCAAAAATCATGATCGGGCCTGAAAAAGATCATCGGGATAATTTTTCAGGGTCTTTCGATAAGCCCAATTCATCCAGACGTCGGTAAAGCGTAGAGCGGCCAATGCCCAAACGCCGGGCGATTTCAGAAAGCCTGCCATCATGAAGCCGAATGGCGGCGGCGATGATCTCGGCTTCCAGATCGGCCAAGGGGCGAAGGCTGCCGCTATGATCGAGCAGATTGATCGAAAAAGCCGGGGTCGATGGTTCGGGATGTCGGTCTGTGGGCGGATTGTGCGGGGCTTTTTCCGCTGCGGTTTTGGGGGCGGTTGGGCTGGCCGGGTGCAATTGCGGGAAATCATCGGCGGTCAATTCCGGCCCATCGCTCATCACCATCGCCAGAAACACGGCATTTTGTAATTGGCGGATATTGCCCGGCCATGAGGCTTGTGAAAGCAGCGCCATGGCATCCGCCGACAAGGGTTTTTCCTCGAGATTTTCCGCGCGGGCGATCTGTCCCACGAAATGCCGGGCCAGCAGGGGAATATCCCCGGCCCGATCCTGCAAGGCGGGGATGGTCAGGGGGAAAACATTGAGCCGGTAGAACAGATCTTCGCGCACATGGCCATCTTCAACCAGCGCGGCCATATGGCGATTGGTGGCGGAAATCAGCCGGATATCCACGGGCACCGGGCGCGCGGCGCCGATGGGGTCCACTTCATTTTCCTGCAAAACACGTAAAAGCTTGACCTGCACATCAAGGGGCAATTCCCCCACCTCATCAAGGAACAGCGTGCCGCCCGAGGCTTCCTGAAATTTGCCGATATGGCGGTCGCTAGCGCCGGTGAAGGCCCCTTTTTCATGGCCGAATAAAATGCTTTCCACCAGATTTTCAGGGATCGCCCCGCAATTGACGGTGATGAAGGGTTTGGCCTTGCGATTGCTGGCCTGATGAATGGCCCGGGCAAAGATTTCCTTTCCCACACCCGATGGCCCTTCGATCAAAACCGGGATCGAGACGGCGGCGGCTTTCCGGCCCAATCGGATGGCATCGAGAAAGGGCGGGCTTTCCCCCACCATATTTTCAAAACCGGGAAAATCTTTTTGCGATGGTTTGATATGGGGCAGTTCGCCGGTCATGCTCACATGGCTGAGCGCACTATCGATGGCGGTGCGCAGGCGTTCAGCGCTGGCGGGCTTGACGATGAAATCGCTGGCTCCGGCTTTCATGGCTTCCACCACCCGGCTGACCCCGGAATGGGCGGTGAGAATGATCACCGGCAGGTGGGGATGGCGGGGGCGCACCGCTTGCAGCACATCCAATCCGTTCATCCCCGGCATCTGCATATCCAGAATGACACAGGCGATGGCCGGTTTTTCGGGGTCATCGATCCGCGCCACGGCTTCTGATCCGTCCCCCGCATTTTCAACATGATGGCCTGATCGGGCGATCATGGCGGTCAAAAGATGCCGCTGGGTCGGCTCATCATCAACGATAAGGATCGTTTCGTTCATAAGCTGCACCGCGCTTGGCGCAGCCCTCGTTCGGGATGCGCAGGAAAGATTTGTATCATATCGGGACAAATCTTAAAAAAGGGTTTGATTGCCTGCGATCCGACCACAGATGAACGGCGTATGCTGGTTTTAAAGCCCCGATCATGCCACATATCCAAAGCCGCATTTCCTCTTGCCCTCTCCTTTAGAAACAGGCCCCATCATGACGGATGACACGGAAAGAAACAGATTGAGCGCGCGGGTGGGGCGTTATGCCCGGGTGGGGCGTTCCATGGGGGGTGTTGGGGCGCGGATGGCCAGTGGCCGGATGCTTGGCCGGGCGGTGGATCAGCAGGCTTTGGGGGCCGATCTGCGGCAGGCGCTGGGCAGCCTGAAGGGGCCGGTGATGAAGATTGCCCAGATTTTATCCACCATCCCCGATGCTCTGCCCCGGGATATGGCGGCCGAACTGGCGCAATTGCAGGCCCAGGCGCCATCGATGGGGGCGCAATTTGTGAAACGCAGAATGCGCGCCGAATTGGGGTCGGGATGGAGCGAACGCTTCCAATCTTTCGAACGCGAAGCCTGTGCCGCCGCTTCTTTGGGGCAGGTGCATCGGGCCATCGGGCCGGGGGGCGAGGATCTGGCGGTGAAGCTGCAATATCCTGATATGGCGAGCACGGTGGAGGCTGATCTGGCGCAGCTCGATTGGCTGCTTTCCCTTTACAAACGCTATGATCGTTCCATCGATACCCGCCATATTCGCGAGGAACTGGCCGCCCGCCTGCGCGAAGAATTGGATTATGGGCGCGAGGCCCGGCACATCACCCTTTATCGTGCCATGCTCGCCGATGAACCGCAGGTGCATGTGCCCGCCCTTTATCCCGATTTATCCACCGATCGGCTGCTTACCATGGGCTGGCTTCAGGGCTCCCCGCTTTTGCACTTCAAGGATGCCGATCTGGAAACGCGCAACCGTTTGGCGATCCATCTGTTTCGGGCCTGGTACATTCCTTTTCATCGCTATGGGGTGATCCATGGCGATCCCCATCTGGGCAATTATACGGCGCGGGATGATCTCGCCATCAATCTGCTGGATTTTGGCTGTGTTCGGGTGTTTCCCCCGGCATTTGTGGGCGGGGTGATCGATCTGTACCGGGCTTTGCGCGATGGGGATCGCGATCTGGCCGCCCATGCCTATGAAAGCTGGGGATTTCAAAATCTCAGTGACGAATTGATCGATGTGCTCAATATCTGGGCAACTTTTCTCTATGCGCCCTTGATGGAAGATCGCCCCCGGCTGATCAATGCCGCCGAACAGCCCGGCCAATATGGTGCCGAAACCGCGGCAAAAGTGCATAAAAAGCTGAAAGAACTGGGCCCCGTCACCCCGCCCCGGGAATTTGTGTTCATGGATCGCGCGGCCATCGGCCTTGGCGGGGTCTTTTTGCATTTGCGGGCCGAGGTGAATTGGTATCAGCTTTTCCAAGGGATCATCGAAGATTTTTCGGTGGAAAGTCTGGCCATCCGGCAGGCCCGCGCCTTAGCCGAAGCGGGCCTTTGAGCCTCATCTATGTTTTTAAGGGTTGAATATGGCGATTTTTGTCATATCGTTTCTTTTGCGGCGCAGCATCATTTGCATTTTGTGCTCATAGCCGGGCTTTGCTATGGTCTTTGTACTTGCTGATTGTGATGAACCAATATGTTGGAGGGGCTTATGGCGTCGATGACTGAGGATGAAGCACAAAAATCTGATTTTGAACGCGACAAGGAAGTGCAATTCAGCCGCTTTGGAACCTTTTTATTCTGGCTGGCAGCGGGGCATCTCATTGCCCTGGCTTTGCTCGCTTTGCTGCTGCTTTAGGGCTGGATTGATCTGCGCGCATCCTGTTGGCGATAGTCTTTAGGCGATCATGAGGAGGACTGGCGACCGTGACACTCAAGCTTTGTATCGTAAAAGAAACCACTGCCGATGAAAAGCGCGTGGCGGCATCGCCCGAATCGGTGAAGAAGCTAACGGCACTGGGCTTTGATGTGCATGTGGAAAAGGGGGCAGGGACCGCCGCATCCCTCACCGACAGCGCCTTTCGCGAAGCCGGGGCCACGATTGCCGAAAACCTGGCCAAAGCGCTGGCCGATGCCGAGGTGATTTTGAGCGTGCGCGGCCTCGATGCCGATAGCCTTGACGGCGTGAAAGCCGGGGCCTTGATGCTGGGGCTGCTCAATCCTTTTGGCGAAAAGCCCCGGATCGAAGCCTATGCCAAGGCTGGAATCCGGGCCGTGGCTTTGGAACTGGTGCCCCGCATCACCCGGGCGCAATCCATGGATGTTTTGTCGTCGCAGGCCAATCTGGCAGGCTATAAAGCGGTTCTGGAAGGGGCGCGCTTTTTCACCCGCGCTTTTCCCATGATGATGACTGCGGCGGGCACCATCGCCCCGGCGCGCGTGCTGGTGATGGGCGCCGGCGTTGCCGGATTGCAGGCGATTGCTACGGCGCGGCGGTTGGGGGCGATTGTCTCCGCCACCGATGTGCGTCTGGCAGCGAAGGAACAGGTGGAAAGCCTGGGCGCAAAATTTGTCATGGTTGATGATGACGAGGCCAAAAACGCTGAAACCGAAGGCGGCTATGCCAAGGAAATGAGCGATGCCTATAAGCAAAAACAGGCGGCCCTGATTGCGGAAACCATCAAAAAGCAGGATATCGTGATCACCACGGCCTTGATCCCCGGCCGCCCGGCACCAAAGCTGGTGAGCGCTGAAATGTTGGCGACCATGAAACCGGGCTCGGTGATCGTTGATATGGCCGTTGAGATGGGCGGCAATTGCGAAGGCTCAAAGCCCGGGGAAATCATCCATAAAGATGGGGTGATCCTTGTGGGACATCGCAATTTGCCCTCTTTGGTGGCGACCGATGCCTCCACCCTTTATGCCAAGAATCTGCTCAATTATCTCACCCCCCTTGTTGATCAGGAAGGGGGGGCGCTCAAACTCGATCAAGAGGATGAAATCATTCGCGCATCTTTGGTAACGCAGGATGGCGAGATCATCCATCCACAGCTCAAATCCGCCGCCTGAAGGGGAATGTTCCATGTTTGAAACCGTTATGATGGCGGCCGCAGGCGCAAGCGCTGCGACCACCAGCCCGATTGTGCAGCAGCTTTCCATTTTCGTGCTGGCTGTTTTTGTCGGCTATTATGTGGTGTGGAGCGTGACCCCCGCCCTGCACACGCCCTTGATGAGTGTGACCAATGCCATTTCCTCGGTGATCATCGTGGGGGCGATCATCGCGGTGGGGGGCGAAGGGATGCATCTGGCCACATGGCTGGGGCTGGCGGCGATTGCGCTTGCATCGGTGAATATCTTTGGCGGCTTTGCCGTCACCGCGCGGATGCTGTCGATGTACAAGAAAAAAGAAAAGAAATGAGGGTGGGGATATGAACCAGCAGTTCATCGATCTGACGGCGGTGGCCTATCTTGTTGCCGCAGTGCTTTTCATCATGGCCCTGCGTGGGCTGTCGAATCCTGAAACATCGCGCCAGGGCAATGTTTATGGGATGATCGGGATGCTGATCGCGGTGGTGGCCACCGTTTCCCGCCCCGATGTTTTTGCTTTTGGCTTATGGCCGGTGCTTGCGGCGATTGTGCTGGGCGGTGGCGTGGGGCTGGTGATCGCCCGCCGGATCGCCATGACCGCGATGCCCCAGCTTGTGGCCGCATTCCACAGTCTTGTGGGCCTGGCGGCGGTTCTGGTGGCGGCGGCGGCTTTTCTCAATCCCGGCTCATTCGGCATTGTTGATGAGATGGGGCGGATTTTTGCCGCCAGTCGCATTGAAATGAGCCTTGGTGCGGCGATTGGCGCGATCACCTTTTCCGGCTCGATCATCGCTTTTTTGAAATTGCAGGGCACGATGTCGGGCGCGCCGATCATCCTGCCGGGGCGGCATCTGATCAATGCCCTGATCGGCCTGTCGATCATTGGCCTGATCATCGCTTTTGCCTTCAGCGAGGGCGCGGCCTCGGGCGGCGGCCATTTGATGTGGACTATCATCGGCCTCAGCTTCGTGATCGGATTTTTGCTCATCGTGCCGATTGGCGGGGCGGACATGCCGGTGGTGGTGTCCATGCTCAACAGCTATTCCGGCTGGGCGGCGGCGGGGATCGGTTTTACCCTTGGCAATAATGCCCTGATCGTGACCGGGGCTTTGGTTGGCTCTTCGGGGGCGATCCTAAGCTATATCATGTGCAAAGGCATGAACCGTTCCTTCATCTCGGTCATTGCGGGTGGCTTTGGCGGTGATGAGGCGGGCGGGATCAAGGGCGCGCGGCCCGATCGCCCGGTCAAATCCGGCTCGGCTGAGGATGCCGCCTTCATCTTGAAAAATGCCGGTTCGGTGATCATCGTTCCGGGCTATGGTCTCGCGGTGGCGCAAGCCCAGCATGCGGTGCGGGAAATGGCCGATGCCCTGAAGGCCGAAGGGGTAAGCGTGAAATACGCCATTCATCCGGTGGCCGGGCGGATGCCGGGCCATATGAATGTGCTGCTGGCCGAAGCCAATGTCCCTTATGACGAGGTGTTCGAGCTTGAAGACATCAATAATGCCTTTCAAACCGCCGATGTGGCTTTTGTTATCGGGGCCAATGATGTCACCAATCCGATTGCCAAAACCGATCCCACAAGCCCCATCTATGGGATGCCCATTTTAGATGTGGAAAAGGCGAAAACGGTGCTGTTCGTCAAACGCTCATTGGGCAGTGGCTATGCCGGGGTGGATAATGAACTCTTCTGGCGCGACAATACCATGATGCTGTTCGCCGATGCCAAGAAGATGGTGGAAGAAATCATCCGCAATCTGTGAAAAATGGCCGGGGTGGGTGTCCTCATCCCGGCCCCCTTTTTCGTCATCCCGGGCCCCTTTTTCGTCATCCCGGGC
>BAYV01000016.1 GCA_000710935.1 Iodidimonas nitroreducens | reverse complement strand
ACATGGGCGGGGCCCGAAACCGTCACTTCAGGATGCAGCCGCACCAGAACCTTGTGAATGCCCAATTCCTTGATAGGCTTGAGCAATTCCACTTGCGAACGGCCAATCTTGTAATCAAGCGTGCCCAAAGCATCAGCAATATCGCGGGCCGTAACCGAGCCATAAAGCTGACCGGCTTCACCGGCCTGACGCACCAGCACGAAGCGCGCGCCATCCATCACTTTGGCCACGCCTTCGGCTTCTTCGCGCATTTTGATATTATGCGCTTCGATTTCCTGACGGCGGGCTTCAAAAGCTTTGCGATTGGCAATGGTTGCGCGCAGGGCCTTATTGCGGGGCAACAGGAAATTGCGAGCAAAACCCGGCTTCACGGTGACTTCATCACCCATTTTGCCCAGATTCGGAACGCGTTCGAGAAGAATGATTTTCATCGATCGGCTCCTTATTTCACGACAAATGGCAGCAGGGCGATATTGCGGGCGCGTTTGATGGCCCGCGCCAATTCACGCTGCTTTTTAGCTGAAACCGCAGTGATCCGGCTGGGCACGATTTTGCCGCGTTCGGAAATATAGCGAGACAACAGCTTGGTATCTTTATAATCGATCTTTGGAGCATCTGCGCCAGAGAACGGACAGGTCTTTCTGCGGCGAAAGAACGGGCGACGCGCGCCGGGTGCTTTACTAGCCATGATCAGTCCCTCCTCTCACGATATTCACGCTGGCCATCCCGGCCACCTTCGCGACCGCCATCCCGGCCACCATCACGGTAACCACCGGGACGACCGCCATCGCGGGCACCATCACGACCACCTTCGCGGCCACCACCATCACGACCACCACCATCACGGCCCCCTCTGCGGTCGGAACGCTCAGGCTTGCTGCGCAGGAAGATCGAGGGGCCTTCTTCAAGGTCATCCACACGAATGGTCATGAAACGGATGATATCTTCATTGATACCAGCCTGACGCTCCATTTCGGCCACAGCCGGATAAGGCGCATCGATATTCAGGAGGACATAATGTCCTTTGCGGTTCTTTTTCACCCGATAGGCGAGGGGACGCAGGCCCCAATATTCATTTTTGACGACACGGCCGTCAAGATCCTCGACAATTTTGGTCAGTTCGCCGGTCAGGGTTTCAACCTGAGCCGTGCTCACATCTTGCCGAGCAATAAAGATATGCTCGTATTTCGGCATCTGATGCTCCTTGCTGATCGCACGCCGGGCCCCATGCCACAACGCCTCCAGCCTTCTTCTTCATAAAAGCGCGGGATGCATTCCCAAGCGCGCTGCGGCTATAACCTACTGCCGCCCCCAGCGCAAGGTTTAAGGAACAGCATGATCCCTGTGTTGCACAATTACAAAGGGTGGGTTATCCCCGAATAAACAGCATCTCAATGCCCTTTTGGGGCCATTTTTTGATGAGGATATCTCAAACCATGACACGCGCATTTGTTTTTCCCGGCCAGGGCAGTCAGTTTGTGGGGATGGGGGCGTCTTTGGCCGCTGCTTATCCGCAGGCGCGTGCGGTGTTTGAGGAAGTGGATGATGCTTTGGAACAGCATCTGTCGAAGATCATGTTTGAAGGTGATGAAAGCCTTTTGCGCCTTACCGAAAACACCCAGCCCGCCCTGATGGCCATGTCGATGGCGATCCTGCATGTGCTCGATGCGGGGGGTGTTT
Organism: Iodidimonas nitroreducens; assembly: GCA_000710935.1. GTDB lineage: Bacteria > Pseudomonadota > Alphaproteobacteria > Sphingomonadales > Rhodothalassiaceae > Iodidimonas > Iodidimonas nitroreducens. Next base: position 39,124 of record BAYV01000016.1, on the reverse strand, counting down.
CCGTTCGATCTGCGGCCAGCCATGTGGCGGGTCATTCTTTAGGCGAATATACCGCCCTGTGCGCGGCCGGGGCTTTATCACTTTCTGATACCGCACGGCTTTTGAAACGGCGCGGGCAGGCTATGCAACAGGCCGTGCCTGTGGGCGAGGGGGCGATGGCCGCGCTTTTGGGCCTTGAAATCGATCAGGTGGAACAGTGCCTGACGAAGGCGGCAACCGCTGATCTGATCTGCGCCATTGCCAATGATAATGCCCCCGGCCAGGTGGTGATATCGGGCCATGCGGCAGCGGTTGATGCGGTCATCAATCTGGCGAAAGAGCAAGGGGCGAAACGGGCGATGCTCCTGCCGGTGTCGGCTCCTTTTCATTGCCCTTTGATGCAGCCCGCCGCCGATGAGATGCGCACGGCCTTGAACGAAGCGGCCATGGCAGCCCCGTGCGTTCCGGTGATCTGCAATATCACCGCAGCCCCTGAACGCGATCCTGAAATCTTGCGCCGCTTATTGGTGGAGCAGGTCACAGGGCGGGTGCGCTGGCGGGAATCGGCGGCGGCATTGAGCGGATTTGGGATCGATCAGGTGGTCGAAATCGGCGCTGGCAAGGTTTTAACGGGGCTGGTGAAAAGGATTGATCGCACCTTGGCGCTCGTCAATATACAAGATCCCGCCGATATTGATGATTTTGCGGCCTCGCTTTGAGCCGAACCTTCATAAGCATAAGGATGTGCAATGTTTGATCTTGCAGGAAAAAAAGCCCTGATTACCGGAGCATCTGGCGGCATCGGGGGGGCGATTGCCCAGGCCCTTCATGCCCGGGGGGCGAGCCTTGTATTATCCGGCACAAGGCGTGAGGCGCTGGAAAAGCTTGCCGATGAATTGAAGCGTTCCCATGGCCCGGATTGTGCTGATGTTCATGTGGCGGTGGCGGATTTATCCGATTCTGAAAGCGTCGAGGCCTTGCCCGCGGCGGCGATGGCGGCGATGGGCGGGCTTGATATTCTGATCAATAATGCCGGGATCACCCGTGATCAGCTTTTGATGCGGATGAAAGATGCCGATTGGGATGATGTGATGCGGATCAATCTGCAATCGGCCTTTCGCTTGTCCCGCGCGGTTTTGCGGCCGATGATGAAGGCGCGCTTTGGTCGAATCATTTCGATCAGCAGTGTGGTCGGGGTGATGGGCAATGCCGGGCAGGCAAATTATGCGGCCTCTAAAGCCGGGCTGATCGGCTTTTCCAAATCTTTGGCCCAAGAGGTCGCATCCCGCGGGATCACGGTGAATTGTATCGCCCCGGGCTTCATCAAAAGCCCCATGACCGAGGCCCTGAATGAAGACCAGACCGCGCGCCTTTTGGCGGGGATTCCTGCCGGTCGCTTTGGCGAGGGGGCGGATGTGGCGGCGGCGGCTGTCTATTTGGCCAGTGAAAATGCGGCTTATGTGACCGGTCAGACCTTGCATGTGAATGGGGGGATGGCAATGATATGAGGACAGCGCTATAAATCAGGGCTATCAAGGATGCGAAATGGCGGCTTTGAAATGCTGATTAACTGTGATAGAGCCAAGCCGATTTTGTCGGGCTTTGATCAGTCGGGCAAAAAATAATGATTGTATTCCATGGGATACAAGATCTACTGAACCGGGTATCGGGCCTGACCCTATGGGATTGAACCCACAGCATAAGGATTTTGGGAATGAGTGATACGGCCGAGCGCGTTAAAAAAATCGTTGTTGAACATCTGGGTGTCGAAGAAGCCAAAGTGACGGAAAATGCCAGCTTCATCGATGATCTGGGTGCTGATAGTTTGGATACCGTCGAACTTGTGATGGCCTTTGAAGAAGAATTCGGTGTTGAAATTCCCGATGACGCTGCGGAAAAAATCCAGACCGTCAAGGATGCGATCGATTTTATCGATGCCAATAGCTAAGGCTGTTTTGGTCTTTGATTGACTCTGATACGGCGGCAAGGTCATTAATTTTTATGGCCTTTGTCGCCGTTTGCTGATCTCTAGAATGTTGCAGGTGCCTCGATGAGACGAGTTGTTGTCACTGGGCTGGGAATGATCACGCCTTTGGGCGATGGTGTCAAAACCAGTTGGTCCAATATTCTGGCTGGAAAATCCGGCGCCGGGCTTATTTCGCGCTTCGATCCTGCCGATAGCGTTGCCAAGGTGGTGTGCGAAGTGCCTTTGGGTGATGGCAGCAATGGCACCTTTAATGCAGATCATTATATCGAGCCGAAAGATCGTCGGCGGGTTGATGATTTCATCGTCTATGGCATTGCCGCTGCCCAACAGGCCGTTGAAGATGCGGGTTGGACCGCGCCTGAAGGCGAAGAGGCTGAGCGCAGCGGCGTGATGATCGGCTCGGGAATCGGTGGCTTGCCGGGGATCGAGGAGGCATCGGTTTTGATGCATGAACGCGGTCCACGACGGGTTTCGCCGCATTTCATTCCCGGACGGTTGATCAATCTGGTTTCGGGCCAGGTTTCCATCCGCTATGGCCTGAAGGGCCCCAATCATGCTGTGGTCACGGCCTGTTCCACCGGTGCCCATGCCATTGGCGATGCGGCGCGGATGATCATGCTTGATGATGCCGATGTGATGGTGGCGGGCGGGGCGGAAGCCGCGATCTGCCCGGTGGGGGTTGCGGGTTTTGCCCAGGCCAAGGCTTTATCCACCCGCTATAATGATAGCCCTGAAAAAGCTTCGCGCCCATGGGATGAAGGCCGCGATGGCTTTGTGATGGGTGAAGGCGCGGGCATTGTGGTTCTTGAAGAACTGGAACATGCCAAAAAGCGCGGTGCCAAAATCTATGCGGAAATCGTGGGTTATGGCATGTCGGGTGATGCCTATCATGTCACGGCGCCCGCCCCCGGCGGCGATGGTGCCTTTCGCGCCATGCGGGCGGCTTTGAAGCGGGCGGGCATGGCCCCATCCGATATCGATTATATCAATGCCCATGGCACATCGACCCCGCTGGGGGATGAGATTGAATTGGGCGCGGTCAGGCGTTTATTTGGCGATGCGGTGAAAACCCTTTCCATGTCATCCACCAAATCATCGATCGGTCATCTTTTGGGGGCCGCTGGTGCGGTCGAGGCTATTTTTTCGATCCTTGCCATTAATGATCAGGTGGCTCCGCCTACGCTCAATCTGGAAAACCCCAGCGAAAGCTGTTTGGGCATGGATCTGGTTCCGCTGGCTCCAAAGGAACGTTCGATCAAGGCGGTTTTGTCCAATAGCTTTGGCTTTGGCGGCACCAATGCATCCTTGATCATCAAAGCGTTTAACGGCTGATCCTCAGCGCGTTCAGAGAAGGCCGGGTCCATGCGCCGAGCCCGATTTTTTTCGTTTCTGGTGCTCCCGCCGCTTTTTCTCCTCCTCGCGGCCTTTGGGCTTTTCGCTTATGAAATCAACCGCCCTGGGCCTCATGATGGCGATCATCGCATTCTGATCGAGCGGGGCATTGGCCTTGGCCGCATTGCCCATCAGCTTCAAACTGAAGGGGTGGTGCGGCATGGCTTTGCCCTGCGTTTGGCAGGTCGGATTATCGGTGCGGACCGCGCCTTGCGGGCGGGAGAATATGAGATTGCCGCCCATGCCAGCATATTGCAAATCCTTGAAAATCTGCAATATGGCGCGCCTTTATTGCGCCGCCTCACCCTTCCCGAGGGATTGACGTCCCGGCAGATCATCACGCTTTTAGAAGGCGCAGATGGGCTGGTAGGCGAAATTGTCGAAATACCATCCGAAGGCAGCCTTTTGCCGGAAACCTATTATTACAGCTACGGCGATGCGCGATCCGATCTGGTGCACAGGATGCAAGAGGCGCAAACCGCGCTTTTAGACAGGCTCTGGCCCGAGCGGGCTGCGGAACTGCCGTTTGATAGCCGGAGTGAGGCGGTGACTTTGGCCTCGATCATTGAAAAAGAAACCGCCATCGCCAGCGAGCGGCCGCTGATTGCCAGCGTTTTCATCAATCGCCTGCGCAAAGGGATGCGGCTGCAATCCGATCCCACGGTGATTTATGGGGTAAGCGAAGGATTGCCTTTGGGGCGGCCCATCCTGCGATCCGAATTGCGGCAGGAAACGCCGTTCAATACCTATGCCATCAGGGGCCTGCCGCCGCATCCGATTGCCAATCCGGGCGAATTATCGATCCGCGCTGCGCTGAATCCGGCCACAAGCGATTATCTTTATTTTGTGGCCGCTGGAGATGGTGGGCATGCCTTTGCCCGCAGCTTGCGTGAGCATAATGATAATGTGGCCCGGTGGCGGCGTTTGCAAAAAGAGAGCGCTATTTCTGAGGAGAGCGACGTAAAATAGCATCGGAAAGAGCCTGGGGCAGCAGGGTCAAAAAGCGCATGGCAAAGGCTGTTGGGAAAGGGAAGGCGATCACCCCCTTATTCTTGCGCAATCCCTTGGCGATGATGCGGGCAGCCTTATCAGCCGTCATCAAAAAGGGCATGGGGAAGCGATTTTGCGCGGTCATCCGGCTTTCCACAAAGCCCGGGCAGATCACATTCACCTTCACCCGCCCCCAATAGGCCCCGCGCAGGGCTTCGCCATAAGCCTTCACCGCAACTTTGCTGGCGGAATAAGAGGCAGCGCCGGGCATCCCACGAAAACCCGCAACCGATGCCATGATGGCAATCTGGCCGCTTTGGCGTTTTTTCATGCGTTCGAGCACCGGATGGATGCTGTTGAAAACCCCCGTAACATTGATGGCAAAGGTTTTCTTCGTGGTTTCATGAAGGCTGCGATCTTTTGAGGTGGCAAGGCCAATCCCGGCATTGGCGATCAAAAGATCAAGGGGATGGGCATCATCCACCTGCTCGATCCATTGGCGCATGGCCTGTTCATCCACCACATCGATGATCTGTGCATCCACATCCGCACCGCGCCCACGGCAGCTTTGGGCAATGGCATCAAGGCGTTCCTGATCGCGACCGGATAAAGCCAGAAACACACCGGGTTTGGCATAATGAAGCGCCAAAGCCTCGCCAATCCCGCTCGATGCCCCGGTAATCAAAATCGATCCGGCTTTCTGTTCCGTCATGGCAGTCCCTTTTTTGAATTGGCCCGGTTGTTTTCATCCAGCCAGTGATTGATCGCAGGCGCACGAGGCTTTATCAGTATCACCTCATCATGGGGCGCAAAAGGGTTCCAAAGACGAACCTCTCAAAATCGGATAAGCGGATGACCGTTAAAACCAGACCGGGGCTTTTATTGATCATTTCTTCGCCATCGGGGGCCGGGAAATCAACCCTGTGCAGCCATTTGCGGCGCGAAGAAGGGGATCGCTTATGGACATCGGTTTCCGCCACTACGCGCGAAAGACGCAAGAACGAGGTGGAGGGGCAGGATTATTATTTTGTCAGCCATGATAAATTTCAGCGCATGCAAAAAGGCGGTGAATTTCTCGAACATGCCGAGGTATTCGGCAATTTTTATGGCACGCCCGGTGAGCCGGTTGAAAAGCGGTTGAATGCCGGGATCGATGTTTTATTCGATATCGATTGGCAAGGGGCGCAACAGATCAGAAGCAATGCAGAAGATGCCCGGGTGATCTCAATTTTTATCCTGCCCCCCAGCATGGCGGCTTTGGAGCATCGTTTGCGGCATCGGGCCCAGGATAGCGAAGAAACCGTGCAATTTCGGATGTCCCGCGCCCATGAAGAAATCTCGCATTGGGAAGATTATGATTATGTTCTGGTGAATGATGATCTCGATGCCTGCTTCAAACGCCTGCATGCCATCCTCACGGCCGAGCGGGTCCGCGCCGAAAAAGAGTATGCGATCAAGGATCTGGCCATCAGCTTGATCAAAAAATAGGCAGCTTTAGCCCTTAGCCCCCATCACGCATGAATTGCCATTGCCGGGCGATGCGGCAAAATCCGGCAATGTCGATCTCTTCCGCCCGGGCCGTGGGGTCGATATCAGCGGCCTTTAGCAGGCTGATGCTATCGGCGGTCAGGGGCCGAAGACTGGCCCGCAACATTTTACGCCTTTGGCCAAAGGCGTGTTCGGTGATGGTTTCCAGAGTTTTTTGCTCAACCAGCGGATCAAGGGGCTGGGTGGAGATGATCTCGATAATGGCACTATCCACTTTCGGTGCCGGGGTAAAGGCCCGGGCGGGCACGGGGAATATAATTCGCGCTTTGGCCCGCCATTGGGATAGGATGGAAAGCCGCCCATAAGCTTTCGAGCCGGGTTTGGCGATGATCCGCTCAGCCACTTCGCGCTGGAACATCAAGATAAGCTGCGACCACCAGGGCGCCCATGGCCCGGTCATCCAGCGCACGAAAAGCGCGGTGCCGATATTATAGGGCAGGTTAGAAACGATCTTGACCGGCTTGTTATAAAAGAGTTTTTCCTCATCGATCTTCAAGGCATCATCGGCCAGGACCGAAAGCCTATCAGGCCATATGGCAGCAATTTCAGCCAAAGCGGGCAGGGTGCGGCTATCGCGTTCCACGGCTGTGACATGGGCTGCCCCTTCCATTAAAAGGGCGCGGGTCAGGCCGCCGGGGCCGGGGCCAACTTCATAAATCTCATAATCCTCCAGCGGCCCCGCGGCCCGGGCGATCCGCCGCGTGAGATTGAGATCGAGAATAAAATTCTGCCCCAAAGAGCGCGATGCCTGCAATCCATGGCGGCCAATAACCTCGCGCAAGGGGGGCAGGGGATCAATCGGGGGATCCGTTTTTGAATGGCTCATGCGTTGAGTCTCGCGGCCATTTTGATGGCGGCAATCAGGCTATCGGGGCGGGCTTTATTGTGCCCGGCAAGATCGAATGCGGTGCCGTGATCGGGGGATGTGCGCAGGAAAGGCAGGCCCAAAGTGATGTTTACACCGCCATAAAAATCAATTGTTTTCAAGGGGATCAAGGCCTGATCATGATACATGCACAAAACCGCATCATAGGTTTTTCTGGCATCGATGTGAAAAAGGCTATCGGCGGCAAAGGGGCCTTCGATCAACAGGCCATCCTGGCGCAAGGCTGTGATCGCCGGGCGGATGATGCTTTCTTCTTCACCACCGATGGTCCCCCCTTCACCGGCATGGGGATTGAGACCGGCAACGGCAATGCGGGGCTTTTCGATCCCAAATCGCAGGCTCAGCGCCTGATGAAGGATTTTTGCCACCGCTATGATTTTATCCGCGCTGATATGGGTGGCCACATCATTCAAGGGAACATGGATCGTGAGCGGCACCACCCGCAGGCCCGGAACCGCCAGCATCATAACACTGGATGCGGGCGGCAAACCGGCAAGGCGGGCCAGAAATTCGGTATGGCCGGGGTCTTTGAAACCCGCGCTGTAAAGCCCCTGTTTGTGGATGGGATTGGTGATGATGGCCGCCACCTTTTTGGCCATGACCAGGTCCACGGCCTGTTCGATGGCCTTGATGATAAAAGGGGCAAAAGCTTTGTCCGGGCGACCGGGGATAAGCCCATCGGGAAAATCGGCCATGCCATCATATTCTAAAATCGGCAGGCCCCGATCAAATATGGCTAAGGTCTCGGCCGGATCATCAATGGCGATCAGCGGGCAATCGCTTTGCAGTGGTTTGAAGATTTTTCGGGCACCGATCAGAAAAAAAGGCGGCACAGCATGCGTCTGCCGCATCATCCATGCTTTGGCCGCCAATTCCGGCCCGATGCCTGCGGGATCGCCCATGGTCAGGCATAAGGGATCGTTCGCCATTGATCTAGCGATAGTCGACAATGGCATTGCGCCTTAAATCACGCAGATAGCGCCGGGCCATGATCGCCAGTTTTTGGCGTTCCAATTGATCAATGATTTCGTCAAATTGCGGGAGTGGCACCTCTGGCTTGCTGCGATCGCAAACAAAAAAGATGCGAAAGCCATCTTCCATGCGCACGGGCTGGCTTGGCACGCCCATTTCCAGATCTTCAAGAACGGTGCGCAAGCCGCCGGGCAGATCCCGCAGCCTGAGCCGACCAAGAGGCGGGGAGGGTTCAATCCCTAATTCCTGAGCATAATCCCCGATAGAGTCGCATGATGTCATGGTGGATTTCATGCCATCGAAACGATCAAAAAAAGCGATCTGCTCGGCTTCGGTGCTTTGTGGCGTGATGGGCAGAAAAATCTGCCGGATATCCAATTGCATATCCAGTGGATCGGCTTCCAGCACCCGGCGGCGATCCTTTAACTGCAGGATATAATAGCCACCGGCATGGCGGATCGGTTCGCTGATATCGCCAACAGGAATGCTTGTCAGGGCATTGGCCAGCGCCGGGTTTAATTGATCGGGCGTTACCCAGCCCATATCGCCACCCGATGCAGCGGTTGAGGATTGAGAAAATTGCTGAGCAAATCCGGCAAAATTAGCACCATTGCGAATTTGTTCGCTGATCCGCATGGCGGTTTGCCGCACATCATCCTCGCGCGATGGATTATCGATCAGCAGATAGATTTCAGAAACATTATATTGCGGCTGCCCGGCATTAGATTCGATGCGGGCAATTTCCTGCTCAACTTCTTCCTGTGCCACATTGGCCATCCGGCCAAGCCGACCATTCACCAGTTCACCCCAGGCGATTTCGGCCTTCATCTGTTCGAGATAAGCCTGTTTGGTGATGCCCAAACGGGTGAGGTAATCTTCAAATTGTTGCGGAGATTGATTGAAGCTCTGGGCTTGGCGCACAAAGGCCGATTGGGCATCATCATCGGTAATGAAAAGCTCGAATTCAGCGGCTTCCTGCAGCTTCAGCTTATCATCCACCATATTGCGCACCACCTGTTCCTGCAGGCGGGCAAGCTGTTCTTCATCTTCGATCCCGCCGATGGATGCAATGGTCAGGCGCAATCTTTGCACCACATCATAGGCGGAAATCGGCTCGTCATTCACCAGTGCCACAATACGCTGGGGGATGACGAGATTGGATTCCGGTGCCGAGGATTGGCCCTGTTGCTGATTTTGCGACTGGGCCTGAGCATCGACCTGTCCAAAGGATAGTCCCATGATCAAAAAAGCCGCCCAAGCCGTTCTGATGGATCGCCTTGGCAGGCGGGCTTTTATTGAAGCGGATGTTTTCATCATGAAGCGCAAACACTGTATACTGAACATGTCTCTCAATTCTTGCTCGTTGAGCAATGATTGTGGCCAAAATCAGGCAAAGGGCTGATCTTTCCCGTTTCGTCCCACATTTCCCTAGCCCAAACTGCGCAGCCTGATCCGAAAGCCAATGGATGTGCCGCGTTCGATATCACGATCTTCGGTGAAACGCTTGCGCAATTGAATGCCCAACTCCATGCATTCATTCTCGTATAGCACTCCGGTTTCATACTCAATGGGTTCTGCATCCCGGCCAAGGCCATGGATCAATCCACCAAAGATCTGCCAGCTTTTTGTTGCTTGTAGGGTTGCATCAAAGCGGATTTCTTCACGATTTGTGCGCTCGGCAATTTCCAGATCCCGGTCGATTCGAAGATAGCTCAAATTGACATAAAAAACATCATTGCCCAAGGACGAGATCACTTCCTGTCTTTGGGGATCAAGCGTTTTCCGATCCAATTGGAATTGATAGCTGATATCGATCCAGTTTTGCACCCGGATATCGAGGGCGCCCACCACATCGGATCGTTTGGATCCCAGCCCCGTGCCCTGGGGTAAAAATTCCGTGAGATCATTCACCCGATAAGATTGGCCAATCACCGCATCAAGGCCGATATCGTGCATATCCAGCCCATATTTAAGGCCATAAGTGGCGCGGCTGCCGCCTTCCCATATATCGAAGCCGGGTGCGCGATTGAGCGCGAACAGCGTTTTGGAATTTAATTCAATGGTGCGGCTATCTTCATTGGGAATGGCCGTGGAAAGCCCGCTTTCCGGGATTGCCACCAATTGAATGATGGGTTCAATCCTTTGGGAAACGCCGCCCAAATGGCTGGAAAAGGGCCATGAAATGGTGGCCGAGGCGCGCGCCACGCTCCGCACTTCGCTACCATTTTCGCCAGCAAAAAACGGATCATCGATCGTTTGCGCTTCCCGCACATCATAAAGATCGGTGCGTGCAAAAACATCGAAAACGATCTTTTGGCCCATGGGGGTGATGACTGGAGCCTGCCATTGCACAGAGGTTGTCGCCCTTGCGGTATCGGCGCCATCAAATCTTACAAGCTGAATGGAATTGAACCGCGCTTCCACAGTGCCGCCCAAAACACCGGGTTTTGAAACATAATTTACATCGATCCAGGGCAGGGCCTGGGCCGTCAGCCCATTGTCATCCTCTAAACGCAGGCCATTGAAGCCCACGAGTTCGCCCGAAATATAGGTGCGATTGAAAAAGCCTTCGATCCTGTAATCGCTTTGCAAGGTATCCACATCGGAAAAATCATAAAGCCTTAGAAAGGTATCATCACTGGCGATCTGGGCGTGATAGGTGGATTGCCAATTCTTCCCATGAACAAAACGGCCTTCAGAAAAAATATGACCCCGAAAGCCATTATCGGGAATACCGGTCAAGGCTTCCGAAGGCTGATCCCCGTGGCTGACCGATCCATCGAACTGAAAATAGCCTTTGCCCAGATGCTGGCGATAACCCAAGGCAAGCACCGGGGGTTCTTCGGTGGCAATGATCGGGGTGATGGTCAGATCGCGGCTTTCACTGAGGACGATATGATAGGGTAATTCAGCAACGAAGCCCAATTCCTGACGACTGCGAATCTGGGGAACCAGAAGGCCGCTATCGCGCTCCACCGTGGGATCGGGATGCGAAAGATAGGGGGTCCAGAAAAGCGGAATGCCAAGAAATTCAAAGCGCGCACTTTCGTAATAAAGGCGCTGCTCATCCTTGTCATGAACCACTTTAAGCGCTTTGATCTGCCATAAAGGGGGCTTTTGCGGACGATCATCGCACACCGGGCAAGGGGAATAGACGGCATCGCGCAATTCGCTATTGCCATTTTCAAAGCGTTCCCCACGATTGGCGGCAACCCGCGCCCCATCGGCAAGAATCAAGCGGGCATTGATGATCACACCGGCCCGCAATTCACCACTCAGATTGACCGAGCTGGCCTTCAGGATCATCCCTTCGGGGGTTGTGATTTTTACGCCGCCTTCGGCCTGGGCGACACCGGATTCATCATTATAGCGCAATTGCCCCGCTTCAAGACGATAGCCGCCATGCTCTAAAATCACATTACCCCGGGCAATGATCTCGCCATTAGAAGGATCGATGGAGCTTTGATCGGCGGAAAAAACGACAAACCGATCATCGGGCAATTCCGGCATTTTGAAAAGACTGCGGCGCGGCTCTTCTGAGAGGGGAACCGCCTCGAGCCTGTTGCCTTCACGGCTTTGTTCAAGATTTTGGGCCATCGCCTGCGACGAGGCGGCACAAAGCAGTGCGGCGGTCAAAAAAGGTTTTCCACGGGTCACGATAGTGGGGAACTTTCGGTCAGCTATGGGTTCATGGCTCTCTTGATACAGGCAGTTTTCATTTGTCGCAATCAACGAGGTGGCGATGACTATGGCTTTTCAGCAGCCATAGCCCACATTATGGTGGCGCGTGATCAATATGTCCCGGCCCATAGGGCGGGGCGTTGTCTGTGATGAGTAGGGAATTCATAATGAAACTATCGTTTTCTGAAGCAAAAGATCCAAAATCGGGCGTGCTGGTGCTTTTGGCTGATAAGGATGCCATCCAAAATCCCCATGTCAGGCGATTGGATGACGCCACGGGCGGGGCCATTTCAAAGGCCATCAAATCAAGCCGCTGGGGCGGGCAAGCAACCGATATTCTGGATCTTTTGGCGCCCAGCGGGATTGATGCCAGCCGGATCATTCTTGCGGGCCTGGGCGATGTGAAAACCCTGAAGGTCACTGATTTTGAACGGCTGGGGGGGCGGCTGGCGAAATATCTGCAATCTGCGGGCGATCCTCTGGCCACCATCCTTCTTGATAACACAGGGGCCGATCTGCCCTTGGCGGAGCAGGCTTGCGCTTTGGCCACAGGGGCCATGCTGCGATCCTATCGCTTTGATAAATATCGCACCAAAGAACCGAAATCGAAAAAACCGACCTTGAAGGAACTGGTGATTGCCAGCGCTGAACATAAAAAGGCGCAATCCCTGTTTAGCGTGGAAAATGCGGTTCTATCCGGCGTTTTCCTGACCCGTGATCTGGTCTCTGAACCGGCCAATATCCTTTATCCCGAAAGCTTTGCCAAAATTGCTCAAAGCCTTGGTGATGATGGGATCGAGGTAGAGGTGCTCAATGAGAAAGAGATGCGCAAGCTGGGGATGAATGCGCTTTTGGGGGTGGGCCAAGGGAGCGATCGCGAATCCCGCCTTGTGGTGATGCGCTGGAATGGCGGCGATCCGGCGGATCAGCCCATCGCTTTTGTTGGCAAAGGGGTGACCTTTGATACCGGCGGCATTTCCATCAAGCCAGCCGAAGGCATGGAGCAGATGAAATGGGATATGGGCGGTGCCGGGATCGTAACCGGCCTGATGCGCGCCCTTGCCCGCAGAAAAGCCAAAGCCAATGTGGTGGGGGTGATTGGTCTGGTGGAAAATATGCCATCGGGATCAGCCCAGCGCCCGGGTGATGTGGTTACCTCGATGTCGGGTCAAACCATCGAGGTGATCAATACCGATGCCGAAGGGCGGCTGGTTCTGGCTGATGCCCTTTGGTACACTCAGGATCGCTTCAAACCCACTTCCATGATCGATCTGGCAACCCTGACCGGGGCCATTATCATTTCACTGGGGCATGAATATGCCGGCTATTTCACCGCTGATGAGGGTCTCTCCGCTGCTCTTTATAAGGCGGGCGATCAATCAGGGGACAAGGTTTGGCGGATGCCTTTGGCCGATGAATATGACAAGCTGATCAATTGCGATATCGCCGATATGAAAAATGTTGGCGGCCGGGCGGCAGGATCGATTACCGCCGCGCAGTTTCTCAAGCGCTTCAGCAATGATGTGCCATGGGTGCATATCGATGTTGCGGGTATGGTCTGGTCGGATAAAGAGCATGATCTTTATGAAAAGGGGGCCACGGGCTTTGGTGTGCGCTTGCTGGATCGCTATGTGCGCGATCATAAAGGCTGATCGGTTGATCGGTTGATCGGTTTCAAAAAAACGACGCCCCTGTGCGGGGGCGTCGCTGGCCCTTTTGGATCAGATTTAGCCGCAGATTTCAGGCATCGGGCTCAAGCAGACGATGCAGATGCACGATCACATATTTTTTCATGGCATCATCCACATTGGCCTGGCTCACCCCGCGCCAGGCTTTTTCCGCCTCCTTGTAGCTGGGGAAAATGCCAATCATTTCGATCTCATCGAGATTTTCAAAATCGAGACCTTGGGGATCATTCACCCGGCCGCCGAAAACCAGATGTAAAAGCGGCTTTTGGGCGGGGCCGGTCGTTTCTTTGGTCATGGTTTATCCTGTCATCAAAGCGTGGCTTTATGGAAATCGCCTGTGAGATAGCACGCAAAACCTGCCATTTGAAGATTTATGCGTGACCCCATAGCCGACATAACGCGCCTTTGATCACCCCATTCTCGATGATCAGGCCGCCTGATCTATCCTGGGCCAATAAAAGCGGCCCATCCAGATCCACCCAGCGGGCGTGGGACGCCAATAACAAAGCCGGGCATAAAGCCAGGGAACTGGCGACCATCGAGCCGATAAACAGATCAAGCCCGGCATCGCGGGCGGCATCGATCATGGGCAAGGCAGGGCTCAACCCGCCCAATTTATCAAGCTTGAGATTAACCGCCTGAAAAAAGCGGGAAAGAAGGCGCATTTGTGCCGGATCATCACCATGGCAGCTTTCATCGGCACAAAGGGGAACCGGGCCATCATAATCGCCCAAAGCGACATCAAGATGGGCGGGCAGGGGTTGCTCGATCAATTCTATACCGCAATTTTGGGCCACAACCGCCATGGGCACAAGATCATCAAAGCCCCAGCCTTCATTGGCATCGATGATCAGGCGCGCCTTGGGTGCCGCCGCCCGGCACCGGGTGATGCGTTCCGCATCAAGGGGGGGATCGCCCAGTTTCAGCTTTAAAAGTGGCAGGGTTTGTGCAGCCTGTGCGGCTTGCTGCGCCATGATATCGGGATGATCAAGGCTGATGGTAAAAGCTGTGATCTGATCACATAAGGTCGGTAGGCCGAGGAGATCAGCCACCGATTGGCCGCTATATTTTGCCCAATAATCCCATAAGGCGCAATCAAGGGCATTGCGCGCCGCCCCCGGGGGCAGTCTCATCCCCAAATCGGGCCAGCGCAGGCGACCTTCGGCCAAGGGCTCGATCAGGGGGCGCAATTGGGCAAGGGCCTTGCTGAGGCTTTCATCATAGCGGGCATAAGGAACGGCCTCGCCCATAGCCTGATGCTGCCCATCATCAATCATAACGGTCAGTACATCGGCGCTCATTTTGCTGCCCCGGGCAATCCGAAAGGGGCGGGCAAGGGCGAAGCTCTCTGTCCCGATCCGCAATTTTAAAGGCGGCAGGGTGATTTCGGGATAGCCGGATCGATCAAGTTTCATGGCAAGCCACAAGGAGAGCCCTGATCACTGCTTATCCCGCTTCACTGGCGGATGCCGCATTGGCCCCTTTTCTCAAGGTTTCCAAAAGGCGATCAAATCCCTCGCGCTGGATAAGGGATGAAAATTCATCCCGCTGGGTGATGGCCATGGAAATGCCTTCAACCTTGATATCAACGATCTGGAATTTGTCATCTTTTTTCCGCAGCCGCCAATCCGCCGATAATGGCTCGCCGCCCGGACGAACGATCTTGCTTCTGACAAAAATATCCCGGGGCCCGGCTTCCGTGGTGCCATCCACAACCAGCTTTTCATTGCCATAATCGCCGATGCGGCCCGCAAAGCTGTTGACGATGAAATCAGGAAACAGTTTTTGATATTCCTGTAATTGCGCATCGGATGCCGTGCGCATATAGCGCCCCAAAACCAGTTTCGAGATGAAATCCACATCGAACCCTTCATGCAGAAGCTGGCGGAAGGCGGCCTGCCGCTCGGCCTCGGTTTTCGTGGGGTCTGCCCAAACCTTGACAGCATCATCTGAAAGCTGGGCGATGAAATCCTTGGCGCCTTCGGGGTCGGCGGCAGCCGTTTCCTGTGCGCTTGCCTGCAATGAGAAAAGCCCGATGATGAGGACAAGGCTTGCGACAAGGACCTGCCAATGGATTAATGAGCTTGAATGGTTCTGTTTCATTCTGGGGCGGTATCCTTCTCTTGATCTATGCTGCAGCATTTTATGGTATTTAGAGGCGTCCATGTCGATGGCAAGCCTGTTCACTTGATCGTCATCAAGGCATCGGGCGGCGGATCAGCCTTGAATTGCCGCAGATAAGCGATCAGATCCAATCGATCCTGAGCCTTCATAATCCCTGAAAATGGCATTTTATTGCCCGGCAATAAAGAATTGGGGCTTTTAAGCCATTGATCAAGACGATCTTCAGTCCAGATAAAATCCGCGTCCTTAAGGGCTGCGGAATAGTGATTATAGTTTGGATCAAACCCGACTCTTCGGCCAAAAAGACCAAACAGATTGAGCTTTGAGTCGTCGGTCGTGCGGATATCGGCCGGGGCCAGTTCATGGCAGGCTTTGCAGCTGAAAAAAAGAGTGCGGCCGCGTTCCGCATCACCGCCGGGTATGGATATGCTCTCATCTGCTGCGGCTGAGACGCCGAAAGCCATCGCGAACAACAGCAAAACATAAAGCATGCGGCGCTTGGATCGCTGAGCGCATCTTGATGATGGGAAGGGGAGATCGGATCGCATATCGCCTCGTGATGAAAACCATCTGAAATGAACGAAACGGGCCACCGTTTGATCGGCAGCCCGTTTGGTCGGTGGGGTTTCCCCACGAATTTGAAAAGCCCGCTATTCCGCTGGTTGCTGTGCTGCCCGCTCGGCATTGGTAGGCAAATCACCGGAACGCACACGGGCCAGATAATCCTCGAGCATCCGCTTGACTTCAGACGACAGGATATAAAGCCCGATGATATTGGGCAGGGCCATGCCCAAAATCATGGCATCGGCAAAATCCATCACGCTGGTCAATTGCATGGATGAACCAATCACCAGAACCGAGAGAAATACGAGCTTGAAGATCGTGATCGGCAGTTTTTTATTGCCGCCCAGCAGATAGACGAAGGACCGCTCGCCATAGTAATACCAGGTGATCGATGTGGAAAAAGCAAAGAGCAGAACCGCAATCGACAGCACATAGGGAAACCAGTCAAAAACCGAGGCAAAGGCCGCTGATGTGAGGGCGATGCCATCCGAGATTTCTGCTTCCAGATGCATATCGGTGATGATGATCACCAAAGCCGTCATGGTGCAGATGACAACGGTATCGATGAAGGGCTCCAGCAAAGCGACCAGTCCTTCGGCAACCGGTTCCTTGGTTTTGGCCGCAGAATGGGCAATCGCCGCCGATCCAACCCCGGCTTCATTGGAAAAGCTGGCGCGGCGCAGGCCCTGCACCAGCACACCAACAAAACCGCCCGCAATCCCGATGGGGGCAAAGGCCCCGGCGATGATCGCCCCGAAGGCGGACGGAATATGGCCGATATTCATCGCTAAAATGATGAGCGCGGATGTGACATATAAAATGCCCATCATCGGAACAAGGCGTTCAGTCACCCGGGTGATAGAGCGAATACCACCTATGATCACCAGCCCCACGGCCCCGGCATAGATCAAGCCGATGATCCAGGTTTTCCCGCTCATGAAACTGTCGGGACCAAAGAGCGCCGGCACCATCACATCCATGAATTGCTGGGACGATTGATTGACCTGGAACATATTGCCCGCGCCAAAAGCCCCGCCAATGCACAGTATGGCAAACATAACGGCCAGAACCCGGCCCAATCCGCCCATGCCGCGCTTTTCCAGCCCCCGCGAGAGATAATACATCGGGCCGCCGGAAACGACGCCATTTTCATCGATCTTGCGATATTTAACACCCAGGGTGCATTCAACGAATTTGGATGTCATGCCAAACAGCCCGGCCAATATCATCCAGAATGTAGCTCCCGGTCCGCCAATGGAAATGGCAATGGCAACCCCCGCGATATTTCCCAGCCCCACGGTACCAGAAAGGGCCGCCGTCAGTGCCTGGAAATGGGTCACCTCGCCGGGGTCTTTGGGATTGTCATATTTACCGCTGACAATGCGGAAAGATTGCACAAAACCACGCAGATTGATGAAGCGCATTTTAAAGGTGAAGAAAATGGCACCAATCAAAAGCCACAAAACGATGAAGGGAATGCCGATGGCCCCATTATCCAGCGCCTTGACAAATAATCCCGATGCCAGCGGGGTAAAGGACGCGTTCTGATCGCTGGAAACCAAAAGATTGATAACATTGCGTTCGCGTTCGAGGCTGATGCCACTATCTGCGAAATCATTTAAAATAGCAGTTTCCAGATTGGCGGCTGTTTCGCTGCCGGTGGCGGCCCTTTGCACAGCATTATGGCCGGGGCAGACCAATCCATCGCTATCAATTTCATAAATCCGGCTTTGGCCCGCAATCGAAATACTCAAACGGTCGCTTTCCAAAAGCCGGGTTTCACTGACCCTTATGGCCCCTGTGGATTGATCTTGTCCGCCTTTGATGGGGATCGGGTAAAAGATGAAATTTGAAACAGCATCTGTGATCGGGCTGACCAGCGCATTGATCTTTTCATCGACACTCAATTCAGGGGGGGTGCATTGATCCGGCGGGGCGGCAGATACCGGATTTGAGCCGGAAAACCAGAAAAGAAGAGCCGATGTAACGGCTATGGTCGCAATCTTCATGAACGCCTCACAATTATTTTTGCCCCAAACGGCTTTGTATGCATTTTATGGTGCATTTGGTAACGCAACCGCCACTCTATCATACCATCTGACAGACGAGGGACGAACAGAATGCCCCGCCTTATCGTCTGGTTTTTGGCCCACCGAATGGGCATTGGCGGAGATGCTAGCCGCTTGGCATCCGAAGCACAACAAAACCGTCATTATTTTGTCGGACTGAGGCCATAAAGGTGAAGGCGGGATCAGGAAGTTCTTTGTTTTTCCCGTGATGGGCCATCGGCCCCAGAGGGAGCAGAGCCTGCTGGTCCAGAGCCTGCTGAGCGGCCATAAAGGCCCGCACCTAAAGGGCGACCATCGGGGTAGACCGGATCTTTTTGCCGGCCAGAACGATCTGTCTGACGATCTGACTGGCGATCTGTCTGGCGATCCGCAGGGCGTAAGTCCCCTTCATTGCTGGCTGATTGAGGCTCAGGCTGTTCAACGGGATCGGCCTTGCTTGCGGTTTCTTCTTTCAGCGGATTATCCACATGCACGATCTTGCCGGATAATTTCGCACCGGCCTCAACAGATAAAGATTGATGCAAAATATCGCCCGTAACATGGGCCGTTTTTTCAAGCCGCACGGCATGGCCGCGAATTTCACCATCCACAGTGCCCCTGATGGTCACAGTCGAAGCCCGGATGGTGCCCAAAATACTGCCGCAATCCCCCACGGTCAAAGAATCGCAGGTCACATCACCCTTGATATTGCCATCGAGCTGAATTTCACCCGGGCTATCGATATTGCCCAGAATCTCAACAGCCTTGCTGATAATCGAGGGGGCCCCCGATAGGCTGCTGTCCCGTTTTCCATTGGGTACTGGATCAATTTTCTTCATATCTGCCTTGCTGGAGCGCTTGAACATCGAGAGCGGCCTCAATAAAGGGCAAGGGATCGACAAGAGCACCATTGAACCAGACTTCCCAATGCAGATGCGTACTTGTTGATCGACCTGTTGATCCCATTTCACCAATCTTCTGACCGGGTTTGACGATTTCCCCGGAATTTACGCTTAAACTGCGCATATGGCCATAACGTGTCCGAAAACCATTGCCATGATCAATTTCCACCATCAGCCCATAAGCCGGCTTGCGCCTAGAAGTGACCACGGTTCCGGCGGCGGCGGCCATGATCGGCTCGCCCCGCCAGCCCGCCATATCAAGGCCGGAATGATCCGCCCAGCTTTTACGAAAAGGATCGATCCGGGCGCCGAAATGGCTGCTGATATAATATTTTGCCGCAGGGATATGGGATGGGATATTCGCGATTGCCTGATCGATCAGGCTGCGTTGAAATACCAATTCCCCAAGTTTTTGAAAGACTTTTGAAAAAATAGATGGGTCGGCGCTCGTAAAAGGTCCGCCAGTGCCGGTTTGCGGTTCCATTTTCTTGAGCAAAGCATCATAGGGAATACCCAGACTGGCGATCACCTCATGTCTGCGCTCGATATTTTCTTGTTCGGCAAGGATCAGCGCTTGGGCCTTTCGATTCTGATTGCGCTCAACCCGATCAAGTTTTTCGATAATGAGATCAAAGCTTTCAGAAATAGATGTGACTGCCTCTGACGAGGAAGGACGTGATCTGAGATCAAGCGTTGGGGCGGCCTGTGCGTCGGAAATCACCAATCCGCCCATCGCCGCATTTGCAAAATTAGCGGCTTTCCACTGCGCGCCGGAAGGTCTCAGACGGGCGCTTTCATTCAGGCGATCACCTTGGGTCGATGAAAGGTCGTCCTCTGCCGGTTCCTTGTCGGTTTCATGGGCTTTATCCATACCCACATCTGCGGCATCGGACGTGTTTTGAAGATTAAGGGGAGGACGCATCACAAGCGGCCCATCGAGCAATGGATAGCCCGCTGCATCCTGATTAGATTGCTGTGAAACAGCCGCCTTCAGGGTGGCTGAGGGGGCCAGTTTTTCAAGAAATTTTTGTCGGGCTTCCAGGCGCTCGGCCCGATCAAGGGCGCTGCTTTTCAGGCGTTCCAATTCAACCAGCAGGGAATTCAACTCGTGAGAGACATATTTCAATTCCTGTTGCTTGGTGGCTACCCGATTATCATCGGTGAGATAGGAAATGGATGCGGTCAAGGTCCAGCCCACGAGCCCAAGGGCGATCACTGAAACCGATGCCTGAAACAAAGGTGACAGGCGCGCAAATCGCACTTCGCCGCGGGTACGGAAAAAAATCTGGCGTTCGGGAAATGCCCGCTCAAAAAGCTGCGTTGCCTGACGCAGGATATGCTCTTTGTGGATACGCAAAAGACTGATCTATCCCTATGAACTGTATTTCTGCTTTGCCTGAAACTGAAAGCCACAAGAGCCTTATGTTATGGGCAGATGATTTGCAAATGCCTTAACAAGATAAGCAATTGTTCTCAATTCATTCATGTTCCTGATATAAATGACCGTCAAAATACCCAAAGATCAAGGCTTTTCAGCGGTTTGAGGTGCCAGCGGCTGGTAAAAGCTTTCTGCCAGCCCGGCTTTGCTGCGGGCTTCCACATTAAAGGGCGGCTTTAAAGCACCGCGAAAATAGCGGGTGACAAGGGATTGAAAGCTTTTTTCGGGATCAAGGCCAAGCCTTTCACAGTGCCAGTGAAACCAGCGCGCCCCTGCAGCCACATGGCCGATTTCATCATGATAAATGGTCGAAAGCGCTTCTACGCTTTCCGAATCACCCATGGATTGGAACCGCGCAATCATGGATGGGGTGACATCAAGGCCCCGTGCCTCCAAAACCAAAGGCACCACCGCAAGGCGGGCTTCAAAACAATCCGCAGTGTTGATGGCCGCCTCCCACAGCCCATCATGGGCGGGCAGCTCGCCATAAGCCGAGCCATAAGCGATCAAACGATCTGATATCAGCATGAAATGGCGGGCTTCATCATCGGCAACCCCCACCCAATCATCCAGAAAATCACGGGGCATATCCGCGCCAAAACGGGCAATCAGATCCCAGGCGAGATCGATGGCATTCAATTCGATATGGGCCACGGCATGAAGCAGGGCGATGCGGGTGGCAAGGCTTCCGGCTTTGCGCCTGCGGGGCATTTCACCGGGTGGCAAAAGCTGCGGTTTTTGCGGTCGACCGGGGCGGGCGGGCAGGGCTTTGGGAAAGGATGCCACCAGCGCACCGGCTTGCCACAGGCTGGCGGCTTCCCGGCTTTTGCGGGCTTTCAGGATGGCATCATCACAGCCCAGCACCTGAGCCGCCATGGCCCCCAGAGTTTGGGTCGGCGCATTCGTCATTGCGGAATTAAACATGCGATCACACCAAAGCCATCATCACGCTAAGGCCATCATCACGCTAAGGCCATCATCACGCCAAGGCCATAATCAAGCTAAGGATTGGCAGGCGGCCAGAACCTCATCGGCATGGCCCTTTACCTTCACCTTGGGCCAGAGATGGGCAATTTTGCCCTCCCGGTCGATCAGAAAGCTCGATCTGTTGATGCCCATATAGCTGCGGCCGTACATCTGTTTTTCCTGCCATACGCCATAGCGTTCGCACAGATCGCCCTTTTCATCTGATAAGAGCCGGATTTTAAGATCCTGCTTGGCAATGAAATTGTCATGCTTTTTGACGGAATCTTTTGAAACGCCAAGAACCACTGTATCGGCGGCATCGAATTCCGCTTTGAGGCGGCTGAAATCCTTGGCTTCGGTGGTGCAGCCGGGGGTGTTGTCCTTTGGGTAGAAATACAATACCAGCTTCCGGCCCTTGAAATCGGCAAGGCGCAAAGTGTCTCCACCATCTGCGGGCAGGGAAAAATCGGGGGCGTTGTCGCCGATTGCGGGGCCCGTTGCGGATGGATTGTCGGTCATGAAACTGTCTCGCTTTCCTGTGCTTGGCGGTGTTGACCCAGATAATGATGATAAATTTGCTTCACATCGGCAAGCCCGGTCATTAATTGCTCTTGGGTGTGTGCGAAATCCGTGGCTTGGGTTGCCCGGGCAAGCACGGCGCGCAATTCGGGCGGAAAGCTGCGCTCATCAGGCTCGCCGGTCAAGGTCAATCGCAAGATGCTTTGGATGGCATGGAAATGGGCATGGGCCGTTTTCAGCTTATCCCCAGCATCTGATGTCAGCGCCTTGATGGCGATCAGATGATCGATGCAATCATCAAGCCTTGGGGTGAAGATTGTTTGCTGCTTTTGGCCATGGCGCAATAACAGATATTGGATGATGAACTCCATATCGATCAGCCCGCCCCGCACATGTTTCAGGCTCCAGGGATTTTCCGTTGAAAATTGCGCGGCAAGCCTTTCCCGCATGGAAAAAACCGCAGGCATCAGGGCCTTCGGATCATGGCCGGCGGTGAGGGTGCTGTGAATGTTGCGCCTGATATTATCGGCCATGCTATCGGGCGTGGCCACCAGCCGGGCCCGGGTCAGGGCCATATGCTCCCATGTCCAGGCGGCATCGCGATAATAATCGGCAAAGGTTTTCAAGGTGACAACCAGTGGCCCCGCATTGCCCGATGGCCGCAGCCGGGTATCCACCTCCCATAGCCGCCCTTCGGATGTTAGCGCCGTGAAGGCGGTTAAAAGTGCTTGCCCCAGGCCGCTGAAATAGCGCGAGGGCCCCACTTGTCTCGGGCCGTCGGATTGTTGGGCATCGCCCGCCACATCATAAAGAAACACCAGATCAAGATCAGAGCCGAAAGACAATTCCCGGCCGCCATATTTTCCCATCGCCACGATGCCTAAAGCCCCGCCGGGAAAACGCCCGAAACGCTCGGCATACTGATCCACAACCCGGGGCAGCAGCGTTTCCATCACGGCATCGGCCAGATTGGTCATCGACAGGCTGGTTTCACGCACATTGCAAATGGCTTCAAGCGCCTGCACCCCAAGCTGAAATTTGCGCTCATCAGTCCAGCGCCGCACGATATCGAGAATATCCTGATAATCCCGCGCCCTTTTGAGGGCGGTTTCCAGATCCGCGCGCAAGGCCTGTTGATCGGGCAGGGGCGCAAAAAAATCGGGATCAAGGATCGCATCCACCAGATGCGGATGGCGGGCCATGTTTTCGGCTAAAGCGGGGGCGATTCCCATGATCCGCGCCACCAGCCGAAAGAGCGAAGGATTCGATTGAAAGAGCGAGAAAATCTGAACACCCGCAGGCAGTTGGGCGATGAAGCTATCAAATCGACTGAGGGCGCGATCCGGCTGCTGGGTGCCGGAAAAGGCTTCCAAAAGCGGCTTTAGGCAATGCGATAAAAGCTTGCGCGCCCGGGCCGTTTTCAAGGCCCGATAGCGGCCCCTTTGCCAGCGGTCGATCACCTGCACCATATCGGATGGATTGGCAAAGCCCAGCTCTTCGAGCAAGGATAGCAGCGCCGCCTCATTTGGATATCCACTGTCTTCCGTTTCATCACCGGCGGGCAATAGGGCTTCATAATGCCGGCTGACAGGGTCCAGATGATTTTTGAGTGCGCTGTGCAAAGCATCGGGGGATGTGAACCCACAAAAACAGGCGATTCGCGCCAGATCATCGGGTTGCTCGGGAATTTTATGGGTTTGCGCATCATGGATCATTTGCAGGCGATGTTCGATCATCCGCAAAAATTGATAGGCCTGGGCCAGTTCATCCCGCTCGATAGCCTTGATCCGGTTGTGCTGCACCAGATGATCAAGTGTTTCCAGAGTTGCTTTGCTGCGTAAGGCAGGGTTTCTGCCCCCGGCTATGAGTTGATTGATCTGGGTGAAAAATTCAATCTCACGAATGCCGCCCCGACCCAGCTTCACATCAAATCCCGGGAGGCTGAAAGCGCCCTTTTCATGATGATGATGACGATGGATCTGGTTTTTGATGCGGTGAATATCCTCAATGGCCGCAAAATCCATCGAACGCCGCCAGATGAACGGCGATAATCTTTGCAGATAGGCGGCGCCTGCCTTGCGATCACCGGCACAGACCCGGGCCTTGATCATGGCGGCCCGCTCCCATGGCTGGGCAAGGCTTTGATAATAGGATTCCGCCGCCCCCACCGATAAAGCAATGGATGTGGCCCCGGGGTCGGGCCGCAACCGAAGATCGGTGCGAAACACATAACCATAAGCCGTGCGGGCATCAAGAATCCGCACCAGATCCTGGGTGATCCTGATCATGCAATCAGATAGGGAACGCGGGCCCGTGGCTTGCGCGATTTCCTCGTCATATAAAACGATCAGATCGATATCGCTGGAATAATTAAGTTCATGCGCTCCCAGCTTGCCCATGGCCAGCACGAAATATCCGCAATTTTCGGGTTTGTCGCCATCGTTCCCAGCTTTCAATTCACCTTTCTGGATGCGATCGAGCAAAAGAAACTGCACCGCCGATTCGATGGAGAGATCAGCATAATCTGATAAGGCGCGGGTGATTTTGCCTAAATCCCACTGACCCGAAAGATCGGCTGCCGCCACCAAAAGGGCCATCCGCATTTTGGCGATCCGCAGGCACTGCATCAGTTGATCGAGATTTGCAGCCGAATATGTCTGTTGCCGCACGTCTTCATACTGTGCCGTCCATGCCGCATCCGGGCCAAGGGATAGCATTGCTAGCAAAGCATCCGGGCACATTTGTAAGAGCCGTGCCAGAAAGGGGCTGTTGCCCGCCATGGCGTGAACCAGCGCTTTGGTTTCGGCTTGTTTCAAAAGGGCCAGATCTTTGGGATCATCGCTTGTCTTCAAAAGCGCGTCATATGCATCTGCCGCTTTGATCTGATCATAGGGGGGTGCTATGGCAGGCATCTGGCTCTTTTCCTGATCTGATCGCAAAATCATGGATCAGACAATGCGGAAATCGGCATGATCGGGTCAAGTCCCGTTCGGAGTCCGGTCATATCAGGGCCATGATTTTAGTTGATAGAAAGTTCTGTTCTGGAGAGACCCGCGTGCGCCGATGGCTGAAATCAACCGCCTTTTTTATCATCGCTGTGATTGTGGTGATTGCGCTGGGGGCTGCGGCCTTAATGATCAGATTGAGCTTGAAGCCTCTCTCGCTCGGACCTTTTTCTGATCAAGCAGCGATTTTTATTAATGATCTCTATCCCGATTTTGCCGTAGATTTTTCCCGGGCTGCGCTTTTTTGGAACCGGGATGAAAACCGCCTTGAAATTACCTTATCGGATGTAGCCCTGTCCCTGGTTGACGAATCCGGTGATGAAAATGATGCGAAGCTGCCATCGTTGATCATTTATTGCGAGGCAAGCGCCCTTTTGCAGGGACAATTTCGCCCGCTGAATATCATCATCGAAGAGGCCGATGTGCGCATTGGCTGGTCGGCGCAAAGGCTGGATGCCCTTTTGCGCGGCGAAAGCCGGGCGACTGATGTTGCTGAAAGCGCTGATAAAAACGCTGATGATGGTGCTCTCGATCTTGAAATGCCGGCGCTTTTGAAAACGGTGATTGATCAGTTGACGGATGAAGTGAGCCCCGATGCCCCTTTTTCCTCCCTTGTTCAATTGGAAATCAAAAGCGCGCACATAGAATTGCAAGAACGCCCATCCGGGGTGATCTGGACCATACCCGATGCCGCCTTGCAATTTCGCCGGGCCGGAGAAGCTCAGTTAAATGTAAATGGGCAGGGCCAGATCATTGCGAATAACAAGGGTCCAGCCGGTGCCATCAGCTTTGAAGGTCGCGTTTTCGGGAAGGACGGCCGGCGCCAATTTGATGCCCGCTTGACCGATCTGCGCTTGCCTGCTCTGGCGCGCGGTATTGATAAACTCGCGTTTTTTCTTGGTCTTGAGATGCCCCTGAGCACGGATTTGCATCTTGATCTGTCTGCAAAGCCCGAGCGAACATTGGCGATCATGCTTGATCTGCGGGCGGGTAGTGGGGCTTTGGCGATCAGCCCATGGTATGATGCGCCCCGGGCTTTTGACGAATTGGCGGCATCGCTTTTATATGACAGCAAAAGCCGATTGCTGGAGGTGACCGGCCTTTCGGCACGTTTTGCCCAAACAGAATTATTTTTATCCGGTCAGGTTATGCCCGGCCGCAAAGGGCCGCCCGCAATCAATTTAAAAGGCGGATTTTCGCAATTGCGGGTGCAGGATCTGGCCGAATACTGGCCCAATGATCTGTCCTCGGGAGCACGGCGCTGGATCGCTGAGAATATGCCCAAAGGCCGCCTTCATGATGGCAATCTTATCTTGAACCTCAAGGCCGCAGATTGGCAGGCCGAAAGCCTGAGCAATGAACAATTCAGCCTCAATTTTAAATTTGAAAAACTTGAGGCCCATGTTTTAAGGCCGATGCCGCCCATCCTCGATGCTTCGGGCGAGGGCACATTATCGGCGCGCGATCTGATGCTGCAGATCAAGGGTGGCGCGGCTGATGGCTTGCCGGTGGCTGGATCACAGGTGCATCTTTATGATTTTGATCAGCCCGGCCCACAAATGGCCAGCATTGCTTTGAAAGTTGAGGCCCCGCTTCCCGATATTCTGCGGCTGATCGATTATGAACCCTTGGGCTATACCACGTCTTTTGGTTTAGAGGCGGATCGCCTGATAGGTGATGGCCAGCTTGTGGCGCAGCTTGATTTTCCGCTGGTGAAAGAATTGTCTTTGGATGATGTGGGGATCGATGTGCAGGCGACTGTGCAAAAGCTTGCGATCCCCGATCTTTTTGCCCAAAAACCTTTAGAAGACGGCAATCTTGATCTGCATATTGATCGCTATGGCCTGAAGGCTGCGGGCACCGCTCGGCTGGGCGCGGCCGATCTTGATATCATCTGGAAGGAAAATTTTAGCGCCGAAGATGGGGCCTTGTCTTCGGATTTTACCATCACATCATCTTTTGATCGCGCGATTTTGGCCAATCTGTTTTTTGATCCTGCGCCCTATTTTTCCGGCACGGGTAAAGCCGAGATCACCCTGCAAGGCCGTGGCCCTGAAATCGAAAAGGGGCAGGTGGCCCTGAATTTGGATGATGCGATTTTGGCGGTGGAGCCTTTGGGCTGGCATAAGCCCGCCGAGATGGCCGCAACATCAAGCTTTTCCATCGATTTCAGTGATGAGGATCAAATCCATTTTGAACAGATCAGGATGCAATCGCCGGATGGCGCGCTTTCCGGTTCGATTGATCTGGCCGGAGATGGTCGTTTTCTATCCGCCGATTTTCCCCTTTGGCGCATGGGTAAAACCGATATCAGCGCCAGATTATCTATGAAGGATCAGGCCTATATCCTTGATGTGGATGGGAAAAGCCTGGATTTAAGGGGGCTTTTGAAATCCTTGGGCGCGCGCTTAGGCTCGCCTGACCAATCATCAGCACAAACAGCCGATGAGCAGCCGATAGAGGCCATATCCTTTGCCTTTGATCTGGAAAGGCTTGTGGCGCTGGATGGTATCAGTTTTTATGATCTGGCTATTTCCGGCCGCCATGATGGGCAGATTGTGCGGGCTTTGAACCTATCGGCCAAAACAGGGGAGGATGAAGCCCAGAATGACGAGGCTTTATATCTGCGCCTGATGCCAGCGGATAATGGGAAAGCGGACAATAAGGATGGTCGAAGCCTTGTTTTGTCGTCTGGCAATGCAGGACAAACACTGAAGGGGCTGGGCATTTTTCCCAATGCCGAGGGGGGCGCTTTGGATATGCGCGCCGATCTTTCCCTTGTTGAAGGGAATCTGGCAGCCAGTGGCGAGGCCAGATTGAGCGATGTAACCCTTCATCAATCACAGAATGAAACTCTTTCGGGCGATGCGGGCAGCGGGCTGGAGGACTATATCGGCCCGGGAGGGCTGGTTTTTGATGACATGCGGGTGCCCTTCAGCCTGCAAAACGGGATTGTGGATATTGATGGGGCCTCTGCCAATGGTCCGCGTATTGGATTAACCATGGAAGGGCAGATCGATGAACAATTTGATCGCATCAATATCAATGGGGTGATCGTTCCTGCCTATCGGTTCAATTCCTTTCTGGGCAATATTCCCCTGATTGGCGGATTGTTCACCGGCGGGCAGGGGGGGGGTTGTTTGCCTTGTCTTATCGGGTGAAGGGCCGCACATCCGATCTCGATATTTCGGTCAATGCGTTGACGGCGATCATGCCGGGGATTTTGCGCAAACCCTTCGAGGGCAGCAAGGGCAGGATCGAGCCTGATGACCTTGATGAGCTTGATGAGCTTGATCCCCTGGATCCTTTGAATAATCCGCCAAAAAATGGGGAGGAAGCTGATCCGGCCCTTGAAAGCGCCGAACCGCCCCAATAAAGCTGCATCTGACCGGCTGAAGAGAATTTCAGGAGGATTTCAGGATGACGAGGGCATGGCGCTTTTTGCCCGCCGATAATTTAAGCTGATGATCCTCGAAATCATCGGCAGAAATCCGATAATTTTCGTCCTCTACGGGCTGATCATTGAGCCGCGCCCCGCCCTGGCTGATCAGGCGGCGCACTTCCTTGCGCGATTGGGCTAGCCCGGCTTCGATATAAAGATCGAGGATGCTTAATCCCTCATCCGTTGATGCAGGATCATCAGATGAGGTGAGGCGCCCCGGCTCGATGACGATTTGGGGCAGGCCCTCCGCCAATGTGCCCTGCTCAAAAGTTTGGGTGGCAGTATTTTGCGCCATCACAGCGGCATCGTCCCCGCGCGCCAGCCTCGTGGCTTCAAAGGCCAGAATTTTCTTGGCTTCATTGATCTCCGCCCCGCCCAAGGCTTCAAGCTTTGCAATCTCGGCCAGATCAAGCTCGGTAAACAGGCGGAGGAAGCGGCCAACATCGGCATCAGGAACATTCCGCCAGAATTGATAATAATCATAGGCAGAAAGGGCCTCTTCATTAAGCCACACCGCCCCTTGTGCGGTTTTGCCCATTTTGCTGCCATCGGATTTGGTGATCAGGGGGCTGGTGATGCCATAAAGCTCAAGCCCATCCATGCGCCGGCTCAATTCAATGCCATTGATGATATTGCCCCATTGATCGGAGCCACCCAATTGCAGGCGGCAGCCATGCCGCTTGGCGAGTTCGGCAAAATCATAGGCCTGTAGGATCATATAATTGAATTCGAGGAAGGTCATGGGCTGTTCGCGTTCCAGCCGCAGCTTCACCGAGTCAAAACTCAGCATTCTGTTGATCGTGAAATGGCGGCCCACATCGCGCAAAAAGCTGAGATAACCCAAACCATCCAGCCATTCGGCATTATCAACCATCAGCCCGCCGGTGGGGCTGTCATCAAAATCGATGAAGCGGGAAAAAACCCGCTTGATCCCCGCCATATTGCTATTGATATCCTCAAGGCTCAGAAATTTACGGGCTTCATCCCGGCCTGTGGGATCGCCGATGCGGGTGGTGCCGCTCCCCATCAGAACAATCGGCTTATGGCCCGTTTTCTGAATCCAGCGCAGCATCATGATCTGCACCAATGAGCCGACATGCAAGGACGGGGCGGTGCAATCAAAGCCGATATAAGCAGGCAGGCTTTGGCGGGCGGCCAAAGCATCAAAGGCCACATCATTGGTGCTTTGAAACAAAAAGCCGCGTTCATCAAGAACACGCATGAGATCGGATTGATAGCTCGTCATAAGGATTGATTCTTGTCAGACATTGGGGCCAAAGATGGTGGGTAAACGAAAAAGCCCGGTTATCTAGCACGGCCTGTGCGCCGGTTGCAATTGGCCGATGCACAGCAGGGAATGGACATGACAAAGCTCGCAGCAGCCTATCGCGCCCTTGGATTGATGAGCGGAACATCCCGCGATGGCATCGATGCGGCGATCATCGAAACCGATGGTCAGGATTGGGTGCGGACCGGTCCCTCCTGTTTTTTGCCCTATGAACCCGAAATGCGCCATGATCTGGCGCAAGCTGTGGCGCGCGCCCGCCAAGGCGGATTTGAGGTGAAAACCGAAATGGCAAGCATCGAGGCCCGGATCACCATGGCGCATCAAGATGCCGTGGATAAGCTTTTGCAAAAGTCATGCTTGGCACCTGATGAAATCGATCTGATCGGCTTTCATGGTCACACCCTTTTTCATGATCCCAAAAACGGGCTGACATGGCAGATCGGCGATGCCGGGGCTTTGGCGCGGGCTTCTCAGATCGATGTGGTGGCCGATTTCCGCAGCAGGGATGTGGTTGCCGGGGGCGAGGGCGCGCCGCTGGTCCCGGCCTATCATCGGGCGCTATTTCGGGCCTGTGCCGATGATCGGATCAAGGATCAGCTTGTCGCGATCCTTAATATCGGCGGGGTTGCAAATATAACCTGGCTCGATTTGCGCCCGGATCACCCCGATAGCGCGGATGAAGCGCGGATCATGGCCTTTGATTGCGGCCCCGGCAATGCTTTGATCGATGATTGGGTGTTGCAATCTTTGGGCGTGTCTTATGATAAAGGGGGGCGGCTGGCCGCTAAGGGTCGTTCGGATGAAGGGATCATCAAGGACCTGATGGCCCACCCGTTTTTCGCGCGGCCTGCGCCCAAATCTTTGGATCGCGATGCCTTTTCCCTGCAATCTTTGAAGGGGCTATCGGCTGAGGATGGTGCGGCCACACTCACGGATTTTACGGTGCGCGCCATTGGCAAGGCGCGGGCGCATTTCCCCCATCCGGTTGATGGCTGGTATGTCACCGGGGGTGGGCGGCATAATGGCACCTTAATGCGCCAGCTTGCTGATCATCTGGCCGTGCCGGTAAAACCCGTGGAGCAGATTGGGTGGAATGGCGATGTTTTGGAAGCCGAAGCCTTTGCCTATCTGGCAGTGCGATCCAAACTGGGCTTGGCGATCAGCTGGCCCCAAACCACGGGCGTGCCAAAAGCCATGAGCGGGGGGCGCCTGTTCCCCCATTCATGATCTTATGGCCAATCCTGCCACACGGGTTCAACTCAGGCGCTTATCCAGATAGCGATTCACTTCACCGATCATCTGATCAAGCTTACCTTCAAAAAAATGATCGCCGCCTTCGATGATGGCTTGATCGATGGTAATGGCCTTTTGCTGCTTAAGCTTTTCGATCAGCTTTTGAACGGCAGCGGGGGCGACAATATCATCAGCCGTGCCCTGCACCACGATCCCCGATGAAGGGCAGGGTGCCAGAAAGCTGAAATCATATTTATCGGCGGGCGGCGCAACAGAAATAAAGCCCTGAATTTCCGGGCGGCGCATCAAAAGCTGCATGGAAATCCAGGCACCAAAAGAAAAGCCCGCAACCCATGTGGCGGGCGCTTCGCTATTAAAGGTTTGCAGCCAATCCAGTGCCGATGCGGCATCCGATAGCTCGCCAATGCCTTGATCAAATTCGCCCTGCGAGCGGCCAACACCGCGAAAATTAAAGCGCAAAGTGGCAAATCCGCGCTGCGCAAAGGCATGAAACAGATGATACACCACCTTGTTATTCATGGTGCCGCCAAATTGCGGATGCGGGTGCAGGATCAGCGCAACAGGCGCATTGGCTGATTTTCCGGGTTGGTAACGGCCTTCAAGCCGACCCTCCGGACCGTTGAAAATAACATCGGGCATAGGTTTGGGGTACTCTCCGATCGGGCAATGATCACCAGGGTGCCAGCACGCAGACTCTGGAACGAACTCGCTTTATATAACCCTGTGGTGCCCCGGCGCAAGCCATCGCGCAGCAGCAGGCCAACCATTGGAATTGGCAGGATCGTTTTTTTAGCTTTGAAACCGTGCTTATGACATGCCATTTCACAGGGATGAAAACAACACGCCATTATCTTGATCATAATGCCACGGCTCCGGTTTTGCCTGAAGCCCGTGAAGCGGCCCTGCGTGCCATGCTTTTGGTTGGCAATCCATCTTCTGTGCATCATGAAGGGCGGGCAGCCAAGCGCCTGCTGGAAAAGGCACGGGCCGAGGTGGCAACCCTCATTTCGGCGCGGCCACAGGATGTCATTTTCACATCCGGCGGCACCGAAGCCAATCATCTGGCCCTGCGCGGCCTGCGCTTGCCCAAAAATGCGGATGGGGCAAAGGACGCGGCTGCCTTCCGCCCCCTGATCATCAATGCCACCGAGCATGAAAGCGTTCTGGCGGCAGCCTCAGCGCTGGATGGGCGGCTGGATGCTGATGGGGTCACACGCAATCAGATGGCCCTTTGCCCGGTGGATCAGGATGGTTTGATCGATTTTGCGGCCTTGCGCCAATGTTTGGCCGAAGTATCCCGCCCTGCGCTCGTCTCGATCATGCTGGCCAATAATGAAACCGGCGTGATCCAGCCCATCGCCGCCATCGCCCGTATCGTGCATGAGGCAGGCGGGCTTTTGCATTGCGATGCGGTGCAGGGGCTGGGCCGCCTGCCCATTGATGTGGGGGCGGCGGATGGCCCTGATTGCATCAGCTTTTCGGGCCATAAAATCGGTGCCTTGAAAGGTGTGGGCTGCCTGTGGCTGCGGCCCGCTTTGGGGCTGATGCCGCTCATCACCGGGGGCGGGCAGGAACAGGGGCGGCGATCGGGCACGGAAAATTTTCCTGCTATCGCAAGTTTTGGCGCCGCCGCCCTTCACGCTCGCCAGCAATTGGGTGCGATGAAGGGAATTGCCGCCCTGCGCAGTTATCTGGAACAAAGGCTGGCCGAAATCGCGCCAGAGGCTGAAATTTATGGCCGGGCGGTGGAAAGGATTGCCAATACCAGCGCCATTCGGATGCCCGGCTTATCTGCGGAAACCCAGGTGATGAGCTTTGATCTTGAGGGCATTGCGGTCAGTTCCGGTGCGGCCTGCTCATCGGGAAAAGTGCGGACCAGCCATGTGTTGAAAGCCATGGGGGCCACATCACAGGCGTGTGGCGAGGTGATCCGGCTCAGCATGGGTGTGCAAAACACGATGGAGGATATCGAACGGTTTTTGGTTGTGTGGAAAAAGATTTATGATCGCGCCCGATCCCGTCGCCCAATGTCGATGACCTGATCTTGTAAGCGTAAGATGAGGGGGGCGAGCCATGTTTGATGAAGCCAGGACCCGTAAAATGCCTGTGAAGCGTCCGATCTATCTGGATTTTCAAGCCACAACACCCCTTGATGAACGGGTGTATGCGGCCATGACGCCATGGTTTGGGGCTGGGTTTGAGGCAGGTTTTGGCAATCCCCATTCCACCACCCATCGTTTTGGCTGGGAAGCCGCTGCGGCCATCGATGAAGCCCGCAAGGCGGTGGCGCAGGTGATTGCGGCCGATCCCCGGGCGGTTTTTTTCACGTCCGGGGCAACGGAATCCAATAATCTGGCCATCAAAGGCGTGATGGAGGCCATGCTTTCGGTAAAGCCCGAACTGATCGTGCCGGTGACCGAACATAAATGCGTGCTGGAATCGGCTTTGGCGATGGAGCGCCGGGGCGCACATGTCAAATGGTTGCCGGTGGGGCGCGATGGCCTGATCGATCTGGATCAACTGGCCGACCTGATCACGGATCGCACCGCCCTTGTTTCGGTGATGGCAGTGAATAATGAAATCGGGGTGATCCAGCCTTTGGCCGAAATTGGGGCCCTGTGCCATCGGAAAGGCGTTTATTTCCATTGTGATGCGGCCCAGGCGTTTGGAAAAATCCCTCTTGATATCAAAGCGATGAACATCGATCTTTTGAGCATTTCAGGCCACAAGATCTATGGCCCCAAAGGGGTGGGGGCGATTTTCATGCGGCGATCCCGGCCCCGGGTGCGGTTCGTGCCGCAAATGTCGGGGGGTGGGCAGGAAGAAGGGGTGCGCTCGGGCACTTTATCCCCGGCTTTATGCGTGGGATTGGGCGAGGCAAGCCGCGTGGCAGCCCAACAAATGGACGAAGATCGCCGCCATGTGCGCAGGCTTTCGCAACGATTTTTTGAAGGATTGCGGCAGGCGCATCCGGGCATTTTGATCAATGGCGATCTGGAAAAGCGCTATGAGGGCAATCTCAATCTTTCCTTTCCCGGGATTGATGGGGATCGGTTATTGTCTGGCCTGCGCGATCTGGCGGTGTCATCGGGGGCGGCCTGTGCCTCGGCCACATCGGGGCCATCCTATGTGCTCCGCGCCATCGGGCGTTCGCGTGCCGAGAGTTTATCCTCGATCCGCTTTGGCTTTGGCCGGACCACAAGCATCGATGAGGTTGATTTCGCATGCGAAACGATCAATCACGTGATTGATGAATTGGGGGGTCTCAAAAGCGGGGATCGCAATCAATGACCATGAAGCCGGATCATATCGAGATCATCTTTATGGGCAGGGATGGTCAATCCCACAGAAAGGTGGATGCGCCCATCGGGATCTCATTGATGAAGCTGGCGCATCTATTTGGCGTGGATGTAGAGGGGGCCTGTGGCGGCAATCTTGCCTGCTCCACATGCCATATGATCTTTTCTCCACAGGATTTTTCCAGATTACCGCCCATGAGTGAGGATGAAGAAGATCTGCTTGATCTGACGCCGGGTGTCACCCCAACATCAAGACTGGGCTGCCAGATCATCACCGGGCCGGATTATGATGGGCTGGTGATCAAACTGCCCCCCGATCATGATGAGGATTGGGGCTGAACTAACAGTGGGCTGGGATGTTGTGTCTGGCCGTTTGGTTTATCTGATGTTTTTTCAAAATCAACAAACACTTTGAAAGGTTTAATATGATTAAGGTCCATCATCTCAATGAATCCCGCTCGCAGCGGATTTTATGGCTGCTTGAAGAATTGGGGGCTGAATATGAAATCCAGCATTGGACCCGGGATGCGGAAACTCGCTTTGCCCCCGCAGGATTAAAAGCCATCCATCCTTTGGGAAAATCCCCGGTGATCGAAGATGGCGATCTGGTTATCGCTGAATCGGCGGCCATCGTTGACTATCTGGCCCAGCTTTATGGCCAGGGCGCGCTGATCCCTAAAACCGATCATCCTGATCATTGGGCGCATCAGCAATGGCTGCATTTTGCTGAAGGATCGGCCATCCTGCCGTTCCTTTTGGGGTTATATGTGGGAAAATTGGGCGAAGCAGGTGCGCCTTTGGGGCCAAGAATAAACAGCGAAATCAATAATGTGCTTGATTATCTTGAGGCAGCACTGGAAGGCCGCGATTTTATCATGGGCGATGATCTGAGCGCGGCTGATTTCATGCTGATTTTCATTGCCGAAATCGCCCAAAGCAGTGGACGGCTGAAAGAACGCCCGAATCTGAGCGGCTATGTCGCCCGCATCCAAAAGCGCCCGGCTTATATCCGCGCTCTGAAAGCCGGTGGCCCCTATAGCTTTGCGGCCACCCCATCCAATTAAGCCTTTTGGCGGGGGCGTGTTTTCCATTCCTTGAAATGGACCATGTCCCCGTTTTCCTGATAATCAGGGCGGAGCATTTCCAGAAAAAGCGGCGCGATATCAGCCGGTTTTGCCAGGGTTTCAGGATCTTCACCGGGAAAGGCTTTCGCCCGCATACCGGTGCGGATCGGGCCGGGATCGATCAGATTGACCCTGACCGCCGTTTTGGCACATTCTGCGGCATAGATTTCAACCATTTTTTCCAAGGCGGCCTTGGTTGTGGCATAAAGCCCCCAATAAGGCACAGCCTTGTGCGCGGCCCCTGATGTGACAAACAGGGCGCGCCCGGCATCCGATTGCCGCAAAAGCGGATCAAGGCTGCGGATCAGGCGCCAATTGGCGGTCACATTCACGGCCATCACCTCATCCCATTCCTTGGGAGCGAGATGACCAAGGGGTGAAAGCGACCCCAAAAGCCCGGCATTGCCCACCAGAATATCCAGCTTTCCCCAGCGTTCATAAAGGGCAGCCCCCAAACGATCGATCCCCTCATAATCTGTGAGATCAAGAGGCGTGAGCGTTACCGAGCCGCCCATCGCGCGGATGTCATCATCCAGTTCTTCCAAAGCGCCCACGCTGCGGGGCCGCGCCAAAGCAACGATATGCGCCCCTTGGGCGGCCAAAGCTTTGGCAACGGCATAGCCGATCCCCCGTGAAGCGCCGGTAACGACGGCAATCCGATCTTTTAATAAAGCCATTTTTGCTATCCGCTGGTTTCAGGGGGCCACAAATAACGCAAGTTCCTGATCGCGATCATTTTCCTGATCGGTCAGATGCGTTGGATAATCCCCGCTAAAGCAGGCATCGCAATATTGTGGCTGTTGGTTATTACGGCCTTCGGGAAGAAGACAGGCATGATAAAGGCCATCGATGGAAACGAAAGCCAGAGAATCGGCATGGATATAATCGCGCATGGCATCGATATCCATGCGGGCGGCCAAAAGCTTTGAACGTTCGGGGGTATCGACCCCATAAAAGCAGCTATGGCGTGTGGGTGGGCTGGCGATCCGCATATGCACCTCACGCGCGCCCGCTTGCCGCACCATATCAACGATTTTGAGCGATGTAGTGCCGCGAACGATGGAATCATCAACCAGAATGACGCGCTTGCCTTCGATTTGCCAGCGATTGGCATTGTGCTTTAACCGAACCCCCAAATGGCGGATATGATCCGATGGCTCGATAAAGGTGCGGCCCACATAATGATTGCGAATGATCCCCAGTTCAAAGGGAATGCCAGATTGCGCTGCATAGCCAATGGCCGCCGGCACCCCGGAATCGGGAACCGGGATCACCACATCGGCATCCACGGGGGCTTCGCGTGCCAATTCGGCCCCGATGCGTTTGCGCACATCATAAACCGAAAGGCCATCCACAAGGCTATCGGGCCGCGAGAAATAAACATGCTCGAAAATACAGGGGCGGGGATTTTGCGGAGCGAAAGGCTTGATGGATTTAACGGTTTGGCCGCTTCCCTCACCACTGATGATGACGATTTCCCCCGGTTCGATTTCGCGCACATAATGCGCCCCTAAAATATCGAGGGCGCAGGTTTCCGAGCACAGAATATGGGAATCCCCCAGCTTGCCCATCACCAGCGGGCGCACCCCCAAAGGATCGCGCATCCCAAACAGCCCATCGCGGGTGAGGATGACAAGGGAATAGGCCCCTTCGATCTTGCGCAAGGCATCGATCAGCTTGTCATAAAGGGAGCGAT
Source organism: Iodidimonas nitroreducens (assembly GCA_000710935.1). Lineage (GTDB taxonomy): Bacteria > Pseudomonadota > Alphaproteobacteria > Sphingomonadales > Rhodothalassiaceae > Iodidimonas > Iodidimonas nitroreducens. Next base: position 2,332 of record BAYV01000016.1, on the reverse strand, counting down.
AAGTGGATGTGGCAACCAGATGAATGATCACTTCGCTATCGGAGGTAGATTGAAAGATCGAGCCATGACGCACGAGTTGCCGACGCAGATGCCAGGCATTGGTAAGATTGCCATTATGCGAAACCGCAAAACCACCGGTGGCCAGATCGGCAAAAAGCGGCTGCACATTGCGCATGGAACTGCCGCCCGCCGTGGAATAGCGCACATGCCCGATGGCGCTGTGGCCTTTCAAGGTATCGATCAGCTTTTGGCTGGTAAAATTATCGGCAACATGGCCCAATTGACGTTGGGAAACGAAATGCGTGCCATCAAAAGCGGTGATCCCCGCCGCTTCCTGCCCGCGATGCTGCAGGGCATGAAGGCCCAATGCCGTATGGGCGGCGGCATCTTCGGTGCCGATGATCCCAAAGACGCCGCATTCTTCATGCAGCTTATCATCATCAAAAGGCGAGGTGATGAGGGGAGCTTTATGCGGCGATTGGCTCATGTCTTGATCTGATCCCGAATGAGCTGCCCTTAAAGCAGGCTTGACTGTTCCAGACCTAAGCCGATCCCGTTTGGCTTCAAGATCCATTCTGTGCCTTCCTATACGCCCAGAGCCTGCCGGTGAAAAGCCGTTTCCCTGCAAAAATTACATCAAATCGGGCTATGGCTTTTTGGGTTCCGGCTTTGAATTTGGCGTATCGTCTTGTGATTTCAGCAATTCTTCGAGCTTTTGGTTCATCATCTGTCTTTGGGCATCTTCATAAGCCGGTTCAACCACATCGCGCAGGCGCTGGCTTCCGCTATCATAGCTTTTGCGCATCTGCTGCAACAGCGCCTCGCCGGTTCGATCTTGTTCCACTGTGCGAAAAATTTCCGGCCCGGTTTTTGCCACCATGGTGGCTCCATAGGCAACGATGGGCTTGAAGCGCGCCTGTTGCACCCAATCGGGATAGCGCTTTTCCCCAAGGGTGGCGGAAAAAAACAGATAGGTGGAAGAAATCAGGATCGCCCCCAAAATCAGGCCCAAAGCCGCACCAAGGGAACGATCAAGAAACCCCACAGGGCCCGAGCGCACCCGCCCGCCAATGAAATTGGCCACGATCTTGAGGATGACAAGGCTTGCGATGAACAAAACGGGCAGGGCGATGAAATCGGCCAGGGTGGGTGGCTCGATCAGGTCGCGGGCAAAGCGCGATACCATGGGCATGGCATAAAGGGTGATCAATATGGCCCCGATCCAGGCCAGAACAGAGAGCAGCATCGTGGTGAAACCGCGAAAGATGGCATAAAGGAAAAAGCCCGCCATCACAATCAGAACCAATATATCGAATGCCGTCATCGATTCCGACATGGCGTCCTCATTTCAATGCACCAAGGATTTTTGCAGGCCTCATCTCTGTTTCCTTCCGCCTTTGTGGCCTGAAAAAACCGCCCTTGTCCAGTGCTCGATTAAGCAAGATGCAAAGCCCGTTCATCGGGGGCAAACAGATCGACCAGTTCATGCAAACGCCCGAAATTCTCGATGCAAAGGCCCGTTGCCCCCGCCTTGGTGCCGTTGGGGATCAGGGCTTTGGTAAAGCCCAGCTTTTCGGCTTCTTTAAGGCGGGCTTCGGCCTGGGTTACCGGGCGCACATCCCCCGACAGGCTGATTTCACCGAAAATGACCGTTTCCTGCGGCACAGGCACCCCCGACATGGATGAAATCAGGGCTGCTGCCACCGCCATATCCGCCGCGGGTTCGCCCACCTTCAGTCCGCCCGCCACATTGAGATAAATATCCGATCCCGATAAGCCCAGCCCGCAGCGGGCATCGAGAACAGCCAGGATCATCGCCAAACGCCCGGAATCCCAGCCCACCACCGCGCGCCTTGGGTTGGCCGCAGAATTGGACGCCACCAGCGCCTGAATTTCCACCAGCAAAGGGCGCGATCCTTCAATGCCGGCAAAAACCGCCGACCCCGCCACGGCGGACGCGCGATCCGACAAAAAAAGCTGCGAAGGATTGGAAACTTCCGATAGCCCGATGCCGGTCATTTCAAAAACGCCGATCTCGTCCGTGCCGCCAAAACGGTTTTTGACACTGCGCAAAATGCGATATTGATGGCCGCGTTCGCCTTCGAAATAAAGCACGGTATCAACCATATGCTCCAAAACCCGGGGGCCGGCGATCTGCCCATCCTTGGTGACATGGCCCACGATCAGCATGATGGTTCCACGGCTTTTGGCATAGGCGATCAATTCCGCGGCCGAGGCGCGCACCTGAGCCACGGTTCCCGGCGCGGAATCGAGCTGATCGGAAAACACGGTCTGGATGGAATCGATGACCAGAACCGCCGGCGGGTTCTTT